>JAFTBU010000017.1 GCA_017455065.1 Bacteroidales bacterium
GTCCGAAGAGCAGGTGCTGGCTATCCAGGATAAAATCAATAATCGGCCGAGAAAAAGACTTGGCTTTTTCTCTCCAAATGAACTTTTTAATTCTTTAACTAAAACAACGAAAAAAGTTGCATTTGACGGTTGAATCCAGGAGGCCCCCAGTGCTATGCGTAAACGGCTGATTTACGGTTAGTTATATTTCAGCGCAAAAAGCAGCCCCGGCGGTCCTCAGTACCTCGGCAGCTGGAAGAGTTCGACGTCTTTGAGTTCGGCGTTTTCGATGCGGAAGCGGAGGGCGGTGCGGACGACCTGCCAGCCTTGGATGCCGCAGGCGCCGGGGTTGAGGGTGAGCATCTGGTAGTGCTCGTCGAACATGACTTTAAGGATGTGGGAGTGTCCGCAGACGAAGATTTCGGGGCGGTAGCTTTCGATCAGGGCCCTGGCCCTCATGTCATAGTGCCCGGGGTAGCCTCCGATGTGGGTCATCAGCACGCTTTTCCCTTCGCAGACGAAAAACTGGTGAGCGGGGTAGATGCCGCGGATGTCCTGGCCGTCGCAATTGCCATAGACCCCCCGGACGGGCTTGAAGTCCGAGATGCTGCGGGTGAATTCTTCGCCGTGCCCCCAGTCGCCTGCGTGCCAGATCTCATCGACCGGCTGCAGGAAATCTTTGAACTCCCTGTCGAATACCCCGTGGGTGTCGGAAATCAGTCCTATGTACATGTCAATCGAGATTTTTCAGATAAACCGCTTCGACCGCAGTGAGTGCGGCGGTCTCGGTGCGCAGCCGCGACGACCCCAGGTGCACCGGCTGGAACCCGGCGGCGAGGGCGGCGCTGACTTCAGCGGGGGAGAAGTCCCCTTCGGGGCCGATCAGGACAATGATGTCACGACCCCTGCATTGGCCCAGTGCCTCCAGCACCGAAACCCGGCGCTGCTCCCCTTCGAAGCAATAGGCGATGAGTTTGATGGCGCCTTCGGGGCAGGAGGCGATGAAATCGCGGACGCTCACAGGCTCCCGCACCTCGGGGACGGCGCCCTTGAGGGACTGCTTGGCGGCGCTCAGCACCAGCCGGTGCAGCCTTTCGGTCTTGAAGATCTTGCGCTCGGAGCGCTCGCCTATGACCGGCGAAATCACGTCCACACCCACCTCGGTGGCCTTTTCTGCGAACCACTCGAAACGGTCGGCGTTCTTGGTGGGGCACACCGCCATCTCCAGATGGTAGGGGTGGGCTCCGAAATTCTTTTCTTCAGAAAGGATGAGGGCCGTGGCGGCTTTGGGAGAGTCGTTTTCCAGGCGGCAATGGTACAGCGTACCCCGGCCGTCGATGATCAGGACCTCGTCGCCCGCACGGTGCCTCAGCACCCGGACGCAATGTCCCGACTGCTCTTCGTCCAGACGGACCAGGCCGTCCGAAATATCCGCGCTGTAGAAAATCTCCATCAGGCCCTGATTATCTCTACGGTGCCGTCCACCTCGAGTTTGATGATCTGGGAAGCCTTGCCGGTGGATTCGGCTTCGAGTTTGGGACTCACGATGTAGTCCACCGCCGACTTGATCTCCTCGGGGATATCCTTGAATTTCTTGGGGGAAGGCTCCCCGGAAATGTTGGCCGAGGTCGAGACTATGGGATGGCGGAGCTTGAAGGCCATCTGGCGGCAGAATTCGTTCATGGGGATGCGTATGCCCACTGAGCCGTCTTCGGCTATCACATTGGGAGCCAGATGCTCGGCGCCGGGATAGACTATGGTCATGGGGGCGTCGTTGACCTCCACGAGGTCTATCGCCATGGGCGGGATCTCCCGGATGTACCGGGCGACCATGTCCAGGTCGCAGGCCAGGAGCACGAGCGATTTGGACTCGCTGCGCTGCTTGATCTTATAGACTCTTTCGACTGCCGCTTCGTTGGTGGCGTCGCAGCCTATGCCCCAGATGGTGTCGGTGGGATAGAGTATGACCCCACCCTCCTTGAGCACCCGGACGGCTTCCTTGAGGATTTCTTCGTTCATCAGTTTCTGTTAAATAAAGTCCCTCGTTTCTTCCAGTAAGTGATCAGCAGGAATCCCAGCAGCATGCCTCCCAGATGGGCGAAATGGGCTATCCCGTCGGCGGTGCCGAGCAGGCCGGTGACCAGCTCTATGCCGATGAAGATGAGGACCCAGACCTTGGCTGAAAGGCTGACGGGCGGGAATATGAGGGTGAGTTTGGAATCGGGGAAAAGCATCGCGTAGGCGATGAGCACGCCGTAGATGGCGCCGGACGCTCCGAGGGTCGGAACCATGGACGGAGCCGCCTGCAGGGCCTGCACCCCCAGGTGGAGGCCGGCGGCGCCCAGTCCGCAGACGAAGTAGAAGATGAGGAATTTCCTGGAGCCTATGACCTGCTCTATCACCGAGCCGAAGATGAACAGGGCGTACATGTTGAAGAACAGGTGCCAGAAGCCTCCGTGCATGAACATGTGGGTGACGATCTGCCAGATGCGGAAGTACGGCGAGGTCGGGTAGAACAGGGCGAAGGTGGCGACCATGAAGTTTTCGTTGACCAGGGTCGCCAGGTAAAGTATTATGTTGATGATCAGCAGGTTCTTGGTCACCTGCGGTATGTATATCCTTTGTCCGAACATATCAGAATCTCTTGTCCAAATCTTCAATAGTCAAAATGCTCACGATGCGTTTGCCGCTGTAGGTGAGCTCGGTGTTGTCGCAGGCGAACAGGGCGTCGATCAGCTGCTGGGCCTCGAGGGGGGAGGAGATCTCGTCGCCGCTCATGGAGCCGAGGGTGGAGAACTTCTCCGCCATGGAGGTCTGTATCATCTCCTGGAGGGAGGAACCGCTGTCCGAGAGCACCAGGGTGAGGTCTGAGACCATCTGCTCCACCTTGCCGGTCTCGCAGCTGAAGCCTTCGGGCACGCCGTTCACCACCACGGTGTCGTTGCCGAACGGGGCGATGTCGAAGCCTAGGGACTCCAGCAGGGCGGCATTGGTATCGAAAAGCAGACGGTTCTGCACCCCCACCTGCACCTGCACGGGGAACATCGTGGTCTGGGTGATGTGTTTTTCCTTCTTGATCGCTGACAATGCGCGCTCGTAGAGTATCCTTTCGCGGGCGCGGCGGATGTTGACCGCCATGACCCCAGATGCGACGGGGGTCAATATGTACTTGCCCTGGAGCACCATGCAGCGCGATGCGGGCAGGCTCTTCTGCTCGAACAGGGCGCCGTAGTCCTGGCTCGGGCGGATGTAGCGGGAGGGGTCCGGGGCGGGGGAGCCTGAGGGGGCGGTCGTCCCGGGGGCGGAGGCGAAGGGGTCGTAGTCGGGGTCGAAGTCCACCTTGGGGGTGTGTACGCCCTTGTATTCTTCGAAACTGCGGCCCAGCTGCGGGAGCTCCACGGCGCCTTCGGTGTCGAAGTCTATGCTGGCTCCGAAGGAATTCTTGCCCAGGGTCTCCTTGACGCAGGCGTAGAGTATCTGGAAGAGGACGGTGTCGTCCTCAAATTTGATTTCAGTCTTGGTGGGGTGGATGTTGACGTCGATGGCCAGGGGATCCACTTCCAGGAAAATGAAATACGGAGGGTTGAGGCCCTCGGGCATCAGCTCCTCGTAGGCCTTCATCACGGCCTTGTGGAGGTAGGGGCTGCGGAAATAGCGCCCGTTGACGAAGAAATACTGGTTGCCGGCGGTCTTGCGGGCGCTCTCGGGGCGGCCGAGGTAGCCGCTGATACGGGCCACTGTGGTCTGCGCCTCCAGGTCGACCATCTCCCCTGTCACGGCCGACCCCTGCAGGTCGGTGATGCGGAACTTCAGGGACTTCGCCGGCTTCAGCACGAACATGTCGCGGCCGTTGTGGCTCAGGGTGAAGCCCAGGTCGGGGCGGGTCAGGGCGACGCGGGTGAACTCCTCGACGATGTGCCGGAGTTCCACATTGTCACTCTTGAGGAACTTGCGGCGGGCGGGGGTGTTGTAGAAGAGGTTGCGGACGGCGAAATTGGACCCGACGGGGGCACTGACAGCCGAAGATTTGATGCTGCCGAATGCCTCCACGGTGACCTTGGTGGCCGTTTCGTCTTCCGCACGGCGGGTTTTCAGGGTGATTTCGGCGACTGCGGCAATCGAGGCGAGCGCCTCTCCGCGGAAGCCGTAGGTGAGGATCTTTTCGAGGTCGTCGGCGGTGGCAATCTTGGAAGTGGCGTGCCGCTCGAAGCAGAGCACTGCGTCGGAAGGGCTCATGCCGCAGCCATTGTCAATGACCTGGATGAGGGTGCGGCCGGCGTCGGTGACGGCCACGTCGATGCGGGTGGCGCCGGCGTCCACGGCATTCTCCATGAGCTCCTTGACCACGGAGGCAGGACGCTGTACGACCTCACCCGCCGCGATCATATTGGCGATATTCGCAGGAAGGACCTTGAGTTTGCCCATTACAGCAGCGAATAGAATCTGGCTATGAAGTACAGAACTATGAGCACCAGCAGCAGCGAGATGATGCCGATGATGTTCTGCGCCTTCGAAGAATGGCTGCGGGTGCGCTGGTAGTTTCCGTCGCGGAAAGCACCCTTGATGTAGGAACCGGGCACGTAGGAGCTCTTTTTCATCTCGGCGTCGCGGGTTCCGTCCACGGCACCGAACATCTGCTTGCGCTCCTCCTCGTCCTTGTCGTAATATATCGGCTTGTAATCGAACACCTTGTGCTCCGTCTCACCGAAGAAATTGAAAAGTCCCATAATAATGCAAATATAACCATTTTCCCGCAAGGATATCAAACCGGGATTTTTTTATAAATTTGTGGAGATAACCAATTATCACTTGTCATATGTTCATCAAAATGCTTTTGGCTGTGCTCCCGTTCCTGACGCCCGCTCAGGGAGCGCAGAATGTCAATCCTGACACCCATCTCCAAATCACCTTCAACCAGGAGCCCCAGATCGGAGCCAAAGGCTTCATCAGGGTCTTTGACGCCGCCACCGGCGAGCTCGTGGACGAGCTTGACATGAGCATCCCCACCAGCCCCGGAAGAGGCCGCAGGTACGGTCCGGACTGCGATTACATCCACACTCCGTACGACTACACCCGCGACAAGATGCCCACCAACAAGGACACCAAGCCCGGTACTCCCTCAGGCGGCGCCCAGCCTGATTCCGTCCAGTATCAGCTGAACATCATCGGAGGATTCACTGACGGATTCCACTTCCACCCCATCATCGTGCACGGCAACACCGCCACCATCTATCTGCACAACAATATGCTCGAGTACGGCCACGAGTACTATGTGACCATCGACAAGGGCGTGCTCAAGAGCGGCAATTTCGCCGGTATCAAGAAGGGCGAGTGGAAATTCTCCACCAAGAAATCCGGTCCCCGCGACCTCTCCCAGCTCAATGTGAGGGCTGACGGCACAGGTGACTTCAACACCCTCCAGGGAGCCCTGGACTATGTCCCCGACTTCTCCGAGAAGACCATACTCATCACCGTGGCCGAGGGCGAATACGAAGACATCATCTACTGCCGCAACAAGAGCCACCTGATCATCCAGGGCGCCGGCATGGACAAGACCCGCATGTTCTACGAAAACGACGAGGTCTTCAACCCCCACCCCCTCAATATCAAGACCAATGAGAAGCGCGGCACCTTCCCTTCAAGGCGCGCCGCCAACTCCTTCGACAACTGCCATGACATCGTCCTGCAGGACATCACCTTCGAGACGGCTCCCAAGGGCCAGGCCGAGGGTCTGCTGATCTGCGGCGAGAGAGTGGCTCTGTACCGGGTGCACATCATCGGAGGCGGTGACGCCCTCCAGTCCAACGGCACCGTCTACATGGACGAGTGCGTGCTCGACGGCGGCCTCGACTCCATCCTCGGAAGGGGCAGCCTCTTCGCCTACCACAGCACCATCCGCAACTCCGGCGGCGCCGCTTCATGGGTGCGCAACTTCGCCCCCGACCATGGCGACGTGTTCGTGGAGTGCCACTTCGAAGGCAGCGGCCAGAGGCCCCTCGAGTTCGGCCGCAGCCGCGGTTACCCCGACGCTGAGTTCGTACTTATCAATTGCACCACCCGCAATGTCAGCCCCGTCGGCTGGAGCCAGTATTCGGTGACCGCCAGGGCATGGGAGTTCAACACCCGCGACGCCGACACCGGCGAGCTCGTGGACTTCTCGCAGCGCAATGACGTCTCCCGCAGGCTCGACGCCGTGAGGGATGCCGAGATCATCCGCAACTATAGCGACCCCGCCTACATCCTCAAGGGCTGGAACCCCGTCCGCGCCCCGAAGGTCCTCCCCATCTGGCCTGACGGAGCTCCCGACAAGACCGGCCTCACCGGCGAGGAGTATCGCAATGACAACTTCCGCATCACCAACGTCACCGAGCCCACCCTCACCGTGTTCGTCCCCGCCCACCCCAACGGCCAGGCCATCATCGCCTGTCCCGGAGGCGGCTACCGTCACCTCTCCTTCGAGACCGAAGCCACGATGATGGCTGATTGGCTCAACTCCCAGGGCATCACCCTCGCGGTGCTGAAGTACCGCATGCCCAACGGCAACTACGACGCCCCTCTCAACGACCTCAAGCAGGCCATGAAGATCATGCACGACCATGCCGCCGAATGGGGTGTGGATCCTGCCAAGATCGGCGTACAGGGCAACTCTGCCGGCGGCCATCTGATCGCCAGGCTCTGCACCGAGTACGAGAATGAGATCCAGAGGCCCGCATTCCAGATCCTCTTCTACGGCGCCCTAACCATGATAGGCGAGCAGCAGGGTACCATCGCTTCCAAAGTGAGCGACAAGACCCCCCAGGCCTTCATCCTCTGCTCCCAGGACGACATGATCAGTGTCTACCACAGCCTCGACTACATGAAGGCCCTCAAGGACCACAATGTGCCCTCCACCCTGCACATCTATGCCAGCGGCGGACACGGCTGGGGCTTCAAGGACAGCTTCCCGTACAAAGAACAGTGGACCAGTGAACTCGCCCAGTGGCTCAAAATGATAAACAAATGAGAAAAGTGTTGATGATAGCTCTCGCCGTCGTGCTGGCAGTCCCGGCATTGGCTCAGAGACCTATCCCCGGATGGACCAAGGTCTCGGAGACGGCTCTTCCTTTCCGCCAGTATCCGCGAGTGGATGCAGCCAACCAGATCTACTGGCGCCTGTACGCCCCCAAGGCTGAGAACGTCTATGTGGACTGCCGCGGCCAGATCCCTATGCAGAAAGACCCGGACGGATGGTGGTACGCCACTTCCAGACCCATGGCGGTAGGCTTCCATTTCTATCACTTCGTAGTGGACGGCGTGACCGTCACCGACCCTGACTGCGACGTCTTCGACGGCCGCTACGGCCGCTCTGCCGCCGCGGAGATCCCCGAGGGTCCCGAGGGCGACTACTACCGCACCCAGAACGTCCCCCACGGCATGGTGAGGGAGGTTCGCTATTGGTCCGAATATGAGCAACAGTGGCGCAGGGCAATGGTTTACACCCCCGCCGAGTACGAGCTCGCCAAGAACGCCCGCAAGAAATACCCCGTCCTGTACCTGCAGCACGGCATGAGCGAGGATGAGGGCAGCTGGCCCAAGCAGGGCCGCGTCGGCAACATCATGGACAATCTGATCGCCGCCGGCGAGTGCAAGCCCATGATCGTGGTGATGAACAGCGGCAACTGCGGCATCCGTTCCGGCACCCCCGGTGTGGATTTCAACGCATGGGCAGCTTCCTTCGAGCCCGTCCTGATCCAGGACATCATCCCCATGGTGGAGAAAGAGTTCCGCGCCCTCACCGGACGTGAGAACAGGGCCATGGCAGGCCTCTCCTGGGGCGGCAAGCAGACCTTGGACATCGCCATGTCGCATCCCGACCTGTTCTCCTACGTGGGTCTCTTCAGCGCAGCCACCAATGTGCGCGAGGACCAGTTCGACACCGCCTACAACGGCATCTTCGCCGACGCAGCGGCTTTCAACAAGAAATTCCACTACTTCTTCATCGGTCTGGGTACCGAGGAGAGGATGAGCAGCGCGGGCCTGAGCGAGAGGCTCACCGCCCACGGGATCAACAACACCTTCTACTCTTCAGAGGGCACCGACCACGAGTGGCTGACCTGGAGAAGGTTCCTCAAGGAATTCGTACCCCATCTGTTCTAGGATATGGAATACAGAAGCGGTTTGGGATATGATGTGCATGCCCTCGCGGAAGGGCTGCCGATGTGGCTCTGCGGATTGCAGGTGCCCTCTGACAGGGGTTTCGTGGCGCATTCGGACGGAGACGTGGCCATCCACGCCCTCTGCGACGCGCTGCTGGGAGCAGCCGCCCTCGGGGACATTGGCCATCATTTTCCTGACACGGACGACACTTGGAAAGGAGTGGACAGCAAGCTGCTCCTTTCCAAGGTGGTCGCCCTGCTTTCCGGAAAAGGCTACGCGATAGCCAATGTGGACATAACCATTGCCCTGCAGGCCCCGAAGATAGGTTTCCTGGTGCCGCAGATGCGCGAGACCCTCGCCGGCGTGATGGGCATAGACCCCGACAAAGTCAGCGTCAAGGCCACCACGACGGAGCGTCTGGGCTTCGTCGGAAGGGGTGAAGGTTGCGAAGTGTGGGCTATCGTGATGATTTACAAATAATTTTTTTGCTTTTTCAAGAAAGAATCGTACATTTGCAGTCCCTTTTCGGGAATATTGAGATATGGTGTAATGGTAGCACTACAGATTCTGGCTCTGTCAGTGAGGGTTCGAGTCCTTCTATCTCAACTAAAATCAGCGTAATGCTGATTTTTATTTTGAAATATAATGATGGCGGGGTAGCTCAGCTGGTTAGAGCGTCGGATTCATAATCCGGAGGTCGTGGGATCGTGACCCACTCCCGCTACACAGAATACATAGTAAGCGGGTGAGTAAGAAGCCCCTTACACACAGACTTAACACCACCATATATCGCCCGGCGCTTTACACAGCGGCGGTTTTTTTGTTTTCTGCCCCTGCCTTTCCCGGAAGACGATACCGTTTTGCTTTTTTCCTGGACGACGACATAGTTTCGCTGAAATGTATCCTTTCCCGCGCATGGGCGACACGGTTCCGCTGAAATGTATCTTTTTCCGCGTATGGGCGACATGGTTCCGCTGAAATGTATCTTTTTGATTATCAATTAGAAACGCAGTGTACTGGTAGTGCCCTGGATTCAACCGTCAAATGCAACTTTTTTCGTTGTTTTAGTTAAAGAATTAAAAAGTTCATTTGGAGAGAAAAAGCCAAGTCTTTTTCTCGGCCGATTATTGATTTTATCCTGGATAGCCAGCACCTGCTCTTCGGAC
>JAFTBU010000003.1 GCA_017455065.1 Bacteroidales bacterium
CCCGCCTTTGCCGACGAGCCGGATTACACCACCGGCACCCCCTGGCCCTGCATCGACCTTGACGGCGTCGTGACTGAGGAAACGACTGCCGAATTGAAGGACAACTTTGCCCTTGCCGTAAACAAGGACAAAATCCTGGCCCTGGAGATCCCGGAGGGCTACTCCCGCGCCGGCACTTCGGTGGACCTGGCCATTCAGGCGGCGGAGGATCTGAAGAATATGTTCCTCGGCGATGCGCCGGAGGGACACGACGCGCGCCTGGCCTATGATTACTTCCAGCTCCTGATGGACTGGGACAGCCGCAACGCGGTGGGCGTGGCCCCGCTGAAAGCACAGACGGAACAGGTGGAGGCCATCGGCTCTATCGAAGAGCTGAGCGCCTACCTTTCCGCTACGCCTCCGGAGGATCAGCTGAGCGCCGTCTGGATGTGCGACTCGGGGGAGGATCTTATGGATTCCAACCACCGCATCATGATCGTCGCGGACGCGGAACTGCTGCTGAACGATTCCGCTGAGTACGCGGCGCTTACCCCCTACGGCGAAATCGGCAAGCAGGCCATTACGGAGCTTGCGGAAAAGATGCTCCTTAAGCTCGGCTATTCCGAGGATGAGGCCGCGCAGAAGATCGACAACTGCTTTGCCTTTGAGACCATGCTTGCCCCCGCGATTTACACCAGCGAGGAGCAGCAGCGTCCCGACTATTATGGACGTATTCTCAACTATGTGGGCCTGGACGATCTCAAGCAGCTGCAGGGCAGCCTTCCCGTCCTTGAGTCTTTCGCCAATATGGGCTACCCGGAGGCCGAGGCGTATCTGGTCCTGAATCCCGCCGGCCTTGAAAAGCTCAGTGCGCTGTACACGGAAGAAAATCTGCCCCTGCTGAAGGATTATATCATTGTACACGGCGTCTTCAGCGCATCGGCGAACCTGGACCGCGAGTGCTATGAGTGGCGCAATGCCTACCGCAACGCGGTTATCGGCGCCACTGGCATGCTGGATGACGCAACGGTCTTCTCCTCCGAGGTCTCTGAGAAGCTGAAATGGCCCACGGCGGAAATGTACACGGCGACTTACCTCAAACAGGAGGACAAGGACCGCATCGCCGCCATGATCGACGAAATCATGGAGGCTTATCACGGGATCATCGAAGAGGCGGACTTCCTCTCCGACGAGACCCGCGCCAAAGCCATTGAAAAGCTCGACAGCATCACCCCCTACGTCCTCTATCCGGACAGCTGGGAGAAATACAGCTGTGAGGAGTTGGATTTTGCGGGCCCCGAAGACGGCGGAACGCTGTGGGAGGCCAATCGCCGGATCGCCAGATACATGCGCGACGAGAGCGTAAAAGAATATTCCGAGCCGGTGGATAAGGAGGAGTGGGGCGATGCGCCTCAGACTGTCAACTGCTTCTACAATCCCCTCAACAACAGCCTCTACATCCTCGGTGCTTACGCACAGGGCGGCATGTATAACAGTGAAATGAGCGATGAGGAGCTGCTCGCCAAGCTCGGCACAGTGATTGGACACGAGGTTTCCCATGCCTTCGACTCCAAAGGTGCGCAGTTCGACAAGGACGGCAACATGGCCAACTGGTGGACCGAGGAAGACCAGGCGGCCTTCCTGGAGCGCAACCAGAAGATGGTGGACTACTACAACGCCATGCATCCCTGGGAGGGCCAGGACTTCTACGGCAGCATCATGACCGGTGAGGCCGGCGCCGATATGGCGGGCATGAAGGTGATGCTGCGCATTGCCGCCGGGATGGAGGACTTCGATTATGACGCCTTCTTCCGCGCCTTTGCCGATGCGCGGCTCACCAAGGATACTCTCCAGATGGCCTACATCCGCATCAACGATGTACACCCCATGCTGTACCTGCGCATCAACTGCACGCTCCAGCAGTTTGATGAGTTCCTGGACTTCTACGGCATCACCGAGGGTGACGGCATGTACCTTGCCCCTGCCGACCGTGTGATCATCTGGTAATGCGCCTTATCCCCCGTACCCCGCGTTAAACCAATACATCTGACAGGAGGAACGGAAATGCAGTACAATATTCACGGAGACAACATGCCGGTGGTGATCTGCTCGCTCGACGATGGGGAGTCCATGATCTGCGAGGCCGGCGCCATGAGCTGGATGACGCCGAACATGGAGATGGAGACAAAGAGCGGCGGAGCCGGAAAGCTCTTCGGCCGTGTCTTTTCCGGCGAGTCGGCGTTTCAGAACTACTATACCGCCCGCAACGGCAGCGGTCTCATTGCCTTTGCTTCCAACTTCCCCGGTGATATCCTGGCTGTTGAGGTCACGCCGGAAAAGCCTGTCATCATTCAAAAGAGGGCGTTTCTTGCCTGCACAGCCGGCGTCCAGATGGAGGTTGTCTTCCAGAAGAAGCTGGGTACCGCGATCTTTGGCGGCGAAGGCTTCATAATGCAGAAGCTCTCCGGCAGGGGCACTGTCTTCCTTGAAATCGACGGCAGCACCATCAATTACAATCTTAAGCCCGGGCAGCAGATGCTGATCTCCACCGGGCATCTGGCCATGATGGACGAAACAGTCACAATGGACATTCAGCAGGTCAAGGGCGTGAAGAATATCCTCTTCGGCGGCGAAAGCATGTTCAACACCGTTGTCACCGGTCCCGGCGTCATCACCCTGCAGACGATGCCCATGACAAATCTGATCGCGGAAATTGTCTCAAGGCTGCCGGGAAAGAGCAGCTGACGCTTATGCGTATAAGGAGATAAAATCGGGAGCGTCAATGAAGACAAAAAGCAAGTCTTTCTGCCTGATGATCTAGGCGGGGGGACGTACCGAAAGCGACATCGACCCGCTCGTGGCCATGACACCTACATCAAGGAGGAGATGCTGAAGAAGGCCGCCGTTGACCTGGAGGTCGTATTCAAAAAGAGGGCCGGGAAAGAATGAGACTGGGCAGACAAGCAGCACCG
>JAFTBU010000018.1 GCA_017455065.1 Bacteroidales bacterium
CACACCCATTAGGGCACGGAAAGCCAGCAGTACCCAGATATCATCGACAAAAAAAGCCCCTGCTCCGGAGAACACATATAGGGCAAGTCCTGCCAGCGCAAGAGTGCGGGTTTTCATCAAGCGGCAGATCCAGGGAAATACCAGGTTCGTGAGGATGATAAAAAGCGCAGGAAGGCTTACGATGAATTGGATAAGCAGCGGATTCCTGCCTGTGAAATGGGTACTGATGACACCCAGCGCCGGGGCGATGGCGGCACCCGCCATGACGGTAAGCAAACTGATGGAGAGAATGGTATACAGCAATCTCTTTTTCATAAAAAACAAGGTTAAATAACAGTGGAGATTGCAGCTCTACCAAGCTGCGAAAAAAGCCTTTTCGCGGGTGCAAAGGTAGCATTTTTTTCGGATTCCCAGGGTCGAATCACCAAAAGCGGATTTTCCCCGTGCCCCTGGGGGCAGCCGCGTTGCGGCGGGGGTGGAAGGGGCAAAGCCCCCTCAAGGCGGAGAAACGAAGAACAGCAGCCTTTCAGGTTGCTGTTCTTCGTTTCGTAGCGGGGGCAGGACTCGAACCTGCGACCTCCGGGTTATGAGCCCGACGAGCTACCGACTGCTCTACCCCGCGATGTTGGGATTGCAAAGGTAAGTCGTTTTTTTCAATAATCCAAATTCAGCCACGCAGGAAGGCTGCTATGGCCTCCGTCTCGGCTATGCCGTAGCTGCGCTGCTCGCCCGAAGAGAGGTTCTTTATATTGACAGTGCCGGCGGCCGCCTCCTCGCTTCCGTTGATGGAAATGAAGGGTATGGACTTGCGGCCGGCGTAGTCGAACTGCTTCTTCAATTTGGAGGGGTCCGGGTAGATTTCCACGGGGATGCCGGCGTCGCGCAGGGCCGATGCAAGCGGCAGCACATAGGCTGCTTCGCCCATATTGGCAAACAGCAGGGTCGTCGCACTCGAGAGCGATGCGGGGAATTTGCCGAGACCTTTGAGCACATCGTAGATACGGTCGGCGCCGAAGGAGACGCCCACACCGGACATGTCGGGCAGTCCGAAGATACCGGTGAGATTGTCATAGCGTCCGCCGCCGCAGATACTGCCGATCTGCCAGTCGAGAGCCTTGACTTCGAAGATGGCTCCGGTATAATAATTGAGTCCGCGGGCAAGGGAAAGGTCGATCTCGCATGCCGTGGAGATGCCGGCGGCACCGATGTAGCCGAAGAGTTCCTCCAGCTCGTCGAGGCCCTTCAGACCCGTCTCGGAGACCACTCCGGAAGCGCTTCCACCGTTCATGAGACCGCGCATCACGCCGATCTTGGCGGCAGTGTCCCCGGACAGCGACAGCACCGGCTCGATGACCTGCACCGCCTGAGGCGAGAGACCCTTTTCGAGCATCTCAGCCTTGACGGCGTCCAGGCCGATCTTGTCAAGTTTGTCGATAGCCACGGTGATGTCCACCACTTTGTCGGGGAAGCCTGCGATCTCGGCGAGGCCGGTGAGGACCTTGCGGTTGTTGATCTTCATCACCACCCTGACATCCAGCAGGCGGAATACCTTGTCCACGATCTGGACCAATTCGAGCTCGCAGAGCTGGGACTTGCTGCCTATGGCATCCACGTCGCACTGGTAGAACTCGCGGTAGCGGCCTTTCTGGGGACGGTCCGCCCTCCACACAGGCTGTATCTGGAATCTTTTGAAGGGGAAGGGAATCTCATTCTGGTGCTGCACCACATAACGGGCGAAAGGCACGGTGAGATCGTATCTGAGGCCTTTTTCGCAGAGCTTCAGGGACAGGGCCTTGGAATTCAGGGACCCGTCCTCCTGCCTGTACTGCTCGGGATCCACCCCGGCGAAAGCGTCGCCTGAGTTGAGGACGCGGTAGAGGAGTTTGTCCCCTTCATCGCCGTACTTGCCAAGCAGGGTCGAGAGATTCTCCATGGAAGGAGTCTCTATCTGCGAATAACCGTAAGTGCGGAAAACTGACCTGATGGTGTCGAATATATAATTCCTTTCAGCCATTTCCTGCTGGCCGAAATCCCTTGTCCCTTTCGGAATTGACGGTTTCTGTGACATTTTATTCTGTAGATACTATCCTGACATCCCTCTGCGGGAACGGTATCGTGATGCCGTTGGCATTGAGAGTCTCGTAAATGATTTCTTTGGCTTTGTTTATGTACCCCATGCGCTCCGGCACCAGTACGAACTGGCGGACAGCTATGTTGACGGAACTGTCGGCGAAATCGTCGAAGGCGACGGTCACCCCGCGTTTCAGGTCCACCACGTCACGGCCGAAGGTATCCTTGGTCTGGAGCGGCACCAGGGCTTCCTGGAGTATAGTCCTGACCTTGTCGATATCGGTTCCGTAACTGACGCCCACCACTATCTTGACGAACTCGTAAGAGCTGTTCATGGTGAGGTTCTTGAAATTCTTGTTGAACAGGGAAGCGTTCAGGAAAGACATGACCGCCCCGTCCGGGAGCTCGATCTGGGTACTCTGATAGCTGATGGCCGACACCTTTCCGCGTATGCCGTCGCATTCGAGCCAGTCCCCCACCCTGAGGCGTCCGGACATGAGCTGGATGCCGTAGATGAAGTTGTTCAGGATGTCCTTCATGGCGAGACCGACACCGGTGGCGAGACCTGCGGCGACTATGGACAGGGCCCCTGTAGGGATCTTGAGCATGATGATGCAGGTGATGATGAACACGCCCCAGACGAGGATCTCTATCACATTGTCGGCGAGGGCCAGGTTGACTTCGTTGGTATGGATATGCCTCTTGCCGTTCTTTATGCGGAGGTTGTCGAGCCTGAGCTTCTTGTAGAAAGCCTTGGCGGCATAGCTGATATAGCGGAACAGGAAATACAGGCAGGCCGTAAGCACTATCTTGTAGAAAGACAAGTGGAGTATGACATTGCCTTCCTTGTCATGGAAATCGAAGAACGGGGTGTAGAACAGCACCCGGCGTATCTCAGTGAGGTCGAAGACATCCAGGGCCAGCACTATGCACAGGGGCAGGGACAGGGTGGCAAGTATGGGGACGAGCGCCTTGTCGATGAAATCGAAATGCCAGGTGTTGGCGATATACTCTCCCGCCTCAATCTTCTGCCTGACTGACTTGGAATCTGAATTGGGAACCTTGGCTGCGATATGGGCATCGCGGTATTTCTTGATGATGGTCCCGATGGCATAGAGAGTCTCTATCGCAGCTACCTGGAAGAGCCACCATATCATCACCACCAGGCTCAGGAAGGTGAATCCCGCCCAGGACAGTATGGTCGCCACCGCTATCAGCACCAGGGTTATCCAGCTGATAGTATTGTCAGAACGGTCAGCCTTGGAGGACTGCTTGCGGCAGGTATTGAGCTGCCAGAAGAACACGGCCAGCAGCAACAGCGGGAACAGCAGATTCATCATGCTGTTGGGGACGAACAGGATGCGGACCGACACTTCTATGATACCCAGCGCGATGAGCGGAAGGTAGAGCTTGAGGCCGGGGTTGATATGCTCGGGCTTGAGCCGGATGACCATCGAAAGGAATATGGCCGCCAGCAGCCAGGCCAGGGTCATGAGCAAGTCCGAAGCCGCCTGGAAGAAATGGTTGGGCACGAAGATCATCGTCAGGGACACTGCGATCGCGAAGATCACAGATCCCACCAGCAGGCTCACGCAGAAACGCCGCCGGGGGAAATCCTCTGTCTGGAATGCTTTCACCTTTTTCTGCAGCACCGACACCACCACCCTGCCCAGGAAGAATGCGACGCCGAGGCACAGCAGCACCAGCAGCATGAAGAGGGTGACAATGGGGCCGCGCCATTCGCTTCCCCGCAACCTCATGCCTTCGGAGGTGCGGCGGCTGTATTTATTGACAGCGTCGTCCCAGGCACGGGAAATATAGATCCCCGGGGACCTGAGTATCCTGAAATAGCCGCCCTGGCTCTGGAAGAACATCCGCCTCTGAAGATTGAAATACCGCTCCTGGGCATAGTCGTAAGACTCTTTCAGCCGGCCCAGGGCATCCTCGTAATGCTCGTTGTCAGCGATGATCCCGTCCTTGGCCTCCTGATACATGAGCAACAGATTGGTAGCATAGCGTATACATGAATCGCGGTCTTCCTGCCCGGCTTCATCCAGGAAGAAGGCGTGCATATGACCGTAAGCGTTGAGACTGTCCACTATGGTCATCTGAGCCTCCGGGATAGAAGCGACTTTCAGACTGTCGTTGTGATAGGCCAGGCTGTCAGGGAGGCCCTCGACGGTCTTGAGCTCGGGAGGGAGGCGCCTGAGGGACTCGATAAGACGTGAATAGCTTTCTATCTCAGCGTCGAGGCGCTCCATTATCTGGTCGAACGGACGTCTTTCCTTGTTGAAGTCCTCATACTGGCGGGTCACCGCCTTGAGGGCATAGGTTATGTCGAAAGTATAATCCTGGTTCTGGGAATACAGGACGAGGGCGAGCTCGTTGCTGTTCTTCAGGATATCGACCATCTGAGTGTGCTGGGCACGGCTGCGCTGGAGGATACGCGACCTGTTGCTCTCATCCCTCGCGACTTTCTGCCGGAGTTCGAAACGGAGCACGGACAGCGTGTGCGCCAGGTCCTTTTCGTTCAGGACCGCACCTGCCGGTACCATCAACAGTAACAGCAGCGCCAACAGGGATATTAATCTCTTTTTCTTCATAACCGTTCCGTGGTGCGAATATAAGAAATAAATTCACGCAAAAATAATTATATTTGAGGCTCGTAACGCAAATTCGATATGAAAGATTTTCTTAAAACCACCCTCGCCGTCATAGTCGGCGTATTCATCTGCTCACTGATCTGCCTGATGCTCACTTTCGCCATCATCGGTGGCATGGCATCTTCCGGCAAGTCCGAGCCCGTCATCCCCAAGGAAGGCGGAGTCATGGTCGTGGATCTCTCGAAGATCTCCATCACTGAGCAGACCCAGGAGGCCAATCCCATGGCTTCCCTCTCCTCAATGGCACCCGCAGGTCTGCTGAACGTCTCCGTCCCCGGAGCGTCAGTAGGAATACTCGACGCAGTGCGTGCAGTGAACGCAGCTGCTGAGGATCCGGCCGTCAAATACATCTATCTCAAACCCGACGGCAGCACCACGGAGCTGGTCCTGCTCCAGGAATTCCGCAAATCGCTCGAGAACTTCCGCAAGAGCGGCAAGCCCGTCGTAGCCTACACCGAGAACCTCTCCACCAGCGGCTACTACCTCGCATCCGTCTCCGACAAGATCTACATGATCAGCCATATCGGCGGCTCCTACAACTTCAACGGAGTGAGCTCCCAGCTCGTTTTCCTCAAGGACCTCCTGGACAAACTCGGAGTCAACATGCAGCTCATCCGCCACGGAAAATACAAATCAGCAGGTGAGATGTACATCCGCAGCGAGTCCAGCCCTGAGAACCTCGAGCAGAACCAGGTGATGATCAACTCCATGTGGCGCACGATTTCCACTGACATCGCCGCCAGCCGCGGCATGAGTCCGGAGACCCTCAACTCCATCATCGACAACATGGAGCTCTGCGAGCCCCAGGATTTCCTCGACAAGGGTTTCGTGGACGGACTCCTGACCAGGGAGGAACTCCACCAGAAACTCGCCGACCTGGCAGTCGTGGACAAGTTCAAGGACCTCAAGGCCTTCTCCCTCGCCGATTACGCTTCAGTCAAGGTAAAGAACAATTTCAAAGCCAAGAAGAAGCTCGCCATCATCTACGCCGAGGGTGAGATCGTCGACGGCAGCAGCAAGGACAATGTGGCCGGCGACCGCTTCGCCTCAATGATAGCGAAGGTCCGCGAGGACTCCACCGTCAAGGCCGTGGTGCTCAGGGTCAACTCCCCCGGCGGCAGCGTCGTCGCCTCCGAGAAGATCAAGGCTGAGCTCGACCTGCTCGCAGAAGGCAGGACCGTAGTCACTTCCTATGGCTCCTACGCCGCTTCCGGCGGTTACTGGATCTCTTCCAACTTCGGCAAGATCTACACCGATCCCGCCACCCTGACCGGCTCGATCGGAGTGTTCGGACTCATCCCTGATTTCAGCAAGACCATCAAGAACATCGCCCATGTCAATATCACCAGCGTGAACTCCAACAAGCACAGCGACTTCGGCAACCTCACCAGGCCCCTTGACAAGGTCGAGACCGACTACATGTACCGCTCCATCGAGGACATCTACAGCAGATTCCTCAGCATAGTCTCCACCGGCCGTTCGATGCCCACCGAAGATGTGGACGAAATCGCCCAGGGCCGCGTGTGGTGCGGTGTGGATGCCATCGGCATAGGACTCGTCGATGAGATCGGTTCCCTGGAGGATGCAGTGAACTGGGTGATCGCTGAAGCCGGAGACGCCGACCTCTCCAACTGGAACATCGCCGGCTATCCCAAGCCCAAGTCCAGCCAGGAGATGTTGATGGATATGTTCAATACCGGAAACAAAGACGCCAACGTTTTCGCAGGCACATTCCTCGAGGGCACAGCCTCGACACTGCTCAAGCTCAGCACCCAGAAAGAGCCGCAAGTGCTTGTCAGGATGCCTTACGACATCGTCATCAGATAAGCAGCATCACTGCAAAGACATATAGCAGGAAAGCCTGAAGGAAGACCTGACCGCGGGATGTGCCATCAGCCATCACATCGGTCGGGTCTTTTTTCATGACCGACTTGAGAGTATCAGGAGATGGTCTGCGGACTGCGGCCCATTTGCGTATCACTTTCCCGGAAGCCAGATAAGTGACGCCGCCGTTGGAGCGGTTCAGGGTAATTACGCTCTTCCAGTCCCCGTAGCGTATACGGGACACCCTTCCCCCCAATATCCCGGCCATACGCTCCGGGGTGCCGCTTACCAGCACGACAGGGCTGAAACCCTCCGCGGCGGCATTGTCGGCAAAGGCGAAAATATCATCCCAGGCCTTCCGGGAGAGTCTTTCGGGATAATAGACGGACACGGCCATTACCCTCGGGGCAATGGCTTCCTCGTCGTGATAGTTCCCTTCGGCATCGCTGAGGGAGAGCACCGGAGCATTCTCGAAATCCTCCTCCGCCGCTTCGTAAAGTATGGCTCCCGGGGCGAAAGGGGTATAGTCCCTCAGGGGCAGGCCCACGAGGGAGAAGAAAGTCAGCACACCCACGGACAGGCAGACCAGTGCGAAGGTGGCATATTTGACTTTGCGGGGCTTCTCCAGGGAGCTCAGGGGCACGAACGCCAGCACCCACAGGACGCACAGGGCTATGTTTTTCAGGAAAGTCTGGAACTGGGTCAAATGGATGGCCTCGCCGAAACAGCCGCACTCCATCTCCGTATCGGAGACCCAGAGCACGAAAGTGATGACGGTGAAAGCAGCTGTCATGACGCCGCTGGCTATGGCCGTCTGGCGGCGCCATACTCCCGTGATCAGGGCGGCGCCCACTACGGCCTCGAGCAGGCCCAGGGCCACTCCGGCCACACGGGAAGAGAAATCCAGGAAGGAAATGCCCAGGAAATTGTAATATCCCCTGACTATCAGGGAAGTCCCGACAGGGTCGATGAGTTTGAATACGGCGGCAATGAAAAAGACGGTGCCGATGACCAGGGCGAAAATCCTTCTAAATTTTTTCATCGACTATCTTCCTTACCTTGGCAAATATTTCCTCCGGCGGCAGCATGGAACCGTCTGGGGCGGAGCAGTCCACCGTGACGAAAGACGGATCGACGCTGGCCTGGCGGCGGTACATGTCCCGGACTTTCTCCTGGAAGCGTATGTCCGCCTCATGTATGTCCTTGCGGCCGTGCAGGTATCCCCTGTCGTCCCCGGAGCGGTTGGAGGTGAGGCTCTTCTCCACGAATCCTAGGGGTACGTCCAGGAAGATGTTCAAGTCCGGACGGGGCAGGCCGAAGCTGCCGTATTCAGTATTGATTATCCACTCCCTCAGGTACTCGGCTTCGGAATAGTTGGCGGTCTTGGCGCATTGGTATGCGATATTGGAATACACATAGCGGTCCAGCAGCACGTCGCCGCCACGGGCGAGCACCTCGCGGATCGCGGGACCGGCGTCGCGCCTGTCCCCGGCGAACAGCAGGGCCACCAGCTGGGGATGGACGCTGCCGTTGGCACCGAAATCCCCGCGGAGGAACCTGCCTATGAGATCCCCCCACACGGGAGCGTCGTACCTGGGGAAATGTATGTATTCCAGACCCGGGCGCACGCCTTCGAGATAATCCCTGAGCATACGCACCTGGGTGGATTTGCCGGCTCCGTCAAGCCCTTCGAGTACGATGAGCATGGCCTTATCCTATGAGGGGTTCCTGCTTGTCGCTGTTGCCCGCGGGGGATTCGAGCGGGATGCGCTTGAACACATTGAATATGAGCACAAGCAGCAGAGCGCAGGCCAGGTAAATGATCCAGTAGGCCTGAGGCTGGAGGATATCAGTCCAGTACTCTGATCCGTCAAAAGCATCCAACTGGCTCATTATCAAGGAGAAGGTGTTGTTGGTGAAATGGGCCAGCATGGTCAGCAGCAGGGATCCGGTCTTGTAATAGATATAGCCGAACACGCAACCGAAAATGAATGCGGGGATGGCCTGCCAGGGATTCAGATGGATGAATGCGAAGAACACGGCTGAGATGACGATGGCCCAGACGGGTTTCACGTTGTGGTGGAGCAGTCCCCTGAGTACGACGCCGCGGCACAGCCACTCCTCGAAGAAAGGAGCCATGATGGAAACGCACAGGAAATTGATCCAGAAGTTACCTCCGGTCAGGCTCCTCAGGGCCTCTTCCAGGAAGGACGGCATGGGCGGCAGGATGCTGACGAAGAAGTCGGCGCAGAAACCAGCGGCCAGGGTTGCGAGGATAGTCAGCAGGGCGCAGACCAGTCCCCCGGCATTGCCGAAATGGGCGCTGTTCAGAAGGACTCCGGGATGGGAGAAACTCCTGGAGCGGCTCTTGACACTGCAATATATCATCGCAGGGATGAACATCAGGGGATAGGAAAGCACTGTGCTGTACTCAGCGACCTTTTCCTGAGGCAGGGCCAGAGCGAACGGCATGGTCACCAAGCCTCCTACGATGGCACCGAGCAGGAGCCAGAGGAGCAGGATGAAGATATCCGAAACGGCCGGCAGGTAATAAGTGTAGTTGCCGAAAAGATTGTAATTACGGGGACTTCTGCGTGCCATAACTGTATCAATAAAGGGGTGAAGGGTAGATGCCTTCCTTTACAAGTTCTGCGAATTTGGCCACCACGCCCGGACGGTCTTCCTTGTAGGTGACGCCGAACCAGTGGGATGAAGTGGAGAGTACGTCGGTGGAGGCGTAGCCTTCCTTGACCATGCAGTCCACTGCGTAAGGGATGTAGTATTCTTTCTTGAGCTCAGTGCTGTTCTGTGCGAGGAAGTCCTTGAAGATCTCCCAGGCCCTGGGGAAGAAATCGGGGGTGAAGCCCCACATGTTCATGGAGCAGAGGGCGGAGGAGTCGAGGACCACCCTTTCGGAAGTCACCGAATTGTCGCCGCGCACCTTGCCGTCGGCCTCGAGGACGATGTTCAGATGCTCGACTATGCCTGTCAGATGCATGTCCTTGTCATAGTGGCATATACCCCTGGACACGCCGCCGGACTCGGAGAGGGTGTGGTCCAGCTCGAAGCCCACGATGCTGAAGACGCCGCGGGAATTTTCATGGGCGCGGCACCACTCGGCAGCTATCCTGAAGGAATCGGCACCGTAGAAATCGTCACCGTTGATCACCACGAAGGGCTCGTGGATGACATCCTTGGCCATGAGCATGGCGTGGGCGGTACCCCAGGGTTTCTGCCTCTCGGGGTTCAGGGTGAAGCCTTCGGGGATCTTGTCCAGCTCCTGGGTGACGAAGACGAACTCCAGGGGAGAACCGTCGGTGCAGCGCACATGGCTGTATTTTGCCGCCACCGTCTGTTTGAACTGGTCCAGGAAGGACTCGCGGACTATATAGACAACTTTTCCGAAGCCTGATTTGACGGCATCGTAGATGGAATAATCGATGATAGTTTCTCCGGACGGGCCGAGACCGTCCATCTGCTTGAGGCCGCCGTAACGGCTGCCCATACCGGCTGCTAGTACAAGTAATGTAGGTTTCATGGGTTAGTGTTTTCCAAGTTTACAAATTTAATTATTTTTGCAACAATTCACCATGAAGAAAGACAAAGACACCAGGAAACAGTCATTCCTCCGCTACGCTGTGATCGTAACGGCAGTGGCCGTGCTGTTCCTGTTCCTCAAACGGGACAATGTGGTCCATTGGGTCAAGGCCGGCATCACCAGACACAGGCAGGAAGCCCGCATCGAGGAGTACAAGGACCGCATCAACAGCCTTGAGGAAAGGATCCACGACCTCAGCACGAACCGTGATTCCCTGGAAAAATACGCCCGCGAGCAGTATTATTTCTCCGTCCCCGGTGAAGACGTGTATATCGAAGAATAAAGGACCTGTGCCTCTTCCAGGCGCTCGGGACTGCCCACATCCACCAGATTCAGACTTTCAGGCTCCCATCCGTAGATAGGGTGCGCAGCGGCCTGCGCGAGGTAGAAATCGATGATAGAGAATTTCTCCGGCCAGCTTTCCATCAGGGCGAGGGCCTCCTCGGCTATGATGTGGATGCCGGCGAACGAGTATTTCCTGCAGGCGGCGGGGTCGAGTGCGGGATACGGGGACTTCACCTCCCCAGTCACCACATTGGTCCATCCCACCAGGCGCATGTCGTCGTCGAAAAGGAGATAGCGGGTGGTGTTCCGCTTGCTCACGACGAGGGTCGCCAGTGCCCCGGGCCGCGCCGCCGCCATGAAAGCGGGGAGGTCGAGGTCGGAGAGGATGTCGGCATTGTGCACGAGGAAGGGGCCGCTGCCGGACAATGCCGCCGCAGCCTTGCGTATGCCGCCGCCGGTTTCCAGGGGCTCGGGCATCTCCAGGGACAATGTGATATCGGCGCCGAAATCGCCGTTTTCCCTCAGGAAATCTTCTATCTGAGTGTGGAAATGATGGGCGTTCACCACGAATTCCCTGATCCCGGCGGCCATGAGCCGGCGGATCACTATCTCCAGCATGGGGACGCCGCCCACCTTGACCAGAGCCTTGGGCATAGTATCCGTGAGAGGCCGCAGCCGGGTCCCCAGGCCGGCGGCGAAAATCATCGCTTTCATTACTTCAGAGGCTCCCAGTCGTAAGCGAGGGTGTGCAGGACTTCGGTGAGATAGGGATAGCGGGCGAAGGGCTCTTCGATGAGCTCACGCACGCAGCCCAGCGCCGGAGGGACGCAGTCGATGAAGAGCTGCTTGCGCTCGTAGTAGCCTCTGAAACCGTAGGCTCCGAATTCCTGGAGCATGCGCACGAGGGTGATGAGGCGGTAGCGCTCGCGGAACTCGTCCTCATCCACTTTCTGGAACTCGGAAAGGGCGGCGAGATACTCCTGCTCGAGGGCTTTCTTGACCTGTTTGGGGAAATGCGTGCCGGCGTTCCACAGGAACGAAGCCAGGTCGTACTGGACGGGGCCGCGGCGGCCTCCCTGGAAGTCAATGAACCAGGGCTCTCCGTTGCGGACCATCACGTTGCGGGCCTGGAAATCCCTGTACATAAAAGTATTGCCTATGGACTGCAGGGAGTCCTCCACCAGGGTGTCGAAATCGTCCTGGAGACGGATCTCGCTGAACTCGAGTCCGGTGAATTTCAGGAAATCGTATTTGAAATAATTGAGGTCGAAATTGACCATGCGGGAGTTGAACTCCCTGTCGGGGAAGCAGATGCCCCAGTCCAGACCCTCTGCGGTGCGGTACTGGATGGCTGGCAGGGCGGCGATGGTCTTGCGCAGCAGCGCCATCTCCTCAGGGGAGAATGCGCCCTTGTCCACGGAAGGGCGGAGCATTTCGAAAAGCTGGCAGTCTCCCAGATCCTCCTGGATGTATACCATCCCGTCCTGGCTCACGCCATAGACGGCCGGAGCCTTGATGCCCTTGGAGACCATGTTGGCGTCGATGGTCAGGAAGGCTTTGTTTTCAGCGGGATTGGTACCGATCACTCCGACGACGCTGCGGCCGTCGGCCGAAAGTCGGTAGTACTTGCGGGCGCTGCCCGAAAGAGGCAGGGGTGAAACCGACTCCGGAGCTTTGCCGGTGAAGGATTCGAAGAGTTTTTCCAGTCTTTTCATAACAATGGCAAATTTACGCTTTTTTGAGTATTCTCAAAAAGTCCGTACATTTGCCTTTTACAATGAACCTTTTGTCCAGGATATTATTTCCGGCAGCAGTGCTGGCATATGCGGTGGGAGGCGTCTCGGGCGCCCTCCGGCCCGACCCGGGTTATTCCGGGGTGACGGTGCTCTCCCCCGTCTCCGACACCGTGGTCTACCAGTCCGACGGCTACCGCGCCAGGCGTACAGGAGATTTCGAGCCCTACACCATACCCGACAGCATCCTCTCTTCCCTGGGAGTGTTCAGCATCGAAGTGAAGCAGGAGCTCACCGCCCTCGACACCCTGGTACCTCCGGATTCATTGAAATACTCCGACCCCTTCAGGTACAAATACTACGCGGCGCTCATCGACTCCTACGCCCACTCTTTCGTACACGACACCTTGAGCGAATCGTTCACGGCCCGCTCCGAATCGAATGATTCGCTGATCCTCAAGCTGGCAAGTGCCGACTCCCTGGACCTGGCGCTGCTGGACTCCACTTTCTTCGCCGACTCGCTCATTGCAGCAGAGATCGCCCTCCAGGAAAGGCTCGCCGCCATGAGCCCCAAGGAGAGGAAGGCCTGGGAGAGGGAGCAGAGGGAGCTCGCGAAACTCGCCAGGGCCGACAGCCTCGCCGCCGCCAAAGAAGAGAAGAAGGCCTACAAGGATTCCATCCTGCAGGCCACCCCGAGGATACTCGAGACCTACACGCTGCAGGACAGCATGACCCGGCATCGCATCATCACATGGACGGTGGACCAGGACTTCCATCAGATGGATGTGAAGGATGTGGACACCACCTACAATTACCATTACTACGACTATCCCTTCCAGAAGCAGGATGTCAATTCGACCTGGCTGGGAGTCGCAGGCTCCCCGGTGCAGCCTTACGATTTCTTCAAGCGCGAAGGCCGGGAAGGGGTGGAATTCTACAAGGCCATGGAGAGCTGGAACTACTCCCCCTCCACCGTGCCCCATTACAACAGCAAGACCCCTCACACTGAGCTCGCCTACTACGGCACCATACTCGCCAAGGATGAGAAGGAATCCGACAACATCCATATATTCACCACCCAGAACGTCACCCCCGAACTGAACCTTTCCTTCCTCTACGACCGCTTCGGCGGCGGAGGCATGCTGGACAATGAGGAGACCAAGAACAAGACCACTGTCATCAATTCGAACTATCTGGGCAAACGCTATTCGATGCATGCCGGCTTCATACGCAACAACGTAAGCCACGAGGAGAACGGAGGGATGGCCGACAACACCTGGATCAGGGACACCACACTGGACGCCCGTGAAATCCCCATAAATCTGGGCAGCGGCCTGTCGATCCTGAAAAAGAACACCGTCTATCTGGACCAGCAGCTCAGGATCCCCTTCAATTTCATCTACCGCCTGCGCGAGAAGAACAACCCCGGCTACCACCACGACCCGGACAGCCTCGACAGGGACATCACCACGGCTTTCATAGGCCACAGCAGCGAATTCTCCAATTACTCCCGAGTCTATACAGACCACATGAGCAGCCTGAAGGAGAGGGCGTTCTTTAACGAGGTCATGAATTTCGGCACCACCTCCAGCAACGATTCCTTGAGGGTCATGAGGCTCGAGAACAAGGTGTACATCAAACTGCAGCCCTGGTCGGCAGACGCCGCGGTCTCCAACCTCAACCTCGGCCTGGGAGACACGTTCGAGCTGTATCACGACAGCACCGCCGTGAACACTTCGCACAGGGAGAACTCCATCTATGGCTACGCCGGAGCCGGAGGCAGGGTCAGGAGGTATTTCGAATGGGATGCCAAGGCGAGGTATTATATCGCCGGATACAAGGCGGGGGATTTCAATGTCGATGCCACCGCCCGCTTCAACTTCTATCCTTTCCGCAGGGCGAGGAACCTCCCAGTGAGTTTCGGAGCCCGTTTCGAGACCAGCCTCAAGGAGCCCAACCACTACCAGCAGTTCTTCCGCTCCAACCATTACATCTGGGAGAACGCGTTCGCCAAGACATCCATGACTTCGCTGAACGCCTTCATCGATGTACCATACTGGGATTTCTCCGCCAGCGCCACCTACGGCCTGGTCAAGAACTACGTCTATTACGACGAAACCGCGATGCCGGCGCAGAACGGCGAGCTGATGAACGTGCTGAGCGTCAAACTTCAGAAAGACTTCCACATAGGGACTTTCCTGCATCTGGAAAACCAGCTCCTGTACCAGCACTCCTCCATGCCTGACATCGTGCCCGTACCCGACCTGGCCGTGAATCTCCGCTGGTATTTCCAGTTCGTCCTCCAGCGCAACGAAAACAAGGACAAGATACTGGAGATGCAGGTCGGCGCCAACGCATTCTACAATACCGCCTGGCACTCTCCGGGCTGGAATCCCGTGATGGGCGTCTTCCACAACCAGACCGCCAACCTCTACAACAACGGCCCTTATTTCGACGCTTTCGTCAACTTCCAGTGGAAGAGGGCCTGCATTTTCATCAAGGTGGAGAACGCCGGTCAGGGATGGCCCATGGAAAAAGCTGATTATTTCTCGGCTGACAACTATATAGTGACCCAGAGATCCATCAAGCTCGGAATCTTCTGGCCTTTCTACATACAGCCGACCAGATGAGTACAGCCAAGGTAACAGCCATAACCACTGCCGTCTTCATCTTCATGACCGGCCTGCTGGCTCTCTTCACTTACAGGAGACCCGAGCCTCTCATACATAGGGAGTACACCCACTTCCGCTGCGCCATCGAGTTCGGCCACTACGACGACACCACAGCCGGACTGATCACCGGATACAACTATTATCTCCTGGAAAAATACGCCACCGACAGGGGCGCCACCGTGGATATACAGCTTTCGGACAGCCTGGCCCTCGAACGCCTCAAAGTCGATTCCACCGACCTGGTGATCATCCCTTACCTCGAACCGGAGTTCCATCCCGACAGCGTCTTGGTGTCCAGCCCCATAGACAGCCTGAGCCTCTGGGTGGTGAGAAACGAAGACACGGCCTTGCTTTCCGACATCAACGACTGGCTTGAGGACTGGCACCGCTCGCCTCAGCACGACACCGTCAGGCGGGTGTTCATGACTTCTTATTACAATCCCTACAGGAGAAGGTCGGTGATGCGCTATCTGAGCCCCTACGACGATTATTTCAAGGAGGCGGCGGACAGCATAGGCTGGGACTGGAGGCTCATCGCCGCCATGGCCTGGAAGGAATCGCATTTCCGCATCGACGCACGGTCCCGGCGGGGAGCCGGCGGACTCATGCAGATGATGCCCCACACCGCCACCACCATGGGCGCCGACAATGTGCTGGATCCCAGGCAGAGCATCATGGGCGCGGCCTATTATCTGAAGAGGCTGACGAGGTACTTCCCCGACGCCGCGGATGCCGGCGAGAGGATAAAATTCACCCTGGCCGCATACAACGGAGGTGAAGGCTACATCAAGAACTGCATCACCTACGCCGCCAGCAAGGACGCAGACATCAGCGTCTGGGACAGCGTGGCGGTGTTCATACCCATGATACGGGACGAGGAGGATGCCGTACTGGACTCCCTCGGAATCGCCAGGATCAAGGGAGATGAAGTGCTGAATTACGTGGAAAGCGTCACCGGCCTGTGGAATGAGTTCCGCCGGATAAGCGGTACTCCCTGAGTTCCCAACTGTTCACAAGATTCTGCCAGACGCAGTAGAAACCTGCGGCTATGGCTATCATGGGCGACATGTAGGCGTAGGCGAACCAGAGGATGAAAGTGTTGTTCTTCTGCCCGAGCACCTGACCGGAAGTGACGCTCTGGGTGTATCCGTAACCTTTTCCTATCAGACGGCCCAGGCGGAACTGCATCAGGCAGGCCACCAGGGAGACTGCCCCTATCGCAGCGAGCCAGCCTATCCCGAGCCGGGTGTTGACTATGGTCTTGGTCGTGAGGCAGAGGGCGATGGAGAGAGTGATGACCCAGATGTTGAAGGCCCAGCCCACCCTTTCGCTGATCCAGGCGTGGAGTTTCGGGGACAATGCCCTGATAGTCCATGCCGCGACCGCAGGGAAGAGCAGGGTCGGGAAGACTTTCCTGAGGATGACCCACATGCACTGCATGAAAGAAAGCCCCTCCATGGGATGTATCATGGGATTGAAAGCGGGCAGGAGCAGGGCGACGAGGCAGTTTATGAGCACCACATAGGTGATGTCGGCCGCCAGGTCTCCGCCTATCTTGCTGGTGATCACCCCGGAGGCGGCAGCCGCGGGGCAGATGATGCAGGCCATGAGCGACTCCACGAGCACCTTGGGCATGCCTTCCGTCATCCGGAGCACCAGGACCACGAGAGCCACGTACACTATGCCCTGGAAAAGCAGCAGCCACAGATGCCAGAGGCGGGGTTTGATATCCTTGGGGGAAACCTTCGCGAACTGGAAGAAGAGCATGAAGAATATCAGCACCGGCTGCATGCGGACAGCAGCTTCATGCAGGAAGGGACCTGCAGGATAGAGCGCCGGCGTGAAATGATAGACCAGGTAGGAGATGATTCCCACGCACATCGACAGGGGCAGGGCCCAGTTCTTTATGAAAGACTTCAACTTGCTCATTGGCTTCCGATCTGGCCGCAAATATCGTAAATTTACCTAAATTTGCAATCGCCACGGGACAATGAATGCCGAATCCTTCATATCGCAGAAACTTGATTTCAAGGGGAAGCTGGCGGTGAGCGCTATCGCCGTCTCCTTCCTGGTGATAATCATAGCCGTGGCTGTCGCCGCAGGATTCCGGAAAGAGATACGCCGCGGAGTGACGGACCTCACCGGCGACATCCAGCTCACCGGTTCCTCATTCAGCTATTTCTCCGAAGAGCAGAGCATCTCTTCCGAACCGTCCTACATGGACAGGCTCCGCTCAGTGGATGGAGTGGAGGAAATAGTCCCTGTCATCTACCGCGCCGGCATCGTCAGGCACGGGGACGACATCCAGGGGGTCATAGTCAAAGGTATCCCCTCCTCCGACACGGCGTCCCTGCAGGTCAGCATCCCTTCGAGGCTCGCCAAGACCATGCAATTGGCCCCCGGTGACGACATGCTCACCTATTTCGTCGGGGACAGGCTCAAACTGCGCCGTTTCCATGTGAAGGAGGTCTATCAGGAGCTGGTCTCGGACGATGACAATCTCATGGTGTACGCCTCCCTCGAGGACATGCGGCGCCTCAACGGCTGGGAGGGCGACGCCGTCTCCGCCATGGAAGTCAGCCTGGAAAACAGGTACAAGGGAGCCGCGGCGAGCAGGGAAAAGGCCGCCGAGATGGGTTCCCTGGCATTGGCATACGCCCACGACGGCGACGACATCCTGGTCAGCGCGGCCGCTGCCGACAAATACGCCGCCCTTTTCGACTGGCTCGACCTGATAGATTTCAATGTGGTGGCCATACTCATACTGATGACCGTGGTGGCCGGATTCAACATGATCTCGGGCCTGCTGATCATGCTCTTCCGGAACATCTCCACCATAGGCACGCTCAAATCCATGGGCATGACCGACAAAGGCGTGGCGGGGGTTTTCAGCCGGGTGGCTTCGAGGATAGTGCTGAAGGGCATGCTGGTCGGGAACGCCGCGGCCCTGCTGTTCTGCCTGGTCCAGGGCAGCACCCACCTCATCCCCCTCAACCCCGAGAATTATTTCCTTTCCTATGTGCCTGTAGGGGTCAACATCCCCTTCATCATACTGACAGACGCAGCCGCCTACATCATAATAATGTTGCTGCTGCGTCTTCCGATGACTTTCATCACCAAGGTCGATCCCGCGAGGACCGTCCGTTCCAGGTAAGTCTTATTTGGCGCCGAGGGCCTGGAGCCTGGCCTGGGCCGCCATCTTTTCAGTCTGCGAATCAGTGACCTGGATGAGCATGGGGAGATATTTCTTCTCCATCTTCACGTCCTTGCCCCTGCGGGCCATCAGTACGCAGTTCTTCACGGCGGCATAGTTGCCGGGGTCGAGCTTGAGCACCTTGGTGTAATAGCTCAGGGCCTTGCGGTTGTTGCCCTTGGCGACAAACCAGTAGGTCCCCAGATTGCTCAGGAATTCGGTGTTCTTGGGATAGAGCTTGTTCATCTTCTCCGAGATGGCCCTGAAAGATTCGTAGGAATTGGGGGTGCCGGTACGGTAGAAATTGTAGCAGTACTGCTGCACCACAGAGAGGAAATTCTCCCTGTCCACCGGCTCTCCGTCATAGGTCCAGGCGGGAGAGGAGGACTTGTCATAATCCACCAGGGCGGTCAGCTCCGCGGCGGCGAGGTCCGGGCTGTCCTTTTCGTAGTCCATCAGGGCGCTGATCTTGTCCAGGCGGTACATCAGCTCGTCCGGATACAGGGAGATGGCCCTGTCCACCGCCTTCTGGGCTTCGGCGAAATCCGCCTCGTCGTAGTAGTGGACCTCGAAATAGTTGATCTTGGTCCCGGTGCTGTCAGGCAGGGAGAACGCCGGGGGATTGCCCAGGTACCTCTCGCCTCCGACGGGCTCTATCTTGGTCGTGAGGGATTTGGCGAAATAGTAGTTGAAGCGGCCTTCGAGCATGGCTCCGTCGTCGGGGAAATCGGCTTCCCACTTGTTCAGGATGGTCTCCACGCCCACTCCTGAGTATCCCACATTGCGCACCTGCCTCGTATAGGAGTCGAGATACTCACGGGCAGTGGTCTGGGCCCCCGCGAGCAGCGGGCACAGCGCCAGGCTGACGATAATCAAAGTCTTTTTCATCTTATATCCATCAAAATGCGGCGCCCCTGGGGGTGCAGGTTGTTGCATCTGCGCCCGAGATTCTTCACGAATCCCAGAGGGAGGCCTTCATAGGTTATGGCAATATATCCCGTGGGAGCGTCCGGCAGGACGAGGGTGTCCCTGTGAAGGAACGCAAGGGCTGTCATCCTGTCCACTTCCACGCACGGGTAATCATTCTTATCAAAAACCATGCTCAGGGCATAGTCGGGGTCGGGGATGAAATCCTTCCCCTTCATCTCCCCTTTGCGCACCCCTTCCCGGAGGGGATGCAGGTCCCGGAGCGGCAGGCACTTCCCCGCCGGAGTGGCGGAAGTCCGCACCAGGGCGCCGACCCATTGGCCTTCACCGGTGTCGCTGATGTCGAGCCGGTGCCCGCGAGGGGTGAGGGTCACCGCATCGAAGCCGCTCTGAGGGGACAATATCTCCCCGCCCAGCTCCGAGGCTGCCCACTCGAGGTTGTCGTCGTTTTCCTTCTGCTCGAAGGTGCAGGTCGAATAGACGAGCAGGCCTCCCTGGCGAAGCGAAGGCCAGGCGTCGGCGAGTATGCGTTTCTGGCGCGCCGCGCAAAGGTCCACCGTCTCCTCGCTCCATTCGGCCTCGGCGCGGGGGTTCTTGCGGAACATCCCTTCGCCGCTGCAGGGGACGTCGGCGACTATGCAGTCGAAAAATCCGGGCATGCGGGCGAATGCCGCGGGGTCCACGCTGGTCACCACCACATTGGGGTCGCCCCAGATGGCGACATTGTCGGAAAGGACTCCGGCCCGCTGGCGCATCACTTCATTGCTCACCAGCAGGAAGGCATCCCCGAAAGCTTCCCTCAGCGATGCCGCCAGGTCGGTGGTCTTGCCGCCGGGAGCGGCGCAGAGGTCCAGGACGCGGACCACATCCCGCCCGCGCATCAAATCCAGGTGACGGCGGAAGACATGCCCGACGAACATGGCGGAAGAATCCTGCACGTAATAGGCTCCGGCGTGGAAAAGAGGGTCGAGGGTGAAGACCGGTCTCTCGCTGAGCATCCTCCCGTACGGGCTCCAGGGCACAGGGACTCCGTCCGGACCCTTGCACCCCTTGAATGGATTCAGCCTTATGGAGACCGAGCCCTGGTTCATCACAGTTTGAAATCTTTGGGCATGCGGCCCTCGGAAGCGTCCACCATCGAATCCACGATGCGGTCCAGGGCCTGCTGGACACGGCTTCCGAGCATGGCCTTCATCACCAGGTTGAGATCCGCCGAAGCGTCGATGTAGAAATCAGTCTTGGAAGGGTCGGCGGCCTGGTCGAAATGGAAGTTCAGCTCAAACTTGAAAGGCGCCCCGTCATCTTCGAAACTCAGCAGCGAATAGGGCACTCTCTGCTTGACCCTGATGCCTATGGAGAAACCCTGGACGGTGGCCTTGATCGAATCGTAATCGGCGGTGACGTCTGCCCTTTTGTCTTCCGGGAGCATCTGCACGAAATTGCGCATGTCCACGAAAGCCATGTAGAGCTCGAAAGAGCTTCTGGAGACCGTCCCGTGTTTGCTGTTGTATAGTGCCGGCATTTTTTCTTAAATTTGCGTTCTGTCGGACAAATATAGCAATTTTCCAATGCACAGGATATATTTCGAGAAGCGCTGCATCATCATCTGCACCCCCGGGGACCAGGCCCTCGGGGACCCCAACTCGATAGAATTCCACATAGGTGAAAAGCTGGACATCCACACCTTGGTGAGTATGTTCGAGGCCTCGGCTTCGCTGAGCCGCATCTACATCCCCACCGACGACATAGAAAAGATGTACGCACGCATATGCGCGGAGTTCAAGGAGGTCAACGCCGCCGGCGGACTGGTCTCCAACCGCCGCTCCGACTACCTGCTGATCAAGCGGAACGGCCTCTGGGACCTGCCCAAGGGGCATCAGGAAGAGGGAGAGGACATAGCGGTGACGGCGCTCAGGGAGGTGCAGGAGGAGACCGGCGTGGACCAGCTCGAGCTCGGGAGCCTCATCTGCGTCACTGACCATTGCTACCTCAGGGACGGCCGCTGGTATCTCAAGCACACATGGTGGTACAACATGCTCTACTGCGACCCCGTGGACCTCACCCCCCAGAGGGAGGAAGACATAGCCAAAGCCGCCTGGGTGGCACGCTCCAGCCTGCCTCCTTTCCTCAAGAACACCTACCCTTCCATACTCGAAGTTTTCAGGGAAGCAAAAATCTGATCCGGGGCTGAAACTTTCGGCCGGGTTTCACCGTATATAGAAAGCATGTATTTCCAAATACGATATGAAACTCTCACAATTCGACTTCAACCTTACCCCGGACAAAATCGCCAAGGAGCCCTCGCGATGGAGGGATGAATGCAAGCTCATGGTGCTGCACAAGGACACCGGCGAGATCGAGCACAGACTCTTCAAGGACATCATCGACTATTTCGGCAAAGGCGACGTGTTCGTCCTCAACGATACCAAGGTCTTCCCCGCCAAACTTTTCGGAAAGAAAGAGAAGACGGGAGCCGACATCATGGTATTCCTCCTCAGGGAGCTCAACCGTGAGCAGAGGCTCTGGGATGTGATCGTGGACCCCGCCCGCAAGATCCGCATAGGCAACAAGCTGTATTTCGGAGACGACGAGAGCATGGTGGCCGAGGTGATTGACAATACCACCTCCCGCGGCAGGACCCTCCGTTTCCTCTACGACGGCCCGTACGATGAGTTCAAGCAGGCGCTCTTCGCCCTCGGCCAGACCCCCATACCCGAATGGATCAGGGAGACCCCGGAGGAGAGCGACGCCGCCAATTTCCAGACCATCTTCGCCGCCAATGAAGGTGCGGTCTCCGCTCCCGCAGCCGGACTGCATTTCAGCCGCGAGCTGTTCAACAGGATGGTTCTCAAGGACATAGAGAAAGTTTTCATCACCGTGCACATGGGCATAGGCCATTTCCGCAAAGTGGATGTGGAGGATCTCAGCAAGCACCGCATGGACTGCGAAAGGATGATCATCTCCGAGCAGGCCGCCGCCACGGTCAACAAGGCCAAGAAGGAGCACCACAAGGTCTGCGCCGTCGGCGTGACCGTCATCCGCGCCCTGGAGACCTATGTGACCACCGACAAGGAGATCAGGCCCAACGACACCTGGACCAACAAATTCATCTTCCCTCCCTACGAGTTCTCCATCCCCGACGCCATCGTGTCCAACTTCCATCTGCCCGAGTCCACGATGCTCATGTCCGTGGCCGCCTTCGGAGGTTTCGACAAGGTGATGAAAGCGTACCAGACCGCCCTGGAGAACGACTACCGTTTCGGGCCTTACGGAGACGCTCTGCTCATCGTCTGAGACAGCTAATTTTTATCTTATCACGAAATATACGTTTCTTATCACGGGAAACGTATTTTTTGTTTTATGTTGGTCCCCATGAATACAAGATTGGGAAATGACTGACATGGAAACCGCGTGCGCCTGCACGCTCAACAGGATCTTCGGCTTCCAGCCGCGCATCTCGGGAGAGTTGATACGGGAGCTGGGCAGCTGCAGGGCCGTTTTCGAGCTCCCGGAGAAGGAGCTGAAAGCCTTGCTGGACCCCGGATCCAAGTATTTCGGCATGATATGCCGCCGGGAGCTGGACGCTTCCTTCGCGGAGCTCGAGCGCCTCGGCCGGGCCGGGTACCGCTTCCTGCACATAGGCAGCCCGGGCTATCCGCCGCTGCTCAGGGACTGCGAGGACGCCCCCGTTTTCTTATACATAAGAAGTACGGATCCGCCGGAGGAGGTCTTCTCCGCACCGATGGTGTCGATAGTGGGGACCAGGGACATCTCCCCGTACGGGAAGGAATGGTGCACCAGGACGGTGGCGGCGCTCTCCGCTTCCGAAGAGAAGCCCGTCATCGTCAGCGGCATGGCGATAGGGGTGGACATCACAGCCCAGATGGCCGCCCTGGGCTACGGGCTCGGGACGGTAGGGGTGCTGCCCACGGGGATAGACGAAATCTACCCGCGCCAGCACTGCGTCGCTGCCGGCAAGATCGCCGCCGCCCGCAGGAGCGCCCTGGTGACGGATTATCCTCCCGGGACAAGTCCGGTGGCCATCACCTTCCTGCGCCGCAACCGCATCATCGCCGCCCTTTCCTCCGCCACCATCCTCATCGAATCCAAGGTCTCGGGCGGAGGGATGATGACGGCAAGGCTCGCCGCCGGCTACGGCAGGGACGTGCTGGCATTGCCAGGGAGGGTGGACGACATCCGCTCCGGAGGCTGCAACCAGCTCATAGGGGAAAAGATCGCGGAGCCCATGGTGGATCCGGAGGCGGTGGTGTCGATGCTGGGGCTCACCGGCATCAGCCGCAGGCGCAAGACCGGCCTCGAAAGGCTCGTGCGCGACCGCTACGCGGGCAGGATGGACGGCGCCCGGACGGAGGACCTGGTCTCCCTTGCCCTGGAGGTCAAGGCCCAGAGGGGGATCACAGTCGAAGAGCTGGGCCGCGCCCTGGGATGGGAGTACCAGAAGACAGCGATACTGGCGGGTATCCTGGAAAATGACGGATTTATAGAGACGGACTTGCTGCAGAGATGTACCATTAATTTCAAAAAAGCGTAAATTTGTATTCCATGGAATACATCGATACGCACACCCACAACTACGACGAAGCCTTCGCACAGGACTGCGACGAGGTAATCGCACGGGCGCGGGCCGCCGGCGTGTCGGTGCTCATCCAGCCGGACGTGGATTCCCGGGAGAGGGACGCCATGTTCAGCCTGGCCGGGAGATACCCGGGAGTGCTGTATCCCATGCTCGGGCTGTATCCCGGCTCCGTCGGCAAGGACTGGCAGCATGAGATCGAGCTGATGCTCCCCTACCGCGACCGTGGCATCGTCGCAGTCGGCGAGATAGGGCTGGACTACCATTTCAGCAAGGAATTCGCCGCCGAGCAGCGAGAAGCCTTCCGCTGCCAGCTGGAACTGGCCGCCGGGTGGGACCTGCCGGTGAACATCCACCTGAGGGATGCCACGGAAGACTTTTTCAAGGTGATGGACGACTGCGCCCACCTGCATCTCAGGGGCAATCTGCACGCTTTCAGCGGCAGCACCGAGGTGTTCAGGAGGGTGTGCCGCTACGGAGAATGGTACGTGGGGATAGGCGGGGTGCTCACTTTCAAGAACGCAGGCATAGCCAGGGACATACTGGACATCCCCCTGGAGAGGATAGTCCTCGAGACCGACGCCCCCTACCTCACCCCGGTGCCCCACCGCGGGCAGCGCAACGAGAGTGCCTACATCCCGGACATCGCCGCCTTCCTGGCCCGGCTCAAGGCTGTCCCCACGGAGACGGTGGCACGCGTCACCACGGAGAACGCAAGAAAACTATTCGCCATATGAAATATGCCAAATCAGCAATCCTCCTGATCTACACCGGAGGAACCATAGGCATGAAGGAAGATCCCTCGGACAGCACGCTCAAGCCCTTCGACTTCAGCGGCATCCTGTCCGAAGTGCCGGAGCTCGGCAAATTCGCCTGCCGCATCGATTCCTACACTTTCGACCCGCTCATCGACTCCTCCGACGTCGAGCCGGGCCTGTGGCAGAAACTCGCGGTCCTGATACGGGACAGCTACGACGACTACGACGGCTTCGTGATCCTGCACGGCACCGACACCATGGCCTACTCGGCTTCGGCCCTGAGCTTCATGCTCTCGGGACTCGGCAAGCCCGTCGTCTTCACCGGAAGCCAGCTGCCCATAGGACGGCCACGCACCGACGGCAAGGAAAACCTCATCTCTTCGGTGGAGATAGCTTCGGCCAAGGCCCCCGACGGCAGCGCCATGGTCCCGGAGGTCTGCGTATTTTTCGATTCGCTGCTGCTCAGGGGCAATAGGACGATGAAAGTCAACGCTTCGGCCTTCGACGCCTTCGCCTCCCCGAACTTCCCTCCCCTGGCCGAAGCGGGCATTGACATAAAGTACAATCTCAAGAATATCCATTACAAGACTCCGGACGACGGGGACTTCGGCATCAGCACCGAACTGGACACCCGCGTGGCCATATTGAAAGTGCACCCGGGCATCACCGAGCAGATCTGCCGCCACGTGCTGTGCGACCCCGGCATCAGGGCCTGCATCATCGAGACCTACGGCTCCGGCAACGCCATCTCCAAGCCCTGGTTCGTGGACATCGTCAGGGAAAGCGCCGCAAGCGGTAAGATATTGCTGAATGTCACGCAGTGCCTCAGGGGTGAAGTCAACATGAGCCTGTATGCCACCGGCATGGCGCTCAAGCGCGCAGGGGTCCTCTCCGGCAGGGACATCACCACGGAAAGCGCCCTGGGCAAATTGTTCGTCCTGATGGGGTCATGCCCCGACAATGAAAAAGTGAAAGCCCTTCTGGAGACGAGTTTGAGGGGAGAAATATCAAATTAATTCTTGTAAAATGAATTTTATTTGCTAAATTGCAACGATTTTGAAAATTAATATTTTTAAACTAATACTATTACCAAAAAAGTTATGAAAAAGATTTTCATGTTACTCGCAGTACTTGGCGTAATGGCCTTCTCTGCAAACATCGCATCCGCTCAGACCGAGCAGGCAGCTCCTGCCCAGGAGCAGGTTTCCGCTCCTGCTGAGATGACTGCTGCTGACCTTTTCAAGGGATCCGGTGAGGAAGTTCCTCTTCATCAGGCTCTCAAGACCAAGTTCATCGAAGGTGGTGCCGGCTTCATGTCCCTCATCATCCTCTGCCTTGTCATAGGTCTTGCACTCGCCATCGAGCGTATCCTTTATCTCACATTCTCGAAGATCAACGCCAAGAAGCTCGTCGCCAAAGTCGAGGAGGCTCTTGCCAACGGTGGTATCGAGGCTGCAAAGGATGTTTGCCGTGAGACTAAGGGTCCCGTCGCATCCATCTTCTATCAGGGACTCCTCCGTTACGACCAGGGTATCGACGTGGTTGAGAAGACCGTCGTTTCCTACGGTTCCGTCCAGATGAGCGAGATGGAGAACGGTCTTTCTTGGATCGGTCTGTTCATCGCCATCGCCCCTTCACTCGGATTCCTCGGTACCGTTATCGGTATGATCCAGGCATTCGATGCTATCCAGGCTGCAGGTGACATCTCTCCTAACATCGTTGCAGGAGGTATGAAGGTCGCTCTCATCACCACCGTGGCCGGTCTCATCGTCGCCATGATTCTCCAGATTTTCTACAACTACATCCTCGCCAAGATCGACAGCATCACCATCGATATGGAAGATTCCTCGATCTGCCTCGTTGATGTCCTTACCAAATACGCTGAGAAGAAATAATTCAAGTACACTATCATGAAACTCAATAAGATATTCAAAATAAGCTTGTTGGTATTGATAGTCGTCAGTGTCGCAGTGCTGATCTACGGAGCCGTCGTCGGTTTCGAGAGTTCTGACGGTCAGCCCGTCGACCTCCTTCTCTACTGGGCTTACATCATGGTCGGTATCGCAGTCGCAAGCTGCATCCTCATCGGCCTGATCGTAAGTATCAAGAACGATCCGAAGAGTCTCATCAGGATCGGACTTGTCCTGGCAGGTGCGGCTGTCCTTTGCCTCATCTCCTTCCTTCTCGCCCCGGGTTCACCCGCAGTGGGATACACTGGAACGGAGGAGCTTACACACACCACGCTCAAACTTACGGATACCATCCTTAACCTTACATACATTTGCGGTGCAGGTGCCATCCTCGCTATCATCATCGGTGAGGTCCGCATGGCCATCGCAAACAAGAAATAAAGAGCACTATGGGTAAAAAGAAAGTACCAGCAATGAACACCAGCTCGACCGCGGATATCGCGTTCCTGCTGCTGTGCTACTTCCTGATGACTACGACTATGGGTTCGCAGCTCGGACTTTCACGCCGTCTCCCTCCCATGCCGGACCAGAATCAGAAAGTTGAAGATCAGAAGGTCAATCGCCGCAATATCATCGTGGTGAAGATCAATTCTTCGGATAGAATTCTTGCCGGTAGTGACCCTATAGACATCAGCCAGCTCAAAGATAAGGTAAAGGAATTCCTTTCCAACCCTGCCGGAAGGGAGGATCTCCCCGAGAGAGTCCCCACCGAGATCGAAGGTTACGGTACTTATCCCGTTTCCAAGGGTGTCATTTCATTGCAGAACGACCGTGGTACCAGTTACCGCGCCTACATTGAAGTCCAGAACGAACTCGTGAAGGCTGTCAATGAACTCCGCGATGATTTCGCCCGCAGCGCATTCGGCAAGGTTTATCTCGCCTGCACCGAGGAGCAGCAGGATATCATCAAGAAGGCTGTGCCCCAGAATATTTCCGAGGCTGAGCCCAAGGACGTTTCAAAGAGAAGATAACAGGAGGATAGATTATGTCTAAATTCGGTGGATCAAACAACAAGAAGGAAGTGCCGGCAATGACCAGCAGCTCCCTCTCCGATATCGTGTTCATGCTCCTGTTCTTCTTCATGGTGACCACGCAGATGCGTGAGACCGAGAACAAGGTCCAGGTGAGTATCCCTCAGGCTTCCGAGGTCGTGAAACTCGAGCGCAAGGACCTCAACTCTTACATCAACATCGGTAGCCCTATCAGGTCTCTCCAGGCCCAGTACGGTACCGACGCACGTATCCAGCTCAACGACTCCTTCAAGACCGTGGATGACATCCGCGACTTCGTGGCAGCAGAGCGCGACAGCAAGAGTGAGGCTGACCGCCAGTTCATGACCATCAGCATCAGGGCTGACGAAGATGTCAGAATGGGTATCATTACAGATGTTAAGCAGGAGCTCAGACGTTGCTCCGCACTTAAGATCATGTACTCAGCAAGAAGACCTTCAGAGTAAAATCTGAATCTAACTGATATGAGCAGCCCCCTTCATGAGGGCTGCTTTTTAAAATACACAAATACCTAAATGAAAGAAATACAGAGAATGAAGGTCAAGGACCTTCTGAAGATGCAGGCGGGACAGGAAGTCCGCGCCAAGGGTTGGGTAAGAACCAAGAGAGGAAACAAGGAAATAGCATTCATAGCCTTGAACGACGGCTCCACGATCAACAATATGCAGATAGTCGTGGACAAGAATGCAGAGACAGAGCCCATACTCGCCAAGATCAATACCGGAGCTTGCATCCGCGTGGACGGACAACTCGTCGAGTCCATAGGCAGCGGACAGGCCGTGGAGATCCATGCATCTGAGATAGAGGTTTACGGCACCTGCGACCCCATGAGATATCCTCTCCAGAAGAAGGACACCTCATTCGAGTACCTGCGTACCGTGGCTCACATGCGTCCCCGCACGAACACTTTCGGAGCGGTCCTCCGCCTGCGCAGCCAGATGGCCTACGCCATCCATGATTACTTCCATTCAAAGGGATTCGTGTATCTCAACACTCCGCTTATCACAGCTTCGGACTGCGAAGGCGCAGGACAGATGTTCCAGGTAACCACCCTGGATCTGAACAACGTTCCCCGCAACAAGAAAGGCCAGCCGGACTTCTCCAAGGATTTTTTCGGCAAGCAGACCTCCCTCACGGTGAGCGGCCAGCTCGAAGGTGAGCTCGGAGCCACCGCCCTCGGCGAGATCTACACCTTCGGCCCCACCTTCAGGGCGGAGAACTCCAACACCCCCAGGCACCTTGCAGAGTTCTGGATGATAGAGCCCGAAATGGCTTTCTACGACATCAAGGACAACATGGACCTGGCCGAAGACTTCATCAAACACCTGGTGAAATACGCCCTGGACAACTGCTACGAGGACATCAAGTTCCTCGGCGACCGCTATGACAACGGTTCCGACTCCGAAGACGGCGGCCTGATCGAGAGGCTCAAAGGCGTCATCGGCACAGAATTCGTGCGCCTGGAGTACACCGAGGGCATACGCATCCTGGAAGAAGCCATCAAGAACGGCGTCCAGTTCGAGTATCCCGTCTATTGGGGCGTGGACCTGCAGAGCGAGCACGAGAGGTATCTGGTGGAGAAGCATTTCAAGCGCCCCGTCATCCTCACCGGCTATCCCAAGGATATCAAGGCGTTCTACATGAAGCAGAATGAAGACGGCAAGACCGTCCGCGCAATGGACGTCCTTTTCCCGAAGATAGGCGAGATCATCGGCGGTTCCGAAAGGGAAGCTGACCTCGGCAAGCTCGAGGCCCGCATTGACGAACTCGGAATGAGCCGTACCAACCTCGAGTGGTACATCGACACCCGCCGCTTCGGCAGCTGCCCTCACAGCGGATTCGGACTCGGATTCGAGAGGCTCCTGCTCTTCATCACCGGAATGTCCAACATCCGTGACGTCATTCCTTTCCCCCGCACACCCAAAAACTGCGAATTCTGATATGTTGGTAATAGGTATAGCCGGCGGCTCCGGCTCGGGCAAGACCACCGTGGTCCAGGCCATAAAGAGAAAGCTCAACCAGGAGAGGGTGATCGTCATCCCCCAGGATTCCTACTACAAGGATTCAAGCGACCTGACGGACGAGGAGAAGAGGGCGCACAATTTCGACCACCCCGACGCTATCGACTGGGACCTGCTCTGCAAGCAGCTCGCACAGCTGAAGTCCGGCAAGAGCATTGAGCAGCCCGTGTATTCGTACATCTCCTGCTCCCGCTCCAAGACCGAGACCGTCAAGGTCAACCCCGCCGACGTCATCATCATCGAGGGCATCCTGATCTTTACCTGCAAGCGCCTGCGCGACCAGATGGATGTCAAGATATTCGTGGATGCCGATGACGACGACAGGCTGATGAGGGTCATGGAAAGGGATATATCCGAGCGCGGCAAGGACGTGCACTGGGTGATCGAGCGCTACAGCAGGACCGTGAAGCCCATGTACCTGCAGTTCATCGAGCCCAGCAAACGCTACGCCGACATCATCATCCCCCAGGGAGGCCACAACAAAGTAGCTATCGACATCATCACGACCACGGTCGAGAAAGAACTTAAGGAAAGCAAGTGAAAAAGATTCCCAGCGAGGACAAGGCCGGACTGTACATCACCGTCTCAGTGCATCTGGCGGTGCTGATAGTCCTGCTCGCTACCGGACTGGGCTTTTCTCTCCAGCGCGAAAACAGTTTCGTGCTGGATTTTTCTAAACTGGACGAGATAGAGCGCCTGCAGCAGGAGCTGGAATTCAAGCAACAGATAAACCGCCAGCTGGAAGAAAGGCTCGCCGAGCAAGGCATCACCGCAAGTTCGGCCATCAGGAACGTCGCCGTGGACCGCTCGGCCCTCAGGGACGACCGCGGCACCGATGCAGCCGAGTTGTACCGCGATGCCGAGCGTCTGCAGAGAGAGCTGGAAGGAGGCTTCAAGGCCCCCGACGAAAGTGTGGCGGAAATATCCCCTGAGATCAATCCCGCCAAACAGGACACCCCTCCCAAGAAGGAGACCTACTCCGGTCCTTCAGTGCTGAGCTACGAACTCTCCGGGCGCAAAGCCAGCAAACTCCCCATCCCCGCCTACAGATGCATGGGCAAAGGAGAGGTGAAGGTCAATATCACGGTGGACAATTCGGGCAACGTGACCATGGCTAAAGTCGATGACGGCGCGTCATCCTCCGACAGCTGCCTCAGGAATTTCGCAATAAGGGCGGCAAGGCTCTCGAAATTCTCAATGGATCCCAAGGCTCCCGCCGCCCAGAAAGGTTCGATCACCTATCAGTTCATTGCTCAATAGCAGCCTTGATATCCCTGTCGATAGGGACGAAGAGGTGATAATAGGCAGCGTCTCCCAATTTGCTGTAACGACCTACAAGAGCCCTTACCTGAGCCATCAGGTAAGGCTTTTCTTCATTCCAGCTGCCCGGCTCCGGCACCAGGCCGTCCACCTGGCGGGCGAAGGAGAGGAAACGGCTCTCGAGCGAAGCGCGGTCCAGGTAACGGATAAGCGCGTCATAATCATCTATGGCCCCGAGCTCGGTTCCGTGGGAGTCGAAATAAGCCGATGCGAAACGCATGGTCGTAGCCTTGGTACGGCAGGCTATATAGAAATCCGAGGCCTTGGTGGTGTCCACGGGGACGAACACATCGGGCAGTATACCGCCGTTCTCCACTTTCATGCTGTCAGCGGCGAGCATTTCCCCGCCTTCGTAGCGGCGCAGTATCTCATAGCCGTAGTCATCTCCGTAAGGCTTCTGGAGGCATCTCCCGGAAGGGGTGTAGAAGCGTGCCACAGTGAGCCTTACGCCCGATCCATCGGAGAAATACACCGGCTCCTGGACCAGTCCCTTGCCGAAAGAGCGGCGCCCGAGGATGGTGCCTCTGTGATTGTCCTGGATGGCACCGGCGAAAATCTCGCTGGACGAAGCCGAGCCTTCGTCTATGATCACCACCAGCTGCACATCGCGCAGGAAACCGCGTCCGTCAGCTTTGAACTCCTCCCTTGCACGGTGCTCCCCTTCCATATAGACTATCATCTGCCCCCTGTCGAGGAAAAGATTCGAAAGGTTCAGCGCCTGGTCGAGGAAGCCGCCGCTGTTGTCCCTCAGGTCCACGATGAGTTTCTTCATGCCTGAAGAAAGCAGGTCGAGGGCGCCCTGGCGGAATTCGGTGAAGGTGTTGCGGGAAAATTTGGCGAGCTTGATATAGCCCGTAGTGTCATTGACCATGAATGAGGCATCCACGGAGTGCAGCGGGATCTTGCCACGGGTGATTTCGAAAGGAATGGTGTCCTCTCCCCTCTTGACAGTCACTTCCACCTTGGTGCCGGCCAGACCCCTCATCCTGCGGACCATGCTGTCCTGGGGATAGCCTACACCTGCGATATTGATGGAATCCACTTTCATGAGGCGGTCGCCGGGGCGCAAGCCTATCTTCTCCGAAGGACCGCCGGGGATGACTTCCAGGACAATGGCTGTGTCGTTGGGTACGTTGAATTGGATGCCGATGCCGTCGAAATTGCCCGCAAGCTCCGTCTCAGAGGCCTCCAGGGTCTGGGGTGGCATATATACCGAATGGGGGTCGAGAGTGCCGAGGACTGCTGTAATGGCTGCCTCTCCGGCTTTTTCGTAATCTATCTCGTCCACATAGTTGGCATCGATCTGTTCGAGGACCAGCTCGAGCTTGCCCCACTTGGATTTATCGAGTTTCTGCCTCTTCCCGCGGGAAGACAAGGCCTGGATATTCAGGACAGCAAGCACGCCTATCGCCACACCAGTCAGGGAGATCAACAGTGTGGTGAGAAAATCTTTCTTAATCATGTCAGTCTATCTTTTCCACCTCTATTCCGACCCTTCTCAGGAGGTCGATGCCGTCGGTGAGACGATACTCATCTTTGTAGACGACGCGCTTTATACCGGCCTGGATGATGAGTTTGGAGCACTCCATGCAGGGAGACGCAGTGACATAGAGCGTAGAGCCTTCAGCGCTGTTGCCGGATTTGGCCACTTTGGAGATGGCATTGGCCTCGGCGTGCAGGACATAGGGTTTGGTCACCCCGTTCTCGTCTTCGCAGATATTCTCGAATCCGGAAGGCGTACCGTTGTAACCGTCGGAGATGATCATCTTGTCCTTTACTATCAAGGCGCCCACCTTGCGGCGTTTGCAATAGGAATTCTCCGCCCAGATGGCAGCCATCTGCAGGTATTTGTCGTCAAATTTGTTCATGTCTCTAGTTTCTCTGATACAGGTATCTCTTTATGCTCCGCTTGGGCGTACGCTCGAAATCTTCGGGCATAAATTCAATTTTGCGTATGTTGGCGTAGACCGGGAGCTTCTTGTTGACCTCAGGCATGGTATCCCGGATCTTAGTTTCAAGGTCTTCTGCTGAGAGGCCGTCCATTTCAGCCTGCCTGTAATCGGGAAATATGAGCGCAGTCAGACCTCCGTCGTCCTCTATCACCAGGGAGTCCACGACATAGTTTACATTGTTTATCACGCCTTCCAGCTCTTCAGGATAGATATTCTGCCCGGAAGGGCCGAGTATCATGCACTTGGAGCGCCCTTTCAGATATACATAGCCGTCCGCATCGATGATGCCCATATCTCCGGTCTTGAGCCAATTGTCATTGGTAAAGGACGCAGCGGTGGCCTGACGGTTCTTGTAGTAGCCCATGAAGACATTGTCACCCTTGATCTGTATCTCTCCGGGAATTTTATGGGGATTCTTGGAGTCGATACGCACCTGGCAGCACTTGATCGGCTGGCCGCAGGAGCCCTTGCGAGTCTTGTACCATTTGCAATATGTCACGAGCGGAGCGCATTCCGTCATGCCGTAGCCCACGGTGAAGGGGAAATGGATGGTGCGGAGGAAGGCTTCCACCTCGGGATTGAAGGGGGCACCGCCCAGGATGATCTCCTCGAAGCGGCCGCCGAAGGCCTCGATGAGACCGTCGCGGAATGTTTTCTGTATGGCCTGGCCGAGCAGGGGCAGCTTGATGAAGGGCTGGGTCCTGTCAGCAAGGGGCTTGAGCTTGGATTTATAGACCTTCTCTATGATAAGGGGCACGGATATGATGATGTCCGGATGCACTTCCGCGAAAGCACCGAGGATGACCTTGGGGCTGGGGACGCGCGTAAGGAAGTAAACGTGGGCGCCTATGGTCATCTCGAAGAGAAACTCGAACATCATGCCGTACATGTGCGCAGAAGGCAGCAGCGACACCACTTCGGATTCGCAGGACATCTGAGGCTCGGCTTCTTCCCTGGCAGCCGTCAGATTAGCGTACAGATTGCGATAGGAAAGCATGACGCCTTTGGAAAAGCCTGACGTACCTGAGGTATAATTGATCATGGCCAGCTCATCCGCCTCATCTTCATAGTAGCTGAGATCTTCAGGTTTGAGGCCTCCGGGATAAAGGCGGACGAAGTCCATGTCTATCGCCTCTGAGAGGAACTGCAGCGGCTCTACACGGGAGAAAAGGAGATTCAGGCTGTTCACGGAGACTATGGCAAGAAGCTCAGGCATCTCGGTCTCAGAGAGATTTTCCCAGATATTGTCGCCGACGAACAATAGACGGGCATCCGAATGGTTCACCAGATAATGTATATTCTCCGGCTTGAATTCGTGGAGCAGGGGTACAGGTACAGCACCGTAAGTCAATGCTGCGAGGAAACATACGCCCCAATTGGCCTGGTTCCTGGAACAGACAGCGATTTTGTCGCCTTTGACTATACCGCATTTTTCGAAAAGCAACTGCATACGCCTGATGCCGGTTGCTACATCCCTATAGGTGAGAGTCGAGCCTTTGTAATTGGAAAGGGCGTCCCGCTCCCAGTTGGACCGGAAACTGCTCTCGAGTATCTTGTTGACTGAATTGAATTTCATAACTGAATGGCGGTCGGTGATCGCACGGTACAAATATAACAAAAAAGAGAGCGACTCGAAAGTCGCTCTCTCTATTGAGTAAGATTTGTTAGCTATTAGCTGGCAGTACCAGTGGCAACAACCTTGACCTCGCCCTTGATGACGTCAACCTTGTTGTAGTCGAGATAGTACTCGATGGTCACAGGGACGTAGACAACCATGGTCGGGTTGTGGCTATCACCCTTGATGGTGAGGTTCATGCCGGCACCTGCATACTCGGTGGAGTTCAGAGGACGACGTGCACCGCCATCAATGGTACCCTCAACCTTGGTCCAATCAGGAGTAACAACGACCTTGTAGTCGATGGTACCGGTCTGGAGACCAGTGGTAGGATCGATAATGTTCACGTTGGGCTTCAGGACACCGTAAACCTTGAGGTTCTTGGCGATCGAGAAGGTGGTATCAGCACCGACAGGGCGGTCGAGAGCGATGTCACCGAAGGTAGCGGTAACAGGCTTCTGGGCGATGAGGGTGAGATCGATGGAATCAACGGTCTGAGCACCAGCCTTGAGGGCGACGTGAGCGAAGATCTTGCGGCCTTCGTAGTTAGCCCAGTTGATGTTGGTAGCAGCGTCGATGAGACCAGCGGTAACGTTTGCAGGATCGGTAGCGATGGTAACAGTCTCGGAGTTGAGGACAGTGTCGGTACCATTGTCGAACAGGGTGGAATCCTCGAAGGTGAGGGTGGTCTTAACCTGCAGGTTGGCAACAGCGCTGAGCTCGCCAGACTCCTTGTCACGGACAGTGAGGTAGTTCTTGATGAATGCCCTAGCAATGGTGTAAACACCAGGAGTAGCGATGGTATCACCCTCGACGGTCACCTCGTTGTTGGCGTTGACGTTCTCAGTCTTAGCGAATGCGAAGGTAGCCTCAGGAACGATGACATCAAACTCGAACTTGTAGGTCTGGCCGAAGACTTTCTTGGTGAACTTCACCTTGTAGTTCTGGCCGAAGCCGAGGACACCGTTTGCGAATGCTACGTCACCGGTGGTGGTGTTGAGGACAACCTGAGTGCTGGTGAGAGCGATGGTGGTGGCGGAACCGTCAGCCTTGGTCACGATAGTGGTATCGTACACGAAAGGAACTGCATCGAATGCTGCGTAGAGAGCTGCAGAGGTACCGGTGAGGTCACCGAAGTAAGCAGTGGTATCAGCCTTAGGGATAGCAGCGTACTTGACCTGAGGGTTGAAGGTGAAGGTCTTGTTGGTGTTGAGGACATCGGAGATAACATAGGTGCTGTCGCCGAGATCAACTGCGGTCTTGCCAGGGAACTCTGTAACGGTGAAAGGAACAGTCAGCTTGAGGGTATCGGAAGTATTGATATACTCGAGCTTGGTGGTCTGGTCACCAGGAGCGGTGGTCGGGAAGTTGTTGAAGGTGATGGTAGCCTGAGGATGGCCGAGGTCATCATAGTCGAAGACTGCGGTGACAGCGGAGTCAGCCTTGGTCTTACCATTGACTGCAGGTCCTTCAGGGAAGAGCTTGTTAGCGGTGACATCGATGTCGCCAGGCTCGGTGGTGAAGGTGTAAACACCGGTGTAGTTCCACTTCACGGTCTGTGCAGCGAAGGTACCAACTTCCTTGACGGACTTAGCAACCCTATACTTATAGGTGACAGGAACGACGTTTGCGAGAGCGCTCTTGTCCTTTGCGAGGAAACCGTTGTTCACGTTGACATCCTCGTTGCCGGTGTTGGCATAGATGTTAGCCTTAGCGGTGAGAACGTCGACAATCTCGAAGGACTGGTCAGCCTTGGTGTACTTGACTGCAGCAGCAGGGATGGTAGCGACAGAAACAGCGGAGGTGTCACCAACTGCGGTGAGAGTCTCAGCGATTCCGAGGAGAGCTGCACCCTCAGCAGGAGTGAGAGCGTTGCCACCGATGACCATCTTGATGGAGTAGTCAGCGAGAGGAGCCCACTTGCTGTCAGCTGCATCGTAAGGAACTGCGATGGAGTCGGTAACGGCTGCGGTGAGCTTGGTGTCGCCCTTGAACCTGAAGTACAGGTCGTTGATGCTGGTGACGTTGTTGGCTACGGTAGCCTTTGCATAGTCACTGATGACATCATATGTAGAATCAGCATCGTCCTTGGCGGTGAAGTCGATAGCATAGTACACTGCGTAGTTTGCATCGGCGGCGCCGGAGACGCTGTTGCCCTTCTTGGAAGCGAAGACCTCGATGATACCATCTTCCTTATAATTAAGGGTGGTGATGTCGAGAGTGGTCGGGATCTTGTTGGCGACAGCCTTGGTACCCTCAGCGATGAGGATCTTGGCGTTGTCCTTGGTGATCTGGCTGGCAGCCTCAGCAGGCCTTACGGCGAACTTGGCGGAGAACACGGTCACGGTGTCGGAGCTGGAGCCCTGGATACCGATGCTGGAAAGGGTGGTATCCTTGGAGGGAACAGGAACGATGTTGGTGATACGTGCAGCCAGAGCGGAGACGAAGTCGAGGAGATCCTCGGCGGTGCCATTGAAAGCGGTCTGGGCATTCTTGAGGGCCTCGATGTCTGACTGAGCGGTGCTGACATCAGAGAGGAGGTCGGCAATAGCACTGGCGTTCGAGTTCACGGAGCTCTGAAGGCCGGTGATAGCAGTAGCATTTGCGTTCACGATAGGCTTGAGGTTATCAACCTCGGTCTTGAGAGCCTGAACAGTGGATGCATCAGCCTTGGCGGCAATTGCAGTTGCATTTGCCTGGATAGCAGCTTTTGCTTCTGTCTTGTACTGCTCAAGAGCGTTGTTGACATCGTTGACCTTGGTCTGCAGAGCGGTGACCTCAGAACTGATCTCCTTCACGTCTCCTGAGTAATCCTTAGTACAGCCTGTGTACAAAAGTGCGGCGCCGGCGAGGGTGCACACAATTGCCATTCTGAAAATTTTGTTCATAAGGAATAGAATAATTAATAAAGTTTAACTATAAAAATATCGTTTTTTTCACTATTCTAACGCTGACGCGCCTTCACATAAAGACACTTCAACGCGCAAATTTATGTAGATTTTTTCACTTATGCAACTTATTTCATCTATTTTTTCGCTGCATAAATCCACTTAAACATAGATGCAGTCGGGCACCGCAGCGTTGCATAATCCGGGCGGCAAAAGTTGATAATAAATATAAAGGTGTCATTTTTATCCTATGCTGAGCTAAAATTTGGATAAGTGCTGAAAAATATGTAATATTGCGCGATTTTAAGTGTTTAGTCATTAATTTCAATTTATTATAACAATTATGAGAAAATCATTATTTGTAATCGCTTCTCTGTTCGTGCTTGGTACAACCGCCATGGCACAGGAGACCTTTTACCCTGACTGGTATTTCCAGGTAAAAGGCGGCGCCACCTACACCGCAGGTGAGTCCACATTCAAGAACCTGATCTCCTACCCCACTATAGCACTGGGCGCAGGTTATCAGTTCACCCCCGCTTTCTCCCTCCGTGGAGAGCTCTCCGGCTGGCAGGCCAAGGGTGCGCTTCCCGCAATTGACAAGATTTACAATTTCAAGTATGCCCAGCTCAACGCTGACGCCGTGCTCGACATCTGCAACATCTTCAATTACAAGTCCACCCGTTTCCTGAATCCCTATATCTTCGCAGGTATAGGTGGAAACCTTGCATTCGACAATGCCGACGCTCAGTCCGTGGCAGCATCATTCCCTCTTGAGAACAAGCTTTGGGACGGTATGCTTCCTTCATTCACCGGACGCTTCGGTGCAGGTTTCGACATCCGTCTCGGAGAGGCTGTAGCCCTCCAGCTCGAGGTCGTCGACAACGTGCTCACCGACAAGTTCAACTCCAAGAAGGGTGACGCCATGCATCTTGGCAACCTCGCTCTTGATTTCGACTACAACCTCAGCGCCCTCCTCGGCCTCAAGTTCACCTTCGGTCAGGCCAAGAAGAAAGCAGAGGCAGCAGCAGCTCTCGCAGCAGCTGAGGCAGCAGCCGCAGCTAAGGCAGCAGCTGACGCAGCCGCAGCAGCAAAGGCAGCAGCTGATAAGGAAGCAGCCGAAAGGGCAGCCCGTGAGGCAGCAGCCCGCGAGGCAGCTGAAAGGGCAGCCCGTGAGGCCGCAGAGCGTGAGGCAGCAGCCCGCGCAGCAGCTCGCGCAGCTGAGGAGCACGTGCTCTTCATCATCGGCAGGACCAACATCCGTGCAAGCGAGACTCCGAAGATCGATCACATCATCGACATCATGAACAAGTATCCTGAGGCAGTCTGCACCATCACCGGATACGCCGACAAGAACACCGGTACCGCCAAGGGCAACCTCTCACTCTCCAAGAGACGTGCTGAGGTCGTGACCGAGGCTCTCATCAAGGCTGGTATCTCCGCTGACCGCATCACCACCAAGTGGGTCGGTGACACCGAGGCAGTTTCTCCTATCCCTGCTGAGAACCGTGTCGCAGTCCTCGTGACCAAGTAATCAGGCGACAGCTTGTAAAACAAGTGGCCGGCTCAAAAAGCCGGCCACTTTTATTATCTGGAATCGAGCTTTCCGCTGGGTTGGAATCACTGTTTTTTGTACTTATTCAACAGCTGTTCCAGAGCAGAAGCACCCTGGTCAATCTTTTCGCGCATGTTCTCGCGGGAACCATCATTATTTTTGCCATCCAGTTGCTGGTAACGGGCTTTCATCTGTTCCTCAAACTTCTTGTAGGCGTCCAGGCCGGAAGACATGTCCTGAACTACCATCTTATAGTCCGCAGGTAGTTCGAACACCTCAGGATATGGCACTCCCAGATGTATGTTCCTCATATAGGTTACAATGCCGTCGGCATCTTCGCAAAGAGTAATCCCGGTCTCCGGGTCGATATAACTGGTACGGTAATGCTCTTCGGTATTGGCGCCATACGGGCCTTCGAAAAGTTCAGTCGTCACAACCGTTTTCATATAACACCAGCGATCGCAAGCATAGGACATTTCCTCTTCTGTCATCTGCTCAGACTTAGACTTGACATCAACATTGCCGAGGGCCTGCATTCCATCGCCCGGAATCTTGGTGATGGTGCGTGAAGCATCGTCGATCCTGTATATGGCGAGACTGTCAGGAATCGAGAGAGTCTTGATGATCTGATTCTCCCCCGTCGCCGGATTGATGCCGGACGAGACGCTGAACTGGCGTTTGCTGGCAGCGTCGTAGAAAACCTTCGCAGGGGTGCCGTGATTCCCGATGCGATAAGCACAGAAGGACACCTGCGGCCGGGGTTTCTGCATGCCCGGCTGTTCGCCCTCCTCATGGGCAGGAAGGCCCAACGGCACATCCAGAGCCACATTTGGGACGTCATTGTAGGTATATGGATTTGGGACTTGCGCCATAGCGGCCACGCCGATGGTCAGTAGCACCGACGTAATGTAAAGAGTCTTTTTCATTTTATTGAATGATTAAGGGTTATCCGTGAATGAAGTCACAAGGAAATGTGACTTGTCCTTATAGTTCACGCCCAGATTGCTTGAGGCGCTGCTCTTTTTCTCGTAGATGAAGCCATATTCCTTGTCAACGTAATAGACGTCCTCTTTGCGGGTGCTGTACCCCAGAAGGGCCTCCTCCGTGACCTTGGAGACCACCCAGCAAGGACGGCCGCATCGGGTATCGCTCTTGCTTGTGGCTGCCGGCGCAGGATAATTACCGATGACTCGCAGATTGGTCTTGCTACTGTTCAGGTAGAGCTTGATGACGTCTTCGGGCGTCCTTTCCATGGTATAGGTACGGATATACTGGCCGTTATGGTACACTTTACCCTGTATGGTACCGTTGTCCAGAATATCCATATCTTCCTTCTGGGTCTTGCCGCCACCCTTGCCCTCGATGGTCATCTTTTTACCCTTACGGGTGTACGTGTAGGTAACTTTTTCATCCAGATCAACAACGGTGATGGAATAATCCTTCTCATACCATTTGAGCTCGCGGGCAGGTTCTTCCTCTGAAATCTCTTCCTCAACGGGTTCCTCGCTTACGGACTTGGCGTCCGTTGTCTGCATCGATTCAGCGATTGAGCCGAGGATCTCTTTTAGCAGTTCCTCGGCCTGTGGCTCAATGGAGTTTTCCCCCTGACGGTTTCCGGTGAAACCGCAGGAGGAAAGCATCAGTAAGCCAGCTGCAAATAAAAGCAGGCGTTTCATTGCCGTCAGTCTTTGACCGGACGGATTGGAAGTCCGTTTTCACGGTAAACGGCATAGCAGTCCGTGTGGCCGAAACGCATGGCATCTGCCCTCCTGCGGTCATGCCATTCCAGAGCGTCCTCACTGCCAACCGGAGTACCAACCTGAAGGGCCATGGACGCGGTCCAAAGCCAGGTATAGCGCTCTTCCTGCTGTTCTGTCCCATAGTAATACCCTGTTGCCTTCGGGAAGTCGATGCTATTGCCGTTGGGACCGGTTACGGTGATTAAGCCAGGTTTGTCATAGCTGAATTTGCACTTTGTAAAGAGTTCCATGGCCTCTGCACGGGTGGGCATACGCCAGCCTTTTCCCAGGGCAGCAGTGGCTGCATCATCTCCGGGCTCAAGGACAATCAATTTGTCAGCTGCGCCGCTGCTGGTTTCGCTATCTTCTACGGTGTACTTCTTGAACTTGGTTCCATCCTTGAATATATAGGTGGCACCATTGAAATCTTTCTTCGATTTGGTCTCACCCCAGGCGTAATAATTGCCCGGATCGGACGCATCCTTCGCGCCCAGGTTGGCCTTTGCCCATTTGACGCTCAAGCCCAGATCAACTGCGTCGGATGTAGCTACGGAAGTCTTGATATCGGCGGGCTTGCCATTGCCTTTTGCATTGGAGCTGCCGCCACAGGATACTATTGCAAGGGCGGTTGCGCACATTAGGATGATCGATAACTTTTTCATGATGTCAGTATTATTTTTTGATGAATTCAACTCTGCGGTTCTTTGCACGACCTTCATCGGAACTGTTGTCTGCAATCGGCTCATGTGAGCCCTTGCCCACGGCAGTCAAACGGTCTTTGGATAATCCCATTTCCACCAGGCGGGCAACGATGGCCTCGGCGCGCTTCTGACTCAGAGGGTCATTCACGGCATCGGTGCCTGTATTGTCGCAGTGGCCCTGGACCTCAAACTTAAGGGAGGCATCCTTGGCCATCAGTTCCTTGATGCGGTTAATCTCCACGTCGGCCTCTGGCTTAAGCGTAGCCTTGCCGGTATCGAAAGTGATGGCATAGGTAACAATCTTTCCGTCGCTGGACAGGCGGTCATAGAGAGGCACTGCACCTTTGGCGATGCGGATATTGGTAACACCCATAACCGGCTCGAATATAGATGCAAGCGTAAACCAGCCGGGAACAACCGACACATTCGGCAGATTGATGACGCGTTCACCGTCAAGATATAGTTTGAGTGCTCTCTTGTTGAAGGAAAGAGCCAGGTGGTGCCATTGTCCTGAAGTAAGGACAACACCGGGCTTTTCGCCATCTTTATCTCCTGACGATGTCTTCCACCACCAGAGGAAACCATAACTCTCCTTATCATTCAACACAGGCATTTCCACTACGAAGACCGGTTCATCGTCGATGTCTGCGGGCAGAAAAGCCCACCTTAAGGTTCCTTCTTCTTCTCCTGTATAAAACATGTCAAATTCAACAGTGAAGACATCACCAAGGAAGTTGTGCGGATTCTTCATCAATGGAGAAATGCAGTCGCCGTCATGCTGGAGTGCAATACATCTTCTGCCATTAATTTCCATCACCTGGGCTTCACCTCCAATCAGTTCCCACATAGAGGGGAATTCTCCCATCTGCTCGCCTTCCAATGAGTCATCGAAAATTATTTCATCACCCGGGACAAAGTCGTTTTTGACATAGGCAGTCTGCGCCTGTGCCCACATGCACATAAGCGTAACAGAAAGAATGAGCAATAACAGTTTTTTCATCGTGGTTAAAAATTATGATGGTTACAAGATTTTCTGTGCGACCGCTTTCATCAACATCTCTCCCGTGGTAGCCGCATTGAATTTGGACTTGAGTCTTTGCCGATACCATTTGATAGCCGACAGGCTGAGATGCAGACCTTCTGCTATCTCAGTACTTTTCTTTCCTGCCGCCAGCATCTTCAAAACCTTTTCCTCCGTGGCGGTCAGAATGATCTCGTCATTGAATAAATCTTCCATTCGCTTGGGACTAGTTTACAATTACAAAGTTCGTCAATCCCAAGCACTTAAGAATTATACAAAAGTATAAAAAAACGTCACGGTTGTCAGTTTTTCACCCCGGGAGTCATTGAATCATTACGGTTTTGCTAACTTTGTTTTGCCATGAAGCAACTTTTTTTCACGCTTATTATCATAACTACCTTTGCCGGCTCAGCCAGCGCACAATACAATGATCATCGTGACCGGAAACTCGATTCACTTGAAAATGTGGTTGCCGGATGGACGCCCGCTCGACTGGCCCTGGCCCCGTATGAAACTCAAACCGATGTGTGCCTGGCTTTCTCCCAGCTGATGTACGGATACGAGCGCATCAACCCTGACCGCTCGATGTATGCGGCAAGAAGGGCATATGAACTAGGCAATGAGCTCAAGTCCCTTTACCAGCCTTATCTGGCTGCCAAGTTCATCGGACAGTTGTTCTACAACAAAGAACAGTACGACAGTACTATCATCTATTATCGGATAGCACTGGGTTATCTGGACCGCATGTCTGCAGGAGAGGCAGGTCCGGACACGCCGGAAGGGTACCCTCAAGAAAAGATAGACGATGCTGCTTCCAGCCTGTATGGCAATATAGGTAACCTCTATTATGAGATAGATTCTCTCCCCCAGGCCATGGCCTACTATGCCAAGGCAGGTGATATATTCAAGAAATACGGTTGGAAAATCAGCAGCTCCATCCTGGAGCACAACATGGGCGACATCTGGGCTGACGAAGGCGAGGATGCCAAAGCAATAGAGTATTACAATAGCGCCATAAGTTATGCCAAGGAAGCCGGAGACTCTCTCTGGGTAGCTTCCCCAAAACTGGGTCTTGGTGCCTTGTATATGCGTCGGGGCAAAGTGACGAAAGCCCTTCAATACCTCCAGGAAGCCGATGAATACTACTCCAAGCATCAAGACCAAGAGTATTACGACCGCATCGCCACCCTCGACATTATGGGCCAGGCATACCGGGCACAAAAACAGCAGCGGACTTTGCTGGCCGCCGCTTTCGCCGTGCTTGCCCTGACCTTGCTGATGCTCCTGGGCCTATCCCGCAGGGCGCTGCGGCTGAAGAAAGAGAACGCTGCTGCGGACGAAGCCATCGGCGAGGCTTTGACAGAGCTGGAGATGAATAACTCCCACTCCGGACAGGAAAGAAGCCGGATGGTTGAATTGAGCCGTGGTGAACAGGAAATCCTTCCGATGATCGCCGAAGGCCTCACCAGCAAGGAAATCGCCAATCGTCTGTTCCTCACTGAGCAGACCATAAAATGGCGCCGCCAAAGGCTCATTGCCAAATTCGATGCCAAAAATACCGCCGAGATGCTCTCCAAGGCCCGCGAGTGTGGGCTGCTGTAGATGTAGTCCCGAGTGGAATCGAACCACTATTTAAAGTGAATGAACATGCTCCGGAAAAGTGAGGGCCAAGGCTTGCTGAAATGTAATGTCTTGACAATCAACTTTTTGTAATATGCAACGGAGGTCCCTGGATTCAACCGTCAAATGCAACTTTTTTCGTTGTTTTAGTTAAAGAATTAAAAAGTTCATTTGGAGAGAAAAAGCCAAGTCTTTTTCTCGGCCGATTATTGATTTTATCCTGGATAGCCAGCACCTGCTCTTCG
>JAFTBU010000019.1 GCA_017455065.1 Bacteroidales bacterium
TAAAAGGAAGATCCAGGGATTCTACTTCGATTGTGATACACTATATGTTTACACATACGGGACTGAAATCTTATATAAATTGGACCTCGTTTCAAAAAAATGCCTCGCAGATTGGTCTTTTTCCGTAGATACCACTGATAACGTCATCGTTCCCAGCCCATATCTGTCTTCGGCAACGCCCATCGTAAAATACAATAACGAGATTATCTGTTCTGGATTCAAGTCAGGAGAATCCAGTCATATGAGAATAATGTCTGTACCGACACTATCTCGTTTGAACACAACAACAGGAAAAGTGGATTTGATGTTAGAATATCCTGAAATCTACAAAAAATACAGCTGGACAGGAGAACTTGTCTATCGACTTCCATATTTAGCGAAAGGTAACCATGCAGAAATAATAATTAGTTTTGCTGCGTATCCTTTTCTATATTGTATTGATTTGGACTCCAATACAATAAGCTCCCATTATGCCGGATATTCAAAAATGAAGGGACCTTATCCTTTTAAAAAAAGACAAGGTAAAATCACGCTTGCCTCATCTGAAAAAGTGTGGAACTGGTACATGACAAACGGCTCTTACGAGAACATTCTTTATGATAAATACCGAAACATTTATTATAGGATTGCACGGATGCCTGTAAAAGGAGAAATCCAACACCATGGGAATAATAAACCGACTGTCGTTCTTGTATTGGATAATAAATTCGAAAAGATTGGAGAAATAGAATTGCCGGAATCGATGAGTATAAATCCTTATCACTCTATCGTATTAAAAGAGGGCTTGGCCATTCAGAAAAGAGACGATAATGAAGACGTATTATCATTCTACATCATTAGTGTCCACTAAAAAATCATAAAAGTTCTTTAAGAATATTGAAAGTTAGGTAAAATATACGTCTTCTCGCAGCTATTAGATTTCATAGACAAGGATGTATTCCTCAGAATATCAAATAGATACGAAGGAAATCGGTATGTCAAGCACTTCACTTGCTAGACACAGATTCTTAACTTCTTTTCTTATATTTGTCTCAAGATGATAAAAGTGGAGAATTTCGACCTGACACCGCTGAACACCTTCAGGATGAAGGCGCGTTGCGCATGTTTCGTGGAATACGGCAGCGTCGCCGAACTGGAGGCCATGGACTGGGACTCCCTGCCCAAGCCCATACGGCACATAGGCGAAGGCAGCAATCTCCTGCTGACCGGAGATTTCCGGGGGACGATACTGCATTCGGGCATCAAGACGATCAAATACCTCGACATGGGCCTGGGCGACGTGCCGGTGATGGTCGGAAGCGGCGTACATTGGGACGATTTCGTGGAGCAGGTCTGCGGCTACGGGCTCTGGGGCGCAGAAAACCTGTCCCTGATCCCCGGCGAGACCGGTGCCGCCGCGGTGCAGAACATCGGAGCCTACGGGGTCGAGATCGGGGACATCATCTCGGGTGTCACCTGCTACGACCTGCACGCCCGCAAGAGGGTTAAATTCTCCCGTGAGGAATGCGGCTACGGCTACAGGGATTCATTCTTCAAACAGACCGGCGGCCGTTTCATCGTCACCGGAGTGCTGATCCGCCTCTCCAGGATTCCGCGTATGCGGCTGGAGTACAAGGGGCTGAAAGAGATATTTGCCGACAAGGCTCCCGCCGGCCCCATGGATGTACGCCGGGCCGTCATTGACATACGGCGCAGCAAACTGCCCGATCCCGCCGAGTTGGGCAGCGCCGGCAGTTTCTTCAAGAATCCCGTAGTGTCGGCGGCTGATTTCGCCCGCATCATCGACATCTCCAAGAGGGACTTCGGCGAAGACGTGCACATCCCCCATTTCGTGCAGCCGGACGGCTGTATCAAGGTACCTGCAGCTTGGATGATCGAGCGCTGCGGGCTCAAAGGTGCCGTACAGGGCGGCGCCGCCGTATATGAAAAGCAGCCGCTGGTCATCGTAAATGCCAGCGGCAGCGCTTCTGCTGATGATGTCCTCGCTCTCGAGCAGCGTGTCATCGACGCGGTCCGCGACCGCTTCGGCGTCACCCTCTCACCCGAGGTGGAGCATCTGGGTTAGACAGGATTATTTCATACAAATGTGTTGAGATCTTTCTTTATTTGTAACCAGTCAAAAGGATCATCGCTTCTTCACGTATCGAGGAGTCAAGAGAGTTGATCTGTTTCAATATCCTGGACTTTGTAGTATAGATATTGTTAAGACTCATTTCAGTGATATCTGAAATCATCTTGGTATCAAGTCCAAGTATAAAGAAACATAGAAGCCTTGCTTGTGCTGGGTTAGTCAGCGGGATTGCATTGATGATCTTCGACACAGAGCCGTCCAGTTCTCGATCCAACCAAGCTATCAATGCTTCTCCGTTGCCATCCGAATCATAGACATAATCAAAAGTATTAACGATCTCTTCCAATACCCGTTTATCGCTGGAATTTTGGAGCTTTCCTTTCCATAGAGAATAGTTCATATCACCCATGTCGTGGATATGACGGATACAACTCTCGAGATATCGTTTTCGCTCCTCTTCGATATGGCTTTCACCCTTCTTTTTGCGCGCAAAATTTTGATAGACATGCAGGCGTGTAACTTCTCCCTCCAGTGAGTCTACGATGGCTTTCAGGCGGCTGACGTCTCTCTCCACCCGCAATTTTCTGTACCGGAAAAAAACTATTAATGCAATGAAAGTAAAGACAAAGAGCACTGATAGAAAAAGCAGGATACGTTCTCTCCTATTCATTTCGTACTCTTTTTGTCTAAGATGTTCTTGCAGGGCAGCTGTGATGGAATCATTGATAATGGCCTCGACCTCAGTATTATTATAAGCATACGATTTCAGTATGTATTCATACGCTTCTCCGATTTTACTTTGCTGCTGGGAGATGGATGCCATCCAGATGTATGCCGGGCCTATCGTTGCCTGGTCTTCCTTAGCTAGGCTGTCAACAATGGCATCCGCCCCTGCGATATCACCAAGCAGATACCGGCAATATGCATATTCAGCCCATTCCTCCGCACTGAAGGGAGAGTCATAATCATCTCTCTTCCTCTCTAACAACCCTATTGCCATTCGAGGGTCCTTGTCTTGCCTTAATAATTTCGACTTCGCATAGTTTGATAGGAATAATGGCATTATCATAGGGTCATCTTTTGACCTTCTTCTTTCAAGAAACGAAGTGGTCAGACCTGCATTTTCCAGTGCATCAATAGCCTTTTGCATATATTTCCCTACTTCCCGGGAATTGGAGGCTGTATTGTACTCATTCGCTAATGAGAGATACAGCATAACCACCGAATAAGAGTCTGATGATTTTTCAGCCCAACGCTCCGCCTCCGACAGGGCGACGGCGCTTTCCCTGATGAACCCCTGTTCTTTCAGTACCAAGCTTCGGTAATAATTCATCTTCATGCGTTCATCTGGAGATCCATGCTTGGAATACCACACCTCGGCATCAGAAAAAAGCTCAGGCCGCATAATACTCCGACCACATTGATCAAGCGCTATAACCATGAGGAGAGAATACCGCGCTTTCATTTTCTTGCCCCTGATTTCTGAATAATTAACAGCGCCTAGGGTGTCGAGCGCGTTCTCTGGCATATCGTATACATGTGACTCTACCCAGTCCAGTTTCTCCTCCTGATCATAAGAGTTACATGCATTTAAAACTAGGGCAACTAACGATAGTATTATTATTTTAGACTTCATCAGTGCATGGTTGAAATGTCTCCGACATAGAAGAATACCACTCCCTTTTTATTTGAATAAAAGACCGGGGATTTTCTATCCACCGATGCTTCTCTTTCAGACTCACTCGCCGCTTTTCCATATAATCTTACTTTTTTGAGATTTATTGTCTTTTCCGGAACAAACTCGCCTCTCTGGTCAGCAATAAACCTACTGTTACCACATTCCAACCGGGCATTTGCCAGAGGTATATACATCCTTATAGTAACTGTTTCGCCATCGTCAAGGACAAATACATTGCCCATCTGGTCTATTGCACCGCTATTGTCAGAATATGTTTCTCGGAACGACATCGCATCCCTGCCCGTGTACGTGGTCGAAATAATCCCCACAACACTAATTTTGCCTTCATCCTTTTTAATAGCCAGATTATTTATGTAGGACTTTTCAAATTCGGCTAACGCAGGGCTAGTGTGCTCACACAAAGGGTTGTGAGTACAAGAAGCGAACATGAGCGCAGAGAGAATTAAATAAATTAACTTTTTCATAATAATTACTTTATTAATAGTTGTTTTGTCACTAGGCCATAATCGACCCGACAGTGGCAAATAACACTCTTTTTGTTGATTAAAACAAATAATCTCCATAAAAGAACCTTACACTAGGAAGTATGCGCAACGCGCTGATTTTATGCGCTTTAAGAAAATAATCAAAAATAATCCGCGAACTTCTTCGAGAAGCCGCGGATTAGTCTTAACTATTGATAATCAATCGATTTAATCTTGTAAGGTTTTCCCTCCCCTATCATGCTTGCGAGGCAAAGTTCGTCCATCTGCGACTGGTCTATCCGGGACGGCGAGATGGTAGGACCAGCACTCCATTTCTTCAGAATCCGATGATGTCCTCGCTCTCGAGCAGCGTGTCATCGACGCGGTCCGCGACCGCTTCGGCGTCACCCTCTCACCCGAGGTGGAGCATCTGGGTTAGACAGGATTATTTCCCGGTAGGAAGATTGATGAAAGGTGTGGCTCCGCCGTTGTAGGTAGGGAGCTCGCCGTTCCACTTCTCGATGGCGTACTGCTGGACGAGAAGGCTGTTCAGCGATGCGGCCACCACGCGGTTGTAGTAGGCTTCACCGTCGCCCTGGATCCTCATGGCTTCGGCTTCACCCTTAGCCTTGGCGATGGCGATCTTGGCCTCAGCCTCGGCTTCCTTCACCTTGTTCTCTGCCTTGAGGGCGTTCTGGACGGCCTCGTTCTTGGCATTGATGGCCTCGCTCAGAGATGCGGGAGGGTCGATCTTGGTGGTGAACTCACGCACTATGAAGCCTTCCTGGTTCATCGATTCGTCCAGACGGGCGCGCACCTCGGTTTCAAACTTGGCCCTGTTGGCCATCAGTTCGTCGGAAGTATAGTTGTTGGCGCAGGTACGGTAGGCCTCGAAGATACAGGTGCTGATGTAGCCGTTCTCGAGCTCCTTCACGGGCTTGCGGTACTTGACGAAGATGTCGATAGCCTTGTTTTCATCGATCTGGTAAGCCAGGGTCGGGGTCATGGAGAAGATGGCCGCATCCTTGGGGTTGACGGTGAAAGGCTCGTAGGTGACACGCTGTATGTAGGTCGGATATTCGAAGATCCTTTCGGTGATGGGATTGTACCACACCCATCCGCGGCAGGTGCCTTCGACACCGCCCCTGAGCTGCTCATTGGACGACCATTTCTTGAAACGGATACCGACGGAAGCGGAATCGATGGTAGTACAGCAGCAAGCTGCCAGTATGAAGAGCAGTATCATTCCGGAGAAGATACCGACGGTCTTTGTAGGGAAATTAGTAGCCATCTTGGTGTCTGTTTTATTGTTGGTTGTACGTGCTTGCAAGGAAGAGTTCGTCCATCTGCGACTGGTCGATCTCCGAAGGGGAGTCGATCATCACGTCGCGGCCCTGGTTGTTCTTGGGGAAGGCGATGTAGTCCCTGATGGTCTCCTGGCCGCCGAAGAGGGCGCAGACCCTGTCGAAACCGAAAGCAAGACCTCCGTGGGGCGGGGCGCCGAACTTGAAGGCGTTGATGATGAAGCCGAACTTATACTCGGCTTCTTCCTTGGAGATACCCAGGACTTCGAACATACGGCTCTGCATGTCGGCGTTGTGGATACGGATGGAGCCGCCGCCGAGCTCGGTGCCGTTCAGCACGAAGTCGTAGGCATTGGCGCACACCCTCTCGAGATCCTCCTTCTTGTCAGAATAGAACCATTTCTCGTGCTCGGGCTTGGGGGCGGTGAAAGGATGGTGCATCGCGTAGAAGCGGCCGTCCTCTTCGCTCCATTCGAGCAGGGGGAAGTCCACGATCCACAGAGGTGCGAACACATTGGGGTCGCGGAGTCCGAGGCGGTTGCCCATCTCGATACGGAGGACGCCGAGCTGGGTCTGGGTCTTGCGCTTTGGGCCGCAGAGCATCAGCACCAGGTCTCCGGCGGAGGCACCGCACGCCTGGGCAATGGACTGGAGCTGCTCGGGTGTATAGAATTTGTCAACGCTGGATTTGACGCTGCCGTCGGGGTTGAGCTTGACATAGACCAGGCCCTTGGCACCCACCTGGGGACGTTTCACCCACTCGGTGAGTTCGTCGAGCTGCTTGCGGGTGTATTCGGCGCAGCCCTGCACGGCGATGGCGCCCACATACTCGCTGCCGTCGAACACTCCGAAGCCGTGGCCCTTGACCAGGTCGCTGACCTCGTGGATCTTCATGCCGAAGCGGATGTCGGGTTTGTCGGAGCCATAATTGTCCATGGCATCGTACCAGCTCATCCTCTGAAGAGGGTTGGGTATCTCGACACCCACGGCATTGCGGAACATCTGGCGCATCATGCCCTCGAAGGTGTTGAGCACATCCTCCTGCTCCACGAACGACATTTCACAGTCGATCTGGGTGAACTCCGGCTGGCGGTCGGCCCTGAGGTCCTCGTCGCGGAAGCAGCGCACGATCTGGAAGTAGCGGTCGTAGCCTGCCACCATCAACAGCTGCTTGAAGGTCTGGGGGCTCTGGGGAAGGGCGTAGAACTGTCCGGGGTTCATACGGCTGGGCACGACGAAGTCGCGGGCGCCTTCGGGAGTGGATTTGATGAGATAAGGAGTCTCTATCTCCATGAATCCCTGGGCGTCCAGATAGGAGCGGACTTCCTGAGCGAGACGGTGACGCAGTGCGAGGGCCCTCTGGAGAGGGGGCCTGCGCAGGTCGAGGTAGCGGTAACGGGCCCTGATGTCCTCGCCGCCGTCGCTGACTTCCTCGATGGTGAAAGGAGGGGTCTGGGCTTTGTTGAGGATGTTGATCTGCCCTATCTTGACTTCCACGTCGCCTGTCGGCATCTTCGGATTCTTGTTTTCTCTCTCGACGACCAGTCCGGTAACCTGAATGACATACTCGCGGCCTATGGCTATTTCTTCTTCCGTCACGAGCTGCGTTATCCCATATCGGTCACGAAGGTCTACGAATGTCATTCCGCCAAGTTTGCGGAACCGCTGGACCCATCCCGCCAAGGTGACGGTCTGTCCGGCATTCTGTATGCGGAGCTCTCCGCAGGTATGTGTTCTGTACATAGAAAACTATTTAGGGACACAAAGATAGTTATTTTTATGGAGTTAGTGACGTGAAATGCGGTTTTGTCATAATGAAGCACGCAGGAGGTGCTCCGGCTGGACCCCACGGGCTTCTTCCGTGCTCAGAGGCCCGATATCGGCCACTTGAGCACGCCACCCCGCCCCAGATACGCATGGCATAAGGGGTCGCGTGCTTCACCCGGACGGCGCCAAGAATATGCTGACGGAGCCAGATACAGTGGGGGCGATATTCAGATTTGGTTTTTATCCGAATATTCATCACTTTTGTTCAAAACGAATCACCTGTTGTCATCGCGGTGGTGGCGGAGGAACGAGGCGTGAGAAATAACGATGGACGAACATTATTGTCATTTGTGCGCCAACGGCGCAGATGTCCGAAATTTCATTATCTGCGAAGCGGACTATTCAGCAGTTTTCAACATGATCGGTGTTTGCGCGGCGAACTCCGGAGTCATCGTGGTCTCTTTTTCGATAGAAGATTCGCATCCCCATGTCCTCCTGTACGGGACCCGCTCCGGGTGCGCATGCTTCAAGAATCTGTTTGAGACATTGTATCGGCATTTCGCGACCAAGACCAGGGACGGTAGTGTCCAGTCGACATTTCACTGTGAACTGTACTGGATAGGGGATGAGGATTATCTTAGAAACGTAGGTGTCTATACTGTCATCCAGGCGACAAAGGACGGAAAGCCCGTCATGCCTTATGACTACCGGTGGGGGACCGGTTCAATGTATTTCAGAAGCCCGCACCACATTCCGCTTTGGCTGATAGATGATGACGGTATCATCCATGATCCTGCTCCATTCGGCTCCCTCCCGGCACGAGACAAAAGAAGAGTCCTGCACTCACGGCGCTACACGATCCCAGACAGCTGGTCAGTGTGCAACGGTCTTATCCTCCCCGAGAACTATATAGATATCGAAAGATTTGAATCCATTTATCGCACTCACAACAGATTCCGTGTCTTCATGGCAAGCCCGCGGAAAGTCGAGCAGGAAATGTTGGCACGGATGTCCGCAGAGCGCGGTGTCGCCTTCGAGGATATGGAAGCCCGCCACCTGTGCGGGGCGGAGTGCAAATCTATGTTCGGCACACGTGACCCAAGGCGTCTGGACGGCAGGCAGAGGATACTCTTGGCCCAGAGACTTCGGTCGCAATATCGTCTGACTTTCCGTCAGATTGCCACTATTGTTTATCTCCCGGAATCCGAAATCCGGACATATGTGAGATAGCAGCAAGCGCGAAGGGAGAATAGGATCAGTCCCCTACGGCTGAAACGAGGCGGGAGGCGAGGTCCATGAAGGCGAGGCCGTCGGGACCGTTCGAAAGGGCGGCCGGGACGCCTTCGTCACCGGATTCGCGTATGCCCTGCACCAGAGGGATCTGGCCGAGCAGGGGGATCCCGAGCCGGGAGGCCATCTGTACGCCCCCGTCGCGGCCGAAGATGTAGTAGCGGTTTTCGGGAAGCTCGGCCGGGGTGAACCAGGCCATGTTTTCCACGAGACCGAAGACGGGTTTGTCAATGCTCTTGTTGCGGAACATGTTGACGCCTTTCTCGACGTCGGCCAGGGCGACCGCCTGAGGGGTGGTCACTATCACCGCTCCTTCCATGGGGATGTCCTGGACGAGGCTGATGTGGATGTCGCCCGTTCCCGGGGGCATGTCGATCAGCAGGAAGTCGAGCTCGCCCCACTGGACCTGGAGTATCATCTGCTTGAGTGCGTTGCAAGCCATGGGGCCGCGCCAGATCAGGGCCTGGCCCTTCTGGGCGAAATAGCCGACGGACATCCACTCGACCCCGTACTTGCCCATGGGGACGATGAGTTCCTGGTCCCCGTCCTGCACGGCCATGGGCGAGGCGCCTTCGGTGCCGGTCATGGTGGGCACGGAAGGGCCGTACACGTCGGCGTCGGCAAGACCCACCTTGTAGCCCTGGCGCGCGAGGGCGCAGGCCAGGTTGACCGCGACGGTGGATTTGCCCACGCCTCCCTTGCCGGAGGCAATGCCTATGATGTGGCGCACCCGGGCGACCTGGTCCGTCCCGAGGTCGGAGATGCTGTTCTTGGGCTTCGGAGCCTCCTCCACGACAGTCTTCACCTCCACCTCGGTCCCTTCAGGGAAATGGCGGATGGCGGCGGCGCGGGTACTGCCGATGAGATACTCGGCGAGGGGGTCGCGCCGCCGCGGGAAGACCAGCGTGATGGTCACCTTGGCGTCGCTGACCTCGACGGAACGCACCATCGAGAGTTCGACTATACTTTTGTCACCCTGGGCGGGATGACGCACTTCATTCAAAAATTCCCAGTTGTTTTCCATGGTTATTTGACAAGTTTCATTTCTTTGAGCAGGTAGCCTGCGCCGCCCATCTTGTCCATGGTCATCAGGACGTAGCGGATGTCCACGCAGATGCACCTCTGGAGCTCGGGCTCGAACATCACGTCGCTGCTCATGGACTCCCAGTTGCCGTCGAAGGCGAGACCGATCAGACGGCCGTCCGCATCGAGCACGGGGCTTCCGGAGTTGCCACCGGTGATGTCGCAGTTGATGAGGAAGCAGGCGGGCATTTCGCCGGCGGCATTGGCATACTGGCCGAAATCCTTCTCGTTCCAGATGCGCTTGAGGGCGGCGGGGACGCGGAATTCGTAGTCATCCGGATTCTCCTTCTCCATGACACCCTTGAGGGTGGTGTAGTGCTTGTAGAGCACGCCGTCCTTGGGCTCGTAGGATTTGACGGTGCCGTAGGTGAGGCGCATGGTGGAATTGGCATCGGGATAAGACGGCTTGCCGGCCTGCCAGGCGAGCAGGGCTGCCGCATAGTCGCGGGATGCGTCGGCGATGGCCTCGGCTCCGGCATTGGCAGCGGCCGCATAGGCCTGGGCCTTGGAGACGGCAGCGCTGCGGAAGGCCTTGGCGATGGCGTTGTCAGGGTTCTGCCAATCGGCGAACATCGCGTCGATATTGGCATCGGACAGGTCGTAGTCGAGTTTCTCGGCAGGTGCGACGTTCTCCAGGTAGTACTTCACCATGGCCTTGGTCATCTTCTTGTCCAGGTCTGCGTTGTAGTCCTTGAGACCGTTGGAGGCGTGGACGGTGGGCAGCTCGGTGCGGAGCAAGGTCTCGGAGATAAGATAATAGTTGAGTCTGGCATCCCTGGTGGCGGCGACTCCCTCGGAAATCTTGGCGATGGCGCCTCCCCACTTGGCGGCGCGGGCGGGATCCTGATTGATCCAGGCCATCAGGTCGGCTTCCTTCTGCTCTTCGCGAGCTATGATGTCGAGGTCGGCGAAGGACTGCTTCATGCCTATGTATTTCTTCCAGCCGTTGGCGGAGCCGGCGTATTTGTTGGCGTACTGGAGATGCACGGTGTCATCTGCGAGCATGCCTTCCCACATGATGTCCTGGCGGATGGTGCGGGCGGCGATGGAGATGTCGTTCTGGTCTATCATCAGGCGGAGCTGGTCGGCGGTCTGGAACCTCTGGGTGCGGCCGGGATAGCCCATGATCATGGCGAAGTCGCCGTCCTCGATGCCCTTGAGCGAGATCTCCAGGGAGCGGCGGGGCTTCAGGGGAATGTTGGCCTCGGAGTAGCGTGCAGGCTCTCCGTCGGGGCCGGAATAGACGCGGAACATGGAGTAGTCGCAGGTATGGCGGGGCCACATCCAGTTGTCAGTCTCACCGCCGAATTTGCCGAGGGCTGCGGGAGGGGCGCCGACGAAACGCACGTCCCTGTAAATCTTCTCGACTATGAGGTAGAAGACATTGTCATTGTAGAAAGAGCGCACATAGGCCGAGCAGTTGGGGTAGGCCTTCTCGGCGCGGGCGATCAGGTCCTTCATCGCCGCCTCCTGCCTCTTGGGCTTCATAGCATTGATCTTCTGGATCTGCTCGGTGACGTCGGTCATGCTCTCCAGGAAGGTGACGCTCAGGCCGGGGACAGGCAGTTCCTCTGCCATGCTGCGGGCCCAGAATCCGTCTTCGAGATAGTTGTGCTCGGGGGTCGAGAGGCCCTGGATGCTGGAATATCCGCAATGGTGGTTGGTCACCAGCAGACCCTGGTCGGAGATGATCTCTCCGGTACAGCCGCCGCCGAAGTGCACCACGGCGTCCTTGATGGACGAATGGTTGATGCTGTATATCTGCTCGGGGGTCAGACGGCAGCCCAGGCGCATCATCTCACCTGCGTTCATCTTCTCCAGGAGGGGGAGCAGCCACATGCCCTCATCGGCGCTGGCGCTCAGGGTCAGCAGCATCGCTGCTGCCAGGGAAAGGAAAATCTTTTTCATATTTTCAAAACAATGTTGGTTCCAATGCTTTCGGATGGAAGCTCCTGCGGTGGTGGGGCGTCAGTCCGTACTTTTCAATGGCGGCGATATGCTCCGGCGTGGGGTAGCCCATGTTGCGGTCCCAGCCGTACTCCGGGTAGTCGGCGGCAAGCGCCGTCATGTACTCGTCCCGCCAGGTCTTGGCGAGTACGGAAGCAGCGGCAATGCTGGCATAGGTGGCATCTCCGTGCACGACGGTGGCATAGCGGAACCCGTCGAAGGGACGGAAGCGGTTGCCGTCGATCAGCAGGAACTCCGGCCTCGGGGACAGGCGCCTGACGGCGCGCTGCATGCCCAGGATGGATGCCGCGAGGATATTGACCTCGTCGATCTCCTGCGGGCTCACCGCCTCGACCGCCCATGCGACGGCTTCCCTTTCAATGATGGGACGGAGCTCCTCGCGGGCGGCGCGGGTCATCTGCTTGGAATCATTGAGCAGAGGGTGGTGGAAGCCTTCCGGCAATATCACCGCCGCAGCATAGACCGGTCCGGCGAGGGGACCTCGGCCCGCCTCGTCGCAGCCCGCCTCCAGCAGGCCTTCGTGCATGTGTTCCAACAGATGGGTCGTGCCAGGCATATCGGCACAAATTTAATCATTTTTGACGAAGCATCGCTATCATTTCCTCCTGAACCTTGATCGTGCGGTCTTTGGAGCGTATGAGTTCGTCCTTGGATGCGAGTGCTTCGTTTTTCTGTGCAAGCTTCATCTCATAGTCATCCCTCTGGGCCTTGATCTGGTCCCTGAGATGGTCGTTCTCCATGAGTATGGCGTCGGGCAGCGGAGACGGCTCGAAGCCCAGAAGCAAGGACTCCACCGAGATGCCGGCAAGTTTTGCGAGGCTGTAAACGTGAGGGGAGATGATGTGCGTAGGGCCGGCCTCCAGGGCACGGTAGGCGTTGCGGTTGAGACCGATTTTCTCACCCATTTCTTCCTGGGTGAGACCGAGACGCCCGCGAAGCGTTTTCAGGTTTTGTTTTAAGTCTTTCTCGTCCATCAGATGCTAATGACCGACGAATTTAAGTTAAGTTTTTTCCTCTACAGGCACTCATTTTATGGGCATTGAACATAATAAAAATGCATTTTAGCTAATTTTTCCATATTTTTTCGTCCCATTCGCCACATATATCCGTCATGCGCTATGAAAAACCGCTCATTTGAGACAACTTTGCGGAAAAAGAAAACATACGCCATGTGTACGATCGACAACGCTTACGCCCGCTTCGGGCATTATATGGAGAACGCCGCCCTCCAGGGCAGGCTTCCCGTCTCCTTCCACGACATCTGCCTCAGCATCGGAGTCGCCCCCGCCGACCTGCGAGAAGTGCTTGATAATGAATTGGGGATGAGTCCCGAAGAGATTATGGACTCATATTTTGGTATTGGCGACAAAAATTATTAGATTTGCAGACTTGTGCCCCGGAGGGGGTGCATTACGCTGATTAGTAATCAAAATCATCAATACGAAATGAAAGAATATTCAACCAAAGACATCCGCAACGTGGTGCTTGTCGGTAGTACCAAATCCGGTAAGACCACGCTGGCAGAAGCGATGCTTTACGAGGGTAAAGTCATCGACAGAAGAGGTACCATCGAGGACAAGAACACCGTTTCCGACAACGACGAGCTTGAGAAACTGAACCAGAGGTCGATCTATGCGACTCCTCTGTACGCAGAGTTCAAGGACACCAAGATCAATATCATCGACGCTCCCGGAGCAGATGATTTCATCGGTGGCGCCTACTCCGCATTCAAGGTCTGCGAAAGCGGCATCCTCGTGATCAACGCACAGCAGGGCGTCGAGGTCGGCACCGAGAACTTCATCCGCCGCACTGAAGACAAGAAGCTCCCTCTGTTCATCGCTATCAACCAGCTGGACAGCGAGAAGGCTGACTGGGACAACATCCAGGCATCCATCAAGGAAGCCCTCGGCGGAAAGGTGGTCTACACCCAGTTCCCCACCAACCCCGGCACTTCTTTCGACGGTATCGTGGATATTCTTTCCATGAAGTACTATCACTTCACCGATGCCAACGGCAAGTTCGAGGAGAAAGACATCCCCGCAGAGTTCGCCGACAGGGCCGAGGAGATGCGCGCTGAGCTCATCGAGAAGGCCGCCGAGTTCGACGACGCCCTCATGGAGAAATTCTTCGCAGAAGGCACTCTTTCCGAGGCTGAGATCCACCAGGGTCTTTCCATCGGTGTCAAGAACTGCGAGCTCTATCCCGTGTTCTGCGTCAGCGCAAAGAAGGACATCGGTGTCGCGAAGCTCCTCGATTTCGTGAAGAACGTTGCTCCCGCTCCCGCATGCAAGGCTGACGGCCCCGCTTCCCTGTTCATCTACAAGAACGACGTGGAGCCCCACCTCGGAGAGGTTTCTTTCTTCAAGGTCATGAGCGGCAACATCACTTCCGGCCTCGACCTCGAGGATCCCGTATCCGGCAACAAGGAGCGCTTTTCCGCTGTCTATGCAGTGGCCGGCTCCAAGAAGGATCCCGTCAACGTCCTCCATGCAGGTGACTTCGGCTGCGTCGTGAAGCTCAAGAACGGCAAGTCCGGCGTGACCCTCTCACAGCCCGGTTCCGGCATCGATTACGGCAAGATCGATTATCCCGCTCCCAAGTACCGCTGCGCCATCAAGGCCAAGGTCCAGCAGGACGAGCAGAAGCTCGGCGACGCCCTCAAGAAGATCTCTTCCCAGGATCCTACCGTCGTCGTGGAGTACTCCAAGGAGCTCCGCCAGACCATCCTCAACGGCAACGGCGAGCAGCAGATCAATATCGTGAAGTGGCGTCTGAACAACGAGTTCGGCCTCGAGGTCGAGCTCTTCGCCCCGAAGGTGCCTTACCGCGAGACCATCACCAAGGTCGCTTGCGCACAGTACCGTCACAAGAAGCAGTCCGGCGGCGCCGGCCAGTTCGGTGAGGTCCATCTCCTCGTCTGCCCTGCAGAGGGAGAGCTCAACACCAAGTTCATGATCAACGGCAAGGAGACCCAGCTCAACATCAAGACCCAGGATATCACCGAGCTTGAGTGGGGTGGCAAACTTGAGTTCTACAACTGCGTCGTCGGTGGCGCCATCGACCTCGGCTTCATGCCCGCCATCCTCAAGGGTATCAAGGAGCGTATGGTCGAGGGACCTCTCACCGGTTCCTACGCACGCGACATCCGCGTATTCGTATATGACGGTAAGATGCACCCCGTGGACTCCAAGGAAATCGCCTTCATCATCGCTGGCCGCAACGCCTTCCGTGAGGCTTTCCGCAACGCTGGTCCGAAGATCCTCGAGCCTATCTACAATGTCGAGGTCATGACTCCTTCAGAGTACCAGGGCGCTGTGATGTCCGATCTCCAGAACCGCCGCGGTATGCTGGGTGACATGGGCGCCGACAAGGGATTCGCCATCCTCAAGGCTCGCGTTCCTCTCGCAGAGCTCTACCGTTATTCCACCACCCTGAGCTCGCTGACCGCAGGCTCCGCGACCTTCACCATGGAGTTCGCAGACTATCAGCCCGTTCCCGGTGATGTCCAGAGCAAACTGCTTGCTGAGTACGCAGCCCAGGATACTGAAGACTAATCCTGATGGAAAAAACCTGGAGATGGTTTGGGAAGAAAGACAGCATCTCTCTTCCCATGCTGAAACAAATTGGAGTGGAGGGCATAGTTACTGCCCTCCATTCTGTTCCTAATGGGGAGGTCTGGACCGTGGAGGCCATCCAGGAGATGAAGGACTACATCGAGTCCTTCGGCCTGAGGTGGTCCGTCGTGGAGAGCCTGCCCGTCTGCGAAGCCATCAAGTACGCCGGTCCCGAAAGGGATGCCCTGATAGAGAACTACAAGCTGAGCCTTGCCAATCTGGGCAAGTGCGGCATCCACACGGTCTGCTACAACTTCATGCCGGTCATCGACTGGATACGCACGGAGTTGGAGCACCCCTGGGAGGACGGCACCACCTCGCTGTTCTTCGATTATTCGCGTTTCGCCTATTTCGACATCCACATCCTGGGAAGGGAGGGTGCGCGCAAGGATTATCCCGCCCATATCCTGGAAAAGGTGGACGCACTGGAGAAGACGATGACCGAGGCAGACCGCCATCAGCTCATCGACGCCATCATAGGCAAGACCCAGGGATTCATCAACGGCAACATCAAGGAAGGCGATACCCGTCCGGTGGAGACTTTCAAGGGTCTGCTCAAACTCTATGACGGCATCACCAAAGAGGACCTGAGGGAGAACCTGAGGTACTTCCTGTCGGCCATCATGCCGGTCTGCGAGGAGTATGACATGCGGATGTGCATCCATCCCGACGATCCCCCGATGCAGGTGCTGGGCCTTCCCCGCATTGTCACCTGCGCTGAGGATATCGAGTGGATACTACGGGCGGTGGACAATTTCCACAACGGCCTCACGTTCTGCGCCGGTTCCCTTTCGTCGGGAGCCCACAACGACGTCGTGGCCATGGCCCGCCAATTCGCAGGAAGGACCCATTTCGTGCATCTCCGCTCCTGCGAAGTGCTGGAGGATGGCAATTTCATCGAGGCTCCCCACACCGGCGGCCGCGCCGACCTGGTGAACCTGGTCCGCATTTTCGAAAGGATGGATCCGGAGCTTCCGATGCGCGTGGATCACGGCCGCACCATGCTGGGCGACGCCGACAAGGGCTACAACCCCGGCTATTCATTCCACGGACGCATGCTCGCCCTCGGACAGGTCGAAGGCATGATGGCGGTGGTACGGGATGAGATTTCCGGCGCGGGAAAGGCTTCCTGACGGGCTTCTTGACAGGCTTTCTGACGGGCTTCTTAAAGGAATCTGCGCGTAAGGGCGGCGAATTCTTCGACCCCGAGGCGCTCGGCACGAAGGTCCCAGACAGGATCGGAGGTATCCATTCCCTCGGTAATCATAGGACGCAAGGCATTTCGAAGTGTCTTGCGTCTTTGGTTGAATGCCGTCTTGACGACCCGCTTGAACAGCTCTTCGTCGCAGCCGAGGGATTGGCGGGAATTGCGCCGCAGACGGATGACGGCCGATTTGACCTTGGGCGGCGGGGCGAAGGCGCCGGGGCCGACGGTGAAAAGATATTCGATGTCATACCAGGCCTGGAGGAGCACCGACAGGATGCCGTAGGTCTTGGACCCGGGGCCTTCGGCGATGCGGTCGGCGACTTCCTTCTGTATCATGCAGACCACTTCGGGGATGCGGTCTTTGTCGGCCAGGATCTTGAAGAATATCTGGGAGGAGATGTTGTAGGGGAAGTTTCCGATGACCCGGTAGTCGCCGGGGAAGAGTCGGTGCAGGTCCATCTTCAGGAAATCCGCCTCGAAAAGGCGCCCTGCCATGCCGGGAAAATGCGACATCAGATACTGCACGGACTCCCCGTCCAGCTCGATCATCTTCAGGTCAATATCTTCCCTCTCAAGCAGATACTGCGTGAGGACCCCCATGCCGGGACCCACCTCCAGCACATCACGGACAGCGGTTTTGCCGGAGACGGCGCCATCTGCAGCGGCCGCGGGGGCGCTGAGACTCGCGGCTGCGGGAGCGGCGCTTGTGCTGAGAGCTGCTACTATGTTGCGCGCGATACTCTGATCCGTCAGGAAATGCTGACCAAGTGCTTTCTTTGCTCTGACTTCCATAAAGACAAAGATAGCAAAAGTTAACGACTATCCCTTCTGGTAGCGCGGTCCCTTTCCGTAGCGCCACGCCCCCTGGCAGGGGAGCGGGGCTGCCCGGCTGGAGCGGAGCCACCTGGCCGGGCCGGCACAGCTCGGGGCCATTCTCTGCCGGTGCCGGGGCAGCTCGGGGCCGGGGACCGTCTCGCTGCGCTCGACCCCACCGTTCGCTTCGCTCACGGTCCCCCCTCTTACGTTGCCGAGGGTGGCACGGGTCCCGTCCCCGACTGCCCCGTCCCCGCCATCGAATTTCATGTCGCGCGTCGCTGAAAGGCTCTGCCTTCGCGATCCGGCTTCGCGTATGAAAACAGCCTTATTTGTTCGCGAACCCGGGGACGCAGTGACGGTAGTGGTCCATTCGGTGGACCACTACCGCCAATATACCCGGGAAAACGATGGTAGTGGTCCACCAGATGGACCACTA
>JAFTBU010000020.1 GCA_017455065.1 Bacteroidales bacterium
CGTCGTCATCGCTGCGCGATAACTTGCTGCCAGTGGCTTGAACGTGAAATTCGGTGGCTGAGTGAATCGGCCTTCCAGGGCACTCCGGGGTAGGTCAATCCCGCCATCGAGGCCAAAAAGGCGTCGATGGCGGAGCCGACCGCGCCTGCACGCGTGTCTGTCGGGGGTACGCTCCGCCATCGATTTTCCAGCCGCCCCCGCCGGGCCACGCTTTTCTTCCCCTATTATTCTCCCAGGCCCTTCGCGCTCCTACCGTCCCGAAATCCTAGGGAGAAGGCGCATTTACCGCCCTTATCGCTCCCACCGTCCCCGATCTATGGACGGTAGGAGCACCTACCTATCACCACCGACATGCTGCGCCGTCAGCGGGCATTTCAGCACTTGGGCCAGGGCACCCATGCAGCCGATAGCAACGGGCGGGCGAGGAGAGCACTCAAACATAGCTCACCGCAGCCCGCCCGTAACCGCCGCGGCTGGCCGTCCCGCGGCGGTGGTGCCGCAACCCCCGCCGCAGGGCGTATATTGCGGCGGCGGCCTCCTCCGGAATGTGCCCTGCGTCGCATCCAGGCAGCATCCCAGGCCGATACGGCCGCAGCAGAAAAGCCCCTAAGCAACGCTGCTGCTCCTTAGCAGCCATTTTGCCCCGACCCAGGTCGTTAATGAACGCGCCGGGAGCACGACCCCCTCCCAGAGTGCGCTGTAGGGCATACCAGTGCTCCAGGTGTCGGGTCGGACCCGAGACCTGGAGCGCTACCCCCTCCTGGAGGCCACTCTGTGGCACCCCCGCGCTCCCGTGATGTTCATTAAGGTTCAACTCGAAAATCAAGGATCAACCCGAAATTCAGAAGGACAGCTTACCCCCAATAGAAGCCCTTGCAAGCGGGGTCGGTTTGCATTCCGAGGACCAAATGGGTGCAGAAGGCAAGCCTATACCCCCTGGAGGGCCCTGGAAGCCATGGTCGGCGGGCTGACGAATTTCATTAAGGCCAAAATATTTGAAATGAGATTTACTTTTCCGAAATTATGCGTCAGTATCTATGAAAAATGGAAGAAAGAGTTGAAACAGTAATTGCATCTCTCAGGCCGCAGGTCCTGGCGACGGCACGCAGATTCTGCCGCGCTACCGGCCAGGCCCTGGACCCTGAGGATATTGCCCAGGATGTCCTGATCCGCTATTGGCTGGCGGAGAAGAATGGGGCTTCCATATTGGATCCCCAGGCATGGGCGTCGCGGGTCACGCGCAATTGCTGTGTGTCTCTTTGGCGGAAGGCCCGGAAGGAGCGGACGGTGTCTTTGCTTGAAGCTGATCGTCCCGGCGGAGAGAAGGGCTTTAGGGGCGGTGGAACTGCAGGGCTGTATACTGGAGGGGATGCGTCGACGCGGATCGAGAGTTATGAGGCGGCGAGGCTTTCGGCGGAGGTCATGGAAACGATTCCGGAGAGTACGCGGAAGTTGTTGGGAATGAGGGCGGCGGGGTTGAGTCTCGACGAGATAGCGGCGGTGACCGGCCGGCCGAAGGACAGTATCAAGAGCTCCATCAGTGCTGCCCGGAGACGCTGGCTCGACAGTTTTGGATTGAAACGCTGACGAAAATAAGATAATATGGACAGGAAGGAACTCATAGAAAGGTGTCTCGGCGCCGAGACGACTCCGCAGGAGGAGAAGCGGCTGGCGGAGTCGTTCGAGCTCACGCCCCCGCAGGATGAGAGGGAGGAGGCGGTATGGCAATCGCTGAGGGCGGAGGCTTATTTCGGCGCATCGCTCATCGGTTCCGGACAGCCGCTTCCCGAGGCAGCGCAGACCGCAGCCGGACAGCCGCTTCCCGAGGCAGCGCAGACCGCAGCCGGGCAGCCGGTTTCCGACGCCGCGCCGACCGAGGCGGGACAGCAGGTTTCCGACGCCGCGCCGACCGGGGCCGGACAGCCGCTTCCTGAGGCGGGGGAGGAGTTCGAGGGGATCATCCGCCGCGCCCGGGCACGCCGCCTGAGGGGCTGGGGATACGCCATGGGCGCGGCGGCAGCGGCCGTCGCCGCTGTGCTCCTGCTTGTACGCAAGCCCGCACAGCCCGTGGAGCCTGCAGCTTCCAACCAGATACAGGATATCACCGAGCTGGTGAGACAGCTTGAATTCATAGCCAATTTCGACCCGGCACTAGCCGAGGACCTCGAATTCAAACCCGTAGGGGACGGGTTTGTGATGACTGCCCGTTTCCCCGACGGGCAGAGCGCCTCTTTCATGGTCACACCTCTGGACGGAGGCGAAACAATCAATTTTGTAGCATTAAAAGAGTAAACAACATGAAAAAGATCATCATCTTATCCGTCATCTTCCTCCTCGCAGGACTCACCCTCCACGCCCAGCAGACGCTGTATGTCATTGACAATGAGACAGTCGAGCACTTCGACGGCTCCCAGCTCAAGGGCCGCATCATCCGGGACTACCGCATCAGCACCACCGGCACGGGCAAGAAAGCCCTCACGGTGCATTCGATCACGACCGCGCCGTTCTCCGTCACCACTAAAATCAACATCGACTCCCTCGTGTCCCGCTACGGGCACATCGCCGATGCCTTGAAACAGAGCCATTCGCGCCCGCTCCGCGACAGCCTGGGAAAAGTATCATTCTTCTCCAGCGACGGATCCAAAGCCATCGTATATGTAGTGGACGGAGAGGTATATCGGGACGCGGCATCGCTCAGCAGCATCCTTCCTGGCGACATCCGCAGCATCAGGGTCCTCAAGGACGGCTCCGAAGAGCAGCTCAAATACGGGGAAGACTGCCGCGTCATCGTGGTGGAGACCCGCAAGAGCGAGAAGAAATAATTTTGGCAGATAAAAAAATAGTCTTATCTTTGCAGCAGAATCGGGACCATAGCTCAGCTGGTTTAGAGCGCTTGCTTGACAGGCAAGAGGTCAGCAGTCCGAATCTGCTTGGCCCCACCGATGAAGGCCGACTCTCGTGAGTCGGCTTTTTTCGTCAAGACAGCCATGCCCTCGTACCTTCAGATAGAGAACATCTCCAAGTCTTACGGGACCAAGGTCCTGTTCGACCGCATTGCGTTCAATATAAACGAAGGGGACAAGATCGCCCTGATCGCCCCCAACGGCACCGGCAAGACCTCGCTCCTGCGTATCCTCGCGGGGAAGGACAGCTCCGATTCGGGCGGCAGCATCAGGTTCCTGCGGGACGTGCGCATCGCCTTCCTCGAGCAGGAATACGACTACGACCCGGCCAATACCGTCGCCCGGCAGGTGTTCACCGGAGATTTCGACCAGGAGCTCCGTGCCAAGAGGGTGCTTTCCGAGCTGGGCATAAGCCCCGATTCGCTGATGTCCGACCTCTCCGGCGGGGAGGTGAAAAGGGTCGCAATCGCCTCCATGCTATCGCAGGACGCCGATTTCCTGATAATGGACGAGCCGACCAACCATCTGGACCTGGACGCCATCGAGTACCTCGAGAACTATCTGAAACGCGCCCGCTGCACCCTGTTCATGGTCACCCACGACCGCTATTTCCTCGACAGGGTCTGCAACACCGTCATGGAGATGGACCGCGGCGCCATATATATCTACAAGGGCGATTATGCCAATTTCCTCGAAAAGAGGGACGAGCGTATCGCCAATTACAATGCCGAGACGGACAAGGTCCGCAACATCCTGCGCCGGGAGCTGGAGTGGATGCATGCCACGCCCTGCGCCCGCAGCGGCAAGGCCAAGTACCGCAAGCAGGCCTTCTGGGACCTCAAGAGCCGCGCCGACCAGGCGTACACCGTCTCCCAGGTGTCGATGGCGGAGCTCGGCAACGGCAGCTCCAACCGCCTGGGAAGCAAGATCATCAATTGCCGCGACCTATGCTTCGAATGGGAAGGGGTACCCTATATCAGCCATTTCACCTACAATTTCCAGCGCTATGAGCGCGTGGGCATCGTGGGTGCCAACGGAGCCGGCAAGAGCACTTTCCTGAACCTCCTCGCGGAGGGCGACCTGCCTTCGATCGAGAGGGGAGAGTCCGTGCGCATAGGCTATTACCGCCAGCAGGGCATCACTTTCAATGAGGACGACACCGTGCTGGACGTGGTGCCTGACACCCGCCTGCTGGGCAAGTTCCTCTTCCCCCACGAGATGTTTTCAAACCGCATCGGAAGCCTTTCAGGAGGGGAGAAGAGGCGCCTTTATCTGCTGACGGTCCTGATGAAGGATCCCAATATGCTGATTCTCGACGAGCCCACCAACGACCTCGACATCGTGACCCTGAACGTGCTGGAAGAGTATCTGCTGGAGTTCAAGGGGACGCTGCTGATAGTCACCCATGACAGGCACTTCCTGGACAGGCTGGTGGACCACCTGCTGGTATTCACAGGCGGCGGGGTCATAAAGGACTTCGTCGGCGGCTACACCGAGTACCGCAGCTTCATCACCGACCTGAACGCCTCCCGCAAGAAGGAATCCCGCGCCGCCTCACGCCCCGATCCCGCTCCCGCCGCGGGCAATGCCCCGGCCCCGGCGAAGCCGGCCAGATTGACCTGGAAACAGCAGAGGGAACTGGAGACATTGGAAAAGGAGATAGCGGAGCTGAATGCGGAAAAAGCGGAACTGGAGGCCGTCCTGGGCAGCGGCACGGACGACTACGACCTGGTGATGCGCTCTTCCGGGCGCTATGAGGAGTTGAAAAAGGAACTCGACGAGAGGGAGACACGCTGGCTTGAACTGAGCATGATCACGGGCTAGGGCGGGTCAGTTTGTCAGCTCAAAAATGGGATAAAAGGTTTTTTTTATATATTTGTCAAAATAATTGTACCAAAACCTGACATTAAGTAATGTGTAAAAAATAAGTTGCATCAGTTGGCCGGTTTGACGAGGTAGTTCCACTTGCCGAGTTCCGGAGCGAAGACGACCTGCCTGGCAAGTCTCTTCTGGTACGATTCTTCAATCGGTCGCTTGATGTCATA
>JAFTBU010000021.1 GCA_017455065.1 Bacteroidales bacterium
ATGGTGTCTCCTTTCTTGAATCGGCGATTGAAAGCAGATTATCTCGAACCGCCGTTTCGAGGCTGGTACGGAAATTATTGATATTCAATTAGATGATCGATCAGATGGTGTCGATTTTACTACCATCTGATATAGTAAATGAATGATTATAAGATATTTACGTACCAGGCAGAAATAAGTAAAGGGGTGCCCGTGGAGATTGCTGAGTGTCCTGGAAAGATTGCAGATAGGACAAGGCTGGTGCTGGGTGAATAGGGGCTTGATGGCACCGCCGCCGGAATATGCGGGCTCCGGCGGCTGGGCGCTGCGGGGAGCTACGCCCCAAGGGGCTCTCCTCGCGCCCTGCCATTGGGACGTCTGTCCCCGTGCCTTTCATCAGTGGGTGCCCCGAAAACAGCTGGAATCAGAAATATTTCGTGGTGACGCATAATGTCCTGAATATCAGTAGAATCGTTATTCGAGGGGTGCCGATTTTGGCCCCTCCTCGATTGTTTATCTTGTTGATTTTCATTAGGTTGCGCGTCACCTGAAAATCGGGCGGCGGACCCTCGTAATCAGCTGAATACTTTGGTAATCAATATGTTGCGCGTCACCGGGGCCAACAAAGAAGCATCCTGCGAAACAAAAGGGTAAACAAATACCCGGACACATCTTGGATCCGATGGCACCGCCGCTTTTTAAACGCCCTCCGGCGGCTGGGCGCAGCGGGGAGATCCTTCGCGTTGCTCAGGATGACATCGCTTCGCGCCTGCCATGGGGGCTCCGCAGCGTGGTTTGTCTGCGAAATCTTGGGACTTGGTAGGCGTTCGGACAAGTACGACTGTCAGTTGATATGATCACGGTGTATCTTTGCGGCACCAATATCAACTGTTATTGTTATGATAACACGCGAACAAATCGAAGAGAACCAGACTGAGAGCCGCGAGAAAGGCGTTGAGTCCCGCAATGCTATACCCAATCCTGAAAAGTGTGTAGGATTGTAGCTCTCCCTTAATGTTGCATGAGTTTCGCCAAACTGCTGCACGGTCATACCCCCTGGAGGGCTGTAGGAGGCCTATCTATGTGCACCACCTGCCGATTTCGACCCATGGTGCACAGTGGCATGCCTCGGAGGGCCATGAGAGGCCGGTCATTGTGCAGCAGTTTGGCGAAATGGCACTCAGATCATCAGGCTGCTTCGAATGGTGGTAGCAGCCGGATGGACGCTATGTCTAAGGCGGTTTACGGGTCGGGGAGGTGTTCGAGGGTCGTTAGGCCGAAGTCGATGGTGCAGCCAAGTCCAGTGCCGTCATCTACAGGTGGAGGCCGTAGGAGTGCTTGATTTCGTTCATGACGAAGGATGACTGGATGGAGCCGATGGCATCGACGGTACCGAGGACATTGATGATGAACTCGTTGTAGTACTTCATGTCCGGCGCATGGATCTTCAGCAGATAGTCGAACTCCCCTGAAATGTTGTAACACTCAGTCACTTGTGGGATATCCTTGATCACATCCACAAAGGCCAGTGCAACGTCGCGGCTCATCTGCTTCAGCTTCACCGAGCAGAACACCTCGAATCCCAGGTTCAGTTTCTCCGCATCCAGGATGGCCACATATTTCTGAATATACCCTTCCCGCTCCAGCCGCTTCAGACGCTCGAATACGGGCGTAGTGGACAGGTTGACTTTCGCCGCAAGCTGCTTGGTGGTCAGGCGCGCGTCGTTCTGCAGGAGTCGCAGAAGTTTGAGATCGGTTTCGTCAAGGGTGGTAACGCTCATGGAAAAATATTCTTTTAAGGCGGCGTCCAGGCCGCAAATTTTGCAACCAAATTCTATAATCAAAGGCGAATATAGCAATATTTTCTAATATTTTGAATATTCTTGTAAAATAATTCTATCAACTCTAACTTTGCATCGAACGATCCGAACCCTCATTAAAGGAGAAGGTGGAGCAGGATGGAGAGTTGGAGCAGGATGGAGAGCTGGAGCAGGATGGGAGAGGTGGAGCAGGATGGAGAGGACAAGAAAGGAAAGAGTCCGAACGAAGTGAGTATAGCTTAACAAAAGACAATAGAAAGCAATTGAATATGGCAGAGAAACTCAACATCGGCACGTTGTGCGTGCAGGCAGGCTACCAGCCTTCAAAAGGCGAACCTCGCCAGATCCCAATCATCCAGAGCACCACTTTCAAGTACGAGACCAGCGACCAGATGGGACGCCTCTTCGACCTCGAAGACAGCGGCTACTTCTACACCCGCCTCCAGAACCCCACCAACGACCACGTAGCCGCCCGCATTGCAGCCCTCGAAGGCGGAGTCGCAGCCATGCTGACCTCTTCCGGACAGGCCGCCAACTTCTTCGCCTGCGTGAATATCTGCGAAGCCGGCGGACATATCGTCGCCGCCGGAAACATCTACGGCGGCACTTTCAACCTCCTTGGCACCTCCCTGCGCAAATTAGGGATAGATGTCACCTTCATCGACCCGAATGCGACAGATGAAGAGATCGAAGCCGCCATCCGGCCCGAGACCAAGCTCCTGTTCGGAGAAAGCATATCCAACCCCGGCGTAGAAGTCCTTGACATAGAAAGGTTTGCCAGGATCGCCCATACCCACGGAGTTCCGCTTGTCATTGACAACACCTTCCCTACTCCAATCCACCTGCGCCCGTTCGAATGGGGGGCAGATATCGTCACTCACTCCACGACTAAATACATGGACGGCCACGGAGTCTCCGTGGGCGGAGCGATAGTGGACAGCGGCAACTTCGACTGGGAAGCCCACGCGGACAAGTTCCCCGGACTCACCACTCCGGACCCGTCCTACCATGGACTCACCTACACCAGGAAGTTCGGGAAACTCGCCTACATCACCAAGGCAACCAGCCAGCTGATGAGGGATTTCGGCTCGATCCAAAGTCCCCAGAATGCTTTCTACCTCGGCCTCGGACTGCAGACCCTGCACCTCCGGATGGAGCGCCACACCAGCAGCGCCCTCAAGGTTGCTGAATATCTGAACAGCCATCCGGCAGTGGCATGGGTGCATTATCCGGGCCTGCCTGGGGACAAGGAATATGAAAGGGCGAAGAAGTATCTTCCGGATGGTTCCTGCGGCGTCCTTGCCTTCGCGCTGAAAGGCGGAAGGGAGGTTGACAACCGCTTTATGGACGCCTTGAAGTTAGTGACCATAGAAACCCATGTAGCAGACTGTTACACCTGCATACTCCACCCTGCCTCACACACCCATCGCCAGCTTACCGACGAGCAACTCAGGGAGGCCGGAATCGCTCCCGACCTGATGAGACTCAGCGTGGGCCTGGAAGACCCGCAGGACATTATCGCCGACCTCGACAGGTCAATCAGGGAGGCCATAGGATGATACGCCACGTCCTCCACACCGGCCTGTTCAACTTTGAGGCCGGAGGCTCCCTCGAGAGCATCGACATAGTCTACCACACCGCCGGCCGGCGCAACGGGAAGGTGGTCTGGATCTGCCATGCCCTGACTGCCAACAGCGATGTGGAAGACTGGTGGCCCGAGCTGGTCGGCCCCGGACAACTCATCGACCCGGAGAAGTATTTCATAGTCTGCGTCAACATGCTGGGATCGGCCTACGGTTCCTCCGGGCCGTCTTCTATCAATCCTTCAACCGGTAAGCCATATTACTTTGATTTCCCGAAGGTTACAATCAGAGACACGATTGCCGCTTCCATCCTGGTACGGAAGGAATTGGGAATCGGCAGGATCGACCTTATCGTGGGCAGTTCCATCGGCGGATTCCAAGCCTTGGAATGGTCGGTCACGGAGCCGGAGGTTATCTCCTACGCAGTCCTGATCGCCACCTCTCCGCGGATTTCTCCATGGTTCACGGCCATGAACGAGGCGCAGAGGATGGCACTCGAGGCCGACCAGACTTTCCGGGCATGCAAGAGCCTTGAAGGTGGGGCGGCAGGCCTGAAATGCGCCCGTGCGCAGGGGCTCATCGCCTACCGTAGTTACGAGGGATACGGCCGGACTCAAAAAGAAGAGGACGAAGACGCCCTTTTCGCAGGAAGGGCTGCTTCCTACGAGCGCTACCAGGGCGAAAAACTGGTCCGCAGGGGCTTTGACGCATATTCCTACTACTATCTTTGCAATTCGCTCGACAGCCACAATGTGGGCCGCGGAAGGGGCGGAGTGGAGAAGGCCCTGTCGCTCGTGAAGGCGGAAACGACGGTTGTGGGAATAGCCTCCGACGGGCTCTTCCCTCCTTCCGAAGTTCGCGGGATGGCGAGCATCATTCCGGGAGCCTCCTACCACGAGATCGACTCCGACTTCGGCCACGACGGCTTCCTCCTTGAATATACACAATTGAAGAATATCTTTAAACCAGTCCTGGAAAGGCTTTGAATATATGCAAGTTCTGAAATTCGGCGGCACTTCAGTCGCAACGGCTTCTTCGATAAGCCGTGTAATAGAAATAGTTGCGCGGGCGCTCGAGCACGACCGCACCATAGTGGTCTGCTCGGCTATCAGCGGATGCACCGACACCTTGATCGAGATCGGCCGTCGAGCGGCAGCCGGGGACGATAGTTTCCAGACTCTTTTGGATGAACTTCGGGAGCGGCATCACGCAATCATTTCGGAGCTTCTGCCGTCGGTATTCCAGGATAAGGTAAGGCAAACTGTGGACATCCTCTTCGATGAGCTTGGAGCCACTGTCCGCGGAATATTCCTTCTCAGGGAGTTGAGCGGGACGAGCCTGGACGCGGTCCAGAGCTACGGGGAACTGTTCCTGACGAAGATAGTAGCGGCGAAGTTCTCTTCTCTGGGCTACAGCTGCAAATGGCTGGATTCCAGGGGTTTGGTCCGCACTTACGAAGGCCAGGCCGACCTCGGGGCGACATATTCGAACGTTCGGGAGGCCATCGACAACCACACTTCCCTGTTCGTGGTTCCGGGCTTCATTGCCTCGGACGAGCACGGGCGGACGAGCACGCTGGGCCGGGGCGGGTCGGACTACACGGCTTCCCTCCTTGCCGTCGGCATCAAGGCACGGCTGGTGGAGATCTGGACGGATGTCCCAGGGATAATGACGGCGAATCCGAAGATAGTCCCGGCTGCAAGGAGTATAAGGAACATCTCCTACCGGGCGGCCCAGGAGCTGTCGCACTTCGGAGCTAAGGTAATATATCCTCCGACCATCCAACCAGTTGTGGATGAAGGGATTCCAATCTACGTCAAGGACACCTTCGCTCCGGAGGATCCAGGCACCCTTGTGGAGAAATATCCGCCGCAGGACGGGGCTGAGGTGATTGGCCTGTCCAATTCGGACAACATTTCGCTCATATCCCTTGAAGGCAGCGGAATGGTCGGTATTCCGGGATTCTCATCACGCCTTTTCGACGCGCTCGCCCGCGCGGGAATCAATATCATCCTGATCACCCAGGCTTCTTCGGTCCACACGATGTGCATAGCGATTTCCGCAAAGGATGCCGAGCGCGCGAAGGAAGCGGCTGACGAGTGCTTCGCCTACGAGATTTCCCTGGGCAGGCTGAGGCCGCTCAAGGTCGAGACCGGATATTCAATTATCTGCCTTATCGGTAACGACGTGATAGGGCACAGCGGGACGACGGGAAGAATGATGGCGGCTCTTGGAAAGAGGAGCATTCCGATCCGGGCCACGGCTCAGGGATCTTCTGAAAGGAATATCACCGTGATCGTTCCTTCGGATAGAGTCGAGGAGGCGATCCGGGCGGTCCACAGGGAGTTCTTCGAGAGGGCTTCGCTGCAGAGCGTCAACCTGTTCATCGCCGGCTTCGGGACTGTCGGGAAGGCTCTGGTGCAGATCATCGCGAAGAATGCTCCGGCCATCGCTTCGCGGACAGGCAAGAATGTTCGGATATGTGGCCTTTCGAACAGCCGGCGGTACGTGATTGCTACCGAGGGGATCGATCCGTCGAAGGCGGAAGAGCTTCTGGCAGAAGGTGTTTGCGCTGACGGGAATGCATATTTCGAGGCTCTGCAGGAGCTGAGCCTGGAGGGTTCGGTGTTCGTGGACTGTACGGCCAATCCGGACCTGGGATTCCGTTATCCGGAGCTGTTCAGGGCGGGATATCCGGTCGTTACATGTAACAAGATTCCGTTCTCGAGCTCGTTCGAGCAGTACAGCGCGCTGAAGGCCCAGGCCCTGAAGTCGGGTGTGGAGTTCAGGTACGAGACCACGGCCGGGGCTGCGCTGCCGATCCTGGAGACCATCGACAAGCTGCTGAATTGCGGTGACAAGATCCAGAAGATCGAGGCTGTGATTTCAGGTACGCTGAGCTATATATTAGATCGGTACGATGGTTCGATTCCGTTCGAAGATGTCGTGGAGGAAGCTCGGGTGAAGGGTTACACCGAGCCGGATCCGTCCATAGACTTGAGTGGACGGGATGTGCTTCGCAAGCTGTTGATCCTGTCGAGACATGCCGGGGTGCCGCTGGAGGAGTCACAGGTGGACATGGAGCCGGTTCCGGATGCAGAGGAGATTGTCCGGCGACACGCTTCCGCCACCTCCAAAGGCCTCAAACTCCGCTACATAGCCTCGCTGACAATTGGCGAAGGCTCCCCTGCCAGCCCGGCCTCGCCATCATCAGCCGCCACCCTCTCCAACCTTGCCTGCCCTGCGGGGCCGGCCATCCCAGCGCACCGGATCTCGCCTGCTGGTCCGGCATTCAGAGCGAGTTGTCGGCTGGAAGAAGTCGGCCCTGAAAGCCCCCTCTACTGGCTCCGCGGCACCGACAACGCCGCCGTCATAAAGACAGAAGACTACCCATCACCCCTGCTGATCCAAGGCGCCGGCGCCGGAGCCCGCCAAACCGCCGGCGGCGTCCTCGGCGACATCCTCGCCTCGACCTGACCGAATCAAATCTCCATCTATTCCGGACACCTAATTCGGTGATTATAGTGAGAATGATCTAACGACGTCATGTTCACGATGCACTCTGACTAAGCACGCTTGAGCATGATTTCGGCCCCTTTACCCTTCTTTCCTCCTTTCTCCCTCGCGCAAGGGTCCATCTGAACGCACCCTTGAGCACGATTTAGCCCGAAATCGTACTTAGCCGGAACCTTATGAGGTGATGACTCTCCTTTTACAATAGCTTCTCTTTTTATAGCCTATTATCAGACTGACGACGGCACAGGTAACCGATAATGTATTCAGTATCAATAAGAAAAGTATCTTGAAAAGGGCGAAAACAGGCACCCCATGATTGAGATTCCGTTGGTAATCAGAAGGTCACTTGTCACCTCAAATGGGAGGGAACATGGTAATGGTCTCAAACAGTTAAGATGTAACCTGATCCTGTCACCGCCGCCGGAATATGCGGCCTCCGACGGCTGGGCGCTGCGGGGAGCTCAGCCCCCAAGGGGCTCTCCTCGCGCCCTGCCAGACCGCCCACGAAATTCCCCGATGAATCGGGAATGACACTCGAGCCAGGCATGACGATCGAGCCGGGAATGACGGTCAGAGCCGAGAATGACGGGAGGTTGAATGCGAAGGACAAAGCTAATTATCCCATAAGCAGATCCTGAAGTTCTTGGACGGTGTCGACGACGGCGAAGGGGTGGAAGGCCTCGAGTTCGGCGCGGTCGCGGAAGCCCCAGGTGACGCCGATGGTGCGCACGCCGGCATTCAGGCCGGTCTGCATATCCACATTTGAATCACCGACATAGGCCACATCCTCCGGCGCGAAAGGTTGACGGTCTGAGAGTAGGGACTGCGGTCCGAGCACTGGATCGAAAGGCTGCTTGTCCGTAGGCAAGGACTGCGGTCCAACTTCCGGCGCACCGGCCATTATCTGGAACACGACCTGCGGGTCTGGCTTGATCGGCTGGCCTTCCCTCTGGCCGAGAACCTTCATGAACGGGATATCCGGGAAGAAGCGGCGGATCAGTTTCTCAGCACCTTCCTGGTACTTGTTCGACGCCAGGGCCACCTGTATCCCGGCAGCGGCGAGGGAAGCAAGCATCTCCGGAATCCCTTTATACGGCCTCGTGAAGTCGCACATATGCTCACCGTAATAAGGCAGGAAATACGAAGCCATCTTCTGCACCATCTCCTCGTTCGGGACCGTCACACTCGCCTCGTCCGGCGCCTGCATGGCAGACCTGAAGAGATTGTATATTCCCCTCCCTACGAGCTGGTAGTAGTCCTTCAGAGGCCGCTCCGGGAAGCCGCACATCCTCAAGGCGTAATTGGTCGCGTTTCCAAGGTCCTCCACCGTGTCCAGCAAAGTTCCATCAAGGTCGAATATCAAAAGTTTCGTCATGGCGGTCCAGTTATCAATCGACTGCAAATTTCGCAATTCCACCGCCGAAAACCAAATCACCACCAAACCGAGTCCCTTCTCAAAAAAGATCGACGCAAGAAACCTATTTCGACATCAATACCTATCCCCGCATCAACTCCACCGCCAAACCAAATCCCCTGAGCGATTAGACAAACGAAATCAAAAAACAATCCCGTCACCAAAAACCAATTCCATAATCAAAAAACCAAATCGACAATTGCGATTGCAGCAAGAAATGATTATTTTTGGGAATTACAGTTGACACGAATTACCCGATGAAAGCTATTGTAAAGGTTTTGGCAGCCGTGGCAATGCTTGCCACCTCAATGCCTGCGGGAGCGCAATTGCTCACTGAAGAGAATTCCAAGATAATCAACCACAAGGACATGGAGGCCGAGTTCGTGGTCTGCGGCGGCGGACTCTCAGGACTTTGCGCAGCCGTTTCGGCTGCCCGTCACGGCGCCAAGGTGATCCTGATCCAGGACAGGCCGATGCTGGGCGGCAACGCCTCCAGCGAGATGAGGATGGGAATAGTCGGCGCCCACGGAGACCAGTACCAGGAGACCGGAATCCTCGAAGAAATGCAGTGCCGCAATTTCCGCTTCAATCCATTG
>JAFTBU010000022.1 GCA_017455065.1 Bacteroidales bacterium
CACGGAGAGGATGTTGTAGTGGTCGCCATGGAAGAGGACGCGGAACCCGGTGGATGTCACGACATCCAGTTCCGGACACCAGCGGCATTCAAAGGTCACGCTCTTCTCTTCCGAGATGACCTCGTCCCCGTCCTCTTGCGCGGCATAGGTGCTGGCATAGGCGGAGCAGGTGAAGTAATCCGTCCACTGCTGGAGCCGGTTCTTATACTTGTCGCTGTAGACGGCGTTCTGCTGGAACGTGATGCGCACATTCTTTCGGGCGATCCGCCCTGTCGTTGATACGGCCATATCAGAACACCCCCTCGCGCACGGCAAAGAGCAGGTTTCGGAGCGTCAGCACCAGGTCGTGATGGTCCGCTTCCTCCCGGTGCTCATACAGGTAGCCCAGGGCGTACAGCACACCGATGCGCAGCAGCTCCTTCATCTGGAGAATCTCGCCTTTGCTCTTCTCCTCGCCCCGGATGGTCAGGGTCTTCCGCATATTGGATGCGTACTCAGCGATCCCTTTCCACTCGCAGGGACTCAGTCTTGCCACATCCATGCAGATGGACACAGCGGAGGCAAGAAGCGCGGTTATCAGGGAGTCTTCGTAGGATGAGTCCACACGCAGATAGGCTTTCGCCTCGGAGAACGTTACCAGCCCGGTTTCTTCCGTCTGCTGCTCCTCTCCAATCAGTTCATTCTCGGTCATTTCCTGCCTCCTCTCTCAAAATGCTGGGAGGGCAGAGGAACTTCCCCTGAACCCTCCCATGGGTCATCAGGCATTGGCCGTCTCGACAACCTTGATGATGATCTCGGTGTCTTCATAGCCTTCCTTGGACAGGATGATGCTCTTGCCATCAGGCCGGGCGAAGACGTCCTCCGCCTTGATGTAAAGTACAAACTGCCCATCGGTGTTCAGACCGACGCTCTGCGCTTCCGCCTCATCCGCCGCGGTCAGGGTGACTTCCGCCACATGGTCGTTGAAGACCAGACCGACCAGCGTGGACAGCCCGGTGGACACACCGAAGCCGATCCACTTGTGGGTTCCCCAGGTCTCGCCATGGTCAGCATCCTTCAGCGCAGAAACCTTCGGCACACTGACTGTGATCACGCCATTGGCATAGGTGACGGTAGCGGCTGCGCTGTTCTGGGCGGTCTCCGCAACAGGCGGGGTGCAGGAAGCCACGTTGATGGTGAAAGCGTCACCGACCATGATCTTCGCCTTTTTCAGGGCGGCGATCAGGCTGGCGACATTGGCGTTCGAGGCAAGGTTCTCCACCCTGGGAAAGCCGGAAAACTTAGCGCCGTCCTCAATGACCAGCTTTCCGCCGACCACCCAGGTATCGCCGCCATCGGTAGCATAGTTCTTGGTTACGCGATCTTTCATACGCTTATACCTCCATTGAAGTCGTGGAAAAGGACTGCCCCGTTAAGAGCAGTCCCTCTCCTTTTTTGGTCACGATCAGCCGTTGGCGCCGAGCTTCAGCACCTGCATCGCCTCGGGCAGGATCAGCTTGCCGTCGACACGCTGGGTGCCGAGGAAGCCCACCTGATCGTTGACGGCGTACAGCTCGTCCAGGCGCTTCATGCTGCGGTTGG
>JAFTBU010000023.1 GCA_017455065.1 Bacteroidales bacterium
CCCACCGTTCGCTTCGCTCACGGTCCCCCCTCTTACGATGCCGAGGGTGGCACGGGTCCAGGCCCCGAGCTACCCCGCACCGACTATGCGACAGCTGCCAGGCTAGAAGTCGAAAAGGGGAGTGGAAAGGTAGCGCTCCCCGGTGTCGGGCAGCAAGGCCACAATCAACTTCCCTTCGTTTTCGGGCTTGCGGGCGAGGGCGAGGGCGGCGCTGAAGGCTGCTCCTGAGGAGATGCCTACGAGCAGACCCAGACGCTGGGCCAGCAGGCGGGATCCTTCGAAAGCTTCCTCGTCCGTGACGGTGACGACACGGTCCACATAATCCTTCAGGAAAGTCTGGGGCACGAATCCGGCGCCTATACCCTGGATCTTGTGCTTTCCGGGAGTGCCGGTCGTGATGACTGCTGAAGAGGCGGGCTCCACGCCGACGACCTCGACACTGGCTTTGTGGGCCTTGAGAGCGCGACCGGAACCGCTGACAGTGCCTCCGGTGCCGATTCCGGCGACGAAGATGTCCACGGCGCCGTCGGTCGCTTTCCATATCTCCTCACCCGTGGTGCGGGTGTGTGCGTCAGGATTGGCGGGATTGGTGAACTGTCCCAATATCACCGCGCCGGGAGTCTCGGCGCAGATCTGCTCGGCCTTGGCGATGGCGCCTTTCATGCCTTCCGCGCCCGGGGTGAGCACGATGCTGGCCCCGAAAGCCTTGAGCAGGTTGCGGCGCTCGACGCTCATGGTGTCGGGCATGGTAAGTATGGCTTTATAACCTTTGGAACGGGCGACCCATGCGAGTCCGATGCCGGTATTGCCACTGGTGGGCTCTACTATGGTGGCGCCTTTATGGAGTATGCCGCGACACTCTGCATCTTCGATCATCGCAAGGGCGATACGGTCCTTGACGCTTCCGCCGGGGTTGAACAATTCGAGCTTGAGCGCGATGCGCGCGTGCTGGCCTTCGAAGCCGGCGACCTCCAGGAGCGGTGTGTTCCCGACGAGGTCAGTGAGATGCTTGTAAATCATGGCAATAATTTTTAAGGTGCCTTTAAAACTAACTAACGCTACGAATATAGCAAGAATTTGCTAAGTTGGTACATATGCAGTATTTTTGATTATGAAAAAAATTTTCCTGCTCTCGGCAATCCTGACCGTCCTCCTGCCTGCAGGACTGGGCGCCCAGGAGTCCGCCTGGCGCCATCCCGGCGATGATTTCAAAATGAAGACCTGGTGGTTTTTCGGATACGAAAGGACTACGCGGGAAGGCATTACCGCCGATGTGGAGGCCTTGCGCGACGCCGGCTTCGGCGGGGTGGTCTATTATGACCAGAACCACGCCAAGGACCCTGTCGCCAACGGCGCCGAGGACGCCTTCACCCCCTCCTGGTGGGAGCATCTGCGCTTCGCCGCCGAGGAGGCCGGAAGGGCGGGATTGTCATTCGAAGTCAATATTTCCAATGGATACTGCGCCGGCGGCAGCTGGATCGACGCCGCCCATGCCATGCAGCGGGTAGTCAGCGCCGAGATCTCCGTTCCGGGAGGGAAGGAACTCTCATTGCCCCTCCCGGAGATTACCGGGGCCGACGGCTATGTCCGGGATATCGCCGTGCTGGCCTTTCCGGCGCGGGACAGCCTCATCCGCCATATCACCGCACGCTATTATGCCAAGGGAAAAGGGCGCAACGGTGCAATGCAGGGCCCCATTGCCTCGGGGGAAGAGTTCTCCGGTTACGGATTCGAGGCCCTGCCGGACGTGGGGGTGCTGCAAGTGAGCGCCGACTCCCTGGAATGGCGGGATGTGGTCTCGCTGGCCCCGATGTACAGCAGCCAGGGCGGGTATTTCTTCCGCACCACCGCCTTCCCGGCGACTGCTGGGATGTACTGGCGGGTGGCCTACCCCGACGGGACCTTCAGCTACGGCGGGCAGGACACTGGAAGCGGCCTGAGGCAGTGGCAGCTCGGCTGCGCCGCCAAATTGGACCGCTGGGAAGAACTTGCCGGACTGCACAGCGACTTCGACGAAGGGAACCGCACCCCTGCCTATGCGGATGATGAAATATTGTCCCCGGAGGACATCATCGACCTCAGCGCCTGCGTGCAGGACGGCCTGCTTCGCTGCACCCTGCCGGACGGCAGATGGACCGTGCTCCGGCTCGCCGCCGTGCCCACCGGGGCCCGGACGAAACACGGGAGACCCAATCTGCTGGGATACGAATGCGACAAACTCTCCGAAGAAGCGGCCCGGCTGCATTGGGACAGCTATGCCCAGGTGATACTGGATTCGCTGAACTGCCCGGGGAGGAAACTGGTCGCCGGAGTGACCATGGATTCTCACGAAGGAGGGGCGCAGAACTGGACCCCCGCGATGCTCTCCGAGTTCCGCTCCCGCCGCGGCTATGACTTCACCCCCTGGCTGCCCCTGCTGGCGGGCTATATAGTGGAGTCCCCGGAGCGCAGCCGGCAGGTGCTGTACGACTACCGCCAGACCATCGCCGATCTCATCAAGGACCATTATTTCGGTACTTTCCAGCGGCTCGCCGCCGCTGCCGGAGTCACTTTCACCGCCCAGGCCATAGGGAACGCTCTCTGCATCACCGGGGACGCCGTCAGCGTGAAACAGGCCGTCGAGAAGCCCCAGGGCGAATTCTGGACCTATCAACAGCAGGGAGCCTACGACATCAAGGACTGCTCCAGCGCCGCGCATCTCTACGGAAAGCCCATAGCCTCGGCGGAGGCCATGACCGACTGCGAGTACAAGGACAGCCCTTCCGACCTGCACCGGGTGGCCAATATCGCCTTTTCGATGGGAGCCCAGGAGTTTGTCGTCTGCGCGACCCCGCATATACCTGAAGCAAAGGTCGCTGGCCCTTACATCGCGGGTCGCGAATACGCCATAAACCGTTCCAACCCCAAATGGAAGAGCATGAAGCCGGTCTGGCTGCAGGCCGCCCGCTCCATAGTGATGCTGCGGGAAGGGAAAGCCGCTCCCGATGTGCTGGTCTTCCTGGGGGATGACGTGCCGGTGAAGACACTCACCAACCGCCTGCCTGCGGGTCTGGAGGGTCTGGACTGGGATGTCTGCACCGCAGATGCCCTCAGGACCAGGCTTAAGACGGATGGTGGCAGGCTCGTCACCCCTGACGGGGTTTCCTACAAGGCTTTGATCATAGGCCGGCAGGCACATATGACCCCTCAGACCAAGTCCTTGATCGACAGCCTGCGCTCCGCCGGGGTGCCTGTGCTCAGCTCCGCCGGAAGCATAGTCCGGCCCCTGGTCGTCAGCCATGGCGAAGACAGCGTGGTGCATACCCACCGGCGTACCGGCGCAGGGGAGCTTTTCTATCTGGCCAGCACCCAGGACCGCCCGCTCCGCATCGTCTTCACTCTCCAGGATGCTCCCGGCAGAGTCACGGTATGGAACAACCGCAGCGGACGCCGCAAAGTGGTGAAAGCCTCCAGGGACGGCAGCTTCACTCTCCGGCTCGGTCCGGTGGAGTCGGTGTTTGTTACTTATTGAAAAGGGAAGTGATTCCGGCGCGACTCGAACGCGCGACCCACAGCTTAGAAGGCTGTTGCTCTATCCAACTGAGCTACGGAACCAGGACCTGCAGCAGGACTGCAAATATAGTCAATTTTTCTTTCTTACGTTCAGGTGCACATATGAAATGACGCCGAGTATCACTATGATTATGGCGTGCGTTTCATGGCAGAGAACTGCGTACAGAAGCCCCAGTTCGTTGGAGCAGCCGTACAGGCCGCCGAGGGTGATCATCACCAGGTAGTGGTAGGGGCCCATCCCGGAGGGGACGGGGATCACCGAGGCGAGGTTCCCTATGGCGGAGATGAAGAGGGCGTCTATCATCCCCAGGTGGCTGAGCTCAGGTATGGCCTTGAGGCCGAAATAGCTCATGAGCACATACATGACCCAGACTCCCGCGGTGTAGAGGGCGAAGCGCATTTTGTGCTTCATCTTGAAGAAGGTCCCAAGGCCCTGGAACACGCCCTTGATGGCATCGGCCACTTTTCCGAAAAGCTTCACCTTTCCGCTCCAGTGGAAGACCGCCCAGACCAAAGCTGCAACGAGGGCGAGTGCGAGGAGTATTATCCACCACAGGCCCAGGCGCCCGGAGGCGGGGGAGAAGATATTCTCCATGAAGAAGGGGCCGAAGGCCTCCCATTTGAGTATCAGTGCGGTGGCCAGGAGGATGAGGATGGCGAGCACATCCCAGATGCGCTCCATCATCACGGTGCCGAGCACCTTGTCATAAGTCGCTGATTTGGTGGTGACAAAGCCGCAGCGGAGCAGCTCTCCCGCGCCGGGGAGGGCGATGTTGGCGAGATTGCCCACGTTGGTGGCGTCCCAGGTGAGCATGGCCTTGGTGCCGGGGTCCAGGGGGTGGAGGAGTTCTTTCCATCTCACCGCCCTGAACACGAGGGCGAGGATGGACACCACCACGAACAGGACCATGTAGCCCCAGCTGGTGTGGACGAGTCCTTCGGCGAATGACTTCCAGTCGATCTTGCGGACCACGAGCCAGATGAAGAAGGCTGCGATCAGCACGGAAGCGACGTACTTTATGATTTTCTTGGCTTTATCACTCATTGCGGCGGCAAATTTAGTCATAATTAACGATTATTTTATTAATTTTGAAGATTAACGGACTTATACAGATGAAATCGATACTTGGAATAGGAAATGCCCTGACGGATATACTCGCCGTCCTTCCCGATGACACGCTGCTTCAGAAATACCATCTGCCCCGCGGCAGCATGCAGCATGTGGACGCCGAGACGGCCGATGCCATCTGGGAGGACCTGAGCCGGCTGAGCGTGCATTACGTGGCGGGCGGCAGCGCTGCCAACACCATTGCCTGCTCCGCCATCTTCGGCATGCCTTCCGCATTCATCGGCAAGGTGGGCGACGACGAGCTGGGGCACCTTTTCCAGAGCAGCGAGGAGCAGTACGGCGTCCGTTGCACCCTGCTCAAAGGCACCAACGCCTCCGGCCGCTCCATGGTCTTCATCACCGGGGCCAATGCCGAGAGGACCTTCGCAGTGCACCTGGGGGCAGCTCTCGAGCTGGTGCCCGAAGACCTCAAGCCGGAGTATTTCGAAGGTTACGACTACTTCCATATTGAGGGCTACCTGGTGCAGAACCAAGCCCTGATCCGCCGCGCCGTGGAGATGGCCCGCGAAGCCGGGTGTATCATTTCTCTGGATATGGCTTCCTACAATGTCGTCGAGTCCAACAACGCCTTCCTTCACAACCTCGTGGAGAAGTACGTGGACATAGTGTTCGCCAATGAGACCGAGGCCCGCGCTTTCACGAAGTTCGCGGATCCCGAGGAAGCACTCGCCGAGATTGCCAAAAACTGCGACACCGCCATCGTGAAGGTGGGAAAGGATGGCAGCTGGGTGCGCCGTGGAGAGGAGCAGCACTACATCAAGGCCTGGCCCGGTGAAGCTGTCGATGCGACCGGGGCGGGGGACACCTATGCCGCAGGTTTCCTGTATGCGCACTCCCTGGGCATGCCGCTCAAGGTCTGCGGAGAGGTGGGTTCCATCATCGCCGCCAAGGTAGTGGAAATCATAGGTACCAAGATAGACATCCCCCGCTGGAGGGATGCCAAGCAGGAGATACGCGAACTGATCGACGCCAACACCATATAATGTCGTTCAAGGATTTCATAAGGAAGATTGCCCTCGGCATGCGGACTTCAAAAGTCGGCACGTCCATCATGCCCCTGGACCAGGTGAAGACCTTGGCTGTCTTCATGGATCCCTCGGATCCCGAGTTCAAGGAGCTGCAGAAGGCTGTGTTCAAGTTCTTCCATGGCTACGGCATAAATCCTGTCGTCTTCGCACCCACCTCCGAGCAGCTGGGCTGGCTCGGGAGCATACGCAAATCCCGCAAGTGGCCCAGCCCGGACGGAAACGAGGACATGTTCATCTCCCTGGTGAATCCGGATACTTTCGCAGTGCATCTGGCAGCGGTGAGAAGCCGTGCCCGTTTTAAGATCGGCCGTTCCCCGCTCCCGGGCAATGTCTATGACATAGTCCTGTCCGACAGGGAAGGCGTGCAGGAGTCCACGCTCTCGGTCTTCCGGGAGCTCACGAACTTATTGACCAAGATCAAATGAAAAAATACCTCATAGTTTTCCTTATCTCCATGGTCCCTCTGATCGAGCTCAGGGGCGCCATCCCATATGCAGTCGGCTTCGGCCTGCCCATTGTCCCCTCGATCATCGTCGCGATGCTGGGCAATATGCTGCCGGTGCCGTTCATCTTCTTCTTCGCCCGCAAGGTGCTCGAATGGGGAAAGGACAAGAAAGTGATAGGAGGGTTCTTCACCTGGTGCCTCCAGAAGGGCGAAAAGGGAGGGACGAAGCTTGAGGAGAAGGCCGGCCGCGGACTCTACTGGGCCTTGCTGCTGTTCGTCGGCATACCTCTGCCCGGCACGGGTGCCTGGACCGGGACCCTCGCCGCCAGCTTCCTCAATATGGATTTCAAGAAAAGCGTGATTTATGTGATGGGCGGCCTGCTGCTGGCCACCGCCATCATGTTAGCTGCCTCGCTCGGCGTGTTCGGGGCAATCAATCTGATGAAGTAGTAATATAAGGCTGAAGATCAAGACGGCAGATATTATCTTCAGTGTCCAGGAGATATAATTCCTGATTGTTTTCGTTGAGAGAGATCTGTGTGTAGTACTTATCAAAATGCAACTCTGCCAGGGTGTTGCCTTCCCAGTCGAAAATCTTTGTATAAGAACTGGACCCAATATTTTCTTTCTGAGTATCTATTATCTTTCGGCCGTCATATAAAACTGCAATAAGGCCATTAGTTACAGAGGCATCAATACTGAACAATTGGCCTGTATTGATTATGTTGTCATATGATTTTTTAGAAAGATCTTCAAATGAGAACGGGCTATCTCCGATAACGCGTTTTGAAGAGTTTTTCCCCAGGTCGAAGATAACTAATTCATCTAAAATACTTGGTGAATATGCAACTTTTCTCTTGTCTGGCCTGATTCGGAAGGGGCCTTCATGCGCAAAATAATGGATTTCTCTAAAGGACGGATTCCTGAACAGGCGAGGGAAGATATTGAAATCGAAATCATAATCCGGAGTATGATGTATAAAGCACGGAGGCTGCTCCAAGCCGTCTCTGGCATCTCTATATTTGGGGCCAATCCATCTCATTGATTCATTTTCCCCCAGAATGGCTTCTTGATTTATAGTTGCAACATATTCGCCAAAAGATGCAAGATTACCTATTTTCTCTTTGACCGGATAACCGTTGTATACGGATTCCGACAAATTGATTGTATAGATACCTTGCGAGTCGATGAAAACAAGAATAGTGTTGCCCGAGTCATCTTTCCAATATTGTTTACTCGAGAAAGGCAATAGAAAATCGTTTGGCCCCCGTCCTTTGTTGCCAATACTAGTTAAAACCTCCTTAGTGTTTGGATCAATAATATAGAAAAGTGAGTCAATATTCTTGGTTATTGTTATGATGTAGTCTCCGGCACTGATTAATTGGCGGCTTCCAAATATTTGACATATCTTAGAAATGGAAGGTTCCGAAATTGATACAGGTTCAACTGAAGCCATATCCATAGCCTCATCAGCTCTGTAGTGAACACCGACATCGCAGGCGTATACACAAAGAGCTAAGCAGGAACAGAATAATAATTTGAAATTATTGAGAAGTCTTGCATGCAACTTGGAAAAGCTGATAAAAAGAGATAAAATAACCGCAAAGGCAGCTATATAAAAAACTAAATGTTTCATGGTGTTATTATTTGTTGCTAAACTAGCAACAAATAAGAAAAAATGCAAGCTCTTCCTTTTTTATTCTATAATGAGATATATAGGACAATGGTCGGAGCCTTGGATTGTGTCGAGGATATCCGCTCCGGCGATGCGGGAACGGAAATTTTCGGATACCAGGAAATAGTCTATGCGCCACCCCACGTTCCTCTCGCGGGCGTTCATCCGGTATGACCACCATGAATATTTGACACCGTCGGGGTTCAAATATCTCCAGCTGTCGATGAATCCGGCTCCCAGGAGTTCCGTCATCTTGGCCCTTTCCTCGTCGGAAAAGCCTGCGTTGAAATGGTTGGTCGCGGGATTCTTGAGGTCGATCTCCTCATGGGCCACATTCATGTCACCGCAGATGAGCACACCCTTTCGGGTGGCGAGGGCGCTCACATAGGCGCGGAAGTCGTCTTCCCATTTCATGCGGTAGTCCAGCCTGCGGAGGCCATCCTGGGAGTTGGGGACATAGACATTGACCAGAAAGAACTCCTCCGTCTCCAGGGTGATGACCCTTCCTTCGTGGTCGTGCTCGTCCACTCCTATGCCATAGCTTACGCTGAGGGGTTCGACCCGGCTGTATATGGCAGTGCCGGAATAGCCTTTCTTGTCGGCATAGTTCCAGAATGAGCGGTACCCGGGGAATTCCAGGTCTATCTGTCCGGCCTGCAGCTTGGTCTCCTGCAGGCACACGAAATCGGCGTCCAGCTCCACGAAAATATCCGCGAAACCTTTGCCGGCCACGGCCCGCAGGCCATTCACATTCCAGGAAACGAGTTTCATCCTATGGTCCATTCTGCGCCGTCCTTGGTGTCCTTTACGGTGATGCCGAGGGCTTTCAGGGCGTCCCTTATGTGATCTGAGGTAGTCCAGTCCTTGGCAGCCTTGGCGGCAGCTCTCTGCTCGAGGACCATGTCCATCAGGCCGCTGATGATCTCGCCGCTCTTGCCTGAGCCTTCCTGCTCATCCTTGAGGCCAAGCACCCCGAACACTATATCGTCGAATATTTGAGTGAGGGTGTCGAGGTCGCCCTTGGAGAGTTTCAGCTTGCCGTCCTTGGCCGTATTGACAATCCTTACGGCTTCGGAGATATGGGCGAGGGCTACGGGAGTGTTGAGGTCGTCGCAGAGTGCGTCGTAGATGCCCTCGAATATGGCCTTGACCTCCGGGTTGTCGGCAGGGCAGTTGTCGGGGGCAATGGCATCGGAGAGCTCTCCGTAGGGGAGGGAGGGTGCCTTGCGTCCGCAGAGGGCATAGAGGTCGGAGGCTGCCTGCATTATTCTCTTGAGGCCTTTCTCGGCTGCCTGCAGGGCTTCATTGGAGAAGTCCAGGGTGCCTCTGTAATGGGCCTGGAGGATGAAGAAACGTATGGTCATCGGGCTGTAGGCCTGGTCCAACTTGGGATGGTCTCCGCTGAAGAGTTGGGGGAGGGTGATGAAATTGCCCAGGGACTTGCCCATCTTCTGCCCGTTTATGGTGATCATGTTGTTGTGTACCCAGTAGTGCACGCCCTGGGTGCCGCGGGAAGCGACATTCTGGGCTATCTCACACTCGTGGTGGGGGAACATCAGGTCCATGCCTCCGCCGTGGATGTCGAACTCCTGGCCGAGGTATTTCTCGCCCATGACGGAGCACTCCAGGTGCCAGCCCGGGAAGCCTTCTCCCCAGGGAGAGGGCCAGTGCATGATATGCTCGGGCTCGGCCTTTTTCCAGAGGGCAAAGTCGTAGGGAGCCTTCTTGTCAGTCTGGCCGTCCAGGCTGCGGGTGCCCTCGAGGGTATCGTTGAGGCTGCGTCCGGAGAGTATGCCGTAGTTGTGGTCCTTGTTGTATTTCTCCACGTCGAAATAGACGCTGCCGTTGGACTCATAGGCGTATCCGGCTTCGAGTATCTTCTTGATGGCCTCGATCTGCTCCACGATGTGTCCGCTGGCACGGGGCTCTATGCTGGGGGGAGCGACGTTCAGGAGCCTCATGGCCTCGTGGTAGCGCAGGGTATAGGTCTGCACTACCTCCATGGGCTCGAGCTGCTCCAGGCGGGCCTTCTTGGCTATTTTGTCCTCACCCTCGTCTGCATCGTGCTCCAGATGGCCTACATCGGTGATATTGCGTACGTAGCGGACCTTGTAACCCAGGTGCCTGAGGAGCTTGGCGAGCACATCGTAGGTGACTCCGGGACGGGCGTGTCCCAGATGAGCGTCACCGTAGACGGTGGGACCGCAGACATACATGCCTACATGGCCCGGGTGTACGGGGACGAAGATTTCTTTCTTGTGCGAAAGGGTATTGGTCAGCAGGAGAGTTCTCATCATTTCGAATTCACATTTATCCTACTAAGGTAGCAATAAAAGTGGATATCCCCATAGTCTATAGTTCATATACCATCAATGCCGTATCCAATCCCATTTCGCGCATTCTTAAGACATCATCGCCAAGAGTTGTGCCCTGTTTCGGCTTGATCATATCTAGGAACAGAAGAGAGACGTACCCTGATCCATATACTCCAATAGGCTGAAGATTCTGCACCCCTAAAGAAAGACATCGGACATTAGAATAGACAACAGCTTCTGATTTATCGATAATGCAAAGATTCATAGGCGGAGTAGAATGAGCTTGTCCCATTGCATTAATGTACCAAAATGAAAGTGCTGTTTTATTAGTGTTCAAAAATGATGGTGCTAAAGCAATGTCCTTTCCTGATACAATAGCATTAGTCAAGATCTCTTCTTTTCTTTCGTCGAACTCGCCCGACCAGTAGTTTTTATCGAGGGCATTGCTTTCGAAGTAGATTGTCTTCTCTTCGGTAAGATTTGCCCGGAAGCTATATAATGCTGTACTGTAAGAGGATATCCCAAAAAAAACAGAATCACATTTCTTAGTGAAACTAAAATCAGTGGTCATTTCTGCTTGATCGTCCCTCAGTGGTAGAATCGTCCTAACGGTACCTTCATATGTTGAGTACAAGCATACCGCAGGAGTATTGCCTTGCTTGTCCGTTTCACGTATGAATAAGAATTCCCCGTCTTTCAAATATTCCATTGCATTAGCATAAAAAGGTATTTCCATTTTACGCTGCAGACCGCCGCTATCGATGGAATAGTACTTAAGAAGTCTTTTCTCCCTTTCGAAAATGACAAGTTCCCTGCTGTCCTGGATGTATGTAAACGCGCCGATACCTATGTAGTCTTCAGGCCCTCTGCCGACTTTATCAAGTGTGAAACACGGGGTCCCGTTTTCAAAGCAGTGAATTTTTCTTAGACCTTCGTCAAAGAGAAATATCATGTCACCATATGACTTGGAATACATAATGTTGCCGATCATGCATTCCTTCGGGACAGGTATCAATTTGATAGATGATGATAATGTTTCGATATCTGCAATGCTCGGAGCTTTATTGTCAGCTATAATCCCTTTATCCCCTTCCTCGTGGAAGCATCCTGACATAGAAATCAGCACGATAATACAGAATATCAACGCACTGTAATTGCGGTAATTTGAAAATTTCATACTATTCAAAGAAATAAAAAATTGTAATGCATTCATCGCAAAAGTAATTCATTTTATTGAATTGACAATATGATATGTAATTTGTCGATGCCGATATATAATGAATTAAAAGTAACTTGTGCGAAAGGGTCTTGGTCAGCAGAATTACTTTACTGGTATGGCGTGGGTGTTCTTGACCTCTCCCATGACGAAACTGCTGTTCAGCCCTCCTATGCAGTCCATCTCTCCGAGTATCCTCAACACGAATTGCTGGTATTCTTTCATGCTGGACACATAAACTTTCAGGAGGAAGTCGTAGTCCCCTGAAATGTTGTAGCACTCTCCGACTTCGTCCATGGTCTGCACGGCTTTCATCAGCCTGTCGGCATTCTCATAAGTGTGCTGTTTCATCTTGATGTAGCAGAATGCAGTGAATGAGCAGTCCAGCTTTTCCGGGTCCAGGATGGCTACATATCCTTTTATGTATCCCTGGTCGCGCAGACGCCGTATCCGCTCGAATACCGGAGTGGGGGAAAGATGCACTTTTGCAGCGACCTGCTTGTTGGTCAGGGTCGCGTCTTCCTGCAGGATGCGCAGGATAGCGAGGTCTGTGGAGTCGAGTCCGCTCATATCAAAAAGAATAATAATCTGTCAGGAAGGCGAGTGTTAGTCGGTTTTGGAATATACTTTTATATGATAGCACAAAAATAGTAAAATTAACCAAATTATTATAAACGCTTGGAATATATTTCTAAACTCCGGACCTTTGCCATTGACAACTGACCGAAATACAAACCAAAAAAAGAAATAGAAATGAGCACTCTTGATTATCATGTTGAGACCCTGGCCCTTCATGTAGGGCAGGAAGCACCGGATCCCACCTCAGATTCTCGCGCAGTCCCCATCTACCAGACGACGTCATATGTTTTTCATAGCAGCCAGCATGCAGCGGACCGTTTCGCCCTGAGGGATCCTGGCAATATCTACGGCCGGCTTACCAATTCCACCCAGGCGGTCTTCGAAGAGCGCGTTGCTGCACTCGAAGGGGGAGTAGCAGGACTCGCCGTCGCATCAGGCGCCGCCGCTGTCACTTATGCCCTCCAGAATGTCTTGCAGCAGGGAGACCATCTCATCGCCGCAGACAATCTCTACGGGGGTTCCTTCAATCTCATAACCCACACCCTTTCCACCCATGGCATAGAGAACACCATATTGAATGTCAATGATCTCAAGGGACTCGAGGCTGCCATCAGACCCAATACCAAGGTCATCTACGCGGAGACTTTCGGCAATCCCAACTCGGATGTCATCGACTTCGAAGCCATCGCAGAAGTGGCTCACAGGCACAATATTGTATTCATCGTGGACAATACCTTCGCTCCCATATCGATCCGTCCTCTCGAGCACGGTGCCGATATAGTGGTCCACTCCGCCACGAAATTCATAGGCGGTCACGGCTCTTCGCTGGGCGGAGTGATCGTGGACGGCGGAAAGTTTGACTGGAAGGCCGACCCCGACAAGTATCCCACCCTGGCAAAACCGGACCCGAGTTACCATGGTGCCATCTTCGCCGATGTTGCCGGTGCCGCCGCCTTTGTCACCCGCATCCGCGCCGTCCTGCTCCGCGATACCGGTGCCGCCATAAGTCCTTTCAATGCCTGGGTGTTGCTCCAGGGGGTTGAGTCCCTGCCGCTCAGGATACAGCGTCATACTGAAAATGCCTTGAAGGTGGTGGAGTTCCTCTCGAAGCACCCCAAGGTGGCCAAGGTCAATCATCCGGCTCTCCCTGACCATGCGGACCATGCGATATACGAGCGCTATTTTCCTCAGGGCGCAGGTTCGATTTTCACTTTCGAAATCAAAGGGACCCAGGAGGATGCATGGAAGTTCATAGACTCCCTGAAGATATTCTCACTGCTGGCTAATGTGGCAGATGTCAAGAGCCTGGTGATCCATCCCTACACCACCACGCACTCCCAGCTCAGCCCTGAGGAACTCGCCGCGCAGCATATCACACCCACTACCATACGCCTTTCCATCGGCGTCGAACACATCGACGACATCCTCGCGGATCTGGAACAGGCATTAAAAAAAGCCGGCTCTTAAAGGGCCGGCTTCCTTTTATTAAAGGCTGGTACTAGAGTTCGCTGAGCTCCTGGGCCATGTCGTCCTTGCGGGCGACGATGATGTCCTGGTAGTCTTTGAGTCCGGTACCTGCGGGAATCAGGTGACCGCAGATGACATTCTCCTTGAGGCCTTCGAGGTGGTCGACGCGGCCGCGGATGGCGGCTTCGCTGAGCACCTTGGTGGTCTCCTGGAAGGATGCGGCGGAGATGAAGCTTCCGGTCTTGAGGGCGGCGCGGGTGATACCCTGGAGTATCAGGCGGGCGGTCGCGGGCTCTGCGGGGCGGGTCACGAGGAGCTTGAGGCTCTGCCTGCCGAGGGAGTCGTTCTCGTTGCGGAGCTCGCGGGCATTGATGATGTCGCCCTGAGCGTACTTCTGTGAATCTCCGGCATCTTCGACATAATACTTGCCGTAGATGCTGTCATTGGCATCCATGAACTGCCACTTGTCCACCATCTCCTCCTGCAGGAAGCTGGTGTCACCGGGGTTGGTGATCTCCACCTTGCGCATCATCTGGCGGACGATGATCTCGAAGTGCTTGTCGTTGATCTTCACACCCTGCAGACGGTAGACTGCCTGGACTTCATTGACAATGTACTCCTGAGCCTTGACCGGACCGAGGATGTTGAGGATGTCGGTAGGAGGAACGCCGCCGTCTGAGAGGGGAGTGCCCGCCTTGACGTAGTCGTTGTCCTGGACAAGTATCTGCTTGGTGAGAGGCACGAGGTAGTGCTTCTCGTCACCGGACTGATTCCTGACAGTGATCTCACGGTTGCCCCTCTTGACCTTGCCGAGGATGACCTCGCCGTTGATCTCGGAGAGGATGGCAGGGTTGGACGGATTGCGGGCCTCGAAGAGCTCGGTAACCCTGGGCAGACCACCGGTGATATCCGAAGACTTGCCGATGGCGCGGGGGATCTTGATGATGATGTCACCGGCCTTGACGGCGCTGCCGTCCTCGGCGAGGACGTGGGCTCCGACAGGGAGGTTGAACTGCTTGACGATGTTGCCCTTCTCATCCACGATGTCGATGGCGGGGCTCTTCGCCCTGTCCTTGGACTCGATGATGACCTTGTCGGTGCTCATGGTGAACTCGTCGGCGGCATCCTTCTGGAAGGTGACGCCCTCGAGCATGTTCTCGAAGCGGAGGGTACCTGCGGTCTCGACGATGGTGATGGCGTTGTAAGGATCCCATTCGCAGATCCTGTCGCCCTTCTTCACCTTGTCACCGTCCTTCTTGTAAAGGATGGAACCGTAAGGGATGTCGTACTGGGAGAAGGTGATGCCGGTGTTCTCATCCACGATGCGGAGCTCGGTCATACGGCTCACGGCAACGGTCTGGGAAGTGCCGTCGTCAGCGATCCTCTCGATGGTACGGAGCTCCTCGAACTTGAGGACACCGTCATACTTGGAATCGATGGAAGAGTCAGCCACTGAAGAAGATGCGGTACCACCGACGTGGAAGGTACGGAGCGTAAGCTGGGTACCAGGCTCACCGATGGACTGTGCGGCGATCACGCCGACGACCTCACCCTTCTCGACCATGCGGCTGGTGGCAAGGTTGCGTCCGTAGCACTTGGCGCAGACACCCTTGCGGCTTTCGCAGGTGAGGACCGAACGGATCTCGACCTGTTCGATGGGGAGGGAGTCGATGAGATCGGCTTCCTTCTCGCGGATCTCTTCGCCCGCGCTCAGGATGAGTTCTCCGGTCAGAGGGTTGAATATGTCGTGGACGCTGGTACGGCCGAGGATCCTCTCTCCGAGGGACTCGACGACCTCGTCCTTGTTCTTGATGGCTGTAGCGATCAGACCCCTGAGGGTGCCGCAGTCTTCCTCGGTGATGATCACGTCGTGGGAGACGTCCACCAGACGCCTGGTCAGGTAACCTGCGTCAGCCGTCTTGAGGGCGGTATCGGCAAGACCCTTACGGGCACCGTGGGTGCTGATGAAGTACTCGAGCACTGTCATACCCTCCTTAAGGTTGGAGGTGATGGGGTTCTCGATGATTGCGTTCTCGCTCGCGCCGCTCTTCTGGGGCTTTGCCATAAGGCCACGCATGCCGCAGAGCTGCTTGATCTGCTGGGTGCTGCCTCGGGCGCCCGAA
>JAFTBU010000024.1 GCA_017455065.1 Bacteroidales bacterium
CGAAGAGCAGGTGCTGGCTATCCAGGATAAAATCAATAATCGGCCGAGAAAAAGACTTGGCTTTTTCTCTCCAAATGAACTTTTTAATTCTTTAACTAAAACAACGAAAAAAGTTGCATTTGACGGTTGAATCCAGGCGACTCCAGTACATTACGCTACTGCTTGATTGTCAGTTTGTTACATTTCAGCGAAACTGTCTTCGACCAGATCGACTTTGGATTATTGCCGGCAGTATTATGAAATAATCAGGCCCTTACCTGTTATCACCCTCAATAATGGCAATCATCTCGGCCGGAGTCACGACAAACGGTTTTCTTGGGACCTTATTTGCCATTTCGTGCTGCGCGAATTTCTTCGTTAATCTCATCCAGCGTCATGTCGGCTGCACCATTGGCGATGGCCGTTTCGCGCATCTGAAGGAAGGCCTCCCAACCTTTGCGTCTTAATTCAGCTTCCGTTTCTGCCTTGATCTCGAACGGGATTCTGCGCTCGCGAACCACGGCCTTCATAAAAAGATTGAGGGCTGCGGTATACCTATCGTTCGCCGTGTCTCTCATAAATCAAATATTTATCTCGTTCGGCACTGGGGATGGCAAAAGATTTTAGGTATCCGTCTTCGACCAGATCGACCTTGCGGTGGGTTGCGGCTTCCAGGTCCAGCCGGAAGCGGATGGTGTCCAGCAGTGACAGGTCTGAAGTGTTGTCATAACTGACCAGCAAGTCGAGGTCGCTGTCGGGACGTTCTTCGCCACGGGCAAAAGAACCGAAGACCCAGGCCTTCGTGACAGGTGTGGAGGACAGATAACGCTGCACTTTTCCGATTATATCCAGGCGTTCCTGGTTCAGCGAAAGTATCATCTCCTGAAGTTCCGCTGCGACGCCACGCCTTTCAGCATAGCGGCGGAGCCTGTTTCTGTTTACCGGATAGGCTTCGACCTTTTTCTGAAGTTCAAGTAACTGAAGTGGGCTTTTCCGGTCGCACATAGCATCCACCAATTCCTTCTCCAGGGACGGAACATATAAACCATCTTCCACAACGAGCGGACTCTCAGAAATCAGATTTTCCAATACGACATAACCCTCAAGGCTTTCTAGAAAACTGGAAGCAATCTCCCCGCTGATGACCTTGTAGCCCTTTTGTCGGAGAGCCTTCATGACAGTGGGATGATCAGTTTTAGATGCGTACAGAGATAGATTGCCATTGCATTCGGATACACAGAAATCCACCCCCTCGCAATCAGAGACCATTACTTGGTGGATATCCTTCATCCGTCGGGAGACAGTAGGGTGATATTCTGGCTTGGGAGTGCTGGTATACAGGCCTCGGCCGATGGTGACCAACCGACCTTCCCGAACCAGGGCACGGATCTTCGAATATACAGTAGCCGCCGGCAATCCGGGGCATACCGCTGCAAAATCCGCCACTGCCAACACCTTGTCTTGCAGCAGCAGTTCCTGAATCTCCTTATTGAATTTCCCAGTTTTCATATCTGTCGCCAATATAGTAATAATTCGGCAAAATCCTTTGGAAATTGCCGAATTATTAAATAGCGTTCGTCCGAAGTGCACTATTTCTTGCTGTTTTTCCGCATCATTTCTTTAAATTTGATGCAGAAAATGATGAAGAAACAAACCACTTCCCGTATCGCCCGCATCCAAGCTATGGAGGAGCGGTACGACCATGTCTTGGCCGCCCTGGACGAGCTCGAGAGGGCGGAGGCGCGGCTGGCGGGGCTCCGCGATGACATAGCGGCTCTGCGCGAGTATTATGAGTCCGGGAAGTGGAGGAAGGATTTCGAGGCTGATGAGAAGGGGCTCGTCCCCCGGGATCTCAAGAGGGGAGTGCTCAGTGAGGATGGCCTGTGGGATCTGCTGGAGCGGGTGGATAAGTAGAATTTTGTATATTTACGGCCATGAAATTTCTCGGAAACATACTTTGGCTTGTCCTGGGCGGGTTTATCATCGCCCTCATATACTATCTTGTGGGCCTCGTGATGTGCATCACCATCATCGGCATCCCTTTCGGTGTCCAGCTGTTCAAACTGGGTACCTATGCCCTCTGGCCTTTCGGCCATGAGCTGGTGAACGGCCCCAACGAGCCGGGGTGTGTGTCCGTAGTGATGAATCTGATTTGGATACTTCTGGGCTGGTGGGAGATCGCGCTCATCCATCTTGCTTGCGGACTCATCCTTTGCATCACCATAGTAGGTATCCCTTGGGGCTTCCAGCATTTCCGTATGGCTGTCGGCTCCATCTTCCCCTTCGGTAAGGAAATCCACTGATCCGGTGTAAGCGCCTTGCCTACTTCACCGGAAACTTGAAGTAGGTGTCGGGGTAGGGCTCGTCGCGGAGGGTGAAGTGCCACCATTCGCTGTCGAGCGGCTTGAAGCCGTGGCTCAGCATGGCGCGGCGCAGGATCATGCGGTTGGCAAATTGCTCGGCGGTGATGCTGCGTCCGGTGGGGCTGGCGCTATTGTCCCCGGTGTATTCGAAGGTGTCGGGGTCCCCGCAGAAGTCGGGGTGGCTTTCGGGGCCGAACCAGTCGAAGGTGCCGCCCATGTCCACTTCCTTTTCGGTGGCCATGTCAAACAGAGTCAAATCCACGGTGGAGCCCCTCGTGTGCCCGCTTTTGGCCATGATGTATTCCTGGTCGAAGAGTACGCTCTTGTCCAGGTCGGGGTAGAAGTATGGCTTCATCAAGGTGTCGGGGATGTCGGCCGCCCAGCGTACGAAATGGTCCACGCCTTTCTGGGGGCGGTAGGCATCGTAGATCTTGAGCCTGTAGCCCTGGGCCATCACATCGTCGCTGACGGCTTTCAGAGCCTCGGCGGCTTCCCGGGTGAGCAGGGCGGTGGGGGCTTCGTAGCCGTCCACGCGGGTGCCGGTGAAGTTGTAGGTGCTGTAGTAGCGTATCTCCATGATGACGTCGGGCACCACGTCGGTGATCTTGACGAAATCGCGGTCCTCTCGGCAGGAGACCAGAAACAAAGCGCCGGTGGCCAATGCTACGGCGACGGCGGAATGGAAGCCTTTGTGCATATTAGTCCTGTCTCTTGTCGACTATCTTGGCTGAGGGGTAGTCCTCGGCGCGGAAGGTGATGCTCTCCTCGCTGACTCCGAGGCTGTAGTTCTCGATGCTGATGGTCACGACGGACACGCTTGCACGCAGGTAGATGGGCAGGAAATCGGCCTTGCGCACGGCCAGGTCCATCCTCTTGGGATCGTCCTTCTCTTTGTTGTCCTTGTTTTTCTTGCAGACTATGTACCAGGCTTCGGGGGTCTGTTTCTGGATGGAGACATCGTAGCCGTGGGAGATGCTCTCAAACTGGGACATGTCGGAGTTGTTGTTCTCCGAGCCGTCGGTCTTCCTGTTTTCGATGGTGATTTCGTTGGTCTTGGGGGAGTAGGTCCAGTCGGTGGTTTCGTCGGTCCAGACTATGGAGTCGCCTTCCGAGCTCTTGATCTCGGATTTCATCTTTTCTCCGCGTATCTGGTTGTGGGCGCTGATAGAGCCCAGGATGGGCATCTTCATGATGAAGTCCATGGAAAAGCCTTCAGCCTCGCCCCTCTCCATCTCGGCGGACATTTTTTCCAAAATCTCTTCTGCGGTCTGTGCCGATACGCTGGCGGCGGTGAAAAAAATGGCGGCGAGGGCCATGACGATGTGCTTGAATTTCATTATGCGTGTGTGTTAATTGTTCGTGGGGGTATCTTTGATGCAGCGCACCGAGTGTGCGACTGCACGGAAGTAATCGTTGTTCATGAAGACCATCATGTCGCCCTGCGAAGTGTAGGAGCAGTCCAGCCCGAAGGCCATGACCTTGGCGTTGGGATCGATCTCGTCGAGGTCGGCTGCCGAAGTCCACGATCCGGCGTTGGAGCCAGTGGCGCTCAGCTTCCCGGCGACATCGTCGCGGAACCCGGCGAAGGGATACCAGATCAGGCCGGAGTTGCTGAAGATCCCGTTGAAGTCGTAGCCGCAGAGCTCCTTGTCGGGGTTGATGATGACGAAGGTTTTGCCGGAGGCGGTGCCCCAGAAGCCGTTGTGCTCCGCAGTGGGCCCGTAGGGGACTTTCCACCCGGCGGGGCAGGGGTCGTACATGGTCTTCTCCTCCTGCCAACGGCTGTTTTCGGTCGAGTAGGAACCGGTGTAGTACCAGTCGTAATTGTCCTCGACGGAGGCGATGTATGTGGTGGGGTGGGCGACTGAAAAGGCAATGGTGCCGGTGTGGGTATCGGAGAGCACCGGCTCGGGCCAATCGAGGGTGGATGCCGCCTCGCTGTTCTCGGAGATCTTGCCGGAGGCGAGGAACGGGTCCTTGCGGCCCCATTGGTACAGCAGACCCAGGGCGGCGACGTCGCCGGGGACGGCGGAGGTGGCACCCAGGTTGCGGTCCATCATGGTGCCGGCGCCATTGGCATAGCTGTGCGCCGTCTTATCGGGATTCCAGCCCTTGCAGACCCATATGTGCCAGGACCAGAGGATGTTTCCAGACTCGTCCTTGGCTGCGATGAGGGCGTTGCCGTTCTGCAGGGTGGGCTGGGTCGTGAACCTTATCATGCTGTCGTAGTACGTATAGCTCACTTCTTTCACTATCGACTCCCTGGCGGGCTTCTCCATGGTGCCGAAGCTCTCCCAGAGGACTTCCACGGTGGCTACTTCGCCCACGCCCAGGGTGGAATTGCCCTTGAGGGCCTTGAATGCGTAGGCTCCGGGGGCCGTGACCACGAAACAGTTGGCGGGAGCGAGCTGTATCGTTTCCTCGTCATAGTCAGCCGGCCTCCTCTCGCAGGAGGTGATATTCATGGCGATGACTGCAGCCGTAAGCATCCAAAGAAGATTGTTTTTCATATGACATGCGGTTTCTGATTCGACAAATATACAAATTTTGTAAATTTGCAAAATTAATATAGGTCTGTCACTTATTGATTTCAAGCAATAACAAATAATATCGGACTATGGAAAAGAACAACAAGATCACCCGTCGCGAAGCTCTCAAGGAGATGTTCTTCGCAGGTGTCGGGCTTGTGGCTGCCGGCCCCGTCCTGTCGGCCTGCGGTCAGGGAGGCAATGCTGCTGCCGGCACTCCCTCTGACACCATTCCCTGGAAAGAAGCCCCCGAGGGCTCCAAGATTGACACCCGGACCTGGAGCAAGATAGGGGAGACCCTGGGCATGCTTGGCCTCGGCTGCATGCGTCTGCCCTCTGCTGCGGGCGGCGGCGGTGGCTTCGGCTTCGGCGGTCCCTCCGACCAGGAAGCGGTAAATGCGATGGTGGACTACGCCATTGCCCATGGAGTGAATTATTTCGACACCGCCCCGGTGTACGGTGATTCGGAGGTGACGATGGGAAAGGCCCTGAGCCGCCATCCTCGCGAGAGCTACAAGCTCGCCACCAAGTTGTCCAACATGGCTTTCGGCCGCCAGTCTCCGACCCTGGACTCTGCCAAGCAGATGTTCGCCAACTCCCTGAAGAACCTGCAGGTGGAGTATTTCGACTTCTACCTCCTGCACAATGTGCCTACTGTCGATGAGTTCAACATCCGCTACCGTGACAACGGTGTGTTCGATTTCCTGCTGGAGCAGAAAGCCAAGGGTGTGATACGCCATCTGGGCTTCTCCTACCACGGCAACAATGCCGACTTGGAGTCTGTCCTGGATCTCTATGACTGGGATTTCGTGCAGATCCAGCTCAACTACGCCGACTGGAAGGACATGCCTTCCAATTTCGGTCCCTCCACCGGGGAGACGAGCTCTGAGTATCTCTATGACACCCTGACCCGCAGGGGCATACCCGTGCTGGTGATGGAGCCTGTCAAGGGCGGCGCCCTGGCCAATGTCAATGACGCCATCGCCGGTGTCCTCAGGAGCCGTCATCCGGAACTGACCCCCGCCGGCAACGCCCTCACCTTCGTGGGCAGCCTTCCCAATGTGATGGTGACCCTGAGCGGCATGTCCAATATGGAGCAGCTCAAGGAGAATGTCTCCCTGTTCACCGGTTTCGAGCCTTTCGACAAGAAGGACATGGACTTCATGCAGACCGTCGCCGACCTGTACAAGTCCAATATCCACATCCCTTGCACGGCCTGCTCTTACTGCATGCCCTGCCCGCACGGAATCAACATCCCCGGCAATTTCAAGGCTTTCAACACCGCCAGCGACCAGCTCAACATCCCTGATCCGGAGCGCAAGGACAAGGACTTCAACAAGAAGAAAAAGGCCTTCCTGAAGCTGTACAACGAGCTTCCCAAGGCTGCCCGGGCCGACGCCTGCATCTCCTGCAACGCCTGCCTGCCCAAGTGCCCCCAGCACATCCGTATCCCCGAGCAGCTGCATATGATCAGCGACCTGGTGGCTAAACTCTAGCCCCCGGATCATAAAGAAACCAGATCATAAAGAAAGAGGATGGCCTTCCGGTCATCCTCTTTTATTTGTATGTCTCAGCGGATTATCTTCCGAAGCTGATGCCTATGGTGTGATAAACCAGGTTGGTGTTGCCGCCGGGGATGGCCGGGTTGGGGCAGTAGCGGTAGTAGATGCCGAGGCCGCTGAGGTTGAGCTCTGCGAGCCAGGTCCACACGAAGCTTGAAGGACGGCCGCCGTCGGCGGTATCTATGACCCTGCGCACGATGTCGTTGGTGGTGGACTTGTAGGCTGTCCTGACGTTGGAACTCAGGTAAAAGAGGGCCTCACCTCCGAGTTTGAAGCGGACCTTGCCACTGCGGAACTGGAGCACGGCGGGGATGCCGAGGGCGAAGTTGTCGAGCCTGGAATACTCCTTGGGGATGATGATGGAGTAGATATTGGGCTGCCTGTTATTGTCCAGGTCGAACACATACCTGTCGGGGATGGTGTTGAAGGTGTCGAACTTGAGGTCGAGACCCGCCCTTATGCCCAACCAGTCGGTAGGGTAGAGGCCGATTTCGAAGGTGTTCACCTCCAACTCGTTGTTGCTGAGGAACTTCTTGCTGTAGAATTCACCGGGGGCTATGATATGTCCGAAACGCACGTGTGAAAAGAATTCGAATTTCACGGGGCTGCTGGGCTTGGAGATGGTCCTGCTTTCGGCGGCTTTTTCGAGCACGTCGTCGATAGTCGAACTGTTCGTCTGAGCGGAGGCGATCATGCATCCCGCTGTCAGAAGAATCATGGAAAGAAATAATTTTTTCATCTTATTTGGATTATTTTCCCGCAAATATACTATTTTTGTTCTAAACCATATTTCCGTCTATGAAGAAAATCCTTGCCTTCGCCCTGGGAGCCATGCTGCTGGCTTCCTGTGCGCCTGAAAAGAATGTGTATCTCTTCACCTCGTTCCTGGAGCCCTCAGTGAGCGGTATGAACTATCTCTACAGCCTCGACGGCTATCACTGGGAGCCTATAGGTGATGTGTGGCTCGTGCCCCAGATAGGCAACGACAAACCCTACATCAACCGTTTCAACGGACAGGAGCAGATCCCCAAGTACATGCCCACCAGGGTCCTTCGCGATCCCTCCATACTCCAGGGTCCCGACGGTACATTCCACCTGGTTTGGACTACCCAGTGGAGCGGCAGCAGGGGATTTGGCTACGCCAGCTCCAAGGACCTCATCCACTGGAGCGAGCAGCGTGAGATACCTGTCATGGCGGATTCGCTGACCAACAATGTCTGGGCTCCCGAGCTCTTCTACGACGATGAGGAGAAGGAGTTCTATGTGATCTGGTCCTCCCAGATCCATCCGAGCCGCTACACCGAGATGGACCGCCTCGGCACCAACGCCTGCCACAGGCCTTATTACACCAAGACCAAGGATTTCAAGACCTTCACCCCGGCCAAGCAGTTCTACGACGCCGGTTTCAACACCATCGACGGCTTCCTGGTGAAGAAGGCCAAGGACGACTATGTGTTCGTGGTCAAGGACAACCGCAAGCCCGGCTTCAGCAATATCTTCTGCGTCTATGGCAAATCCCCCGAGGGACCCTTCTCAGACCCTTGCGAGCCCTTCTCGCCCGAGTACAGCGAAGGCCCCTGCGTCATCAAGGTGGGGGACGAGTGGCTGATCTATTATGATGTGTACCGCCAGGTGCGCTACGGAGCCGTGTCCACCAAGGATTTTAAGACCTTCACTCCCATCGACGACAAGATCTCCATCCCCAATGGTTACAAGCACGGCACTATGATCAAGATCACGAAGAGGCAGCTGGAGGCTCTGAAGAAGGCAGCCGCAGTGCAGCCGCCTGCAGTGCATCCTAACGTTTCGGATCAATCTTAGAATAATATTTCAAATCTTTCACCATGGTCGTGAAGAACATCGCGGCCAGCAGTATCCCTACGGCTACGATCCCGAGGTCGAGTGTCGTCAGGGATATACTGTATCTGCCAATGCTCAGGGGCAGGGTGAATTCCCGCAGCGGCTTGATGAAGATCAGCAGGGTGTTGACCAGCATGACCAGGACCCTGAATTCGGTGGGGCCGAGCTTGGCATAGGTGAGCTTGAATTCGCTGCGCAGGTGGGCGTTGATGCTGACGCCGATGGTCATCCAGAGATAGAAGACATACATCCACAGTACCACTTCCAGATGCGCCAGGGCTGAGAGTCCCACTCCGAAGAACATGAAGGCTTCGTCCACGAGGTCTATCATGTGGTCGAGGTAGTAGCCGTACAGGGGTCTCTGCTTGTTCCTGACCCGGGCGAGGGTCCCGTCGAGGGAGTCTCCGTACCAATTGACAATCAGTCCGAAGGTGCTGAGCCACAGCCAGTTGATGTTTCGGACCGAGAGCAGGTATCCGCAGAAAATGAGTATCGAGCCTATAAGTCCGATCAGGGTCAGTATGTCGGAGGTCATCCACGCCGGCTGCTTGCCGGCGAGCCACACCAGAGCTTTCTTTTCTATGCCGTTAAGGAGGGATGTCTGTATCCTGGTGGCTTGTTTAGTTTCCATAGTCGCTTACAGTTGTGATGAGAAAAGCCTTGCGAAACCCTGCTTCAGCCTTTCCAGGCCGCTGCGGAGTTTCCATTCTTGAGGGTCTATGTATTCGGAGAATGATTCATCCTCCATGAAAATGTCTTTCATCTTGCGGGCGTAGGCGGGGTCGTCTATGAAGGCGTTGGCTTCCTCGTCCAGGAGATAGCTGCGCACGTCGATGTTGGTGGAGCCGACGGTGGTCCAGCGGTCGTCCACCACCCAGGTCTTGGAATGCATGTAGCCTATCCTGTAGAAGGCTATCTTCACCCCTGAATCCTGCGCTTCCTCTATATATGATTTGGAGGCCCAGGGGGTAAGCACCCCGTGGTCGCCGCGGTAGGGGATGATCAGGCGCACGTCCACCCCGCGCTCCGCCGCATTGCACATGGCGTGCATGATCTGCCTGGTCGGGATGAAGTAGGGGGATTGGAGGTAGGCGTATTCCTTGGCCGAGTCGAGCAGATGGCTGAGCCTTTGCATGATTACGGGGCCCTCGCCTATGGGGCCGGAGGTCAATATCTCCACTTTGGAGCTGCCGCAGCCGGGTACGGCGGGGAAATAGACGGGGTCGGCGAGCAGCTGCGAGCTGGCGTAGAGCCAGTCTGTGAGGAAGGCGAGCTGCAGCTGCGAGGCCGCGGGACCCTCGATGCGGATGTGGGTGTCCCTCCAGCAGCCCCACCTGAGGCCTAGGCCGTATCTTTCGGCGATGTTCATCCCGCCCACGAAGCCGGTGCGGCCGTCCACCACCACTACCTTGCGGTGATTGCGGTAATTGTCCTTCTTACGGATAAGGGGGAGGTACATCCGCCCGTAGGGCATCACCTGCACCCCGCTCTTGGCCAGGCGCCTGTAGAAGCCTTTGCGGGTGAGATTGGCTGCGTCGTCATAGAGCACGCGGACTTCCACTCCTTCGGCCGCCTTCAAGGCCAGGAGGGTGGCGATCCTGTTGCCCGAAGGATCGTCCTCGAATTTGAAAAACTGGAAATGGATGTGGTGGCGGGCCGATTTGATGCTCTGCTCCAGGCCTTCCATCATGGGGAAGAAACCGGTGTAGGTGGTGATGTGGTTGCCTTCCCTGCAGTCCCCGGGCATGCAGCCGGCGAGACGTGCGAGTTCCTCCGGTTTGCCGGGAGGGGTCTTGCCGGGTTTGCCTGTGATCCAGACAATGAATGCTGATATGGCGAGGATGAGGCCAAGCATCGTCAGTCGTTGAATTTGAAGAATCTGTCGTGGATGGCCATGAGCTCTTCGACGGTTTCCTTGCGTCCGTGCTTGATCCAGGTGAATACGATAGCACATATGGATGCGGTGGAGGAGTTGCGTATGTATTCCAATGCTTCTCCGGTCAATCCGTTCGAGATATGCTCGTTGAACACGGCACCCTTATCCATGTAGAATCGGTTGAGAGTGTTTTCGATGATGTCGTTCCTTCCGGAGCCGAGCAGGGTCTCCAGCACATTGCTGTGCGTCATGCAGAAATTGAGGGAGAATGCAGTGTAATCCCGCCAGTTGCTGATACCGGCGTCACTTGAAGCTTTCATGGCCTCTTCGGCTAGTCTGTTGCAGGTGTAGGCTAATACGTCGACGGGGGAGTCGAACAGTCTGTAGAAGGTCCCGCGGCTCACACCGCTGGCCAGAGCTATGTCAGTGACGCCTACGTTGTCTATCTTTTTGTTCTTTATGCAGATGGCGAGTCCCTCCATGATCTTCTCAGCTGATTTGAGGGCCCGCTTGTCATTTTTTACATGGTACATCGGCCTGACTATTCTTATGGAACAATTGTTCCACAAATATACTATTTCTCATCTTTTCTCCAAAATATTTGCATGATAAAAATATTTGTTTTTACTTTGCGGTGTATTAATAAACTAATACACTATGATAACCATCAACGATCTCGCCTTTGCATACGGCAGCACCAAGGTGCTGGACAGTATCACCATGACTATGAAGGACGGCCGCATATACGGCCTCCTGGGGGAGAACGGCGTGGGAAAGACCACTCTGCTGTCCCTCCTCGCCGGCCTCCTCAAACCCGGTTCCGGCAGTATCGATATCGACGGAGACGCTCCCTACAGCCGCAAGCCAGGCTTCCTCTCGGATATCTACTACCTTCCTGACAATGTGCCGGCCCTGACGGTCACAGCAGAGCGTTTCGCCCGTAACAACGGCGTCTTCTGGCCGGACTTCAACATGGACCACTTCATGGATATCATGCATCTCTTCGAGAATCCCACTGACAGGAAGATGAACGCCATGTCCGCAGGCCAGTTGAAGAAGACCCACATCGCCTTCTCGCTCGCGTGCGGTGCACATTATATATTCATGGATGAGCCTACCAACGGTCTGGACATCCCTTCCAAGTCCCAGTTCCGCTCGGTCATCATGAAATACACCCGTGACGATTCGACCATCGTGATCTCCACCCACCAGGTACGTGACCTCGAGAACGTCATCGACCCTATCATCATCCTGGACCGCCAGAGAGTGCTCCTGAACGCCTCCATCGAGGAGATCTCCGCCAAGTTGTATTTCGACTACGGCGCTGAGCTCCGCCCCGACAGCCTCTATCTGGAGAAACTTCCTGGAGGATTCATCCAGGTCTGCCCCAACCTCACCGGTGAGGAGAGCAAGGTGAACCTGGAGGCCCTTTTCAACACCATTCACAGCCATAAAGACCTTTTCTATGAATAACGTGTTCTGCTTCAAGCGTTTCGGACGCTATCTGCTCTGGGACATCCGCCAGGCATGGAACAATTCAGGCATAGCCGTGCTCATACTCGGACTTATGCCCGTGATATATTTCATATTCGACTTGCTGTTCTCCAGGGTCTTCGGTACGGATCCCGAGCCTATGAACACTTCCGGCATGAGTTATGGGCTGTTGACTGCTGTGTTCATAATCTCCACCATGCTCCTGCCCGCCAGGACTTATGGCCGCCTGACCGAGAAGGGTTACGGTTCCTCATGGCTGCTTATCCCTGCTTCCACGCTGGAAAAATTCATTTCGATGCTGCTGCTGCTCTGCGTCATCATGCCCGTGTGCGTACTGGTGCTCTTCCTGGCTTCAGACTGGCTGCTCAGCCATGCCTTCCACTCAATCTACGGGAAGGCTTTCGACATGGACATGCTCACTCTTGCCACTTTCCACGATGAGGAAGGAATGTCTGACATTACCATCAACATGCCTGCCCTGGTCTTCTTCTCATTTGTCGTGAACACCCTTTTCTTCACGCTTGGCGCCATATTTTTCAAGAAAGCCAAGGTGGGCAAGAGCATACTCGTCGCCATGGCCTTCTCCATGTTCCTTTCCCTGGCATTCTCCGTACCTGCCGGAAAGTTGGGAGTCAGCATCCTCCAGGACCCTGAGCGCTTTGATATCGCGACCACCTTCGAAGGCTTGAATACGGCCCTGAGTGTGATCCTGGGTGTGCAGCTGCTTCTTTTCGGAACAGGTATCTATTTCAGGCTCAAGAAGATGCAAATTTAACCAGACCACTATGGAATTTGACAACACTAAACCGATTTACGTCCAGATAGCCGATTCCTTCTGCGACTCCATCTTCTCCGGGACCATGAATCCCGGGGACAGGGTGCCTTCCGTCAGGGAGTGGGGAGCCGAGATCGGGGTCAATCCCAACACTGTCGCGCGTTCGTACGAACTGCTGACCGACAGGGGAGTGATCTTCAACAAGAGGGGCATAGGCTATTTCGTCACCGGCTCGGCGAGGGACGCCATCCGCGATGTAGAGAAAAATCGCTTCCTCAGCGAGGAATGGCCCGCTATTCGCAGGAAAGCCGAATTGCTCGGCATAGATTTGACAGAATTGATAAACAAAAGATAAAATATACGATTATGAAAAAGTTAATGCTGGCGCTCGTCGCCATTTCCCTGCTGTTTTCATGCAAGTTCGTCTCTGTGAGAGGTTCTGAACCCGGAACCACAGTCATCGAGGCCAGCGGCGACAACCTGACCAAGACTTTCGACGTGAAGGATTTCAACTCCGTCGAGGTGGCCTGCGCCCTGGATATCGAGTATGTGCAGTCTTCCACCCCTCTTTTCGAGGTGACCGGTCCGTCCAACCTCATCCAGTTCCTCGATGTGGTACAGGACGGTCAGAACCTCCGTGTGAAGATGGGCCGTGATAAGGTGTCCCTCCGCGGTATCAAGTCCTTCAAGGCCCGCGTGAGCTCCTCCAGCCTGGAAAACATTGAAATCAAGGGAGCCGGTGATTTCAAGTGCAACGGCCTGGATACCCCGACCCTGAGGGTCTCTGTGGCCGGTGCGGGCGACCTCATCCTCGACAAACTCTCCACCAAGGATGCCAGGATAGTGATCAACGGAGCCGGCGACCTCTCCATGAACGGAGTCAAGTGCTCTTCCCTGAATATCACTGTCAATGGGGCAGGCGACCTGGATGTCCATGACCTGGCATGCTCCGGAGCCGTCCGTGCCGCCATCCATGGTGCCGGCGAGGTGGCCCTCTCGGGTGAAGCCGGGACAGCCGAGCTTTCCGTCAGCGGCGTAGGCTCGATCGACGCGAAGCATCTCAATTGCTCCGACATCAGTACTTCGATGAACGGTGTGGGTAAGATAGTGCGGTGATCATTCCGCAGCCTGATGCATGGGGCGGTGCGCTGCAAAGCGTGCCGCCTTTTCGTTTGCGGCGACCTTTTCCAGCTCGGCCTTGGGCAGGTAGGCTTTAAGGAAACGCTCCCAGATGAACTCGACGGCGACTTCGCTGGGATGCTTCATGTCGGCGGCATAGAAGCGGTAGTCCCGCAGTTCGTCCAGCAGCAGCTCGTAGGCGGGGAAGTAGCAGGCTCCTTCGGGGTGGGCTGAGAGGCAGGAGTCGAGGGCCAGCAGCAGCGAGGCCTTGGACAATTGTCCCTGGTGGGCGCCGTCCCCGACGTGCCGCACCGGGCTCACGGTGAATATGATTTTCCTGCTTCCCGCGAGCTCCCGTATCTTTTCCAGATGGGCGAGGATTTCCGCGACGGAGAGCCTGCGGTGCCTGAATTCCGCCGCCGGCCTCTTGAGACAATTGGACACCGTCCGCCCGTCACAGACCAGCTCCCACACGAATGCGGTGCCCAGGGTCACGATGAGGGTGTCGGCGCCCTGCCAGTACGCTGCGGCCTGCTCCAGGGCGGCATTGGCATACTCCAGGAAGGATTCGACGCTCCCGCGGGCGAAGGAGGTGTGGTGCTGCCAGGAACACACGAGCCGGCCCGCGAGACCCGTCTCCACGCAGTCCTGCGCCGCGAAGGGTACCGGATCGGCGAGCCTCGAGAGGGCTCCGGAGAGGGATGCGGGATTGTACAGGGTGCCGAAGGGATTGACGCACACGTCGAAGCCGCCGCGCTGCAGGCGCGCTCCGATATTGTCAGCGAAGCAGCTCCCGAGCAGCATGATGCGGCTGCCGAGGGTCACCGTGCCGGGGGCGGAGGGTATTTCGACGGGGGTCACGAATTCCATGGCATATTTTATTTTCCGTCAAAATTAGTAAATTTGTGAGATTATGAATGTGAGATTATGAATGTGAGATTATGAAAAAGATACTTGTCATAGCGTTGCTCGCACTCGCCACTACGGGTGCCTTCGCGCAGAGAGTCGATTATGGCCTGGACCTGGATTACCTGGCCGACAACAGGCAGTACGGTGCTTCACAGGAGGTGTTCTCTCCGAGCGCTTTCTTCCATGCCGTCAATTTCTCGCCCCGTGTAGGCATGACCTTCTCCACTACGGCAGGGGTCACGCACTCTGTGATGTTCGGCGCAGATTTCTATAAGAATCTGGGCACGGGCTTCAAGACCTGGGACCTGATGCAGGAGTTCCTGTACTACTACCGTTTCGACCTCAGGATAGGCCGCAGGGGGACTTTCACCGGCATCGCCGGCTGCTATCCCAAGTCCTTGCTGGGCTCCGACTACCCGCTGGTGTTCTTCTCCGAGGAGCCCCGTTTCGCCGACCGCAATTTCGAGGGTTTCGCGTTCAAGTATTTTTCCCGCGATTTCAATGCCAACGTCGCCCTGGACTATTTCAGCGTCCCTACCGCCGACAGCCGCGAGCGCTACGAGGTGCTCTCCGCCGGCGACTGGCGCGTGATCCCCGGCCTCAGCCTGGGCTGGCGCTTCCTCCATATGCACTACGGCGCATCGAAGAACATCCCCAACAAAGTCAATACCTTCATGTTCTACCCCTACGCCAAGTATGAGCCCCGCACATCGCTGCAGAGGCTGTCCGCGACTTTGGGATGGGTGCAGACCCGCCAGAGCGACACTGCCCAGGAGGGAGTCCTGTATCCCGGCGGCGTGCTCGCCAACGTGACCGTTGGCCATTGGGGACTGGGTCTCTCAAATGATTTCTATACCGGCCGCGACCTCATGCCTTACTACGGCACCAGCTACAAAGGCGTGAAATACGGCTCCGACCTTTATCCGGGATCGCCTTTCTACCACACCCACATCGAAGGCTTCTCCTTCTACGACAGGGTGGAGATCTTCTATGAGCCCAAGCTCGGCAACTGGGGCAGCGTGAGGCTTTCCGCCGTCTGCCACCTGGGCAACCCCACCGGCATGTTCGGCGTGATCCGCGGCTGGCAGGAGACGGTGTCGTTCCGCATCAACATCGAATCGTTCAGATCTCTCAAGAAATAACATGAAAAGGGTACTTTTCTTCCTCCTGGCGATTGTCGCCGCATTTTCCTGCAGCAGAGGCTTGCAGGAGCATACTCTTCACATACTCTGCACCGACGATGTCCACGGGGCGTGGTTTGACTCGCTCTACACCGAGCCCCGCCGCACCACCAGCCTCATGGCGGTCAACCACTACGCCGACAGCATACGCGCCGTAGCCGGCAAGGACAATGTGCTGATGATCGACTCCGGAGACTGCCTCCAGGGCGACAATGCCACGTATTACTACAACTACGTGTCCACGGAGCTGGAGCATCCTTTCGTGAAACTTATGTCCTACATGGGCTACGACGCCGTCGTGGTGGGCAACCATGACATAGAGACCGGGCACCCTGTCTATGACAAGGTCACCCGCCAGCTCGAGCGCCACGGCATCCCTTTCCTGGCCGGAAACGCCATCCGCACCGACAACGGCAAGCCCTATTTCCCCGAGTACAAGCTTTTCCGCAAGGCGGGCCTGAAGGTGCTCGTGCTGGGCTATACAAATCCCAATATGAAGGCCTGGCTCCAGCAGGAGCTCTGGTCCGGCATGACCTTCGAATCCCTCATCCCGCTGGTGCAGGAGAGGGTGGACGCTCTCACAGCCAAGTTCAAGCCCGACGTGGTCGTGGTGGCCGTGCATTCGGGCAACGGTGACGGCGACGGCAGCGTGCTCGAAAGCCAGGGCCTGGACCTCTTCAATTCGCTCCGCGGAGTGGATGTGCTCCTCACCGCCCATGACCACCGCCAGGTGACCCTGGAAAAGGATGACATCATCCTCATCAACACCGGCAACAAGGCCCGCTACCTGGGCCATGGCGAGGTAAAGGTCACCAAGAAGGGCGGCAAAGTCGTCTCCAAGGACCTTTCAGCGTCGCTCATCCCCATACGCTACGACAATACCGACACCCATATGTCGGAGGCTTTCCGCAAGGAGTTCCTTGAGGTCAAGGATTTCACCCTGCGTGAGATAGGGGAGCTCCGCCTGAGCATGCGCACCCGCGACGCCTACACCGGCATGTGCCCTTACACCGACCTCATCCACACCGTGCAGATGGCACTCCCTGAAGTGCAGCTTTCGTTCGTGGCTCCGCTCACCTACAACGGCACCATCTCCCGCGGCACCCTCATCTACAACGACCTCTTCACCATCTATCCTTTCGAGAACCAGATGTTCGTGATCCGCATGACGGGCGAGGAGGTGCGCAAGTACCTCGAGTATTCCTACAGCAAGTGGATACGCACCTGGGACGGCTCCCACGTGCTCAGGATCAGTCATGCCCCGGACGCCCGCACCCAGGCGGAAAGATGGTCTTTCGATGCCCGCACCTACAATTTCGACAGCTGTGCAGGCATAAACTACACCGTGGATGTCACCAAGCCCTACGGCTCCAGGGTGAACATCTCTTCAATGGCTGACGGCTCCGCCTTCAATCCCGCCGCCACTTACAATGTGGCCCTGACTTCCTACCGTGCCAGCGGCGGTGGAGACACCATGCCCAAGGGTGCCGGCATCACTTCCGACGAGCTGGACGAGAGGGTGGTGGCGAGGTATCCCGAGATACGCGAGCTCATCTACGACTACGTGATGGAGCACAAGATCCTGGATGCTGCACGCATCTCAGACCGCTCCAGGCTCGGTACATGGAGCTTCGTCCCCGAGAGCATCGCTCCCGCGGCCATCGAAGCTGATATGAAACTGGTGTTCGGGCGCTAGCGCTGCCTGAAATTCTTGAGTCTGGAGGCGAGGCTTCCGTCCATCGCCATCTTCATCATCTTCTTGGTGCTTTCAAACTGCTTGAGCAGCTTGTTCACCTCGGCTATGTTGGTGCCGCTGCCGTCCGCAATCCTCTTGCGGCGGCTGCCGTTTATAGCCTCCGGATGCTCCCTCTCGAAGGGGGTCATGGAGTGGATGATGGCTTCGGTGCCTTTGTAGGCATCGTCGGGGATGTCGACGTCTTTGAGAGCCTTGTCCATGCCGGGCAGCATGCTGGCGAGATCCTTGGCGCTGCCCATCTTCTTGACCTGCTGGAGCTGGTCGTAGAAATCGTTGAGATTGAACTGGTTCTTGGCTATCTTTTTCTTGACGGCGCGGGCCTGCTGCTCGTCGAACTGCTCCTGGGCCTTTTCCACGAGGGTGACCACGTCGCCCATGCCGAGGATACGGTCGGCGATACGCTTGGGATGGAAGACGTCGAGGGTCTCGACCTTCTCACCCTGGCTGATGAATTTGATGGGCTTTCCGGTGACGGCCTTGATGGAGAGGGCTGCACCGCCCCTGGTGTCGCCGTCCATCTTGGTCAGGACGACGCCGTCGAAATCGATGGCCTGCTGGAAGGCTTTGGCGGTCTCCACCGCATCCTGGCCGGTCATGGCGTCCACGACGAAGAGGGTCTCCGTGGGGTGCACTGTGGAGTGCATCAGGGAGATTTCGTCCATGAGCTCCTTGTCCACGCTCAGACGGCCGGCGGTATCGACTATGACCACGCTGACTCCGTCCCTGCGTGCCTGGGCTATGGCTGAGGTGGCCACCTTGACGGGATCCTGCTCGCCTTCGATGCTGTACACATCGACGTTTATCTGGGCGCCCAGGGTCTTGAGCTGCTCGATGGCGGCGGGGCGGAAGGTGTCGCAGGCTGCGAGGAGGACCTTCATGCCTTTCTTGCTCTTGACCTGGTGGGCGAGCTTGGCGCTGAAGGTAGTCTTACCGGAACCGTTCAGACCGGCCACCAGCACGACGGCGGGGGAGCCTTTCAGGTTTATGTCGGAGGAGTCGCTGCCCATGAAGTCGGCCAGTTCGTCGTGGACGATCTTGACCATCATCTGCTGGGGTTTCACGGCCGTGAGGACGTTCTGTCCCATGGCTTTCTCCTTGACCCTGTCGCAGAAGTCCTTGGCCACCTTGTAGCTGACATCGGCGTCGAGCAGGGCCCTGCGTATGTCTTTCAATGTCTCGGCGACATTGATCTCGGTAATCTTACCTTCGCCCTTCAAAATCTTGAAGGAACGCTCCAATCTTTCAGACAAATTCTCAAACATGCCGCAAATTTACTAAATAAATGGTATTTTTGTACATTATGAAATGCCTTATACTTGCCGCCGGATACGCTACCAGGCTGTATCCTCTCACAGAGAATTTCCCCAAGCCCCTGCTGAAGGTGGGGGACAAGACCATCATGGACTGGCTCGTCGATGACATAGCCGGCGAATGCGACGGTTTCGTCGTCATATCCAACCATCGTTTCGCGGGATTCTTCCGCGACTGGGCTGCGACCAAAAGCCTTCCCATCCTGGTGGTGGACGACGGGACTTCGACCAACGAGACACGTCTCGGCGCCGTGCGTGACATAGAGTTCGCCCTCGCCCAGGCCGGCATCGACGACGACACCCTGGTGATCGCCGGAGACAATGTGCTTGATTTCAGCCTCCGCCGTTTCATAGGCTACGCCCGCGCCAAGGGGACTTCCTGCATCATGAGGTACTACGAGCCCGAGGCTGCAAAGCTCTCGAAGAGCGGCGTGCTCGAGATAGGGGAGGACGACCTGGTGCTGGGGATGGAGGAGAAGCCCGCGCAGCCCCGATCCCATTGGTGCTGCCCGCCCTTCTATTGCTATACCCGTGCCGACATTGCCCGCATAGGAGAGGCCATACAGGCCGGCTGCGCCATCGACGCACCCGGCAGTTTCGTCTCCTGGCTCTGCACCCGCTCGCAGGTGCACGCCATGGAAATGCCGGGAAAACGCTTCGATATCGGCTCCCTGGACAGCTACAATAAAGTTTGTGAAGAGTATAAGGGGATTATTTAAAATATTTTTTTATTTTTGTATTCGTAGAAAAGTTTTTCGATGCTCGAAGGAGTCAAATCAAATTTTGAAAGGCTTGTCGCCCTGTACGAAGCCCAGAAGCAGAGAGCTGAGGCCCTCTCCTCCAAGCTTGCCCAGTGTGAGTCGGAAAACAAATCCTACAAAGAGCAGATTACTGATTTGAACAGACAGATAGACATCCTGAAGCTTTCGGGTGCGTTCACCGGCAGTGGCGACGGCAGCCAGGCCAGAGAGCGCCTCGACAAGCTCATCCGCGATATCGACAAATGCATAGCTTTGCTTGAAAATTGATTATGGATCAGAGCATTACATTGAAGATAGCGGGTCGGGAATATTCCCTCAAGGTGCAGTCTCCGGAGATGGAGCAGCTCATGAGGCTGGGTGCCGAGAGCATAAACCGCACGCTGGCGGTCTATGACCAGAGGTATCCTGACAAGTCTCTCGTGGACAAGCTGGCATTCGTCACGCTCAGGGAGGCGGTGAGCCGCCTTTCGACCGAGCGCCGCATGACGGCGGCCTCCGACGAGGTCAAGACTTTCGAGGCCGAGATGGCCTCCTATCTGGACGGACTGAAATAGAGCTAGCCGTCAGGCCCATCTTCTGAAAACAACACGTTCTTCGGAACCGGGTCCACTCGACGGAACGAAGGCAGGCCGGCCCCCGAGCCGGAAACCCGACCTCCGACGGAGCCCAAAACCTAATTTCGAGGTTTTTCTGAAATTTCGGCTGACGGCTTTAATACAGTATCTGCTTGACATGGCTCAGGCAGATACTTTTTTGTTTGGACACTTAAAAAATATATATATTTATGTTCTACATCTTATCAGCGGCAGCAGGCGCCATATTGGCCCTGGCCATATACATACTCGTCAGCCGCACGGCCCTGCGCGGCAAGGCTGACGCCATCATCCAGAAAGCAGAGCTGGAGGCCGAAAACATCAAACAGGAGAAGATACTCCAGGCCAAGGAGAAATTCCTTCAGCTCAAGAGCGAGCATGAGGAGCATGTAAACAAGAAAAACGCAAAGATCCGTGAGGACGAGAACCGCCTCCGCCAGAAGGAGAACCAGCTGAACCAGCTTTCTTCAGAGCTCGGACGCAAGCAGCATGAGCTGGATTCCGCCCGCGGACAGGTTAACTCCCAGAGGGAGTCTCTCAACCGCAAGCACGAGGAGTACGACCGCCTGACCGCCCAGGTCAACAAGCAGCTTGAGGCTGTGGCGGGGATGAGCGCCGAAGACGCCCGCAACATGCTCGTGGAAAACATGAAGGCCAAGGCCCGCACCGACGCCCAGGCCTATATCAATGATACCATGGACGAGGCCCGCATGAATGCGGCGAGGGAGGCCAAGCGCATCGTGATCAACACCATCCAGCGCACCGCCACCGAGACCGCCATCGAAAATGCGGTGACTTCCTTCCCTATAGACAATGACGAGATCAAGGGTCGTATCATCGGCCGTGAGGGCCGCAACATCCGCGCCCTGGAGGCTGCGACCGGAGTGGAAATCGTCGTGGACGACACTCCTGAGGCCATACTTCTGTCGGCTTTCGACCCTGTCCGCAGGGAAGTGGCCCGTCTCTCCCTCCACCAGCTCGTGCTCGACGGCCGTATCCATCCGGCACGCATCGAGGAGGTGGTTTCCAAGGTCAGCAAGCAGCTTGAGGACGAGATACTCGAGACCGGAAAGCGCACCTGCATCGACCTCGGCATCCATGGCATGAACATAGAGCTGGTCAAGCTCATAGGCAGGATGAAATATCGTTCTTCCTACGGCCAGAACCTCCTGCAGCACTCCCGCGAGGTGGCCAACATCTGCGCCATCATGGCTGCCGAGCTGGGTCTCAACCCCGCCATGGCCAAGAGGGCAGGTCTGCTGCACGATATAGGCAAGGTGGCCGTCGATGACAATGAGCTGCCTCACGCCTTGCTGGGTGCCAAGCTCGCCGAGCAGTACAAGGAGCGTCCCGAGATCTGCAACGCCGTGGGAGCACACCACGAAGAGATGGAGATGACTTCACTCCTGGCTCCGCTCGTGCTCGTGGGAGACGCCATCTCAGGTGCCCGTCCCGGTGCACGCCGTGAGGTGATCGAGTCCTACATCAAGCGTCTGAAAGGCATGGAAGACCTGGCTGCCTCCTATCCCGGAGTCACCAAGTCCTACGCCCTCCAGGCAGGCCGCGAGCTCCGCGTCATCGTGGGTGCGGAAGAGGTCAGTGACGACCAGGCTGCACGCCTGTCCACCGACATCGCACAACGCATCCAGGACGAGATGACTTATCCCGGCCAGGTGAAGATCACTGTGATTCGTGAGACGCGTTCCGTAGCCTTCGCCAAGTAGGCTACAGGGACGCTATCATGGAGGCGAAGAGCGCGCAGAGCCTGTCGGCCGCCGTATCAGCCTGTTTTACAACGTCGTCGGCATCGTTGAGATTCCGTTCGACGTTTTTTGTATTGGCTACGTTGGTCACGACTGACATGCCGAAGACGCGCAGTCCACAGTGCCTGGCAACGATCACCTCGGGGATGGTGGACATGCCGAGCAGGTCGGCGCCGATGAGGCGGTAGTACCTGACTTCAGCGGGGGTCTCGTAGGTGGGACCGGTGCTGCCGTAGTACACGCCTTTGCGGAGATTTATGCCCTTTCCCGCCGCCAGGCGCTCAGCAAGGGCCTGGAGCTCCAGGTCGTAGGCGCAGGTCATATCCGGGAAACGGGGGCCGTATTTCTCGAAATTGGGGCCTATGAGGGGATTGGGGAAGGCATTGATATGGTCCTTGATCACCACCAGGTCACCGACCCGGAAATCGGGGTTGCAGGCGCCGGCGGCATTGGACACGAAAAGGTATTTCACACCCAGCTCGAACATGGTCCGCACGCCTATGGTCACGGTCTCCATGGGATAGCCTTCGTAGTAGTGGAAGCGGCCCTGCATGGCCACGACGCATTTGCCGCCGAGCTCGCCTACGATGAAATTGCCCTTGTGCCCTACCGCGGTGGAGCGGGGAAAATCGGGGATTTCGGCGTAGGGGATGACGATGGGGTCAGCGATGCTGTCGGCGAGCTTGCCGAGGCCGCTGCCGAGGATGATGCCGGCCATGGGCCGGAGGCCGCCGATACGCTCCTGAATGTACTCGACAGCCGTCTGGATTCTTTCAATTCTGGGGTCCATATCAATAGTATTTGCTGATGGTCCGGCGCGCCGCGGCCTTGACTTCCTCTTCCGCCGCGATTTCCCGGCGGCGCATCACGAATCTGCCGTTGCAGATCAGCGAATCGATGCACTCTGAGTGGGCGGCATAGATGAAATTGGCAAGGAAGGGGCCGGGGGAGACGAACCAGCTGTGGTCGGTGTCAATGATGGCGATGTCCGCGAGGGCTCCGGGGCGTATGGCTCCGGCGTCGATGCCGAGGGCTTTTGCGCCGTTGACGGTGGCCATGTCCAGCAGCTCCTGCAGGGGGAGGGCGGAGGTGTCCAGGCGCCAGCCCTTCTGGAGCAGGGCGGCGGTCTTCATGGCCTCGGGCATATCCAGATTGTTGGAGGAGGCGGTGCTGTCGGTGCCGAGGCAGACATTGGCACCGGCCTGGAGAAGCTCGCTGCAGAGGAAACGGTGTCCGGAGGCGAGTTTGAGGTTGGAGTTGACGTTGTGGATGCAGTTCACCCGGTACCGTCCGAGCAGCTCCACGTCGTGCTCGGTGAGCCAGAGGGTGTGGGCGGCCAGGACTTCGGGTCCCAGGATGCCCAGCTCGGCGAGATACTCGACCGGGGTCAGGCCGCCGTGGGCTTTCTTGCAGTTTTCCACTTCGGTGCGGGTCTCGCTGAGGTGTATGTGCAGTTTGATGCCGTGGCTGCGGGCGAACTCGCTGGCCCAGAGCATCATCTTTTCGGTGACGGTGTAGATGGCATGGAAGGAGAGGGTATAGATGCTGCCGTCGTCTTTCCAGAGCTTGGAGTATTTCTCGTAATGCTCCTCGCATTCGTCTTTCTGGCGGGCGGCGGTGAGGGGGTCGCACATGTCCAGGAGGTCGTAGCCCATGGAGGGGCGCATGCCCATGGAGACGGCGGCGTCGTGGCAGGCTTCGCTCAGCCAGTACTGGTCGTTGAATGTGGTGGTGCCGGATTTGATCATCTCGACGCAGGCGAGGCGCACCGCGTCATGGACCAGGGGATAGCAGACGCCCTCTTCGAGCTTCCATATCTTCTGGAGCCACTCTTCGAGGGGCATGTCTTCACCCACGCCGCGCATGAGGGACATGCCGCTGTGGGTGTGCATGTTTATGAATCCGGGTAGGGCGGCCTTGCCGCTGCACTCGAGGACTTCGAATTCTCCTGCTACGGGCCAGGCGGTGCACGATCCTGCCGGCCCCGTCCTGTCTATACGGTTCCCGACGACCAATATGTCGCTTTGGAGGCCGTCGACAGTGATATTCTTGAGCAGGATGGTGCCCAAAGCCTAAAGGTCTTCGAAATTGACTTCGCGACCGCGCTCTTCTTCGTCGTAGGTCCTTTCGGGGATTTCACCGTTGAAGCAGTTCTGTTTGATATACTCGATGACCTCGGCGAGACCTTCTGAGAATTTCTCGAAATCCTCCTTGTACAGGAAAATCTTGTGCTTGTCGAAATTGAAGGTTCCGTCAGGGTTCTGGCGGCGCTTGCTCTCGGTGATGGTGAGGTAGAAATCCTTTTGTCCCTTGGTGGACTTCACATCAAAGAAATATGTGCGTTTTCCGGCTCTGACGGGCTTGGAATAAACATCTTCGGCTGTACGGTCCTGATATCCCGCTGATTCGTAATCCTCTCTGTACATAAGTCGATATTTTGTGTTTTTAATTTATACAAAATTAGAAATTTTATTGATTGATTGTTATCTTTGCGTAAAATTTTGACAAATCACCATGTTAGGCAGAAGAATTCTCCGTATCAAGGCGTTCAAAGCCTTGTACAGCTACGCTGAAAATCCTTCAATGACACTCAAAGATGTTGAGAGTCTCCTCGACATTTCCTGCGAAGCCACCAGGGACCTGTATCTTTTCATGCTTTCGATAGCAGGTCCGCTGACCGCAGAGGCCCGCTCCCGCATCGAGGCCGCCAGGTCCAAATTCAATCCCACGGAAGAAGAGCGTCACCCCAACCTCAAATTCGTCGAAAATTCCATAGCTCCGCTGCTCGCCGAGGATCCTGATTTCTCCAAGATCATCAAGCGCCGCAAGATGTCCTGGGACCAGTACGACGTGTTCCTGAGGCATCTGTACGAGAGCGTACGCGAAAAGGATTATTTCCGGGCCTACCTGGCCTCCCCCGAGAGGTCCCTCGCCGAGGACGCCGCCCTTTTCTCCAAGATCTTCGAGGAGGAATTCGTGGACAGCACCGAGCTGGAGGACATCCTGGAGGATCTTTCCATCTATTGGAACGACGACCTTGCCTATGCCCTGACCTTCTGCTGCAAGACCATGCACGATTTGGGCGCCGGCAAGCGCTGGGCCCTGCCTGACCTGTACCAGAGCGAGATGAAGCACGACGCCGCCCTCCAGAGCGACAAGGCCTTCGTCTTCGGGGTGGTGCGCACCGGCTACAACCATTTCGAGGAATTCTACGACGCAGTCTCCGAAAACACCCGCAAATGGGACAAGAACCGCATCTGTGTCACCGACCTCGCCCTGATAATCTCCGGACTCGCCGAGGCCAAGGCCTTCCCCGACACTCCCAAACGCATAGTCATCAACGAGTACGTGGAGATTTCCAAATTTTACAGCACCCCCGAAAGCAGCGCTTTCGTCAACGGATTATTGGACAAATTAATACCATAAGCTTATGAATACCCTTACCATTCTCCTCCAGGCCGCTGCAGGCGGCGCAGCACCGGCCCAGCAGGGCGGCGGTCTCAGTTTCTGGATCATGATCATCGCCATCTTCGCAGTGATGTATCTTTTCATGATCCGTCCCCAGCGCAAGCAGCAGAAAGAACTGGAGAAATTTCGTAATGAACTTAAGAAGGGGGACAAGGTCGTCACCGCGGGCGGAATCTACGGCACCGTCGATGAGATCAAGGACAAGAGCGTCCTCATCAAGGTGGACGGCGAAGTAAAACTCAGGGTGGACAAAAACTCCATCGTAAGAGACTACAGCGAGACCCCCGCTCAGTAAACCGACCGTCATGAGGCACCCGGTTGCATTGGTTCTGTGCCTCCTGCTGTCATTAGGCATCTGGCTCATCACCAACCTGTCACAGTCCTATTCGGACGTGGTGGGGGTGGTGGTCGTGGCTGAAAGCAGCCTGGAGGGCTATTCCCGGCAGTCCTCGCCTTCGAGCGTGGCCGCCAGGTGCACCGCCACCGGTTTCCGCCTCCTGAGCATGAAGCTCTCCAAACCCCGCCCCAACGTCATCGAAGTCGATCCCGACGCATTCGAGGCCAAGGAGGACGGAGTCTTTTCGCTGAGCTCCGAGGTGCTGTACCGCTATGCGGAAGGCATCTTCGGCACCCATTGCACCGTAGAGTCCTTCCTTTCCAAGGCCTTCGACTTCCATTTCACGCACGAGAATTACCGCAAAGTCCCAGTCAAGGGAGTCCTGCTGCTGGATTTCAAGCCGCAGTACATGGCCAGCGCCCCTGTCCGTTTCACCCCCGATTCTGTGATACTCTATGCCGATCCCGACCGTCTCGCCGACCTGGACGCGGTGCTTACCCGCCCCGTGGTCCAGAAGGACATCCGTTCCAGCCTGAACGGCATAGTCGAGCTCGAGCCCATAAGCGGAGTGCGCCTGTCGGACACCCGTGTCACCTACAATCTGGATGTGACCCGCTATGTGGAGGTCATACGGACTGTCCCCGTGTCCGTCAGGAACCTTCCCGACGGAAAGGTTCTCAATCTATTCCCTTCGAGCGTCACGGTCAAGTTCCGCTGCGCTTTCCCGGTGTATTCCGACCCTCTGGACGACGTCGAATTCTATGTGGATTATGAAGAATTCGCCCGCTCGCTCACCGGCAGTTGCATCGTGCACTCTTCGCGTCTGCCCTCATCGGTGCTGACCATAGACATCTCTCCCGAGGTGTGCGAATGTGTCGAAAACTTCGAAGTGCGATGAAAGTGGTCCTGGTCACCGGCGGCATTGCCAGCGGAAAGTCCCGGGTCTGCAGGTATCTGGAATCCAAGGGTTTCCCGGTGTATGACTGCGACTCCCGCACCAAGGGGCTGTACAGCTCGGTGCGCGGCCTGCGGCGCAAGGTCGAAAAGGCCATAGGTACCAGCCTGGACCACGCGGAGGTGATTTTCAGCGATGAGTCCAAACGCCTCGCCCTTGAGGCCGTGGTCTATCCGGAGGTGCTGAAGGACATACGCCGCTGGATGGCCCGGCAGGATGGGGAAGTGGTCTTCGTCGAATCGGCCATAGCCCTGAATAAGCCCCAGTTCGACGGTCTGTTCGATGCAGTGCTGCTGGTCACGGCTCCGCTGGAGGCCAGGCTCGCCAGGGACCCCAGGGTCGCGGCGCGTCTTCAGTCCCAGCAGGAAATAGATCCGTCCCGTGCCGACTGGGTCGTGTGCAACGACTCGGACCTCGGGACCCTTTACAAAAAAATTGATGAAATAACAGAAAGAATATCATGAAAACAGATTTAGCAAAAATCCTCTCCGTATCAGGCCACAGCGGCCTGTTCCTCTATCTTGCACAGGCCCGCAACGGCATCATCGCAGAGTCCCTTTCCGACAAGAAAAGGACGGTCTTCGACCCTCGCAGCAAGATGACCACCCTGGAGGATATTTCCATCTATACCACTGACAAGGAGATGAAGCTCAGCGAGGTCTTCCTCGCCCTCAAGGCCGCCCTCGGCGACGCCCAGGCCCCTTCCAAGAAGGCTTCCGACGCCGAGCTCAAGGCTCTCTTCGCCAAGGCCGTGCCCGACTACGACGAGGACCGCTTCTATGTCTCCCATATGCGCAAAGTCGTGGACTGGTACACCCAGCTCGTGAATTTCGCCAGCCTCGATTTCACCACCGACGAGGACCGCAAGGCAGATGAGCAGGCTTAAGGTCCGGGTGGTCACCCTGGGCTGCTCCAAGAATACCGTAGATACCGAGCATCTGCTCGCGCAGCTGCCGGAGCAGGATTATGAGGCGGTGCCGGAGGATTATTCCGGCCCAGTGGACTACCTGCTCGTCAATACCTGCGGCTTCATCGGGGACGCCAAGGAAGAATCCGTAAATACCGTCCTGGAGTGCGCGCAGATGCGAAAGAGCGGCATGGCAGGCAAGCTGATAGTGTTCGGCTGCCTGTCGCAGCGCTATGCCTCCGAAATGCCCTCGCTCATCCCCGAGGTGGACGCCTGGTTCGGGGCAAGGGACCTGGATCCCGTGGTCCGCGCCCTGGGTGCCACACCCAAGGATGCCCTGAGGACTTCCCGCTACCAGTTGCAGGAAGGACGGCCCTATGCCTATATAAAGGTCTCCGAGGGCTGCGACCGCCGCTGCTCTTATTGCGCCATACCCTTTATAAGAGGTGCCCACCGCTCCGTCCCCATGGAGGCGGTGGTGGAGGAGGCGCGCAGGCTCGCTTCGCGCGGAGTGCGGGAGCTCATCCTCATTGCCCAGGACACTACCTACTACGGACTGGACCTGTATCACCGTAGGGCTCTCGCGGAGCTCCTGCAGCGACTTTCGGAGATCGACGGCATCGAGTGGATACGTATACATTATTCCTATCCCGACGATTTCCCGGAGGATGTGCTCCGTCAGATGGCGGACAATCCCAAGGTCTGCCGATACCTGGACATACCCCTGCAGCATATTTCCGACAAGGTGCTGGACAATATGCACCGCCATGTCACTTCCGCCTGGACGCGGGAGCTGGTGCGGCGCCTGCGTGCCGAAGTGCCAGGGGTGGTGCTGCGCACTACCATGATTGTCGGTCATCCCGGGGAAGGGGAGGAGGAGTTCGCCGAACTGCTGGATTTCGTCAGGGAGGCCCGTTTCGAGCGTCTGGGCGCCTTCAAGTATTCCGAGGAGGAAGGTACCTGGGGAGCGGCCAATCTCGCCGACGATGTCCCGCAGGAGGTCAAGGACCGCCGCTACGACGCCTTGATGACGGAGCAGGCCGTCATATCCGCAGCCTTCAATTCTTCCCGCGTGGGACAGGTGGTGAAGGTGCTCGCGGACGACTGGGTGGACGGAACTTTGGTCTGCAGGTCGGAATTTGAGAGTCCGGAGGTGGATGGAGAGATACTTGTGCGTTGTGAGGACGGCAGGTCTCTGGTGGGAAAATTCCTGGATGTAAGAATCGTAGAATCCATGGATTACGATTTGTTAGCTAAAGTGGAGTCGATTTATTAAAAAAATTTAATTAGTCAGAATGTTTAATTATTTTTTTGAAAATATTTTGCTGTTCTAAAAAAATAATATAACTTTGTCATCAGAAAAATGAAACAACTCCACTCTTAGGAATAAGAGATTCTAACCAACAATAATTAACCTTCTAAGGTAATACACTACTAACTAACCGATTAACCCCGCAGTGATGCGGGGTTGTTTCGTTTTTAGGACCTTTTGCTTTCAATTTCTTCTTGGAAGAACTCGGCCATTTTCTTTTTGATAGTTTCTTGGTGTGGACTGAGACTGTGGTCGGGCGCCTGGTTAAGGGCGTGTCCTTCGCCTGGAAATACGTACAATTCGGAGCGCAGGCCCCGCTTCCGGGCTTCCCGGTCGATGACGGCGGAGCCGTAGACCTTGTCCATGAGCCGTCTCTTCACGAAGCCGGGGAATTTCCCCATGGGATAGCCTTCATACAGGGGCACCACCTGGTCGGCGTCGCCGTGGAAGGAGATGATGGAGGTGCCGGAGTTCTGCAGCAGGGAAGTGTCGTGCATGTAGCCCCAGAGGTTGGCTATGGCGCGCAGTTTCACCGGGCTGCCGTTGAAAGCGAGCCCGAGGGCGATGACCGCGCCGGCGCTGCTGCCGCAGGCGAAGAGATTGTCCTTGTCGATGCCGTATTCATCGGCATGGGCCAGCAGATACTTCAGTGCGGCCTGTGCGTCCTGCATGCCCGTCTGCTCGGCGCGCCTGAGGTCGTCGCGGCGGAGGCGGAAGCCCAGGCGGTAATTGATGCTGGCGGTCACATATCCCAGGGAGGCGAAGTACTCGCAGAAGTCGCGGAAGGGCGTGCCCGACTTGTCCCCGTACCAGAATGCTCCGCCGTGGATGAAAAGGATGAGCGGGCGGGGCCCCTCGAAGTCCTTTGGAAGGTAGAGGTCGAGGGTGAGGTCCTGGAGGGTGATCCTGCGGTTGAACATGCCGCGCAGCATGCTGCCGGCTATCTGGCTGTCGTAGGCTTTCATGGAGGTGCGGTATCCGGGGGCCTGGCCGTAGAGCATGTCCGTGCGGGTGACCACATCGTGGTTCGGTTCTGTGTACTTCATATTCATATATACGCAAAAGAGACCCGAAGTGCGGGCTTCAGGTCTCTTGGATGTGGGAGTTGACGGAGTCGAACCGCCGACCCTCTGCTTGTAAGGCAGATGCTCTAAACCAACTGAGCTAAACTCCCTTGCGGGAGGGCAAAGTTACAATCAAAATCCAATCCGCCAAAATTTTTTTTCATTTTGTCCAAAATAATCCCATATTTGCATCACTGTTCGGGGATGTTTTGGTTTTGACAGCATCGATGTCGGACGGTAAGCACGCCGGGCGTAGTGGGCTTGCCCGTTAATCTCAGTCCTCAAGCCTTAACTGGCAACTACAACTATTCATACGCTTGCTAATCTCTCAGAGATTGAGCATCAATCAGAGCCGCCAAGGCTGCGGCACTGACGTATATCCCTCCAGCTTTAGGCCGGTTATGTCTGGATCCAGGGGTATCATCCAAACCGGATGCGGGGGACGGACGCCTCTAGGTTCCCTCAAGTTTCAGAGGATAGGTTTCCGGTCAGGGCGTCTTCCCTCATCCGGGAGCAGAAAACCAAAGGAAGAATAAGCGTGTAGAAAGCCTTCTGGTGCGGTGTTTGGACGCGGGTTCGAGTCCCGCCATCTCCACTGACCAATTATATTCTTATGAAAGTCCATCTACTTCTCGTCGGAGCGGCTGCCGCAGCCTGCTTCGCGCTTTCTTGTACCGGTGCTTCGCATGGCTATCCCATCGACCCAGTCCCTTTCACTTCAGTCTCCGTCACCGATGATTTCTGGGGTGCACGCCTCAAGGCGAGCCGTGAGGTGACCATCCCCCTGGCTTTCAGCAAATGCGAGGAAACGGGGCGCTACACCAATTTCGAGCAGGCGGCCGCACAGATGCACGCCGACCATGACCTGGGTTTCCACCCCGGAGGCTATTCGTTCGACGACACCGATGTGTACAAGACCATAGAGGGCGCGAGCTATCTGCTCCAGACCTATCCCGATCCGAAGTTGGAGGCCTACATCGACAGCGTGCTGGTCATAGTGGCTGCGGCTCAGGAGCCCGACGGCTACCTTTATACCGCGCGTACCATGAATCCGGCGCATCCCCACGACTGGGCGGGCCCGGAGCGCTGGTCCAAGGTGGAGGAGCTCAGCCATGAGTTCTACAACCTCGGCCACATGGTGGAAGGCGCCATCGCCCACTACCAGGCCACCGGGAAGAGGAATTTCCTGGATATCGCCATACGCTACGCCGACTGCGTCTGCAGGGAGATCGGTCCCGGCGAGGGCCAGCTGGTGAGGGTCCCCGGGCATCAGATCGCCGAGATGGCCCTCGCCAAACTCTACACCGTCACCGGAGAACGCAAATACCTCGACCTGGCGAAATTCTTCGTGGACCGCCGCGGCACCACTGACCGCAGGGACAGCTATTCGCAGGCGCACAAGACCATTTTCGAGCAGGACGAGGCCGTGGGCCACGCCGTGAGGGCGGGCTATTTCTACTCGGGAGTCGCCGACGTGGCGGCCCTCACGGGGGAACAGGCCTACATCGATGCCATCGACAGGATATGGGACAACATTGTCTCGAAGAAGTTATATATCACCGGAGGCGTCGGCTCCACCAACAGGGGAGAGGCGTTCGGAGCCAATTACGAGCTGCCCAACGCCACCGCCTACTGCGAGACCTGTGCCGCCATCGCCAATGTCTATTTCAACTACAGGATGTTCCTGCTGCACGGGGAGTCGAAGTACTACGACGTGCTCGAGCGGAGCCTGTACAACGGTCTGCTGAGCGGAGTCAGCCTCGACGGCGGCACCTTCTTCTATCCCAACCCGCTCGCATCGGACGGCCGCCACGCCAGGCAGGCCTGGTTCGGCTGCGCCTGCTGCCCGAGCAACATCTGCCGTTTCATCCCTTCGGTGCCCGGCTATGTCTATGCCGTCAAGGATGACGCCCTGTATGTCAATCTCTATGTCGCCGACCGCCTCGAGACCAAGGTCAAGGGCAGGGAGGTGAAGCTGTCGCAGAGCACAGCCTATCCCTGGGAAGGGGATGTGGAGATCCGCATCGACGCCAACAAAGCCGGCCGTTTCACCATGAAACTCCGTATCCCCGGCTGGGTGAGGGGAGAGGTGGTCCCGAGCGACCTGTACACTTTCGCCGACCTGACCCAGACCCACTACATCGTCAAGGTCAACGGCCAGGAAGTCTCTTCGGAGCTGCAGGACGGCTATTTCTGCATCGACCGCAAATGGCAGGAAGGCGACCTGGTGACCCTCCATATGGACATGCAGCCCCGCCTGGTGCGGGCCAATGAGGCAGTCCGTGCCGACCGCGGCAGGCTCGCCGTGGAGAGGGGACCGGTGGTATATTGCGCCGAATGGCCGGACAACGGCATCCCCGTGAGCGAGCTGACTCTCAGCAGCTCCGTTCCCCTCAGCGTGGAACAGCAGGCCTCCGAACCCGGGGGCATACGCCGCATCCACGCGGGAGACGCCGTGCTCATCCCGTATTTCGCATGGGCCCACCGCGGACGCGGAGAGATGGCTGTTTGGCTTGAAGAAAGTGCGGAATAACGGATTTTTTCTTTATATTTGAAGGTTGTGTACTAATAGCGACAAGTTTATGAAAAAAATCTTCGTCTTAATCGCCGCGATGGCCGCGCTCGTAGGATGCGGCGGCCCCCGCATCACCAAATCGGGCATCGACCCGTCCGACTTCAAAACTGAGTACAACGGAAAGAAGGTAGCCCTCTATACCCTCACCAACAAGGCCGGCATTGAAGTCTGCATCACCAATTTCGGCGGCAGGATAGTTTCCCTGATGGCCCCCGACGCAGACGGCAATTTCCGTGACATAGTCCTCGGCTTCAAGACCGCCAAGGAGTATTTCCCCGAAAACAACCAGACCGACTTCGGCGCCTGCATCGGCCGCTATGCCAACCGCATCGACCACGGCCACCTCGAGATAGACGGGGTCACCTACCAGCTGCCCGGAAACAACTTCGGACATTGCCTCCACGGAGGTCCCACCGGCTGGCAGTACCAGGTGTATGACGCAGTGGAAGTCACTCCCAACCGTCTCAAGCTCACCATCCTGTCTCCCGACGGCGACAACGGTTTCCCCGGAAACGTGACCGCTTCCGTGACCTATACCCTCACCGAGGACAACAAGATCGAGATCGCCTACGAGGCCGTGACCGACAAGGCGACCGTGATCAACATGACCAACCACAGCTATTTCAACCTGGCAGGCGAGTCCAGGCTGGAAAGGTGCTCCCAGGATTTCCTCCGCCTGAACGCTTCCCGTTTCACCCCCATTGACGACACTTACATGACCACCGGCGAGATCCGCAGCGTGGCCGGCACTCCCTTCGATTTCCGCAGGGGAGAGTACATCGGAAAGGGCATCAATGACACCACCGACGTGCAGATTGTCAATGGCAACGGCTACGACCACAACTGGCTGCTCGACACCGGCAGGAAGATGGAAATCGCCGCGGCGGAGCTCTATTCCCCCGACAGCGGCATCCTGCTCACCGTCTATACCGACGAGCCCGGCATACAGATCTACAGCGGCAATTTCCTGGACGGCACCGTCGTAGGCAAATCCGGCCTTCCTTACAGGCAGCGCACAGGCATCTGCCTCGAGACCCAGAAGTATCCGGACACTCCCAACAAGCCCGACTGGCCTTCAGCCCTGCTGCGTCCCGGCGAGACCTACCAGAGCCACACCACCTTCGCTTTCACTGCGATTAAATTGTAACACTATATCTGATGAAAGACATTATCAACGCGATCGCTCAGTCGGGTTTCTCCGGCGTCGATTTCATCATCCTTGTAGTCTATCTGGTGCTCCTGATTTCGCTCGGCCTCTTCCTCGGCCGCACCAAGAAGGGCCATCAGAAGAGCGCCAACGAGTATTTCCTCGCAGGTAACACCCTTACCTGGTGGGCCGTGGGCGCCTCCCTCATCGCGGCCAACATCTCCGCGGAGCAGTTCATCGGCATGTCCGGTACCAGCTACCGCGACGGTATCGCCACAGCGGCCTACGAGATCATGGCGGCCATCACCCTCATCGTGGTCGGAAAGTTCCTGCTGCCGACCATGCTCAAGAGCAAGATCTTCACGATCCCCCAGTTCCTGCGCGAAAGGTACAATGACGGCGTGGGTCTGGCGTTCTCCATCTTCTGGCTCTTCCTCTATGTGTTCGTGAACCTCACATCCGTGGCATGGCTCGGCGCCATCGCCATCGAGCAGATCCTCGGCCTCCAGGGCATCACCCTGCAGATAGGCTCGATGACGGTCTCCATAAGGATGGTGCTGATATTGTTCCTGTACCTCATCGCAGGTATCTATTCCATCTACGGCGGTCTGTCCTCCGTGGCATGGACTGATGTGATGCAGGTGGTGTTCCTCGTGGTCGGCGGTCTGGTGACCGCGGTCGTGGCCCTCTCACAGGTGGGTGACGGCAGCTTCTTCACCGGCGTGCACAACCTCTACACCGACCTCACGACGGGCGAGCATCTCACTGACTCGCACTTCCATCTGATAGTCCAGCGCAGCCACGGCGAGGCGGCCTTCGCCAACGTGCCCGGCATCGCAGCCGTGGTGGGTGCAATGTGGATCACCAACCTGGGTTACTGGGGATTCAACCAGTACATCATCCAGAAGGGACTTGCAGCCAAGAGCATCGACGAGGCCCAGAAGGGTCTGGTGTTCGCAGGTTTCCTGAAGATATTGATCCCCTTCATCGTGGTGCTTCCCGGCGTCTGCGCTTACTACATCTCCATCCATCCCGAAATCTTCACCGGCCTCAAGGGTACCATCAATGTGGCTGACGACGCCTATCCCTGGCTCATCCGCAACTTCACTCCTCCGGTGATCAAGGGTCTCTCGTTCGCAGCCCTTTCCGCCGCCATCATTTCTTCGCTGGCATCCATGCTCAACAGTACTTCAACCCTGTTCACCATGGATATCTACAAGAAATACATGAACAAGAATGCCAATGACAAGAATCTCGTGACCGTCGGCCGTCTGACTTCGCTCCTCGCCCTCGTGATCGCCATCATCGTCGTGAAGCCCCTCCTCGGCGGACTCGACCAGGCATTCCAGTACATCCAGGAATACTCCGGCTTCGTCTATCCCGGTATCGTGATCGTCTTCGGTCTCGGCCTCCTGTGGAAGAGAGCTTCCGGCAGGGCAGCCGTCTGGACCGCCATCGCGACCCTCCCCATGGGTATACTCTTCAAGATCTTCCTCGGAGATGTGCCCTTCCAGTTCCGTGCAGGCTATATCTTCATCATCCTTGTCACCCTCTTCATCGTCCTCTCACTTACCGACAAGAAGACGGTTCCTGCCGATGTGACTCCTGAAGACGACAAGAAGACCATGCTCAAGTGGAGCAACATCTTCTTCTGCGCAGCGGCATTCTTCTGCCTCATCGCGACCGTCGTGGTCATCTGGGGCGCATGCCTGCCCGCCGGCACCAACCCTGACACCCACTTCATCGCCTATCTCAACGACATAGGCTTCGAAGCCTTCTTCTTCTTCGCCGCCATCATCGGAGTGGAAGGCCTCTGGCTCCGCTCCAACGCCCTCTCCGACCGCAGGGACGAGAAGGCCCTGAAGGTGGACCTGAGCATGTTCCACACCAGCAAGGGATACAATATCGGTGCGCTCTGCATCATAGCTATCGTAGCCGTGCTCTATATCCTGCTGTGGTAATATGAAGAACAGGCTGGAAGAACTCAAAGCCAAAGTTTGCCAGGCCAATCTGGACCTCGTCCGGCATGGCCTGGTAATCTTTACCTGGGGCAACGTGTCCGCGATCGACCGTGAGAGCGGACTGGTGGTCATCAAGCCTTCGGGCGTGAGCTACGACCACATGAAGCCCTTCGACATGGTGGTGGTGGACCTGGACGGCAAGGTCGTGGAAGGGGAGTACAACCCTTCTTCCGACACCCCGACCCACGTGGTCCTGTACAAGGCTTTCCCCGGCATCGGGGGAGTGGTGCACACCCATTCGACCTTCGCCACCGCATGGGCCCAGGCCGGCAGGGACATCCCCAACATAGGGACGACCCACGCCGACTATTTCCGCGACGACATCCCCTGCACACGCAACATGTCCAAGGAGGAAGTCTTCGGGGAATATGAGAAAGAGACAGGCAATGTGATAGTCGAGGCTTTCCGCGACATCGATCCCATGGACACCCCCGCGGTGCTGGTGCGCAACCACGGGCCTTTCGCATGGGGCACCGACGCGGACAATGCCGTGCACAACGCAGTGGTCCTCGAGGAAGTGGCCAAGATGGCTTTCCTGGCCAACACCCTGGTGCTGCCCACCCTGGACATCATCACCCACGTCCCTTCCATGAACAAGCACCTCATAGAGAAACATTACAGCCGTAAGCACGGCCCCGGCGCCTATTACGGACAGAAAAAGAAATAGCACAGCGATATGATTAAGGCATTTGATAATTTCGAAGTGTGGTTCGTCACCGGAGCACAGCTTCTTTACGGCGGCGACGCCGTGGTCCAGGTGGACGGTCATTCCAATGAGATGGTGGCCGGCATGAACGCATCCGGACTCCTTCCCGTCAAAGTCGTCTACAAGGGCACTGCCAACTCTTCCGAGGAAGTGCTCGACGTGATGAGCCGCGCCGAGGCTGATCCCCGCTGCATCGGTGTCATCACCTGGATGCACACCTTCTCTCCCGCGAAGATGTGGATACACGGTCTCCAGAGGCTTTCCAAGCCCCTCCTGCACCTCCACACCCAGTACAACGCCGAAATCCCCTGGGAGACCATGGACATGGATTTCATGAATCTCAACCAGTCCGCCCACGGCGACAGGGAGTTCGGTCACATCCTTTCCCGCATGCGCAAGAACCACAAGACCGTGGTGGGCTACTGGAAGGATCCTGCGACCCTCGGACATATCGCAGTCTGGCAGAGAGTGGCGGCCGCATGGGCCGACGCCCAGGACATGAGGATACTCCGCATAGGCGACCAGATGAACAACGTGGCCGTGACCGACGGAGACAAGGTGGAAGCCGAGATGCGTCTGGGCTATCACGTGGATTATGTCCCCTTCAGCGAGGTCCTGCAGTATTTCAAGCAGGTCCAGGATGCCGATGTGGACGCCCTCGTGGCCAAGTACAACAGCATCTACGACACTTCACAGGTACTCCATGACGACGGCCGCACCAGCATCTGGAACGCCGCCAAGGCCGAGCTCACCCTGCGCGCCCTGCTCGTGGACCACAAGGCCAAGGGCTTCACCACCAATTTCGACGACCTCGGCGACGTGGACGTACAGATCTCCGGCATGGGCTTCGACCAGATCCCCGGACTGGCTTCCCAGCGCCTGATGGCCGAAGGATACGGTTTCGGAGCCGAAGGCGACTGGAAATCCGCCGCATTGTACCGTACCGTATGGTTCATGACCCAGGGACTCCCCGAAGGCTGCTCCTTCCTGGAGGACTACACCCTCAATTTCGACGGCGAGCGCTCGGCCATACTCCAGGCCCACATGCTGGAGGTCTGCCCGCTCATCGCCGATGCGAAACCCAAGCTGGAAGTGCACTGGCTCGGCATCGGTGTCCGCAAGAACCTCACCGCCCGCCTGGTGTTCACCAGCAAGACCGGCCCCGGCGTCACCGCCACGGTGGTGGACATGGGCAACCGTTTCCGCCTGGTGGTCAATGATGTCGAGTGCATCAAGTCCAAGCCCCTGCCCAAGCTTCCCGTGGCTTCCGCCCTGTGGATCCCCATGCCTTCCTTCGAGGTGGGCGCAGGCGCCTGGATACTGGCCGGCGGCACCCATCACAGCATATTCTCCTACGACCTCACCCCCGAGTACTGGGAGGATTACGCAGAGATCGCAGGCATAGAGATGCTGCACATCTCCAAGGATACCACCATCGAGAACTTCAAGCGCGAGCTGCGCATCAATGAAGTATATTACATGCTCAACAAAGCCCTCAAGTAATGGACGCAGCTAAAGTCATACAGGAAGGCCGCGCGACCCTCGGCATCGAATTCGGCTCCACCCGCATCAAGGCGGTGCTTATCGATCCCGGGTGCAATCCCATCGCGCAGGGCAGCTACAAATGGAGCGACTCCCTCGTGGACGGTCTCTGGAGCTACGGCATCGACGAGATCACCAAGGGCATGCAGGAGTGTTATGCCGATCTGAAGGCCGATGTGCTCAAGCGCTACGGCGTCCCGGTCCGCAAGCTCGCGGCCATAGGCGTCAGCGCCATGATGCACGGCTACATGGCCTTCGAGGAGGACGGCTCGCTGCTGGCTCCCTTCCGCACCTGGCGCAATACCAACACCGGCGCCGCCGCCAAGGAGCTTTCGTCGTTGTTCGTCTTCAACGTGCCCCTGCGCTGGAGCATCTCCCATCTGTATCAGGCCATACTGGACAAAGAGGAGCATGTCCCTCAGATCAAGTACCTCACCACCCTCGCCGGATACATCCATTGGAAACTCACCGGACGCAAGGTCTTGGGAGTCGGCGATGCTTCCGGCATGATACCCGTGGACCCCGCCACCTGCGACTACAACGCCGCGATGGTGGAGAAATTCGAGGCTCTCGTAGCTCCCTGCGGCTTCCCCTGGAAGCTTTCGGGCATATTGCCCCAGGTGCTGCCTGCAGGCGCCGACGCGGGTACTCTGACGGCTGAAGGCGCACGCCTGCTCGACCCTTCCGGGGAGCTGGCCGCTGGTATTCCCCTGTGCCCTCCCGAGGGAGACGCCGGCACCGGCATGGTCGCCACCAATTCAGTGCGCGAGCGCACCGGCAACGTCTCGGCGGGTACTTCCTCATTCTCCATGATAGTCCTGGAGAAGGATCTGTCGCAGCCCTATGACAAGATAGACATAGTCACCACTCCGGACGGTCATCCCGTGGCCATGGTGCATTGCAACAACTGCACCGGCGAGCTGAACGCCTGGGTGGGACTCTTCCGCGAATTCGCCGCCCTGATGGGTTACCCCGAGAGGGACGACCTGTTCGAAAGGCTGTTCACCCATTCGCTCGAAGGGGACAAGGATTGCGGCGGACTGCTCTGCTACAATTTCCTCGCGGGCGAGCCGGTGGTCGGCTTCACCGAAGGAAGGCCCCTTTTCGTGCGTTCTGCGGGCAATGGATTCACTCTGGCGAACTTCTTCCGTATGCTGGTCTATACGTCCGTAGGAGCCCTTAAAATGGGCAATGACATCCTTTTCGTGAAGGAAGGCGTCAAAGTGGACAGGATCACGGCTCACGGAGGACTTTTCATCACCAAGGGAGTGGCTCAGCGCTATCTCGCCGCCGCCCTCGATTCGCCCATCTCCGTGATGGAGACTGCGGGCGAGGGAGGAGCCTGGGGCATAGCCCTGCTGGCTGCCTTCAGGGTGATGAATCCAGACGGCCTGCTGCTGCCCGACTGGCTGGACAAGTGCGTATTCGCCGGCAACACCGGCCTGGAAGTCGCGCCTACTCCCGAGGAGGTGGCCGGCTTCAACGCCTTCATGGCCCGCTACGAGGCAGGTCTGCCCATCGAGGAAGCCGCCGTACGCTTTAAATAGTGTGTATGGAACCGATCTGGGATCCCTTGCGCAAAAAACATGTCACTGCCACACCTGAGGAACAGGTGCGGCAGTGGTTCATTTTGCGTCTGCTCGATTGCGGGGTGCCCGCCCATATGATGATGAGCGAGGTGGGGTTCAAGTTCGGAAGGAAGGCCTACAGGGCCGATATCATAGTCTACGGGCGCGACACGAAGCCCCTGGCTGTGGTCGAGTGCAAGCGTCCTGATGTGGACCTGGGCCCGGCCGTGCTGGAGCAGGCGATGCGCTACAATTCCGTGCTGGGGGTGAAATTTCTTTTCGTCACCAACGGAAAAAAGACTTATCTTTACATTCTGGAAGACGGGCGTTTCGTCCCCCTGGGACAGATGCCCACTTACGAGCAGATGCTATGCAGACAGTAGTTTCCGAGTTTCTCGACCGGCCGGTGTTCAAGCTCCTGAGCGAGGTCGCAGAGCAGACGGGGGTCCGTGCCTTCGTCATCGGAGGCTATGTGCGCGACCGTTTCCTGGGCCGCGAGTGCAATGACATAGATGTTGTGGTCGAAGGCAGCGGCATCGATTTCGCCACTGCGGTGGGGGAGAAGACCGGCAAGTATGTGTCGTATTTCAAGAATTTCGGCACTGCCATGCTGCATTACGGCGGCGATGAGATCGAATTCGTCGGCGCCCGCAAGGAGTCCTACCGCCGCGAGTCCCGCAAGCCCATAGTGGAGAACGGGACCCTGGAGGACGACCAGCTGCGCAGGGATTTCACCATCAACGCCATGGCCCTGTCCTTGCAGAAAGAGGATTTCGGAGCCCTCGTGGACCCCTTCGGCGGCATCCGCGACCTCGCCGCAGGTATCATCCGCACCCCGCTCGACCCGGATACGACTTATTCGGACGACCCCCTGAGGATGCTCAGGGCGGTACGCTTCGCCTCCAAACTCTCCACCCCGGAGCACGGCTTCACCATTGTCCCGGAATCCATGGCCTCGATGAGGCGCATGGCGGACCGGCTCGGCATACTCTCCCGCGAAAGGATAGCCGACGAACTCAACAAAATGATGATGACGCCCCGCCCTTCCATGGCCTTCCGCCTGATGGACGAGGCCGGGCTGCTGCCGCACATATTGCCCCAGCTGCTCGAGCTCAAGGGCGTGGAAACCGTCGAGGGCAGGGGGCACAAGGACAATTTCGAGCACACCCTCGCGGTATTGGACAATATCGCCTCGCGCGAGCGCAACCCCGCTTCCGGGGAGGAGGAGCCCGAAACGCCGCATCCGCTCGGAAGCGCCGCCGACAGGGAGCTGTGGCTGCGCTGGGCGGCGCTGCTGCATGATATAGGCAAACCAGCGTCCAAGCGCTACGACCCTGCGATAGGCTGGACTTTCCACGGCCACGAGGTGATAGGCTCCCGCATGGTGCCCAAGATATTCAACGACCTCAAACTGCCCGTGGAAGCCGCCAAATACGTGCGCAAGCTCGTCTGGCTGCATCTCAGGCCCATAGCCCTGGTGGATGAGGAGGTCACGGACTCGGCCGTGAGGCGCCTGCTTTTCGATGCCGGCGACGATATCGACGACCTGATGGCCCTGTGCAACGCCGACATCACATCCAAGAATCCGGTCAAGGTGGCGAAGGTCAAGGCCAATTTCGAGCTGGTGGCCCGCAAGCTGGTGGAAGTGGAGGCCAAGGACGCGATACGCAATTTCAAGAACCCCATCACCGGCGAATATGTGATGGAGCTTTACGGCATAGGTCCCTGCAACAAGATAGGACAGATCAAGGAAATGGTCAAGGAGGCCATCCTGGACGGTGTCATTGGCAACAATTTCGAGGAGGCGGACGCTTTCATGCGTGCCCATGCCCCGGAGCTGGGCCTCCAAGAACAAAAGTGATATGGCCAAACAGAAAGTGGACATAGAGGCCCAGTGCGCGGCCATACTGAAGGATGTCAAGGCAGGCGTCTTCAAGCCCGTCTATCTGCTGATGGGGGACGAGCCTTACTATCCCGAGCTGGTGTGCCAGGCTATCATAGACAACTGCGTGGACGAAGCGTCCAAAGACTTCAACGAGACCATCTGTTTCGGCGCTGACGTCAATGCCGGCCAGGTGGTTACCGAGGCCAGGCGTTTCCCCATGATGGCCGAGAGGCAGCTGGTCGTGGTGAAGGAAGCGCAGATGATGAAGGACCTCGAAAAGGTGGCCGTCTATTGCGAAGATCCGCTGGATTCGACCGTGCTGGTGCTGCTCCTGCACAAGGCTTCGGCCGACAAACGCAAATCCCTGTACAAATCGGTGATGAAGACGGGCGTGGTCCTGGATTCCCCGGCCGTGAGGGACTATGAGATAGCCAATTGGATCATACGCTACTACGCCGGAAGGGGACTGCGCATAGACCCGGATGCCGCCGCCCTGCTGGGCGAATCCGCCGGCACCGACCTCGGCACCATCGCCGTGGAGACCGACAAACTCCTCAAGAACCTTCCTGAAGGCGCCACCCGGGTGCAGGTGGAAGATATAGAGAAGAATGTCGGCGTATCGCGCCAGTTCAGCATTTTCGAGCTCACCAGGGAGCTTTCCTACAAACACTCCGAGAAGGCGCTCAAAATCGCCTCTCATATAGGCAGCGCTGCCAAATTCGCCATGCCCATGGCGGTCAGCGCCCTCCATACGCATTTCTACCGCATACTCCGCTACGGCGCCCTGCTCGCCGAGAACCCCAATCCCGGCCCCGAGGAGAAGGCATCCGTGCTGGGAGTATCTCCCTTTTTCTTCAGGGAATATGACGCCGCCGTCCGCAATTACCCTCTCAAGAGGGCCATGGCGGTGATTTCCCTGCTCTGCGAGTACGACTATCTCGGAAAAGGGGGCGACGGCTCAGCCGCCACCCCCGATGAATTGCTCGTGGAGCTCACTGCGAAGATCCTCAATTGCTAGAGGAATTTCGCGACATTGTCTTTCAGACCTGACATCCACACAGTGTCCCCGGCCTCGAACGAGAAGTCCGCGGGAGGATTGGTGATGAACTGCTCGCCCCTGAGGACGCTGACCACCATGCACCCTTCCTTGCGGAGGCTCAGCTCGCGCAGGGTCTTTCCTGTCATGAAGGAACCCTCGGCGAGGGTGATGGTCTCCAGCGCGAATTCGCCGCGGCTGTTCTCGACGCCGGCGGGCACGACCTCGGCCATGCGCTCCGCGAAATTGGCCAGCTGGGCGGTGGAGCCGCAGGCCATCAGCACGTCGTGGGGATAGATGATTTCATCGCCGCCGGGGGTCAGGATGAACCTGTCGCCGCGGATGATGTTCACTATGTTGACCTGGTGCTCGGAGCGGAAGGGGAGTTCGCGGAGTTTCTTGCCGGAATAAGCAGAATTGGCGGGCACGGTGTATTTGTAGATGTGCACGTCGTACTCGGAGAGCTTGTCCTTGAAACTGCTGGAAATGGGGGTGCGGCCCCTTTCGTACATCTCCTTTTCCTTGAGATTCTCGAAGAAGCGTTTCTCCATCCTGGAGAATTTGTGCATGCTGCTCCTGGCGAGGAAGAAGAATGCGAATCCTACGAGGAAGAGCACGGGCACGGCCCATCCCTTCAGATGCAGGAAGCTCATGAGCACCACCATCACCATCACTGCGGAGAGCAGCACCCTGAGGATGATCATCGAGAATACGGGGATCTTGTTGTCAGGGTTGCGTGCGATGAGCTTTTTGACAGACTCCATCATCTGGTGGCTGTTGCTGACCGACATGCCGTAAAGGAAAGGTGACATCACGAGGAGGGTGACTCCTGCGCCTATGACATGCTGCCATACAGGGGCGATGTCAAGGAATTTCGTCGCGATGAAAGGCCTTAGCAGATGTATTCCGCCCAGATAGATGGCGATGAGGAAGAGGCCGTAGATGCCAATGCGCATCAGGTACTGCTTGATCACAGTCTTCCACTCGCTCTCTTCGGATTTGCTGCTGCGCTTCTTCTGGGTCGGGGCGGGGGTGAGGCGTTTGAGCAGTTTCTCCGGCAGGTGGGTCTGCAGCCAGCCATAGACCGGAGCCGCGGCCTTGATCATGTAGGGGGTGGTGAAGGTCGTGATGACCGACACTGCGATAATCACGGGGTAGATGAAGCCCCTGAGCACTCCCAGGGAGCAGCCCAGGCTGGCGATGATGAATGAGAATTCACCCAGCTGCGCCAGGGAGAATCCCACATTGACGGCGGTCTGGAGGCCTTTGCCCGAAAGCAAGGTACCTGCCATGGAGAAGGTCATGAGCCCGACCATGGCCACGACGGTCAGGATCAGTATGGTAAGCCAGTTCTGTCCTATGATGACAGGGTCCACCATCATACCCACGGAGACGAAGAAAATGGCGCCGAAAAGGTCCTTGATCTGCTCGGTGAGCTTGCTTATCCTTTCGCTTTCTATGGTCTCCGAGAGCAGTGAGCCCATGATGAAGGCACCCAGCGAGGAGGAGAATCCGAAGTAGGAGGCCAGGGCCACCATGATGAAGCAGAGGCCTATGCTGACCAGCAGCAGGATCTCGTCGGAGAGATACTGCCTGGCTTTCTTGAAGAGGATGGGGATGACATACATGCCCACCACGAAGCAGAGTATTATGAAGAATACGAGCTTGGCAAGGGCCAGCAGCAGGGCGCCGCCGGAGAACTGGTTGGACACGGCCACGGTGGAGAGGAGGACCATCAGCAGGACTGCGATGAGGTCTTCCACCACCAGTATGCCGAACACCAGGTTGGCATGCGGGGCGTTCTTCATCCCGAGCTCGTTGTAAGCCTTGATGATGATGGTCGTCGAGGACATGGACATCAGACCGCCCAGGAAGAGGCTTTCCATGTTGGTCCAGCCCAAGGCTGTGCCTGTGACTGAGCCCACGATGAACATGCCTATGCAGTTGGTGACGGCGGTGATGAGGGCCGCGCTGCCTACCGACAGGAGCTTTTTGAAGCTGAACTCAAGTCCCAGTCCGAAGAGCAGGAAGATGATTCCGATCTCGGACCATTGATGGATGTTCTCGGAACTGCTGATCAGGTTGGGGAAGAGTCCGAGATGGGGGCCGACTATGAATCCGGCGACTATGTATCCTAATATGAGCGGTTGCTTGAGTGCACGGGAGAGTATAGTACAAATACCGGCGGCGATAAGAATCACCGCCAGGTCGAATACTAAATCCATCAGATCTGGAATTTCTTTTCTTTAGAACGGGTGAGTTTTTCTTTCATAGCATCGACACTCTCGGTGATGGCGTTTTCGAAGGTGTCGGCGATACGCTCGATGATGAGCTCCTCGCCGGGTACGTGAATCGAGATCCTTGCTTTTTTGCCTTCCTTGAGATTTTCAAGGGTGACTTCGGCTTCCTGCGTGGCGCTCTCGAAGAACTTGGCCAGACGTGAAACCTTCTTTTCGACGAATGCGGTGAGCTTCTCACCTGCGTCGAATTTCAGAGCTTTAAGTTTAATCTCCATTTTCTACGTTTTTTTTGGCCCTGGGATGGGCCTGGTTATAAACTGTCTTCAGCCGTTCGACGGAATTGTGCGTGTACACCTGGGTGGCCGCCAGTGACGAATGGCCCAGGAGCTCTTTTATGGAATTCAGGTCCGTACCGTCTCCCAGCAGTTCCGTGGCCAGAGTATGGCGCAGGACATGGGGGGAGCGTCGTCCCGTGATCCCTTCGACTCCTTCCAGCTCATGCTTGACGAATCTGTCCACGAGCACGGGGTAGAGCCGGGCTCCGGAGGCTGTACGCAGCAGGGGCGTCCCGTCCGCGTCGGCACTTCCGAATTTCGAATCAGCCGATTGTAAATATAGTGAAATTTCCTGACAAACGGTAGGGGTGAGCGGAATTTCCCTCATCTTGTCTCCCTTGCCCCGCACCCTGAGCACCCTGCGGGAGAGGTCCACGGAATTGACATCCAGGGAGATAAGCTCGGAGCGGCGTATCCCGCAGCCATACAGCAGGGAAATGGTCATATATTGCAATTTCTGCTCGTAGGAGCCGAATTCGAGCACTCCGCGGTGGGTGGAGAAGTAGCTTTCGAGGGATTCGCGGCGGTAGAATTCGGGCAGCCTCTTCTCCTGCCGGGGGCGGGTCACGAGGTGCACCGGATTGGCCTGGAGGACACCCTCGCGCATAAGGAAACGGCAGTAGCCGCTGAGAACACTCAGGTGCAGGGAGACGCTGCGGGCGCTCAGGCAGCGCTCGCGCAGCAGGTACACTTCATAATTGCGCACCGTGGTGACGCTGAAACGGTCTGCTTCGGGGAGCTCCGAGACAAACTCGGAGTACTCGTCCAGGATCCTCCTGTACGTTTCGCAGGTCTCGGCGGAGTAGCGCCTGATCCTGGAGACATAGTCTATGTATCTTTCCGTCATGTTTCCGTATCAAAATTACTGAATATTTTCAACAATTTGTATAAATTTGTGAGATTTAAAAATGTAGTGCTATGCCTATAATCGAATGTAAGGAAATCTGCAAGAATTTCGGCGAGAAAGTGGCCCTCGACCACGTGAGCGTCGATATTCCCGAGGGTAAGATATTCGGTCTGCTGGGCCCAAACGGTGCCGGCAAGACCACTCTTATCCGCATTATCAACAGAATCACCATCCCCAACGGAGGCCAGGTCCTGTTCCAGGGCCGCCCCATCACCCAGAAAGACGTGGAGAAGATAGGCTATATGCCTGAGGAGCGCGGCCTCTACCGCAAGATGAAGGTCGGCGAACAGGCCATGTACCTCGCCCAGCTCAAAGGCATGTCTTCCAAGGACGCCACAGCCGAGCTCCGCAAATGGTTCGTGACTTTCAGCATCCAGGACTGGTGGGACAAGAAAGTGGAGGAGCTTTCCAAAGGTATGGCCCAGAAGCTCCAGTTCATCACCACCGTGGTGCACAGGCCTTCGCTGCTCATACTCGATGAGCCTTTCTCCGGCTTCGACCCGGTCAACGCCGAGCTCATACGCCAGCAGATACTCCGCCTCAAGGAGGAGGGTGCGACCATCATCCTCTCCACCCACAACATGGAATCCGTGGAGGAGCTCTGCGATGAGATCGCCCTGGTCAACAAGTCCAAGCTCGTGATCACCGGCGGGGTGGAGGACATCCGCCGCCAGTACGGCAACAACAATGTCGAGCTCGTCTATACCGACGCCGACGGCCGCCACACCGAGGTGCTTCCCCGCGAAGTGGACGGCACTTCCACATTGGCAAACTTCATCGCCAAGGGCGTGACCATCAATTCCTACAAGGAACTCATGCCCCGCATGAATGACATTTTCATCAAACTCGTAACGGAAGGGGAGGACAAACAATGAATTTCAAGACCATAGGAATAGTAATCAGGCGCGAGTACCTGAACCGCGTCAAGAAAAAGAGTTTCATCTGGACCACCCTGCTCGTCCCCATCCTCGTAGCCGGCCTCACCATAGGCATCATGGCCATGATGATGACCACCAAGGACAAGGTCAAGAACATCGCCGTGATCGATGAATCCGGCATAGTGATGCCGTACCTCCAGAGCACCGAGACCATCAAATACACCGACTGCACGGGTTCCGACCTGGACAGCCTGAAGGCCAATATCGCATCCACCCCGTACGACGGAGTGCTCTCCATCGGCGCCCTGGACACCGAGGCCAAGACCGTCCCTGCCGATATCTTCTCGCCCAAGCCCTTCGGCATGGAGCTGCTGGACAATATCAGCAACCGCATCAACCGGGCCGTGGAAGACTACCGCATCGCTTCCTATGATATCGACGGACTAGACCAGATCATGAAGGATGTCAAATCCAACATCCGCCTGCGTTCCTACACCGTCGGCGACGACGGCAAGGAGAAACTCTCCGAGGCCGGAGTCTATTCGATATTGTCCATGGTCCTGGGCATCTTCCTCTTCATGTTCATCACGGTATTCGGCTCCATGGTGATGTCCGCCGTGATCGAGGAGAAGTCCAGCCGTGTCGTGGAAGTGCTGGTGAGCTCAGTCAAGGCTACCGAGCTGATGTTCGGCAAGATCATAGGCATAGCCCTCGTGGCCCTGACCCAGTTCCTCATGTGGATCATCCTGTCCGGAGCCATCATCAGCATAGGCAGCGCAGCCCTCGGAGCAGACCTCTTCAGCAAGGCTGATCCTGTGGAAATGGCCGGTACCATGGGCGTCTCCGCCGAGCAGATGGAGACTATCACCGCCCAGGCCACCGACGAAGGCGGTCTCGACGAGGTGCTCTCCACCATCAGGAACCTGCCTTTCGGACAGATCATCGTGCTCTTCATCTTCTACTTCGTCTTCGGCTACCTGCTCTATGCGTCGATGTTCGCCGCCATAGGCTCGGCAGTGGAGAATGAAGGCGACACCCAGCAGCTCCAGCTGCCGCTGACCATACCTCTGATGCTGGCCTACATCATCGCCCTGTATGCTTTCAGGGCCCCTGACAGCAGCATCGCGGTGTTCGGGTCCATATTCCCGTTCACCTCTCCCATCGTGATGATATCCAGGCTGCCTTTCGGCGTCCCGCCCGTGCAGCTAATACTCTCCATGGTGCTCCTCGTCGTCACCTTCGTGCTGATGGCCTGGCTGTCCGCCAAAATTTATAAGGTCGGCATACTTATGTTCGGCAAGAAATCCACTTGGAAAGATCTCTGGAAATGGTTAAAGCAAAACTGATAATTCTGGTCGCCCTCATCCTTTCGGGCACGGCGGCATCCGCGCAGAGCTTCACTTGGAAGAAGCACGCCGTGGACGCCTCCCGCACCCGGGTCACCATCCCGATGACCGACAATATCGACAAGGCCATAGGTACGGTCGATGAAAAAGGTGTTTACACCGCGCCCTCGGGCCGCAGATTCCGCGGCTCCGTGGCGCAGGTGGCCCGCCTGCTCATCGATGCCCAGCCCGCGATGGCCAGCGTCAAGGAATATGTGGGCTATACCACCCGCAAACTCGAGCGCAAGTCTCCCCAGAGCGAGCTCACGAATTTCATCGTGGACTGCCTGATGGATGCCGTGGCCAAGGAAACCGGGCGCAAGGTGGACATCGGCCTCATCAATTTCGGCGGCATCCGCGTCGATCTCGAGGAGGGTGACATCCTGATGGACGACATCCTCTCCATGCTGCCTTTCAAGAACAATATCTGTTATGTGCAGCTGAAAGGCAAAGATGTCAGGGCCCTGCTCCAGCAGCTCGCGGCGGGCAGCATGCAGCAGCTCGGCGGGGTGAAGGTGGTGGTGAAAGACCACAAGCTGGTGAGCGCCGAGATCGGAGGCAAGCCGCTCAATGACAAGGCCGTCTACGGGCTTGCCACCATCGACTTCCTGCTGACCGGAGGGGACAATATCTCCGCGGCGCGCAACGCCGTCGACCTGCAGCTGCTCGACACCCGCATCGTCGATGCGATATTGCCCTACTTCAAGGCCTTCGCCGCGCAGGGCACGCCCATCGATTATCACCTGGACGACCGTATCACCATTTCGAAATAGGGGAGGGAAGGATATGAAGAAATCATTTGCAATCTTCGCTGCGGTGCTTTGCACCCTGCTCTGCTCCTGCAGCCACGACCTGGTGATAGTGCACATGAATGACACCCACAGCCATTTCGACCCCCTCAGGGACGGCCGGACCGGCATCGTGGAGCGGACAGTCATCGTGGACAGCATACGCCGCGCAAACGGCGTGAAAAACACGCTCCTGCTCCATGCGGGGGACTTCTCACAGGGTTCGTCCTATTTCACCATGCTCCACGGCGACCTGGAGATAGACGCCATCAATGCCATGGGTTATGACTGCGTCACCCTGGGAAACCATGAGTTCGACAACGGCATCGAGGATCTCGGCAGGCGCCTGTCGGGCCTGGAATGCCCCGTGGTCTGCGCCAATTATGACTTCTCGACCTTCGAGGCGGGCGAGTACATCACTCCGTACACCATCCTGCAGAAAGCCGGCAGGAAGATAGGCATCATCGGAGTGCTCTGCGACATCAGCACCGTGGTCTCCCGCGAGATCGCGGACAGGATACCCGCCCTGGAGACCCTGGAGACCGTGAACAAATGGGCCGCATACCTCAAGAATGAGGAGAAATGCGACCTGGTGATCGCCCTGACCCACATCGGCCTCGGCATCGAGGGTACCCTCGACGACCTCGCCCTCGTCCCTCAGACAAGGGATGTGGACCTGGTAGTCGGCGGCCACAGCCACACTTTCATCGACGATATAGTCTGGGTGAAGAATCTGGACGGAAAAGAAATCCCCATAGTCCAGGACGGATGCTGGGGATACGAAGTCGCCGAAATGAGGGTGAGTTTCTAGAGTATATTCATCGACTGCTCGCGGATTTTCTCGAGCTCGTCTTTCATACGGACCACGCATTTCTGGATGGATGCGTGGTTCGCTTTGCTTCCGGTGGTGTTGATCTCACGGCCCATTTCCTGGATGATGAAGCCGAGCTTCTTGCCGGGGCAGGGCTCACCGTCGATGGTGTCCATGAAATATTTGCAATGCTGGCGGAGGCGGACCTTCTCTTCGTTGATGTCGAATTTCTCGAGATAGAAGATCATCTCCTGCTCGAAGCGCTCTGGATTGAGGCTCACCGAGGCGTCTTCCGCGGCCTTGCGTATCCTTTCCGCCACGGTCGCGGTCCTCTCGGGCTCATAGGTCTCGATCTCGTCGTAAAGGGACAGGATGGTGCCTATCCTCGAGGTCACGTCCTTGTAGAGGCTGACGCCTTCGTCGCTGCGGTATTTGTCAATGGCAGCGAGGGCCTCGTCTATCGCGGCGTCCACCAGGGGCCAGTTTTCTTCGGTGACCACATCCTTGCGGCTGCTGTCCACCACATCCTGCATCCTGAGCAGGGAAACCAGCAGCATGGTGTTCTCGGTGTCGTTGTCGATGCCATGGAAACCGGGCAGCTGCTTGCGGAGCTCGTGGAGCTGGGTGTAGTAGGCCTTCAGGGCTTCTTCATTTATGTTGCGGGCCTGGTCCCCTGCATTGGGCTCCCAGGTCATGAACATGTCGATGGTGCCTCTCTGGAGGGTGTCGGCTATCTTTTTGCGCAGGGCCATCTCCTTGTCCTTGGGTATGAGGGAGGTCTTTATGCTGATGTCCGCGTTCTTGCCGTTCACCGAACGGAATTCGACTGTGAGTCTTCCGCCTTCGAGAGTGGCTACACCTTTTCCGTAGCCGGTCATGGATTTGATCATATTCTGCTGTATTTCCCCGCAAAGTTATAAATTAGTTTCAGCTAATTTTAATATCTTTGTCAGATTTCTGAAAAATCGGATACTATGGAAGAAGCAAAGAAACTCAATTTCCTCGAAGAAATAATCGAAGAAGATCTCAGGACAGGCAAGGTGGACTCGGTCCTCACCCGTTTTCCTCCGGAGCCCAACGGATATCTGCATCTGGGCCATGCCAAGAGCCTCTGCATCAATTTCGGCCTCGCGGAAAAATACGGCGGCAAGACCAATCTCCGCTACGACGACACAAATCCCACCAAGGAGGACACCGAGTACGTGGACGCCATCAAGGAGGATATCACCTGGATGGGCTTCAAGTGGGACAAGGAACTCTATGCTTCCGACTATTTCGACCAGCTCTACGAGTGGGCCGAGCAGCTCATCGAGAGGGGACTGGCGTATGTGGACGACCAGACCCAGGAGCAGATTTCCGAAGGCCGCGGCACCGTGGAGACTCCAGGAAAGGAGAGCCCCTGGCGCAACCGCACCCCCGAGGAGAACCTCCGCCTCTTCCGCGAGATGCGCGACGGCAAGTACGCCGACGGCGAGAAGGTGCTCCGTGCCAAGATTGACATGGCGAGCAAGAACATGTTCTTCCGCGACCCCATCCTGTACCGCATCAAACATGCCCACCATCACCGCACCGGTGACAAGTGGTGCATCTATCCGATGTACGATTTCACCCATGGCCAGTGCGACTCCATCGAGCATATCACCCATTCGATCTGCACCCTGGAATTCGACGTCCACAGGCCTCTGTACGACTGGTTCATCCAGACCCTGGGCATCTATCCGAGCCATCAGTACGAGTTCGCCCGTCTGAATCTCACCTACACCCTCATGAGCAAGCGCAAGCTGCTCGAGCTCGTCCAGAAGGGCCTCGTGTCCGGCTGGGACGACCCGAGGATGCCGACCCTGTGCGGAGTGCGCCGCCGCGGCTACACGGCCAAGGCCCTGAAGCTCTTCTGCGAGAAGATAGGCGTCACCAAGCACGACCAGCTGATGGACATCCAGCTGCTCGAGTGGTGCGTGAGGCAGGACCTGAACGAGCGCTCCAACCGCTACATGGTGGTCCAGGATCCCGTCAAGGTGACCCTCACCAACTGGCCCGAAGGGCAGGTGGAGTGGTTTGACTGCCCTCTGAATCCCGCCGAGCCAGAGGGAGCCACCAGAAAGGTGCCTTTCACCGGCGAGCTGTACATAGACCGCGCCGACTTCATGGAGGATGCACCCCACAAGTTCTTCAGGCTCAAGCCCGACGGAGAGGTGCGCCTGAAATACACTTATATCATCAAGTGCAATGAGGTCATCAAGGACTCCGACGGCAAGGTGGTGGAGCTCAAGTGCAGCTACGACCCCGCCACGAAGCCCGGAGGAGGGGAGTGGCGCTCCGTCAAGGGTACCATCCACTGGGTGTCCACAGCCTACGCCAAGGAGCTCGAAATCCGCAACTACGACAAGCTCTTCACCCTGTCCGACATGAGCCAGGTGCCCGAGGACAAGGACTACAAGGATTTCCTGAATCCGGATTCGCTCGTGGTGGTCAAAGGCTACGCCGAGCCCGCCCTGCTGGAGGACAATTCCGGCATCGCCGTGCAGTTTGAGCGTACCGGCTACTACATAAAAGATAAAGACAGCACGGAAAACCATGCTGTCTTCAATAAGACCACTTCCCTGAAGGATTCCTACAGGCCCGAGTAGAGGGCCTGAGGGTTTCTTTCAGATGGAAAGGACGTAGAGATCGTTTATGAGCTCTTTGTCGATGGGTTTGTCGAGTTTGGCGGCCCTGGCGATAGGCACATAGACGATCTGGTCGTTTTTGATACCCACCATGACATTTCTCTGACCCTCCTTGAGGGCGTTGATGGATGCGACTCCCAGGCGGCTCGCCAGGATACGGTCGTAGGCGCTGGGCTTGCCTCCGCGCTGCAGATAACCGAGTATGGAGACCCTCACGCCGAATTCGGGATACTCAGTGCGCACGCGCTCGGCATAATGCATGGCGCCGCCGTCCTTTTCGGAGACGATCACGATGCTGCTGTTCTTGCTCTTGCGTATGCCCCGGCCGATGAAGGTGGCGAGCTGGTCGATGTCGGTCTTGTCCTCGGGGATTATGGCCGCCTCGGCTCCGGCGGCGATGGCGCTGTTCTGCGCCAGGAAACCGGCGTCGCGTCCCATCACTTCCACGAAGAAGATACGGTCGTGGGAGGTGGCGGTGTCGCGGATTTTGTCCACGCATTCCACGATGGTGTTGAGTGCGGTGTCGTAGCCTATGGTGCTGTCGGTGCCGTACAAGTCATTGTCAATGGTGCCGGGGATGCCGATGACGGTGACGTCCTGCTCCCTGGCGAGGGCTTCGGCGCCGGAGAGGGAACCGTTGCCACCGATCACCACGAGGGCGTCGATATTGAATTTCCGGAGGTTTTCGGCAGCTTTCGCACGGCCTTCCTCGGAACGGAATTCCTCGCTGCGGGCGGTCTTGAGTATGGTGCCGCCCCTCTGGATGATGTTGCTCACGTCTTCAGTGTTGAGCTCTTTGATATCCCCGCTGATGAGTCCTTCCCAGCCGCGGTAGATGCCGAATACTTTCCACTGTTCGTAGATGGCGGCGCGGGTGACCGCCCTCACACATGCGTTCATGCCGGGGGCATCGCCTCCCGAAGTCATGATTCCAATAGTCTTGATCCTCATTTGTGTGTAATAGATAGGTGCGTAAAGTTATTAATTTTTTTTCTTATCTTTGAAAAAATATCATCAAGTCATGAAACGTCTCGTATTATTTTCGGCTATCGCCCTGCTGATGTGCTCCTGCGGCAGTTCACACTACATATCGTCAAATGCAAATGACGAGCAGAACTTCGGCTACGGCAAGGAAAAGCGTGCCAATTCCGTCTACAACATCCCCAAGGTGGAGACTAATGAGAGCGACATCGCTTCCTATCCTACCATCGGTGCTTACCTCAGGGGCCGCGTGGCCGGAGTGGATGTGTCCGGCAGCGATGACAATCCCACCATCCGCATCAGGGGAGAGCGTTCCCTCATCGGCAGCAACGATCCCCTCATCTTCGTGGACGGAGTGGAGGTGCGCGACCTCAGCAGCGTCTCCACGCAGGATGTCATTTCCATCGATGTCCTGAAGGACAGCGCCACCTCGCTCTACGGTGCCAGAGGTGCCGACGGCGTCATTCTCATAACCACCCGCAGGGCCAAAGCACAGTAGCGGCATGAAAAAGATAATAGCATCATTGGCAATATTGACGGCGGGAGCCCTTTTCTGCCAGAGGGCCAGCGCGCAGGAAGAGTGGACGGCACGAGGCATAGGCGCCGCTGCCTGCCCCGCTGAGATAGCTGCGATAGAGGCTCCCTTCGAGATGCCCGCGCTGCAGCGTCCGGTCTTCGCCGACCGCAGCCTTGACATCAAGGCCCGCGGCGCCCGGCAGGGCCGCAAATGCACCGCAGTCATCCAGAAGTGCATCGACCAGCTTTCCGCCAAGGGCGGCGGCAAGGTCATCATCCCCGCCGGCGACTGGCTCACCGGCCGCCTCATCCTGAAGTCCGGCGTCTGTCTCCATCTGGAAGAAGGTGCCGTGCTGCGCTTCACCGGTGAGGTCGAGGACTACCTGCCCGCAGTGTTCACCAGGAGCGAGGGCATTGAGATCTATTCCACCGGAGCCTGCATCTACGCCCGCGACGCCGAGAATATCGGCATCACCGGCAAGGGCACCCTCGTGGGACCTCCCCAGGGCTCTCCCGTGCAGACTCTCAACATGTCCGGCGTGGTGGTGGAGAAATTCGTGGATTACAACAGCCCCGTCGAGAGCCGCGTCTATGACACCATCCACAACACCGACGGACTGGAGCACGGCGCACGCACTCCCAACCCTCTGTTCTCGCCGCTGTTCTTCTCTCCCGTCGATTGCAAGAATGTCCTCGTGGAAGGCGTCAGGTTCCAGGATTCCATTTTCTGGAACATCGTGCCCATCTACTGCGACGGAGTGATCATCCGCGGAGTCACCGTGGACAGCCGCGGCGGCAGGACCGACGGAATCGACATCGACTCTTCGCAGAACGTGCTCATAGAGTATGTGACCCTGGGCTGCGGTGACGACTGCTTCACCATCAAGGCAGGCCGCTGCGAGGACGGTATCCGTGTCAACAGGCCCACAGCCAACGTGGTGATACGCCATTGCCTCGCCCTCAGGGGCCCCGGCGGCCTCACCTGCGGATCCGAGACTGCAGGCTGGATACGCAATGTCTATTGCTACGACTGCGCCTTCCTCAATGTCTCCAACGGCTTCTATTTCAAGACCCGTCGCACCCGCGGCGGCGGTGTGGAGAATGTCTGGGTGGACGGCATAGTCATGCAGGGCGTGAAGAACGCCTTCGGATGGGATATGCTTGGCTCCAGGACCTATGTGGGCGAGCTTGCCGACCGTTTCCCCGTGCGTGAGATCGGTCCTCTCACCCCCGCGTTCCGCCAGATCCACATCTCCAACGTGGACATCGAGTCCTGCAGGACCCTGTTCAGCATCAAGGCCATCCCCGAGATACCTCTCGAGGGCCTGTACATCAAGAACATGAACGCGACCTGCTCACAGATGGGTTCGATGCAGGATGTCGGACTCATCACATTCGACAATTGCAATATCAGGACTGTACAGCAGTAGCTAGACGGGATCGACGTCGATCTTGATGTGCGAATAGTACTTTCCGGCACTTTCGAAATCCTCCACGATACGGAGGATTTCTTTTTTTCGCTCCGCGAGGCTGCGGTCGCGCTTGAGGATGATGCGTATGCGTCCGCCCAGGACCGGGGTGCCGAGTTTGCGGGAAAGTTCGCCTGAGAGTTTGGCGAGGCGGGCTTCGTTGGAATCGCTGAAAGTTATGTCCACGATGCGGGTGAACGGGGGATAGCCGAACTGGCGCCGCTCCGCGAGTATTTCATCCATTCCGGGGGCTGAGAGTACTTTGTATCCTGCGTCGGAGGCCTGGACGATGAGGCGGGGGAATGCCTCTTCGAGTTCGTGTATGGCCCTCAGGGCTTTCTCGTCGCAGCGGAAGTCTGGCTTGTCCAGAAGGTATTCGGCCCTCATCAGGGCCGCAAGGGCGTATTTTTCGGGCTTTTTGATGTCGTGCAGGGGCATCACGGCAAGCAGGGTCCTGGCGGCGGGGAAATGCTCCCGCGCCTCGATTTCGATGTCATCGCCGTTCTTCCACGGGACAATCAGGGCGACGTGTTCCTTCCTGCTGAAGGCATCTGCCATGGCGGCGAGGAGTTTGCGGGAGAAACTGCCGCTCATGCCGTTTTTGCGGAACTCAGCCGAGGTGTCGATCAGCTCCGTGGCAGCGGGTGCTGAAGTCGCTGCGGGGCGGTTTTGGCCGGCGGGGGAAGATGGCGCTGAGCTGGCTGTGGTGGCGGGTGCTGAAGTCGCTGCGAGGCGGTTTTGGCCGGCGGGGGAAGATGGCGCTGAGCTGGCTGTGGCGGCGGGTGCTGATGGTGCCGGGTAGCGCTGCAGGGCAGGGAGATCCACCAAGCTGAACTTTCCGCTCTTGCAGTTCCAGATACTTTCCAGCGAAGGGAAGCGGCTGGTGAGAAGGACGTCCGCGCCCCGCTGGCGGGCCAGCATCAAGGCGGCGTCACGGGCGTTGAAGCGGGGCGCGAGGGCAGTCTGCTTGTGCTTTTCGCTCTGCTCCTCCCTTATTATGATAAGGCCGAGGCGGGTGAAGGGCAGGAAGAGCAGGGCCTTGCTGCCTTCGTACACTTCCGCCGGGGAAGATTGGCTCCGGGCCCTCGCCGCAGCATTTCTCATTGTCACATAAGACTCCCGCGGCGCGGCAGGATCGATGATCAGCACGTCGCGGTCCTGTGCGAGGCTGCGCAGCACCAGCTCCGCTTCGATGGCGGCACTCCGCGCCTGCCCCTTGCCCTCAGGCTCCGGGGAACTGCCGGCGGATCGGGCACTCCCGGCTCCAAGAGAGGTGGCGCCGCTGACTAGCAGGGCGGGTTTGGCCTCGTCGAAGGAGGCGAGGATGGCAGTGACAGCCTTCTTGGCGGTGGCATCCAGGCGGGGCTGCTGTATCAGGTTGGTCGCTGCGGGACCTTTCGGGGAACGCGCCTTTTTCTCCTCCGTCTTCGTGCGCGACACCGGGTACACATATTTATAGACTTCGCCCGGCGTACACATATAGTACGAAGCGATGAAATCCCAGAACTCCAGTTCGGAGGGGAGGATGGCTTCGAGAGCGCTTTCTTTGGAAATGACGGGCAGGATACGGCGGGGATCGATGTCTGGTTTTACATCGGTGGCGGCCACCACGCCCACATATTCCCGACCGGCCAGTTTTACCCGTACGCGCTCACCTGCAGTGAGTTGCAAGTCCCCGGCGTCATATGTCGGAGACCAGCCGAGCCGGAGGGGTAAAATGACCTGGACGTACATAGATACAAAGATATCAAAAAGTTTTGGAGGTTTACGATTTTTGCGTATCTTTGCAATCCCAAAACGGGAAATGGTGCTGTAGCTCAGGTGGTAGAGCAATGGACTGAAAATCCATGTGTCGCCGGTTCAACTCCTGCCAGCACCACAAGAGGCTGACCTTACGGTCGGCCTCTTTTCTTTTTCCCCGCGGGGGCGTGGCTCGCTTCCTCGCCTGTGCCAGGGAAGCTCGGGGCCATTCTTTGCGGGTGCCGGGGCAGTCGGGGACGGGGACCGTCTCGCTCCGCTCGACCCCACCGTTCGCTCCGCTCACGGTCCCCCCTCTTACGTTGCCGAGGGTGGCACGGGTCCCGGCCCCGCCTGCCCTGGCA
>JAFTBU010000025.1 GCA_017455065.1 Bacteroidales bacterium
CGCGAAGGGGTGAGGATATGCTCGAGCCGTATCAGCGGCTCCCAGTTCGATGTCCTGAAGTCCAGAATGTCGGATTTTGCTGAAGACCACCCTTCAGCCCGCTGAATTTTTTCAGAATTTTTTTATATTGCAAAGTTTTTACAGTTAGTAGTATGGATAAGTTTGCACAAAATTACGTCGAGCACTTCATGGCAGACGTAGTCGCCAAGAATCCCGGCGAGAAAGAATTCCATCAAGCTGTCCGAGAAGTCGTGACAAGCGTAGCACCTTACCTCGAGGCTTATCCCCATCTCCTCGATCTCAAGATCATGGAGAGGATAGTCGAGCCTGAGAGGGTTATCATGTTCAGAGTTCCCTGGTGCGATGACCGTGGAGAGATCCATGTCAACCGCGGATACCGTGTCCAGATGAACAGTGCGCTCGGTCCTTACAAGGGAGGCATACGTTTCCATGCGAGTGTCAATCTCAGTATAATGAAGTTCCTTGCCTTCGAGCAGACCTTCAAGAACAGTCTTACCACCCTGCCCATGGGCGGCGGCAAAGGCGGATCCGACTTCAGCCCCCGCGGCAAGTCAGACGCCGAGGTGATGCGTTTCTGCCAGAGCTTCATGACGGAGCTCCAGAGGCACATCGGCCAGGACACCGACGTCCCCGCAGGTGACATCGGAGTGGGCGGCCGCGAGATCGGCTTCCTCTTCGGCCAGTACAAGAGGCTCCGCGACGAGTGGACCGGCACCCTGACCGGCAAGGGCCTCGCCTGGGGCGGCAGTCTCCTGCGTCCCGAGGCTACCGGCTACGGCGCCTGCTATTTCGCCCAGGAAATGCTCGCCACCAAGGGCGAGACCTTCGAGGGCAAGACTGTCGTGATCTCCGGAGCCGGCAACGTGGCCCAGTATGCAGCCAAGAAGGCCATGTCCCTCGGCGCCAAAGTCGTGACCCTTTCCGATTCCGACGGTTACATCTATGATCCCGACGGACTCGACGAGCAGAAGTGGGCTTTCGTGATGGAGCTCAAGAACGTCCGTCGCGGACGTATCAAGGAGTACGAGGCCAAGTATCCCGGAGCCAAGTACTTCCCCGGTGAGCGCCCCTGGAAGGTCAAGTGCGACATCGCCATGCCTTGCGCCACCCAGAACGAAATCGACAAGGCTGATGCCGAGGCCCTCGTGGCAGGCGGCTGCATGTGCGTCACCGAAGGTGCCAACATGCCCACCACCCCCGAGGCTATCGCAGTCTTCCAGGCTGCCAAGCTGCTCTATTCTCCCGGAAAGGCTTCCAATGCCGGCGGCGTTGCCACCTCAGGCCTTGAGATGACCCAGAATTCCATCCGTCAGAAATGGACTGCCGAAGAGGTGGATTCCCATCTGCACAGGATCATGTCCGACATCCACGCTGCCTGCGTCAAGTACGGCACCGAGGAGGACGGATATATAAACTATGTCAAGGGCGCCAACGTGGCCGGCTTCATCAAGGTGGCCAACGCCATGGCGGACCAGGGACTTGTTTAAAAGAATATGTCAGAACAACAGGATTATTCAGAGCTCATGACCAGGAGGATCCGCCGGATCCTTCTGGTTTGTAACAATTATGACCGTTTCGCACTCGAGGAAGACGGTCGTCTCGAAGTCAGCATCTCCCAGGAGTATTACGACCTCAACCTGAGCAACCCTCCCTCCATCATGAGGGCGGAGTCCACGGTGGAGGCCCTGGCCATGGCTGAAAGCGGCCAGCATTTCGACCTGGTCCTGACCATGTACAACGTGGGTGAGATGGATGTCTTCTCGTTTGCGAAACGCATAAAGCAGATTTCTGAAGATACTCCTGTCGTACTTCTGGCAGCCTTCTCCAAAGAAGTCTACAACCGTATCAGCGACGGGGACATGTCGGGTATCGACCATGTCTTCTGCTGGAACAATTCTCCCGACCTGATCGTGGCCATCATCAAGCTGCTGGAGGACGGGATGAATGCCGAGCACGATATCCTGGAAGGGGGAGTGCAGGCCATACTGCTGGTCGAGGACTCCATCAGGTACTATTCGACCTACCTGCCGATGCTGTACATGATGGCGCTCAAGCAGAACAGGGAGTCCCTCCGCGAGGCCCTGAACGAACAGCAGCTCATCCTGCGCAAGCGTGCAAGGCCCAAGATCCTGATGGCCACCAACTACGACGATGCGGTGGCTCTCTACCAAAAATACAAATCCAACATCCTCGGAGTCATATCCGACATCGGTTTCGTGATGCACAGGGGCGACCGTCCCGAGCTCGAGAAACTGGACGCCGGCGTGGATTTCTGCAAGATGATACTCGCCGACGACCCCGAGATGCCCATACTCATGCAGTCCTCCCAGGAAAGCATGCGCAAAGTGGCAGACTCGCTCGGAGTGGGTTTCGTGATGAAGAAATCCAAGATACTCACCCACGAGTTGAGCGAGTACATCGGCAGGAATTTCGGATTCGGCGATTTCGTCGTGGTCTCCGCCGACAGCGGACAGGAAGTGGCCAGGGCCAACGACCTCTACGGTGTGGAGAAGATCATCGCCACATTGTCCGAGAAAAACCTCAGGCACCTGCTGAGCAAGAATTACCTCTCCAAATGGCTCCTGGCCAGGGGTATTTTCTCCCTCGGCGAGAAATTCGAGCCACTCAGGCTCTCGGATTTCGACACCCTGGAGGACAACCGCCGCATGGTCCTCGACTCCATCCGGGATTACCGCATGGGGCTCGGCATGGGCGTGGTGGCGAAATTTGACAAAGACACCTACAACGACGCCATCTGGGTGTCGAGAGTGGGTGACGGTTCCCTCGGAGGCAAGGCTCGCGGCCTGGCCTTCATGAACCACATGCTCCAGAAATACAATCTCTATGACGCGTGGGAGGATGTGAGGGTGATGGTCCCGAGGACCCTCATCGTCACCACCGAGTATTTCGACCGCTTCATCCTCGAAAACGGACTCCAGTACGTCATCAATTCGGATATCTCGGACGAGGAGGTACTTTCCGAATTCGTGGCGTCCACCCTCCCCGCGGACCTCATGGAAGACCTGAGGGTCTTCATCCGCTATGCCCGCAAGCCTCTCGCGATACGCTCTTCGTCCAAGCTGGAGGACTCCTACTTCCAGCCTTTCGCCGGGGTCTATTCGACTTATATGATCCCCAACACGGACAATGAGGACCAGATGTTGAGGCTCCTTTCGAAAGCCATCAAGAGCGTGTACGCCTCGGTGTACTACGCTTCTTCCAGGGCATACATCGCCGCCACGGCCAATGTCCTCTTCGAAGAGAAGATGGGCGTGGTCATACAGGAGATCTGCGGCAGCGAGGACGGAGGCTACTATTTCCCGACCATCTCAGGCGTGGCCCGGTCGGTGAATTTCTACCCCATAGGATACGAAAAACCCGAAGACGGAGTGGTCAAGGTGGCATACGGCCTGGGCAAGGCCGTCGTGGACGGCGACCAGGTGCTCCGCTTCTCTCCCAAATATCCCAGGAACACGCTGCAGACCTCGACTCCCGACCTGACCATGACCGAGACTCAGCAGTACATGTTCGCCATGGACCTCCAGCCGGAGAAATTCAAGACTTCGGTGGACGATGCTGTCAACTTCGAGCACATCCCCATCTCCGAGTGCGGCAAGTTCCGCACTTTCTCCAAGGTGGTTTCCACCTGGGACATGGAGAACATGCGCATCGTGGACTCCGCCTTCCCCCAGGGACCCAAATATGTCACTTTCGCCCACATACTCAGGTACAACACCTTCCCCCTGGCGGCGATAGTGGACAAATTGCTCGAGATCTCCCAGGACGAGACCAAGTGCTGCGTCGAGATAGAGTTCGCCGTGGACATGGACGTCCCTGACGGCAAGAGCGCCATCTTCAACGTCCTGCAGATACGTCCCATCTCCGTGGACAGCCTCAGCGCGGACGTGGACTGGGACAAGATCGACATGTCGGATCCCCTGATTTACTCCGAGAGCGCCCTCGGCACAGGCTGGATAAAGGACGTGCAGGATGTGATATACCTGCGTCCCGAGGCCTTCGACACCCTCAAGACCGTGCAGATGGCCACCGAGATAGCCGCCCTGAACGAGCAGATGCGCTCCGAAGGCCGCGGCTATGTGCTGGTGGGCTACGGCCGCTGGGGTTCCGCCATCCCTTCCCTCGGAGTCCCCGTCAAATGGACGGACATCTCCGAAGCCAAGACCATAGTGGAGTGCTGCCTGGACAATTTCCGGGTGGATCCCAGCCAGGGCACCCATTTCTTCCAGAATCTCACCTCGTTCAACGTGGGATATATAAATGTCAATCCGTACGCCCGTGCAGACAAATTCGACGTGGCCCGTCTGGATGCCATGCCGGCATTCTGGGAAAGCGAGCTGGTGCGTGCGGTCCATTTCGACAAACCTCTGTCCATCTGCATAGACGGGCGTGAGGACAAAGCCATCATCAAATAAAATACAGTTATGTGCGGAATAGTAGGATACACCGGATGCAGAGACGCCTTCCCCATTCTCATGAAAGGCCTTCACCGTCTGGAATACAGGGGTTATGATTCGGCCGGTACGGCTCTGATAAGCGCCCAGACCGGCAGCATGAATGTCTTCAAGGCCCGCGGCAAAGTCGCAGACCTTGAGGCCGTGGCTTCAGGCAAGGACGTCTCCGGCCAGATAGGCATAGCCCACACCAGATGGGCCACCCACGGCGCCCCCAACGTAGCCAACGCCCATCCGCACCTCTCCCAGAGCGGCAAGATCAGCATTGTCCACAACGGCATCATCGAAAACTACGCCGTCCTGCGCGAGCAGCTGAAATCCAAGGGATTCACTTTCAAGAGCGAGACCGACACCGAAGTCCTGGTCCAGCTCATCGAATACACCAGGCAGTCCCTCGGGACCGACCTCGCCGACGCTGTGCACATCGCCCTGACCAAGGCCATAGGTGCCTACGCCATTGTGGTGATGGACAGCGACGACCCGGACACCCTTGTGGCGGCCCGCTGCAGCAGCCCCATGGTGATAGGCCTCGGGGAGAATGACAGCGAGTATTTCATCGCCAGCGACGCTTCCCCCATAGTCGAGTACACCCGCCGCATGGTCTATCTCAACGACGGGGAGATGGCCGTGTGCAAGAGGGGAGAACCCCTCAAAGTCATCAACCGCGACAACGACAGCGTCAGTCCCAAGGTAAAGAACGTAACCCTGGACCTGAACATGCTCGACAAGGGCGGTTTCCCCCATTTCATGCTCAAGGAAATCTTCGACCAGCCCCAGTGCCTGAGGGACTGTATGAGGGGAAGGCTGCTCCCGGACCACAAGAGGATAGTGCTGTCCGCGGTCACCGAGCACAGCGCCGAGCTCCTTTCGGCCAAACGCTTCATCATCGTGAGCTGCGGCACCTCATGGCACGCCGGCCTCATTGGCAAGCAGCTCATTGAGCAATTCTGCCGCATCCCCGTGGAAGTGGCCTACGCCAGCGAATTCAGGTATTCCGACCCCGTCGTGGGACCCGGTGACGTCGTGATTGCGATTTCCCAGAGCGGCGAGACCGCAGACACCCTCGCCGCCATCTCCCTTGCCAAGCAGAAGGGTGCGATGATATTCGGCATTGTCAATGTGATCGGCAGCAGTATCGCCAGGATGGCGGACACCGGCACCTACATCCACGTCGGCCCCGAAATAGGCGTCGCCAGCACCAAGGCTTTCACCGGCCAGGTGACGGTGCTCACCATGCTCGCCCTCGCCCTTGCCAAAGAGAAGGGCACCATCGCCGAAGCGCAGTACGAGGAAATCATAGCTGAACTCCAGTCCATCCCCGACAAGATAGAGAAAGTGCTCGAGCAGAGCGACAGCATCAAGGCTCTGGCGGAAGGCTATGTGTTCTGCCACAATTTCCTGTACCTGGGGCGCGGAGTCAATTACCCCGTAGCCCTCGAAGGGGCGCTCAAGCTCAAGGAAATCAGCTACATACATGCTGAGGGCTACCCTGCTGCAGAGATGAAGCACGGGCCCATCGCCCTCATCGACGAGCAGATGCCGGTGGTGTTCCTGGCGACCCATCACCAGCTCTACGAAAAGATCGTGAGCAACATGCAGGAAGTCATAGCCCGTAAAGGCCGCATCATAGCAGTGGTCACCGAAGGGGACGAACATGTGAAGAACATGGTGTACCATACCATCGAAGTGCCTCAGACCCTCAACTGCCTGGTGCCTCTGCTGTCGGTGATCCCTCTCCAGCTGCTGGCATACCATGTGGCCGTCGCCAAGGGCCTCGATGTCGACATGCCCCGCAACCTCGCCAAGAGCGTTACCGTAGAATAATCCGGATTTTCCCTATTGCTCGTCCGGCTCCCCGTCGTCAAAGCGGGGGTCGTAGTAGAGCGTGCTGTCCCTGCGGTTCTTGTCCGCTTCCTCCAGGATGCGCTTGCGGGTGAAGCGGAACAGCCTGAAGCAGAAGTAGATAAGTGCTATGGAGATGATGCCGGACAGGGCCGGGCTGATATTGACGGAGAAGGCCATGGTGTCGTAGGCGCCGTGAAGCAGCACCGGGTACAGCCAGACTTTGATCCTGTCGGCCGTCTTGCCTCCGTCGAAATGTATCTTGGAATAATAGTAGCCCATCGCGATGGCGAATGAGAAGTGCCCTGGTACCGCGAACAGGGCCCTGACGGTGCTCACGTAGAACCAGTCGAATCCGGAGGACACGACGTACATGAGATTCTCGAAGCATGCGAAGCCCAGTCCTACCGACACTGCGTACACCAGTCCGTCGTACCTCTCGTCGAATTCCTTGCACTTGCGCAGCAGCAGCCAGAGCATGATCAGTTTGCCTGTCTCTTCCGGGATGGCCGCTCCGAAAAACGACACCTTGACTGCTTCCAGGAAGGTGGAAGGGTGATTGACAAACAGTCCGAGCCTCATGAGGGGGCCGGAGATCAGGTTGGCGACCAGTATGGACAGGGCGCCGAAAAAGAAGCCTTTGAATACGAGTCTTTTCGGTTCAGGATTGAAGTCTTTGCTGTACACGTAGTACAGTAGCAGCAGCGCCGGCATTATTGCCGCGGTCAGTATTATCCACATATCACTGCAAATATACAAAACCCGCGGCAATTTGCCGACCCTCTTCCCTCGGCTCCTTCTGGCGGTGCGGGGTAGCTCGGGGCCTGGACCGTCTCGCTACGCTCGACCCCACCGTTCGCTTCGCTCACGGTCCCCCCTCTTACGATGCCGAGGGTGGCACGGGTCCAGGCCCCGAGCTACCC
>JAFTBU010000026.1 GCA_017455065.1 Bacteroidales bacterium
AAAACCCTCGTTTTTTGAACGGGTCGTTTCGGACGATTGGTTAGTAGGTTTGGTTAATTGAATTGAAGATACACAATTATTGTTCAACTAAAAATTAATTTATGAAGAAAATCAAGTTTTTCCTTTCGCTTGTGCTTCTTACGGTAGCTACGCTCGTGTCTGCACAGACCATCAATGTGAGCGGTACTGTCCGTGAAAGCAATGGCGAGGCAGTCTCCGGAGCCGCAGTGCAGCTGAAAGGCAGCACCACCGTCTATACCATGACTGACGCTCTCGGAAACTTCAGCATCAGCGTTCCCGCCAACGGAACTCTCGCTGTCAGCTGCCTCGGTTACGATTCAGTCGAGGTGCCCGTCAACGGACGCAGGACCATTGAGATCACCCTCGACCAGGACCTCGAACTCCTTGACGAAGTGACCGTCGTTGCTTACGGCACCAAGAGAAAGCAGGATCTCGTAGGTTCTGTCAGCACCGTGAAATCCAACATCCTCCAGAACACCCAGGCGACTTCCGTCACCCAGGCTCTCGAAGGTGCTGTGGCAGGTCTCCAGGTTATCACATCATCCGGTCAGCCCGGTCAGGACGCCAACATGTACGTCCGTGGTGTCGGTTCCCTCTCTGCCAGCAACTCAGCTCTCATAGTGCTTGACGGTGTTCCTTACACTGGAGCCCTCTCCAACATCAACCCCAACGACATCGAGTCCATCACCGTGTCCAAGGACGCAGTTTCCAACTCCCTGTACGGCGCCCGTGCTGCCGGCGGTGTCATCATGGTCACCACCAAGTCCGGTGCAAGGGACAAGGCCAATGTGAGGTTCTCTGCAAATGCAGGTGTGCTTAACCGCGCATATAAGGACTACAGCATGGCTACCGATCCCGCCGAGTTCTACAGACTGACATGGTACGGTATCAGGAACACCCAGTACAAGGCTGGTTATTCCCTCGAAGATGCCGCTGTCTATGCATCTGAGAACCTCCTCGGAGAACTTGGTGATTACAATGCATTCATCATCCCTGCAGGCGAGTATCTCGTAGGTACCGACGGCAAGCTCAACCCCGCTGCCAAGGTCCGCTACAACGATTCTTTCGCCGACAATATGTTCCAGACCGCTACCAGGCAGGAGTACAACCTCTCCGCCTCCGGTACCACCGGCAAGACTGACTACTATCTCTCCATGGGATACCTTGACAACCAGTCTTACATCGTCGGTTCCAACTACAACCGTCTTTCCGCCAGGGTCAACGTCAGCACCCAGCTCAAGAGCTGGCTCCGCGTCGGTATGAACCTCGGTTATTCCAAGACCAACACCAACGGTGTGCAGGAAAGCACCACCGCTGCTTCCAACCCCTTCAGCGTCGCCAGAGGCTGGGCTCCTATCTACCCCGTCCACGCTTATGACGCAAACGGCAACATGATCATGAAGAACGGCCAGCCCGTCTGGGATGCCGGTACCGGCCAGACCGCAGGTACTGTTTCCCGTCCTGTTGCCACCAACCAGAACGTTATCTGCAACCTCTATGAGGATATCCGTCAGTCTGTCGTACATGCTGTGACCACCAGGTCTTTCGTGGAATTCCGCTTCCTCAAGGACTTCACCTTCACTGCCAACTACAGCTACGACTTCCGCAACGCCACCGGCGTGACCTACTACACTCCGACCATCGGTGACGGTGCTTCCTTCAAGGGCCGTGGTACCCACAGTGCCAACACTTACATGACTCAGACCACTCAGCAGATCCTCGCTTACGAGAAGATCTTCGGTGACAACCACAGCGTTTCCGCCAAGATCGGTCACGAGTATGAGAACCGCGTGCAGAAATCCTTCTCCGGCCAGAAGACCAACTTCTACGATCCTTACAACCCTGAGCTCAGCAATGGTGGTCCCATGCAGGAAATGACCTCCAGCACCGATACTCAGAACATCGAAGGTTTCTTCGCAATGGCTGACTACAACTACGCTTCCAGGTATTACCTCTCCGCTGCGTTCCGTCGCGACGGTACTTCCCGCTTCATCAACAGGTGGGGTAACTTCTGGGCAGTCGGCGCAGCTTACAGAATCTCCGCTGAGCCTTGGATGGCTGATACCAAGGGCTGGCTTGATGACCTCAAGCTCCGCGCTTCCTACGGTACCCAGGGTAACCAGGGCACTACCAACTGGTATCCTTGCTACGACCAGTATGCAATTTCCTGGGACGGTGCAGCTCTCGGATATTCATATTCTTACTACGGAAATCCCGACCTCTCCTGGGAGAAGCAGAAGACCCTCGACTTCGGTCTCGACTTCGGTTTCCTGAACCGCATCCGCGGTACTGTAGATTACTTCATCCGCAGGACTGACGACATGCTCTTCCAGCGTCCTCTCGCATTCTCTACCGGCGGCCGTCCCTACAACTGGGAGAACATCGGTGCCATGGAGAACAGGGGTATAGAGTTCGATTTCAGCTTCGATATCCTGAAGAACAAGGACATCACCTGGACCGTGAGCATCCTCGGTTCACACTATGCCAACAAGATTCTCACCCTGCCTGAGGAGAACCGTGAAGAGGGTATCGTGAGCAGCACCTTCAAGCTCATGGAGAACCGCGACAGGTACGAGTACTACACTTGGATGTACGCAGGTATGGATGATGAGGGTAACGCCATGTGGTACATGGATGAGGTTGATGAGAATGGTGACAAGACCGGCAACAAGACCACTACCACCGACTACAACGACGCTCAGAAGTACTATCTCGGCAAGACCGCCCTCCCCAAGGTCACCGGTGGTCTCAACAGCACCCTGACTTGGAAAGGCATCGACTTCACCGTCCAGACTTCCTACCAGATCGGCGGATGGGCTTATGACAGCGAGTATCTCGACGGTATGTCCAACTCCTTCTATGTAGGTCACAGCACCGACCTCTGGGATACTTGGAACCCCGAGACCAAGACTGGTAAGTATCCTGTCTGGAATGCCAACAACAACTCCAACTCTTACACCCAGACTTCAGATGCTCACCTCATCGACGCATCCTACTTCTCCATCAAGAACCTGACCATCGGCTACAGCTTCCCTCAGAAGTGGATGAACAAGCTCGGTGTCCAGGGTATCAGGATCTTCTGCACCGCTGACAACCTCGCTCTCTTCAGCAGGCGTCAGGGCTTCGACCCCAGGGTATCCTTCACAGGTGCCACAGGTTCCTTCAGTGGTTATGCTCCTATCAGGACCATCTCCGGAGGTCTCACCTTTACATTCTAATTTTCAAGGATAATGAATATGAAAAGCATTTTCAAACATATACTTATCGTCCTTCCCGCTACCGTAGTGCTCTCATCCTGCATCAAGGATGCCATGCCTACCGGAACTATCACCCAGGAGAGACTTGCAGAGGTCATCGAGATGGATCCTTCCAAGTTTTCTGCTACGATCAATGGTATGTACACTGACATACAGCAGTATGTGTACACCAACATGTCGCACAACTACTTCGGACAGAAGAGCTTCGACTATCTCTCTTCCTTGGAAGGCAACGACATGATCATGACCGGCCGCTATGGCATGAGTCTGTATCACTACCTGCTTGATTACTGGCAGGAGAACTACAACCCCACCAACAACCGTTGGAGAGAGTACTACAACCATATCGCCAACGCCAACAGCGTCCTCAAGGTCGCTACCGCAGATATGACCAACGAGACCATGCTCCAGTACAGGGCTGTCGCTCTCGGAATCAGGTCCTACGCTTACCTTCAGCTCTCTTACCTGTATCAGTACTCCTACTATACCGGTGCTGACGGCACCAAGTGGGGCAAGGGCGCCAAGTACGACCACTCAAATGATCCTCTCGTACCCCTCATCGACGAGAATACCACCGAGGATCAGCCCAGGGCTTCTGTGAAGGATGTCTTTGACAAGATGATCATCCCCGGCCTGGAAGAGGCTTACGCTATCTTCTCAAAGATCGGTATGGTCAAGACCGCCAGCCCCACCGACTTCGACGGCTGCGTAGTGGCCAACTACCTCGCCCGTGCCTATATGATCAAGCATGATTGGGACAACGCTCTCAAGTATGCCCAGGTCGTCAAGGCCAACTACCCTGTCCTCACCGGCGAAAGCCAGATTCTCCAGGGCTTCAGCGATATCAATCTCCCCGACGTAGTCTTCGGTGCCGACATCACTGCTGACAACTCCACCATCTACATGTCCTTCTTCTCTCAGATGGACTACTTCGGTGACGGTTATGCAGCTATCGGTGTCTGGAGGGCTGGTTTCAAACCCTTCGTAGACCGTATCGCTGACGACGACATCCGCCTCGACTGGTTCTTCACCAGCAGGAACATGGACAGGTGGCCCGCAATGCCCGTGATGTACTATCAGTCAATGAAGTTCATCGGCGGCGGCCGTGCCAACATCACCTATGATTCTGAGAATGATTACTACTACTCTCCTAACTGGGAGCTCGGTGACTACATCTACCTGAGGTCCGAAGAGGCTTACTTCATGGAGGCCGAGATTCTCGCCCACCAGGGCAAGAACAACGAGGCAGTCGCTGCTCTCAACGCCCTCATGCAGACCCGTCAGCCCAGCTACAACTACACTTTCACCGACAAGGCTTCCCTCATCGAGGAAATCAACTTCCAGAAGAGGGTCGAGTTCTGGGGCGAGGGTATCGAGTTCATCGACAACAGGCGTCTGAACATCCCTGTCGACAGGACCGACGCTACCTGGGGTGCTGCTAACAACAATCACCTGGCAGCTGCCAAGATGAAGGTTGAGCAGGAGTCCGAGAACTTCCTCTATCAGCTCCCTCTCTCTGAGATCGAGAACAACAAGATGATCGGCCCTGAGGATCAGAACTAATCCTCACGGATCCATACGAAAAAAAGGGTGACCGCTTCGGCGGCCACCCTCTTTAATTATAAGCAAAAGCTTAAAGCGTATCCTGCTTGATCTGCTCCAGATAGTGGTCTATCCTGCTGAGCTGGGCTGGGATGTCGATGTACTGCGGGCAGGCCGGACGGCATTTGCCGCAGCCTATGCAATGGTCAGCCTGGCGTACGGTAGGGATGGCCTTGCTGTACTGCAGCAGATATTTGCGCTTGGCCCTGGCATAGTCCTCCTGCTCGCCGTTGGACACATAAGTGCCGGCGTTGATATTGTCGTTGTAGAACTTGAATAAACCGGGGATGTCGATACCGTACTGGCAGGGCATGCAATACTGGCAGTTGGTGCAGGGGATGAGAGGATAGTTGATCATGTCATCGGCGATGCCGAGGATGAACTTCTTCTCGTCGTCGCTCATGGGCTCGAAATCCAGGAAAGTGTCCAGATTGTCCTCGAGATGCTCCATGTAGGTCATGCCGCTGAGAGCCGCCATCACCCTGGGATAGCTTCCCACGAAACGGAATGCCCAGGAGGCGAGGGATTTCTCGGGCTCGCGGGCTTTCAGCTTGTCAGCCAGACCTGCGGCCATGTTGGACAGGGCGCCGCCGCGGAGGGGCTCCATGATCACGACGGGGATCTCCCGTTTGTCCAGCTCGTTGTAGAGGAAATCGGCGTTGCAGTTGCGTCCGCTGGCGTGCTGCCAGTCCACGTAGTTCATCTGGATCTGCACGAAATCCCAGTGGTATTTCTCATGCAGGGACATCATATAAAGGAATCCGGGCTCGTGTCCGTGGAAGGAGAATCCCAGGTGCCTGATGTGTCCGAGCTCGCGCTCCTTCATGAGGAAATCCATGATGCCGGTGCTTCCGAAACGCCTTTCGAAATCGGCCTGGTCCCTCACGGAGTGCAGCAGATAGTAGTCTATGTAGTCTGTCTTGAAAAACTCGAGGGAGCGATGGTACATCGCCACCGAAGCGTCGTAGCTGGGGTTGGACATGTTGGAGAGTTTGGTGGCGAGAAGCCAGCTCTCTCTGGGATGTCTGTTGAGGGCTATGGATGTGGCGGTCTCACTTTCACCCCTCGTGTACACGGGTGAGGTGTCGAAATAGTTGACTCCGTGTTCCAGCGCGAAGTCCACCAGACGGTTGACCTCGTCCTGGTCTATGTGGCCGTCCTTGGTGGGCCATCTCATGCACCCGTAGCCGAGGGTCCCGATGCCGGGATAGTTCTGCAGCATCTTGCCGCTTAAATCCTTGACCCCTTCTGTCTTTCCCGAGGTCTTTCCGGAAGTGCAGGCGGCGAGTCCCAGGGCTGCCGCTCCCATTCCTGTGGTCTTAAGAAAATCTCTTCTGTCCATGTCAGTTGTTGTTACGGTGAACGGAAAGTCCGGAGACGGTGATGGCGCTTATGGGCCTGGACGGGCAGAGGAACTCGCAGGCACCGCAGCCGATGCACTGGTCTTCCACCACTACAGGTATCTTGTGGCCGTATTTGTCGTTATCCACCATGCGGATGGCACCGACGGGGCAATGGCGGGAGCAGTTGCCGCAGTCGGCTTCACCGTTGGCGGCGAAGCACAGGTCATAATTGACCGAAGCGGTACCGATGTGGATGGTGAATTTCTCGGCGGGCTGCACCGGCAGTATGGCGCCGGCGGGGCAGACCTGCGAGCACTCGGTGCACTCGGGGCGGCAGTAGCCCTTCTCGTAGCCCATCTGGGGCTGCAGCAGATGCTCCAGGTCGCCGCTGGGGCGGAGCACTCCGTTGGGGCAGGCGCTGACGCACAGCTGGCAGGCGGTGCAATGGTCGTAGAAATTTTTCACGCTGCCGGAGCCGAAAGGCACGAGCCTCTCCGAGCGGGAAGGAATCTGCTTGTCAATGACATCGGCGAATCCTCCGTCCACCTTCATCTCCTGGGCCTTCAGCGCCGCTCCTCCGAGCAGCAATGCTGCGCTGGCGGCGAAGGTGCGGCGGCCGGTATCCACGGCCTCTTCCTTGGCAGGACTGGCCTTCGCGGGGGCGGAATCCTTCTTCCCCCAGGCGAAGCGGTATTTGATGGCGCCTTCCTGGCAATTGTCAATGCAGTCGAAGCAGTCCACGCAGCGGCTGTAGTCGATGCTGTGGCTGAAGCTGCTGATGCAGGAGGCCTTGCAAGCCTTTTCGCACTTGGCGCAGCCTATGCACTTGGAAGTGTCGATAGTGGGGCGGAACATGGCGAAGCGGCTGAACAGGCTGAGCACCGTGCCGACGGGGCAGACGGTGTTGCAGTAGGCTCGGCCCCAGAACCAGGCGCACAGGAAGATGGCGATGCAGGTGAGCAGTCCGACGATGGTCACGGACACGACCCCGGCGGCGAAGGCGTTGCCCTCTGCTATGCCGACGAAGCTGCGGACCATGCGGCCGTAGGCGCTGTAGGGTGCCAGGATCGCGACTATCACCTGTAATCCGGCGCAGATCGCGACTACCAGCAGGGCCAGGACGGCGTAGCGCACCCATTTGTGCTCAGGGGAGTACGCGAAGCGCTTGACCCACTGCTTGGGTTTGCCGACTTCCTTTCCTTCAGCCTTGGCTTTTTTCATCTTGTTTGCCTGGGACTTCTGGAGTCCGAGGCCGATCCGGCGGCGAAGCCAGATGACGACATCCTGGAATATGCCCATGGGACATATCACGGAACAGTAAAGGCGACCCAGAATCAGAGTAAGGATGGTGATCAGGGCGATGACACCGAAATTGAGGGCGAGGCAGGAAGGAAGGAATTGCAATTTGGCCATCCATCCCCACCATTCATGACCGATGCCGATGAGGAGCAGCGTGATGCCTACTAACACCAGAGCTGCAAGTGCTATTCTGATTTTGCGTAACATAACGGGATAAAAATAGTCTTTTTGGGGAAATTATCAAAATGTAGTACTTTTGTAGATTGTATAAAATGCTTTTTTTATGACCTCAAAGGAAATCAGACAGCAGTTTCTGGACTTTTTCGCAGCAAAGGGGCACACGGTGGTCCCTTCTGCCCCCATGGTAGTCAAGAATGACCCGACGCTCATGTTCACCAACGCGGGCATGAACCAGTTCAAAGATATATTCCTGGGCAACACAGCCCGCAAGTTCAACCGTGCGGCGGACTCCCAGAAGTGCCTCCGCGTGAGCGGCAAGCACAACGACCTCGAAGAGGTGGGACATGACACCTACCACCACCCCATGTTCGAGATGCTGGGCAACTGGAGCTTCGGCGACTATTTCAAGAAAGAAGCCATCGACTGGGCATGGGAACTGCTCACCGAGGTTTACAAGATAGACAAGAACATACTCTACGCCACCGTCTTCGAAGGCTCCGAGGAGGACGGCACCCCCATGGACACCGAGGCCATGGAAGCCTGGCGCAAGCACCTTCCCGACGACCACATCGTCCTGGGCAACAAGCATGACAATTTCTGGGAGATGGGCGACACCGGTCCCTGCGGCCCTTCGTCCGAGATCCATGTGGATATCCGCAGCGAAGAGGAGAAGAAGGCTACCGGCCTGAGCGGCCGTGAGCTCGTCAACAAATCCGACCCCCATGTGATCGAGATCTGGAACCTGGTGTTCATGGAGTTCCAGAGGATGGCCGACGGCCACCTGGAGAGCCTCCCCGCCAAGAATATCGACACCGGCATGGGCTTCGAGCGCCTCTGCGCCGTGCTGCAGCAGAAAAACAGCAACTACGACACCGACGTGTTCACAGCCATGCTTGGCCGCATAGCCGAGCTCTCCGGACACAAGTACGGTGAGAGCGAAAACGTGGACGTGGCCATGAGGGTCATCGCCGACCACATCAGGGCCATCAGCTTCTCCATCGCCGACGGACAGCTGCCCTCCAATGTCAAGGCCGGCTATGTGATCCGCAGGATCCTGCGCCGTGCGGTCCGCTACGGCTACACCTTCCTCGGCTTCACCGAGCCCTTCCTCTGCCGCCTGGTGCCCCAGCTGATTGCCGACATGGGCGAGGCCTATCCTGAGATCAAGGCCCAGCAGAAACTTATCGAGAGCGTGATACGCGAGGAGGAAATGGCCTTCCTTCGCACCCTGGACAGGGGTATCAAGCTCCTCGACGACTATATGGCCAGGAACGCCGAAGGCCGCGTCATCCCCGGAGTGGACGCCTTCGTGCTCTATGATACCTACGGATTCCCCATCGACCTCACCGAGCTCATCGCAGGTGAGAACGGCTACAAGGTGGACCTCGACGGCTTCCAGAAAGAGCTTGCCAAGCAGAAGGAGCGCGCCCGCAACGCCACCGCCAACGAATTCGGCGACTGGACGGTCTATGCCGAAGAGGAGGAGGTCCGTTTCACCGGCTACGACGTGACCCGCCAGGAGGGCGCCAGGCTCCTCAAGAGCCGCAAGGTGGTCCAGAAAAACAAGGAGATGCTCCAGCTCGTCTTCGACTGCACTCCTTTCTACGGAGAGATGGGCGGCGAGGTCGGTGACACCGGCACTGCCACTTCAGCCTCCGGCGAGGTCGTCAAGATCCTCAACACCGTCAAGGAAAACAACCTCACCATCCATATCGCCGACCATCTTCCCGCCGACTGCGAAGGCGGGTTCACCCTCGAGGTGGATGCCGCCCGCCGTCAGAAGATAGCCGCCAACCACAGTGCCACCCACCTCCTCGACCAGGCCCTCCGCGAAATCGTCGGCACCCATGTCGAGCAGAAGGGTTCCTTCGTCTGCGACAAATACTTCCGCTTCGACTTCTCCCATTTCGAGAAGCTCGGCGACGATACCATCACCAAGGTGGAGCACCGTGTCAATGAGATGATACGCAGCAACTTCCCTCTCGTCGAGAACCGTGAGGCCACCATGGAGGAGGCCAATGCCATGGGCGCCATCGCCCTCTTCGGAGAGAAGTACGGCGACCGCGTCAGGGTGGTCAAGTTCGGCCCCAGCGTAGAGCTCTGCGGCGGCTGCCATACCGCTGCCACCGGCAAGATAGGATACTTCAAGATTGTCTCCGAAAGCGCCATCGCCGCCGGCGTGCGCCGTATCGAGGCTGTCACTGGGGAAGAGGCTGAAACCATGGTGGACGCCCTACAGGAAGTGGTCCGCACCACCCGCGCCATGCTGGGCGGAGCTCCCGGACTCGCCGACGCCATCCGCAAGATCATCGACGAGAACGACAGCTACAAGAAGCAGATCAATGAGATCGCCAAGGAAAAGACCCTCCGCCTCAAGGAGGCCCTGGTGAATGCCAGCGAGGAGATCAACGGCCACCGAGTCGTCAAGATCACCGGCGAGAGGGATATAGTGATGCTGCGCAATGCAGCCACGATGCTGCAGGCTGAGGCCGAGAACCTCATCGTCGCCGGGGCCGTGGTCTCCGGAGGCAAGCCCCAGCTGCTGCTGATGTACTCCGCCGACCTCGTCGCCGCGGGCCGCAACGCCGGAGCCGACATCCGTGATGCCGCCAAGTTCATCCAGGGCGGCGGCGGTGGCCAGAGCGGCCTCGCCACTGCCGGCGGCAAGGACCTCTCCGGTCTCGACAAGGCTCTCGAAGCCATGATTGCCAAGATCTGATGAAAAGACTCGACAGGCTCATACTGAAGTCGTTCGTGGGACCGTTCTTCGCGATCCTGCTGGTGGTGATCTTCATCCTGATGCTGCAGCTGCTCTGGCTGTACGTCGATGAGCTTGTCGGAAAAGGTCTCGGTCTGCGGATCATACTGGAGTTCATGTTCTGGGGAGGGTGCACCTCCCTGCCTCTGGCCCTGCCTCTGGCGACACTGCTCTCATCGGTGATGACGATGGGGTCCCTGTCCGAGAACAATGAACTGATGGCCATGAAGGCGGCGGGCATCTCCGTGCGCCGCGTCATGCTCCCCATCATGCTCGCTTCGCTGGTCATCAGCGTGGGCGCCTTCTTCGCCGGCAACGACCTGGTTCCCAAGGCCAACAACGAGATCTATACCCTCAGGGCGGATATCCTGAAGACCAAGAAAGAGATCAAGATCCCGTCCGGAATCTTCTACGACGGTATCGAGGGCTACATCCTCAGGGTGGACGGCCAGAACAAGGAGACTGGAATGTTCTACGGGATGATGGTCTATGACCACAATTCCTCCCAGGGCAACACTTCCGTCACCATGGCCGACTCGGCCCTGATCACGATTTCCAAGGAAAAGGACTTCCTGATCTTCACCCTCTTCAACGGTACCAATTACAAGGAGGACAATCTGCGCAACTACTCCGACACCTCGATGAAGCTGCAGCGCATAGATTTCGACAGGCAGGAGCTCCGCGTGCAGCTGGACAACTACGCCTTCGAGAAATCCGACTCCGTGCAGTTCAGCGACCAGGCCAAGACCATGCCCGTCAAAGAGCTCCGCTACCACGCGGACTCCCTGCAGGCCCTGGCCGACAAGTCCAAGAAATCCCAGCTGGAGTATCTCCAGAAGGGACTATTCTTCCAGTTCAGCGACCAGCTCGACACGACCAAGCACTACGACTACAGCGCCCCCGTGTTCAAGGCGGACAATTTCCTGAAGGCCTCCAATCTCGAGGAAGAGAGGAACATGTACGCCCGCGCCCACGACATCATGGGACATTACGTGTCTTCCCTGATGACTTACAGGCAGAGCACCTACGAGTACTACTTCTACCTGCGCCGCTGCCTGGTCGAGCTGCTCAAGAAACTGGCCCAGGCCCTGGCCTGCTTCATCCTCTTCTTCATCGGCGCCCCGCTCGGGGCCCTGGTCCGGAGGGGCAAGATGGGTACGATGTTCATCGTGGCCGTGCTTTTCTTCGTGCTGTACTGGGTGGTGGACATCTCCGGTATCAAGCTCGCCACCGACGGAGCGATCAACGCCTACATAGGTGTGTTCATCTCGGCCCAGGTGCTGTTCCCCATAGGTATCTACATGACCTCACGCGCCGTGCACGACGCTGACATATTCAATACTGATTCGATGAAAAACTGGTGGAGAAAACTCAAGAGCCGCATCGCCGGCCTCTTCCATAAGCCGCGCATAGTATATATGGGTACGCCCGAGTTTGCCGTCGCACCCCTCGACAACCTGGTCCGCAAGGGCTACAAGGTGGTGGGTGTGGTGACTGTCGCCGACAAGCCCAGCGGCCGTGGTCTCAAGGTCAACATGAGCGCCGTCAAGCAGTACGCCGAAGCTCACGGCATCCCCGTGCTGCAGCCGCTCAAGCTCAAGGATCCCGAGTTCCTGGAGGCCCTCGCCGCCTGGAAGGCCGACCTCTTCGTGGTCGTAGCCTTCAGGATGCTGCCGGAGGAAGTCTGGAGGATGCCCAAGCTCGGCACCTTCAACCTCCACGCCGCCCTGCTGCCGCAGTACAGGGGCGCCGCTCCTATCAACTGGGCCGTCATCAACGGGGAACACATCACCGGTGTCACGACCTTCATGATCGACAAGGACATCGACACCGGCGGCATCATGCTCCGCCAGGAGAGCCGCATCGGACCCGACGACACCGCCGGAGACGTCCACGACCGCCTGATGGAGCTGGGCACCGCCCTGGTGGAGGATACCGTCGAGGGCCTGATCCAGCACAATCTCGAGTTGAGGGTCCAGCGTTCCTTCATCCAGGGCTCCGAGGTCCTGAAGAAGGCGCCGAAGCTCACCAGGGAGCTCTGCCACATAGATTGGGACGACACCACCGCTTCGGTATACAACCTCATCCGCGGTCTCAGCCCCTATCCCGCCGCATACACCGAACTTGTTCCCGCTTCCGCCGGGGAAGATGTTCCGCCGGTGGCGCTCAAGATATACGGCGCCGCCAAGATGGAGGGCGTGAGCGCCGCTCCCGGCACGGTGCTGAGCGACGGCAAGACCTGGCTCGCGATCGCCACATCCGACGGAGCCATCTCCCTGACCGACATCCAGATGGCCGGCAAGAAGCGGATGGACGTCAAGTCCTTCCTGCTGGGCTTCCGGGAGCCGGAGTCATATATCTGCACCAAGGGCACTTCCAAGGCCGAAATGGCCAAAGCCAGGGAATAAGCCATGAAGACTGCCGTGATCGTAGCGGCGGGGGCCTTCCCCCGCACGGAGTATCCCCGTTACCTCATTTCCACGGCGGACCTGGTGGTCTGCTGCGACGGGGCGCTGAGCACCCTGGAGAAGCATGCCATAGTGCCGGACGTGGTGATAGGGGACATGGATTCCGTGTGCGGACGGGCGCTGAAACGCTTCGGAGGCACCAAGATCCACATCTCCGGGCAGGATGACAACGACCTCACCAAGGCCTTCGACCACATCATGACGGAGCATCCCGAAGTGGGGACGGTGCACATCCTGGGCGCGTCGGGGCGCCGGGAGGACCACACCATTGCCAATTACTCCCTGCTCATGGAATATGAGACCCGGTACGGGCTTTCCGACAGGGGGATAGCCGTGGACATGGTCTCCGACTACAGCACTGCGATGGCGGTGAGCGACAGCGTCACCCTGCACGTCGGCGAAGGCAGGCAGGTGTCCATATTCACCCCCGACAGCACCCTCTCCATAAAATCTTCCGGACTGCACTGGCCCCTGGAAGGGGTCCGCTTCGACAATTGGTGGAAAGCCAGCCTGAACAGGGCCGACCAGGACGCCATACGGTTGGAACTGTCCCACAGGGCCCCTGTTCTCATAATTTTGACTTGACTTAAGGTAAAGGGTGATAATTTACTAAAAATTAGTATATTTGCCCTCCCTTATGGCGACCAGACGGAAATACGTTTTCAATCCCACCACCTTCATGTACGAAATACATGAGGAGCCCAAGTCGCACCGTATCATACGTACGGTGGTCTTTGTGGTCGTGGGCGTGGGACTGGCCTGGTTTTATTTCTGGCTCTATACCTCCGTCCTGGGACTCGAACTGCCCAAGACCGTCCGTCTCAAGAAGATCCATGCCCGCTGGGAGTCCAAGATGGACGTCCTGAACCGCCGTATCGATGTGTACGACATCACCCTCAAGGGCATAGAAGACAGGGACGACGATGTGTACCGCTCCATCTACGGCCTGGACCCCATCCCGGACGAGATAAAGATGGCTGGCTACGGGGGAGTCAACAGGTACGGCTACCTGGATGATTTCGGAGCCAGCCCCTATCTGAAGAGCACCCTGAAGCGCCTGGACGTCATGACCAAGCGCTCCTATCTGCAGAGCCGCTCCCTGGATGAGATCAAGGAGATCGCGGTGCAGGCGGGAGACATGATTTCCTGCATACCGGCAGTCCCTCCTTTCAATCCCGCCCCCGGCTCATACCATCTCTCGAGCCCCTTCGGCTACCGCTCCGACCCCATGTCGGGCTCGCACAAGTTCCATGAGGGCCAGGATTTCGCAGCCCAGAAGGGCAAGGAAGTGTACGCCACCGGCGACGGAGTCGTGGAATATGTCAAATTCCAGTTCACCGGCTACGGCAACGAGATACTCATAAACCACGGATTCGGCTACCAGACCCGCTACGCCCACCTCAATTCAGTTACGGTAGGCGCGGGCATGAAAGTGCGCCGCGGACAGCTCATCGGCACGATAGGCAGCAGCGGCAAGTCCACCGGCCCCCACCTTCACTATGAGGTGATCCTGAGGGGCAACCGCGTGAACCCGCGCAACTATATGGACCTGGATATGTCGGTGGAGGAGTATCAGGCCATGGTGGACAAAAGGGAGGAGGAGAACCAGCCTTCCAGGCCCACTTCCACGGGAGAGATTTTAAGACGCCGCCGTGCGGTAGAATAGGATGGCAGGAAAGGACAGCAAATACGTATTCGACCGGGGAAGCTTCAGTTTCAAGGAAGCTCCGCGCCGTATCTGGAGGGTGCTCAGGAACATCGTCCTGCTCCTGCTGGTCTCGGCTTCCGGCACCATACTCATGTATTTCGCCGTGTCCCTTTTCGCCAGCACCAAGACCGAGAGGCAGCTGCGCCGCGAGATCAGGATGTACGAGAAGAACTATGCCCTGCTCGAGCCCAAGGCCGACCTGCTGGCGGATGTCATCACCGGTCTCCAGGTCAAGGACAATGAAATCTACGAGACGGTCTTCCACACCGGGGCCCCCGACGTGGATCCCATCAATTCCCTGGATTTCCTGTTCGGCAGCGACACTATCCCCGATTCCCGCCTGGTCCTGTACACGGCGGAGAAGGCGGCTGACCTGTCCGCACGCACCTCTTCGGTGGAAGCTGCGTTCCGCAACATCCTCGCCCATGCCGCAGTGGACGCCGGCAGCATGCCTCCCATGATATTGCCCCTGGAAAACATGACCTATCCGCAGGTCGGCGCCACGAAGGGACAGAAGATAAATCCTTTCTACAAAGCCTACGTGCAGCACAACGGGCTCGACCTCATCGCACCCCAGGAATCTCCTGTGCTGGCCACGGCCGACGGGGTGGTCTGCGATGTGGAGCGCTCGTCCAAGGGCCTCGGCAACAGGGTCACGGTGAAGCATTCCGGAGGATATCAGACCGTGTATGCGCATCTGTCGGACATCTCGGTCAAGAAAGACCAGAAGGTGACCAAGGGCCAGAAGATAGGCTCGGTGGGCATGAGCGGTGCATCCTATGCTCCGCACCTTCATTACGAAGTACTCAAGGACGGGGAGTATATGGACCCGGTCAACTATATATTCGCATCCGTCTCTCCCGAAGAGTATGCCAACATGCTCTTCATGGCCGTGAACACACAACAATCCATGGATTGACCATAAGATATGGAAAAACTATTCTACACTATCAGTGAAGTGGCCGCGATACTTGGGGAAAGCACTTCCCTTGTACGCTTCTGGACGAATTCGTTTCCCAAGCTCCTGAAGCCCAGGCGCAATGCCAAGGGCAACAGGATGTACACGGCGGACGAAATCGAGACTCTCAAGCAGATACATCTGCTGGTCAAGGAAAAAGGCATGACCCTGGAAGGCGCCAACAATACCCTGCGCGCCGAGAGGGCCAAGGTGGAAAAGAGGGTGAAAGCCCTGGATGCCCTGAAGGAGATCCGGAGCCAGCTCGTGGAAATCAAAGAATCGTTATGAAAGTAAGGGATATAGTGAAGGCCGTCGAGGAGTTCGCTCCTTTCGATGTCCAGAAGCCCGGGGACAACACCGGACTGCAGATCGGTTCCCTCGACCAGGAGGTGCACGGCATCATGCTCGGTTTCGACTGCACCCCCGAGCTCGTGGATGAGGCCGTGGCGGCTGGTTGCGACATGATCATCAACCATCACCCGCTGCTCTATCATCCCGCCCGCAGCATCAATCCCGACGACCCCACCGGTGCGGCTGTGTGCAAGGCAATACGCGGAGGCGTGGCTGTCTATGCCGCCCATACCAGCGCCGACCGGGTGATCGCGGGGGTGAGCGGTGCCATGGCGCGCAAGCTCGGATTGACCGGCATCCGCATCCTCGACCCGGAAGGGCAGAGGCGCGATGTCAGCGGCGAGAGCTACGGTTTCGGCGCCATCGGCGACCTCCCCGCCGCCCTCGAGCCCATGGAGGCCCTGGAGCTTGTCAAAAAGACTTTCGGCACCGCCGTGGTGCGTCATTCCCGCCCGATACGGGGCAAGGTCAGGACCATCGCCATGTGCGGCGGGTCCGGTTCCTCCCTCATCGAGGCCGCCCGTGCCGCCGGCGCCCAGCTGTACATCTGCGGCGACATCTCCTACCATTATTTCTTCACCCCCGACGACATCATGATAGCCGATATCGGACACTTCGAGAGCGAGGTGGAGATTGTACGGGTATTTGATGCCTTATTAAGGAAAAAATTTCCTAACTTTGCAGTTCGCATAAGCGGCTCAATCAACGACAGTAATCCGATTTATTATTTGTAGATATATATGGCTACCACCAAGAAAACCAAGAAAATCGAAACCCCTATCGACCAGAGGGAAACATTCGTATCCCTGCAGAAGTCATTTGCAGACAGCGAGGCCAACGTCCATGAGAAACTGAAGGTTCTTTATGAGCTCCAGGCCACCGACAACGCCATCGACAAGCTTGTGCAGCTTCGCGGAGAGCTTCCCGGAGAGGTTTCCGCCCTCGAGGATGAGCTCGCGGGACTCAAGGCCAAGACTGCCCATATCGGCGAGGTCATCGAGCAGTACAACAACTCCATCGAGGCCAACAAGCAGCAGATAGTGGACCTGGATGCCGAGATCACCAAGTACCAGCACCAGCTCGAAGGCATTTCCAACAGCCGTGAGTTCGACTCCATAAACAAGGAGCTCGAGAACCTGGGCTATGAGCGCCAGATCGCAGAGAAACACATCAACGAAGCCCGCGCTGCCATCGAGGAGCGCAAGAACGATATCGAAATCCTCAAGGACAGGCTCACCATCAGGGAGCAGGATCTCGAGGCCAAGAAAGAGGAGCTCGCCACCATCGTGGAGTCCACCGCCAAGGACGAGGCCGCTCTCCAGGCCAAGAGGGAAGAGTGCGCCGGCAAGATCGACGCCAGGACCCTGAGCGCATACGACCGTATCCGCGCCAGCGTGCACAACCATCTCGCAGTGGTGCCCATCAAGAACGAGGATTCCTGCGGCGGCTGCTTCAGCGCCATCACTCCCCAGAGGATCATCGACATCAAATCCGGCACCAAGCTGATCATCTGCGAGCACTGCGGAAGGATCATCGTCAACCCTGAATAATCCAGATGCCGGACCAGAAGTCACGCAACACACGAAAAAGGGACCAGGCGGTCAACCTTGAAAATCTTGGGCTTGAGATGGGCAATAAACCCCCTCAGGCTCTTGATGTTGAGGAGGCTGTCCTCGGCGCGATGCTTCTGGAGCCCAACTGCGTGGACCAGGCCATGGAAGAGCTCGTCCCGGGCTGCTTCTATGACCCCCGCCACAGGATGATCTACGAGGCCATGTCCTCGCTGGTCAGGGACCATACTTCAGTGGACATAATCACCGTCACGGCCAAGCTCAAGGAACTCGGCAACCTCGAGGCGGTGGGCGGCCCGGTGGTGCTGGCGAACCTCTCCGAAAAGGTGGGTTCCGCCGCCCACATGGAGTATTACATGAAGATATTGAAGCAGAAGACGATCCAGAGGGACCTGATCTCCGCTTCATACGAGATACTCAAAGATTCCTTCGACGACACCGTCAAGGTGGACGACCTCATCGACAAGGCCCAGACCAGGGTCTTCGACGCTATCCAGAGCAATACCAAGAGGGAAGTCCAGGAAATCGGATCCATCATCAACTCGGCCCTCGCCGGCATCCAGGAGATGCAGGGCAACACCGGCCTGAGCGGAGTCCCTTCCGGCTTCGTGTCCATCGACCGCATCACCATGGGCTGGCAGCCTTCGGACCTCATCATCCTGGCGGCCCGTCCTTCCGTGGGTAAGACGGCCTTCGCCCTGAACCTCGCGCGCAACGCTTCCGTGGACCACCACATGCCTGTGGCTTTCTTCTCCCTGGAAATGTCGGCCATCCAGCTCGCCAAGCGTCTGATGACCTCCGAGTCCGGCCTGAGCGCCGACAAGATCAAGGGCGGCGTCAAGCTGGAGGACTACGAGTGGGAGCAGCTCGAGTACAAGCTCAAGGACCTGGCCAAGGCCCCGCTCTACATCGACGACACTCCCGGCATGCAGATCATGGAGTTCCGCACCAAGGCCAAGAATCTCGTCAAGAACAAAGGCGTGAGGCTCATAGTCGTGGACTACCTGCAGCTCATGCAGGGTCCCGTGGAGATGAAGGGCATGCGCGAGCAGGAAGTCGCCGCCATCTCCCGCACCCTCAAGGCCACGGCCAAGGAATTGAACATCCCCATCATCGCCCTCTCGCAGCTCTCCCGCCAGGCAGTGCAGCGCACGGGCGGCAGCGGAAAACCGCAGTTGAGCGACCTCCGCGAGTCCGGCTCCATCGAGCAGGACGCCGATATGGTCCTCTTCATACACAGACCCGACTACATAGGCCTTTCGGACAATCCGGAAGACAAGGATAAGACTCAAATCATAATAGCCAAGCACCGTAACGGTGAAACCGCAGAAATCGACATGCTGTTCCGCAGCGAGCAGATCCGCTTCATGGAAGAGGAGGATGCGCTGCTGGCCCAGGCCATGTCCACGGTGGATTCGAGGATGAACGCCCCCGAATTCTCAGACGGTATCCCGGCGGAGTTCCAGTAGGATATGCGTAAAGATCAGGAGATCTCCCACGAGGGACGTATAATCAGCATCACGCCCGAGTTCACGACGGTGGAAATACTGTCGGAATCGGCCTGTGCCTCATGCCATGCGGCTTCCCTCTGCGGGATGTCCGAGGCGAAGCGCAAGGAGATCGAGCTTCCCACCACCCTGGGTGACTGGGAGGTAGGGCAGACCGTATTGGTCAACCTCAAGCGCTCCATGGGCATCAAGGCCGTCTGGCTGGCCTACGTGCTGCCTCTGGTCGTGCTCGTCGCCTGCATCATCCTGCTTTCGGGGACAGGCCGCGGGGAGCTTTTCACAGGACTTGTGTCCATAGCCGCGGTGGCCGTGTACTACCTGATACTTTTCTTGTTCAGGGACCGCTTACGTAACGAATATTCATTTTACATAAAAAAGAAATGACTCAAATCATCATCTGGACCGTCGTGATCCTTTCCGCTCTCGGCCTGATCCTCGCCCTGGTTCTGTTCCTGGTGGCGAAGAAGTTCAAGGTGGAGGAGGATCCGCGTATCGACGAGGTGGAGAAGGTGATGCCCGGTGCCAATTGCGGCGGCTGCGGCTTCGCCGGTTGCCGTGCATTCGCCGATGCCGCCGTCAAGGCCCCCAACCTTGACAACAACTATTGCCCTGTTGGAGGCAATGAAGTAATGAAGAAGGTCGCCGCCATCCTGGGATACACCCTCGAGGAGAAGGATCCCCAGGTGGCCGTGGTGCGTTGCAACGGTTCCTGCGAGAACCGTCCCCGCATCAACGAGTATGACGGTGCCGCTTCCTGCCGTGTCAAGGCCGCCCTGTACAGCGGTGACACCGCATGCTCCTTCGGTTGCCTCGGCTGCGGAGACTGCGTGGCCGCCTGCCAGTTCGGCGCCCTTTCCATGGACCCCGCCGCGGGACTTCCCGTAGTGGACGAGGAGAAGTGCACCGCCTGCGGTTCCTGCGTCAAGGCTTGCCCGAAGCACATCATCGAGCTTCGCAAGAAAGGCCCCAGGAACATGCGCGAGTTCGTCTCCTGCGTCAACCATGACAAGGGACCCGTCGCCAAGGCCGCCTGCAAGGCCGCCTGCATCGGTTGCGGCATCTGCGTCAAGACCTGCACCCACGGAGCCATAGTCCTGGACAACAATGTCGCCTACATCGATCCGCTCAAGTGCAAGCTCTGCCGCGAGTGCGAGGCCATGTGCCCCACCGGAGCCATCCATGGCGTGAATTTCCCCAAGCCACTGGACAAAGAGGCCGTCAAGGAGCGCATCAAGCAGCGCCAGCAGAAGGCCAAGGAAGCCGCCGCTGCAGCTGCAGCAGCCGCTGCCGAGAAAAAGGAAGAACCCGTAAAGAAGGAGGCTACCAATGAATAAACTGACTTTCTCCATCGGCGGTGTCCATCCGCATGACAGCAAACTCGCCCGCGAGTGCAAGATAGAGACCCTGCCTCTGCCGCAGACCGTATATGTGTCCATGTCCCAGCATCTGGGAGCTCCCGCCAAACCCCTCGTGAACGTGGGTGACTTCGTCAAGGTGGGCCAGGTGATAGCCGAGCCCGGCGGATTCATCTCCGCCTTCGTGCATTCCCCCGTGTCCGGTACCGTCAAGTCCATCGCTCCCCGCAAGGACCTCGCCGGCAACTTCCAGACCCATGTGGAGATAGCCGTCGAAGGCGACGTGTGGATGGAAGACATAGACCGCAGCAAGACTCTGGTCAAGGAAATAACCATGGACAAGGAAGCCATCCTCGAGAGGATCAAGGCCTGCGGAGTCGTGGGACTCGGCGGCGCCACCTTCCCCACCCATGTCAAGTTGAACCCCGCACCCGGCAAGGTGGCCGAGTGCCTCATCATCAACGGCACCGAGTGTGAGCCTTTCCTCACCAGCGACTACCGCATCATGATCGAGAGCCCGAAGGAAATCATCGTCGGCGCAGCGATCATGCAGAAGGTCCTGGGCGGCTGCCGCTGCGTGGTCGGCATCGAGGAGAACAAGCCTGAAGCCATCAAGACCATGTCCGCAGCCATCAAGGAGCTGGGCTATCCCGGCATCGAGGTCAAGGTGCTCAAGAAGCGCTACCCCCAGGGCGGTGAGAAACAGCTCATCGACGCCGTCATGCACCGCCAGGTGCGCTCCGGCGGCCTCCCTATCGACGTGGGCGCCGTTGTCCAGAACACCGGCACTTCCCTGGCCGTCTATGAGGCCGTGCAGAAAAACAAGCCTCTGTTCACCAATGTGCTCACCGTCACCGGTGACAGCATCCCCGTGGGCATGCAGCACAACTACCTCTTCCGCATCGGCACCCCGCTCTCCTTCATCGTAGAGCAGGCCGGCGGACTGCCCGAGCACGCCGCCAAGATCATCAGCGGCGGTCCCATGATGGGCAAGGCCATAGCCAACCTGGAGGCCACCACGGTCAAGGGCTCTTCGTCCATACTCTACCTCTCCGAGGAGAAGACCATACGCCAGAGCGCTTCCAACTGTATCCGCTGCGGCCGTTGCGCCGACGCCTGCCCCATGGGTCTCGAACCCTTCCTGCTCTACCGCCTCACCAAGGCCGCGGACATGGAGGGCCTCGAGCAGAATGCAGTGCAGGATTGCATCGAATGCGGCTGCTGCCTCTACAGCTGCCCCGCCAACATCCCTCTCCTGGACTACATCCGTCAGTCCAAGGCACAGGTGATGGGTATCATCAGATCTAGAAACGTCAAAAAGTAAATAAAGATGGAAAAAATGCTGGTTTCACCATCTCCACACATCCATGCAGACGTGTCCACCCGCAGGATCATGCTCGACGTGATCCTCGCACTGCTGCCTGCGGTGATCATCTCCTTCCTCTTCTACGGATGGTCCGAGATCCTCATCATGGCGGTGAGCGTGGCTTCCTGCGTGCTTCTGGAGTGGGCCATTACCAAATGGCTCCTTAAGGCTCCGTCCACCATCGGCGACCTCTCCGCAGTGGTCACAGGTATCCTGCTGGCCATGAACCTGCCTTCCACCACTCCCTGGTGGATCGTCATCATAGGCGCTGTCGTCGCCATCGGAGTCGCCAAGATGACCTTCGGAGGTCTGGGACAGAATGTCTTCAATCCCGCCATCACCGGCCGCGTGTTCCTGCTCATCTCCTTCCCTCAGCAGATGACCGACTGGACCGCAGCCCCCGGCTTCATCCACGCTACCGACGCCATCTCCGGCTCCACCCTGCTCGGAGTTTACAGCGAAGGCGGCATGGACGCCCTGCAGGCGATGGGATATCCCCTGGACACCTCGCTGTTCTTCGACATCGGCGGTTCCGCGGGTGAGATTTCCGTATTGGCACTTCTGCTCGGCTTCATCTACCTGCTCATCCGCAAGGTCGTGAAGCCCTGGATACCCCTTTCCATCTTCGCTACCGTGATAGTCTTCTCCGGCATATGCTACCTCGTCGATCCCGAGGTCTATACCGGCCCCGCATTCAACCTCCTCACCGGCGGTCTCGTGCTCGGCGCCTGCTTCATGGCCACCGACTATGTGACTTCTCCCATGAGCAACTGGGGCGGAGTGATCTACGGTATAGGCATAGGTATCATCGTGATGCTTATCCGCTACTTCGGATCCTATCCCGAGGGCATGTCCTTCGCTATCCTTATCATGAACATGACGGTGCCTCTGCTCAACAGGTGGTTCCATCAGAAAAAGTACGGGAGGGCTTAAGTTATGGCAGCTAAATCTACTCTTACCAACATGGCCCTCTGCCTGACGGCGGTGTGCCTGGTGTGCTCCGCACTTCTGGGCGCCACCTATGCCGTGACCGCAGAACCTATCGCCGAGGCCAGCCGCAAGGCTCTCGTCGAGGCCATCTCCCAGGTGCTTCCTGAGGGAGGCGAAATCTCCGAGGCCAACACCGTGGAATTCGGCGGGCAGAAATACGAGTACTACACCCAGAGCATCGACGGACAGACATCCGCCTGGGCCGTCAAGTCCACCACCTCCGGTTTCGGAGGTCCCCTGACCGTGCTCGTGGGCGTCGGCACCGACGGCTCCGTCTATTCCACCAAGGTGCTTTCCCACACTGAGACTCCGGGTCTCGGCGCCAAGTGCCAGACCGACGAGGGCTTCCTGGGACAGTTCCGCGGACTCGACCCTTCGGTCAAGATCCTCAAGGTCACCAAGGACGGCGGCAATATCGACGCCATCACCGCTTCGACCATCACTTCCCGCGCCTACACCCTGGCAGTCTCCAATGCGGTGGAGGTCGCCAAGACTCTGAAACCTGAAAACAAGGAGGAATAAGCCATGGCCAGCAAACTCTCAATAATCACCAACGGTATTATCAAGAACAACCCGACCTTCGTGCTTGTTCTGGGTATGTGCCCGACCCTCGCCACCACCACCTCCGCCATGAACGGACTGGAGATGGGCCTCGCGACGATGTTCGTGCTCATCCTTTCCAATATCTTCATCTCCTTGATAGCACCGGTAGTGCCCGACAAGGTGCACATACCTGTCTATATCGTGGTCATCGCGACCTTCGTGACCCTGCTCCAGCTGCTCATGCAGGCTTTCGTCCCCGATGTGTATGCTACCCTGGGTCTCTTCATCCCCCTGATCGTGGTCAACTGCATCGTGCTCGGACGCGCTGAGGCTTTCGCCAACAAGAACACCGTGCTGGATTCCCTGCTCGACGGTATCGGCGTGGGTATAGGTTTCACCCTGTCCCTTACGGTGCTGGGCATCGTCCGTGAGATCCTCGGAAGCGGCTCCATCTTCGGCTGGAAGTTCATCGCCGGCGACGGCATCCTCGCTTTCGTCATGGCTCCGGGCGCATTCCTGGTGCTTGGCTACCTGATGGCACTGTTCAACAAATTCTTCAAAAAGTAGGCTTCCATGGAATACATTCTCATCATAGTCTCAGCGATATTCGTAAACAATATCCTGCTGGCCCAGTTCCTGGGCATATGCCCGTTCCTGGGTGTTTCCAACAAGCTTTCCACCGCGACAGGCATGTCCGGAGCCGTGTGCTTCGTCATCACCCTCGCCACGGTGGTCACCTACTTGCTGAACCAGTATCTGCTGGTGCCGTTCGGCCTTGACAAGTTCATGCAGACCATAGTCTTCATCCTGGTCATCGCAGCCCTCGTGCAGATGGTCGAGATCGTCCTCAAGAAAATCTCCCCCTCACTGTACCAGGCCCTCGGAATCTTCCTTCCCCTGATCACCACCAACTGCGCCGTGCTCGGCGTAGCCATCACCGTGGTCACCAAGGAGTTCTCCTTCGGCGGCAGCGCCCCTCACCTGATGAATCTCGGCGAAGCGACAGTCTATGCGTTCGCAACTTCCCTCGGTTACGGTCTGGCCATGATACTGTTTGCTGGTCTGCGCGAGCATCTGGCCGGAAACGACGTCCCCAAGCTTTTCAAAGGACTCCCCATAGCCCTTGTCACAGTAAGTATCATGGCCATGGCTTTCCTGGGTTTCTCAGGGATGGTTTAACGGTAGAGGTGCGTGACAAATATGAAGAAAGCCGTCCGAAAACCGGACGGCTTCCTTCTTTCTACATTTTCGGGCACCGGAGAGGGTCCTTCGGACTAAAGATCGTAACGTATTATGACACTTTGGCCGGAATCCAGATCCATGGTCATCGTATATAAGTATTTGTTGTCGTAAGAGACTGCAAATGTAGAAAAAGGCAAGCTGGTCCGGTAGTTGTCGATGAAATTGCCATCCCAGTCATACACTTCGAGTTCATCGAGATATCCCCGGGGATAGTCTTTGAATTTATAATTATCATCTTTGATTTCTTTGATCAGCTTTCCAATCTTCGCATATATGCGGGTGCTGGTGGCATAAGGTCTGATGCCTTCGTCTCCGTCGGCGGTCCTAACGGAGTTTCCATCTGATTTAATCTCATATTTGGGAAGGGAGGAGTAAACCATCGCAATTTCATTTATGCCATTCTCTTTGATTTCTGCTACAAACATATACCGGGCGTACATATTGGCATATAGAAAACGATCTCCGCGAGAGCAAAGGTATGATTGCATATAAACCATCTGCTTTGCGAACAGAGGTCCCGGTGTCTGGTCATCCGGCCAAAACTGAATAGGGATACGTTTTTCACCCTCATCATAATCAAACAGCGAGAATATCTCTTTTGTATCTGCTTTCCCACCTGCTACCACGAAATTATCATGCTGATATGGAACGAAACTCAAGCCGGTCTGTATATCCCTTTCTGACACCGGATATTCTTTCCAGAGATCCCGGTCATCTATCCGGTCCATGTCGTTCAGGGGTATCGAATAGAAGGCCTTCAGCCCGGTAGGATCGGAGTTCGAAATATATAAGGTGTCTTCGCCCAGAGAAAACTCCACATAATAAAACTCTTTAGGTCCACGTCCCCTGTCGATAAGCCCTTTATGATAGATCAGGGAATCCCCTTCCACTTTGTAAACCACCAGCCTGGACGTATCCCTGTCTTCCTGCATGAAGAGGTAGTCTTTATATGATGCCACTATCCTGTATCCCCACAAGTCACGGACCTTCAGCTCCGTGCCGGTTATTGTCTTCGTGACAGGTTTGGTCTCGTTAGAGACCTTCGGCGTGGTGGTACAGGCGGCGACAAGAGTCGCGGCCAATACGGTGAGCAGTACCCCATTTGCTTTCATGACAGAATATAGAGGAAATAAGTTGATTCACCGACGTTTACTCACAAAAGATATAATATCCTTTTGAATAATACAAGCAAAAGAGCAGACCTATCATTGCGAAAAGGGGGCCCCTTCGCCTTTACTGAAAAGCTGTTCTTTCCGCGAGCCTGGTACTATTCGCCCTGGAGGTATTTGTGTATGGCGGCAGCGGCGGTGCGGCCGGCGCCCATGGCGAGGATGACTGTGGCAGCGCCGGTCACGGCATCACCTCCGGCGAAGATGCCGGCTCTGGTGGTGGCGCCGGCCTCATCTGCCACGAGGCAGCCCCTGCGGTTGGTGTCCAGACCATCGGTGGTCTTGGCAATGAGAGGGTTGGGGCTGGTGCCGAGGGCCATGATCACGGTCTCGGTCGGGATCTCGAATTCGGAACCCTCGATGGGGACGGGGGAGCGGCGGCCGCTTTCATCGGGCTCGCCAAGCTCCATGCGTATGCACTTGAGGGCGCGCACCCAGCCTTTTTCATCTCCGAGGATCTCCACGGGATTGGTCAGCATGGCGAAGTGTATGCCTTCCTGCTTGGCGTGATGGACCTCCTCCCGGCGGGCAGGCAGCTCCACCTCGGTACGGCGGTACACTATGGTGGTGTCGGCGCCGAGCCTGAGGGCGGTACGGGCGGCATCCATTGCCACATTGCCTCCTCCCACCACACATACTTTCTTGCCGGCATGGATAGGGGTGAGGTAATCCTCGCGGAAGGCCTTCATCAGGTTGTTGCGGGTGAGGAACTCATTGGCGGAGAATACGCCGCAGAGGTTCTCTCCGGGGATGCCCATGAACTTGGGCAGTCCGGCTCCTGTGCCGACGAACACGGCCTTGAAGCCTTCATTGTCCATCAGCTCGTCGATGGTGATGGTGCGGCCGATGATAACATTGGTCTCTATCTTTACGCCGAGCGCACGTACGGCGTCGATCTCATGCTTGAGGACTTTCTCCTTGGGGAGACGGAACTCGGGGATGCCGTATTCCAGCACTCCGCCGGCCTTGTGCAGGGCCTCGAAAATGGTGACGTCGTAGCCCCATTTGGCAAGGTCGGAAGCGCAGGCGAGTCCTGCAGGGCCGGAGCCGATGACGGCCACCTTGACAGCTCCCTTCGCGGGGGCCTTGGGGGTGGTGTCGGCGGCGGGAGCCTCGTGCATGGTGTCGGCGACGAATCTCTCGAGCTTGCCGATGGCTACCGGCTCACCCTTGACACCGAGTATGCAACTGCCTTCGCACTGGGTCTCCTGCGGGCACACGCGGCCGCAGACGGCGGGCAATGATGAATCTTCGGCAATCACGGCAGCGGCAGCGGCGAAATCACCGGTGACGATGTGTGAGATGAAGTCGGGAATCTTGATCCCGACAGGGCAGGCGCTCACGCAGCGGGGGTTCTTGCAATGCAGGCAGCGAGTCGCTTCCAGCATGGCTTCCTCGGCGTTGTAGCCGTAGCATACTTCTTCGAAATTGTGTGCCCTCACGAGAGGATCCTGCTCGCGGACCGGCACTCTAGGTATCTTGTTGGCCATTATTTACCCCTCCCTATACGACAAATGTGATGTTCATTGGTTGCTGCTTCTTCGGTCTTGTACTGACCCTGGCGGCGCATAGCCTCGTCGAAATCGACTTCGTATCCGTCAAACTCCGGACCGTCCACGCAGGCGAAGCGGGTCTTGCCGCCCACGGTGACCCTGCAGGCGCCGCACATGCCGGTGCCGTCCACCATCAGGGTGTTGAGGCTGACGATGACGGGGATGCCGAGCTTGCGGCAGGTGAGAGTGGCGAATTTCATCATGATCATGGGGCCGATGGCGACAGCCTGGTCGTAATGGGCTCCGTCGGCTACCAGTTTCTCGAGCATGGCGGTCACCAGGCCGTGGAATCCGTAGCTGCCGTCGTCGGTGCAGAGGTGCAGTTTGTCGCAGACCTGGGACATCTCCTGCTCATAGATCATGAGGTCCTTGGTCTTGGCACCGATGATGACTTCCACGTGCACGCCGTGGGAGTGGAGCCACTTGGCCTGCGGATAGACAGGGGCCGTGCCGACTCCTCCGGCGATGAAGATGTAGCGCTTCTTGCGGAGTTCCTCGAGGGGAATCTCCATGAAATCGGAGGCCAGTCCGAGAGGGCCGACCACGTCGCTGAAGCACTCACCGGGCTCGAAGGCGACGATGTCCTTGGTGGAAGCGCCGATGGGTTGTGTGACTATGGTTACGCTCCCTTCCCGGGTGTCGTAGTCACTGATAGTGAGCGGGATACGCTCTCCTTTTTCATCGGCGCGGACGATGAGGAACTGTCCGGGTTTCGCCGATTTGGCAAGTCTGGGAGCCGACACCTTCATCCTGCAGATGTTAGGGGTCAGCATCTCTTTAGTCAGTATTTCGTACATATCTGCAATTGGTTGTGACAATAGGTATTACTGCGGGAAGTACACACAGATCGGGTGGCTCACCTTGAAGACTTCGCCCGTATCCGTGAGGAGCCCTGTCCGGGGATTCCTTTTGAAAATCTGCACTGCGTTGCCGTTGCGGCAGGCGCAGAGTATGTATTTGCCGTTGGGGGTCATGTTGAAATGGCGCGGGTGCTCTTCGCTGGGCTGGAAGCCTATCCTGGTCAGAAGGCCGCTCTTGCGGTCCACCTTGAATACGGAGATGCCCTCGCCCTGGAGGCGGTGGCTGGTGTAGAGGAACTTGCCGTCGGGGCTCATGTGGATGTCGGCGCTGCCCGCGGCTCCCACCTGCTCGTCGGCCATGATGACCTGCTTTGTCTCAAGTATGCCGTCGTGGTAGCTGAACACGGTGACCTCTCCGGAAAGCTCGCTGATCACATAGACCATCTTGCCGTCGTTGCTGAAGAGTATGTGCCTGGGGCCGCTGCCCGGCTTGACCTCGGTGTAGGGATGTGATGCGAGGGGCTCCAGACCTTCTTCGCCTACTTTGAAATGCATGATGCGGTCGGCGCTGAAGTCGGTGGCCAGGGCATATTTGCCGTCAGGGGTGAACACTGCGCAGTGCACGTGTGGGACCTCCTGGTTGGGCATTACGGGGCCGGAAGCCGTACCCTTGAAGACCTGGCTGCAGGGCAGCAGCTTGCCTTCGCTATCAAGCTTGAACACATCCAGGGAACCGCCGGCGTAATTGGCCGCCAGGACGAGTTTCCCGTTGGTGGATACGTAGCAGGGGCCTATGGTGGCGGTCAGCTGCGCCTCGTGGGCGGTCATGGCTCCTGTAGCGGGATCGTAACTGTATCTCTCCACCGCGTCTTCGGGGGTCTTGTTCTGGTTGGACACGAATATGGTGCTGGTCCCGGGAAGCTGGGCGAAATAGGAAGGGTTTGCGGATTTGGACACTGTGACGAGTTTCCAGGTACCTTTCTCCTGGTCAACCTTCAGGGTGTAGATGCCCTCGCTGCCTTCGTCAGTGTGTGTTCCGATCAGGACATCTACCTGATTGTCTTTGGTACTGCAGGCGACGAGACCGCACAGTGCAAGGCATGAAATAAAGGATGTCTTGAGCATTAGGTCAGATTTTTACTCAAAGATACGATTTTTTTTGCCTCCCTACTTGTTTTTTCGTATTTATTGCATAGATTTGCAGGTAATGATACGCGTTTCTCATTTTTTCTTCTGGTGGCGTCTGGCTGGATAACCCGGGCAGACCGAAAGGTCGTGTGTCATTACGATAAGTAAGTTTAGACTGTCCGGGATTCTGGGCGGTCGTTTTTTTATATTAGTAGTACCTTAAAAGTTAAGACAATGAGACAGAAAAAGTATTTGCTCCCGGAGAGCGAGATTCCTACAGCATGGTTCAACATCCAGGCGATCATGCCCAACAAGCCTCTCCCCATCCTGAATCCCGCTACCAGGGAAGCCCTCAAGGCCCAGGATCTCTATCCCATCTTCTGTGAAGAGTGCGCCAACCAGGAACTCGACACTGTCAACGAGTGGATCCCCATCCCGGAGCCTGTCCGTGAGCAGTACGCCGCCTATCGCTGTACTCCTCTTGTCAGGGCATACGAGCTCGAGGAGGCCCTCGGCACCCCCGCTCATATATATTTCAAGAATGAAAGTGTCTCGCCCGCAGGTTCGCACAAGCTCAACTCAGCATTGGCCCAGGCCTATTATGCCAAGCAGCAGGGCATCACGAACATCACCACCGAGACCGGCGCCGGCCAGTGGGGAGGTGCCCTCTCCTACGCCGCCAAGAAATTCGGCATCGACTGCGCTGTATATATGGTGAAGACCAGCTACAACCAGAAGCCTTACCGTCGCAGCATCATGCAGACCTTCGGTGCGGCCATCACCCCTTCACCTTCGATGTCCACCCGTGCCGGCAAGGATATCCTGACTGTCAATCCCAATGACGGCGGCTCCCTGGGCACAGCCATTTCAGAGGCCATCGAGCTCGCTGTCTCCACCCCCAACTGCAAATACACCCTCGGCTCAGTGCTGAACCATGTGTGCCTCCACCAGAGTGTCATCGGCCTCGAAGCCGAGAAGCAGATGGAGATGACCGGAGAGTATCCCGACATCGTGATCGCATGCTTCGGCGGCGGCTCCAACTTCAGCGGCATCGCCTATCCTTTCATGCGTCACAACATCCAGGACGGCAAGAAGACCCGTTTCATCGCAGCCGAGCCTTCATCCTGCCCGAAACTCACCAGGGGCAAGTTTGAATATGACTTCGGCGACGAAGCCGGTCTCACTCCGCTCCTTCCCATGTACACCATAGGCCATACCTTCAAGCCGGCCAGCATCCACGCAGGCGGTCTCCGCTATCACGGCGCAGGTGTCATCATGTCCCAGCTGATGAAAGACGGCTTCATGGAAGCCCAGGATTTCGCCCAGACCGAGACCTTCAAGGCCGGCGTGCTCTTCGCCCAGACCGAAGGTATCATCCCCGCTCCCGAGTCCTGCCACGCCATCGCCTGCACCATCAAGGAAGCCCTCAAGTGCAAGGAGACCGGTGAGCAGAAGACCATACTCTTCAACCTCTCCGGCCACGGATTCGTGGACATGGGCGCATATGACCACTACCTCTCCGGTGAGATGCAGAATTATGTAGTAAGCGACGAGGAACTGGCCGGATATATCGCCAGCGCAGACGCACTCAACAAATAGACCGGCATGATCTGGAACGGCAACAAAGAATCCATGAGCCGGGAGGACATGCGTGCCCTCCAGGGCAGGCGTCTGGCGAAGATAGTCTCGTACGTGTATCACAACGTGCCTTTCTATCGCAGCAAGATGCAGGAGATGGATGTTTCGCCGGAGGATATCAGATCCATCGACGATATAGTCAAGCTCCCCTTCACTACGAAACAGGACCTCAGGGACAATTATCCTTTCGGCCTGCAGGCTGCGCCTGCGAGTGAGGTGGTGCGCATCCATGCATCGTCAGGTACCACGGGTAAGCCCACCATCGTGGGCTATACCCGAAAGGACCTGGAAGTGTGGAGCGAATGCATGTCCCGGTGCCTGGCCTCCTACGGGGTGACCCGGGAGGATGTCTTTTCCGTGGCCTACGGCTACGGCCTCTTCACCGGAGGCCTGGGCGTCCATTACGGAGTGGAGAACCTCGGAGCCTCCGTGGTCCCCACCTCCACCGGCAACACCGAAAAGCATATACGGCTCATAAAGGACCTCGGCATCACCGGCATTGCCTGCACCCCTTCCTATGCCCTGCATCTGGCGGAGACCATGGAGAAGATGGGCATAGACAAATCTGAGCTCAAGCTCAGGGTGGGCGCTTTCGGCGCCGAGCCCTGGACAGAGAACATGCGCAAGGAGATAGAGTCCCGGCTCGGCCTCAAGGCTTTCAACCTCTACGGTCTGAGTGAGATCATGGGCCCCTGCGTGAGCTATGAATGCGAGTGCCAGAACCACTCCCATGTCAATGAAGACCATTTCTTCCCCGAAATCATAGATCCCGAGACCCTCGCCTCCCTGCCTTACGGGGATACCGGCGAACTCGTGTTCACCACCCTCACCAAGACGGGCATGCCCCTGCTGCGCTACCGTACCAGGGACCTCTGTTCGCTCGTGGACGAGCCTTGCGCCTGCGGACGCACCAACGTGCGCATGACCAGGATCCTGGGCCGCAGCGACGACATGCTCATCATCAGGGGTATCAATGTCTTCCCTTCACAGGTGGAGAGCGTCCTGCTCAGCATCTCCGAGTGCGCGCCTTACTACCGCATCATCGTGGACAGGGTGAACAATCTCGACACCCTCACCGTCCAGGTCGAGGTGCGCCAGGAATTCTTCTCCCAGGGCTTCGATACGCTCAGTCCTATCACCGCCCTCGAGAAGAAGGTGGCGGCCGCCCTGAAGAGCGTGCTCAGCATCTCGCCCATAGTCCAGGTCAAACAGCCCGGTTCGCTCGGAAGGGTGGACGGCAAGACCAAAGTAGTCACCGATCTTAGAGTCCTGAAGTAATATGAAACAGTTATCAGTCTTCCTGTCCAATGAATCCGGCACCCTGCTGAAGGTTCTGGACCTCCTCGGCGAAGCCGGCATCCAACTCTACGCCCTGAGCATAGCCGATACGGATAGCTACGGCATCTGCCGTATGATATGCGACAAGCCCGACGAGGCCGACGCCCTGCTCATCAAGGCCGGCTACGCAGTGTCCGAGTCGGATGTGAGGGCCATCAGGATCGGGGACAAGCCCGGTGCCGCGGCGGATATCATCAGGATATTCGCCCGGGAGCACCTGAGCATCGCCTATCTGTACACCTTCCTGTACGAGGGTGACCCCGTGCTCGTCTTCCGTACCGACGACAAGGAAAAGGCCAGCGCCATCATCGAGAGCAACAAGCTGGAAACCTTGGGTTAAGCTGCGGACGAGCTGTCGCCAAAACCACTGAAAGTGGCCGCAAAATTCAAAATCGGGCCGTATTTGAAATTTTTTTCAAATTTTTCGCCCGAAAATGAATAATGCGGCTACTTTTTATTATATTTGTGGAGGTTAGTTAGTAGTTTATTTTTTATCAGTTATGAGCAGGCTCAGATTTGACTGTCTGGAGAAGTCCTTCTCCAAGGCTCCCGTCGTGGTGGAAAGTCCCGGTAAACCGAGCGACTTTTTCGGCTGCAAGGTCTTCGACAAACCCAAGATGTACAAATATCTGTCTTCCGCCGCCTACGCACAGATGGAGGCGGTGATGGAAGGAGAGGCATCCCTGGAGCCTTCTGTGGTGAATGAAGTCGCAGAGGGCATGAAGAGGTGGGCCCTGGAAAACGGAGCCACCCACTACACCCATTGGTTCTCGCCCCTCACCGGCACCACCGCCGAAAAGCACGACAGCTTCATCGAAAAGGACGGCAAATCCGGAGTCATCGAGGAATTCTCGGGCAAACTGCTCAGCCAGCAGGAGCCGGACGCTTCCTCATTCCCCAACGGAGGCATACGCAGCACCTTCGAGGCACGCGGCTACAGCGCCTGGGACCCGACCTCCCCGGCCTTCATCATGGATGACGTGCTCTGCATCCCTACCGTCTTCATTGCCTACACCGGCGAAGCATTGGACTACAAGGCACCCCTGCTGAAATCGGTCGCCGCAGTGGACAAGGCCGCCACGGCCGTCTGCCGCCTCTTCGACAAGAGTGTGCACGGCGTCACCACCAACGTGGGCTGGGAGCAGGAGTATTTCCTGGTGGACTACGACCTCGCCATGGCCCGCCCGGACCTGGTGATGACCGGCCGCACCCTGATGGGCCACGAAGGCGCCAAGAACCAGCAGCTGGACGACCATTATTTCGGAGCCATCCCCGAGAGGGTCGCCGCTTTCATGACCGACCTGGAGATAGAGTCCCACAAGCTCGGCATCCCCGTCAAGACCTGCCACAACGAAGTCGCACCCAACCAGTTCGAGGTGGCTTCCATCTATGAGAAATGCAGCCTTTCGATAGACCACAACATGATCCTGATGTCGCTGATGAAGAAAGTCGCGCGCAGGCATGGTCTGATGGTGCTGCTCCATGAAAAGCCCTTCAAAGGCATCAACGGATCCGGCAAGCACTGCAACTGGTCGCTCAACACCGACACCGGAGCCCTTCTCACCGCGCCCGGCAAGACCGACAAGGACAATCTCCGCTTCATCACCTTCGTGGTGAACATACTCAGCGCCATCTACCGTCACAACGGCCTGCTCAAGGCCAGCGTGATGAACGCCTCCAACGAGCACAGGCTCGGGGCCAATGAGGCGCCTCCCGCGATCATCTCCAGTTTCCTGGGCTCCGACATCTCGTCGGTGCTCGACCATATGGAGCAGAGCGAAGAGTTCGTGAGGCTCCTGAGCAAGAGGGAGATCAAGCTCAGCATCCCCCAGATACCCGAGCTCCTCATTGACAATACCGACCGTAACCGTACCTCTCCCTTCGCCTTCACCGGCAACCGCTTCGAATTCAGGGCGGTGGGTTCCGAGGCCAACTGCTCCGCCGCCATGATAGTGCTGAACACCGCCGTCGCGGAGCAGCTCCAGATCTTCAGGCAGGAAGTCGAAGATATGGTGGAGAAAGGCGAGGAGAAGGAATTCGCCATAGAGAAAGTACTGCGCAAGTACATCAAATACTGCAAGCCCGTCCGTTTCGACGGCAACGGCTATTCCGACGAATGGAAGGCCGAAGCCGCCCGCCGCGGCCTGGACTGCGAGACCAGCTCCCCGCTGCTGTACGACCGCTACCTCGACGAGGACAGCGTGAAGATGTTCTCCGCGCAGGGAGTGATGGGGGAGAGCGAGCTCCGCGCCCGCGACGAGATTAAGTGGAGCACCTACACCAAGAAAGTCCAGATCGAAGGCCGTGTGCTCGGCGACCTTGCCGTCAACCACATCATCCCCATCGCGACCGCCTACCAGAGCCGCCTGCTGGACAATGTCCTCAAGATGGAGACCGCGTTCGGCAAGGAGGAAGGCGACAGCCTTTCCAAGGAAAATCTCGACTGCATAAGGCTCCTGGCCGGGCATATCTCCGCCATACGCAAGAAAGTGCTGGAACTGGTGGATTGCCGCCGGCATGCCAATGTCATCACCTCCGAGAGGGAGAAGGCCATAGCCTACCACGACAACGTCGCTCCCATGATGGATGAGATACGCTATCACATCGACCACATCGAACTGATGGTGGACGATGAGCTCTGGGCTCTGCCGAAGTACCGCGAACTCCTTTACATCTAGTAAGCCATGAGGGTGTTTTCCGAAGAACTGATGTCCCGCGCCGCTGCAGCCTGCAACATAAAGGACTTCAGGGCAGCATCCATTATGGAGACCTCACAGGCCTCCTCCTGGCTCGAGAAAGAGACAGGGATACCATTCATCCACCTGGAGCTTGGGTCCCCCGGTTTCAGTCCCAATCCCTGGGGCGTGGCGGCCGAGAAAGAGGCTCTGGACCTGGGCTATGGAGCCCAGTACCCGCCTCTGGGGGGCCTGCCCAAGGCCCGTCAGGCAGTGTCCCGCTTCCTGAAATCCTTCCTGGACATAGAGCTGCCAGCCGATTGCTGCATGATCACATCCGGTTCCATGCAGGGTTCCCTGGTGTCTTTCATCTCATTGACCCAGAGGGTCCCCGGAAAGGACAAGATTCTTTTCCTCAATCCCTGTTTCTCCTCCCAGCGCAACCAGCTTTCCATGCTGGGTGTAGGATACCGGGCCGTCGAGGAATACGGCTGCCGCGGTGAGGCCCTCGTCGCCAGGATAGGGGAGGAACTCTCCCGGGGCGACATCGCCGCATTGATATACTCCAACCCCAGCAATCCCGCGTGGACCTGCCTGGAGGAGAGTGAGCTGAAGGGGATAGCCGCGCAGTGCGAACGCTATGACACCATTCCCATCGAAGACCTGGCGTACTTCGGGATGGACTTCCGCCACGAGGGCTACGGCACCCCCGGCAAGGCACCCTATCCTCCCACCATCGCCCGCTATACCTCCCGCTTCGTGCTGCTGCTGTCCTCCTCCAAGATATTCTCCTTCGCGGGGCAGAGGGCTGCTGCAATGTGCATAGGGGAGCCATTGGCAAGGGAGCATTCTCCCGCGCTGGCCCAGCGCTACCACGGCATCGGGGAGTTCGCCCATACGGTCGAGGCCGACCTCATCGACCTGATGTCCTGCGGCACTGCCATGACGGTGCAGTACGCATTCGCCCGCATGCTGGAGCTCAGCTGCGAGGGGGTGATAGATTTCGTCGGCGACACGGCCGAATACGGACGCAGGGCCGCCAGGATGAAGGAGATATTCCTCCGCCATGGCTTCAGCGTAGTCTATGACCGGGATCTCAGCGCCCCCACGGGGGACGGATTTTTCTTCACCCTGGGCTATCCCGGGATGAGCGGCGCCGAGCTGGCATCGGAGCTGGTCGCCTACGGCGTGGCGGTGGTGAACCTCAAGGCTTCGGGCAGCGTGCGCGAAGGGGTGAGGATATGCTCGAGCCGTATCAGCGGCTCCCAGTTCGATGTCCTGAAGTCCAGAATGTCGGATTTTGCTGAAGACCACCCTTCAGCCCGCTGAATTTTTTCAGAATTTTTTTATATTGCAAAGTTTTTA
>JAFTBU010000027.1 GCA_017455065.1 Bacteroidales bacterium
AAAACCCTCGTTTTATGATTACGGTCATTGAGTGTTCCAGGGCTAAAGTTAGTTAGAAGAAATAAGAATCATACTATCTATTGTTTAATTAAAAATTAACTTATGAAGAAAATCAAAATTTTCCTCTCCCTGATGCTCCTCGCTTTGAGCACCCTGGCATTTGCCCAGCCCATCCAAGTGAGCGGTACAGTGCGCGAGAGCAACGGAGATGCCGTCTCCGGTGCAGCAGTGCAGCTTAAGGGAAGCAATTCGGTCTATACCATGACCGATGTGCTCGGCAACTTCAGCCTTACGGTTCCCTCCAACGGAACTCTCGCTGTCAGCTGCCTCGGATATCATTCCACTGAGGTGGAAGTCGGTGGCCGCAGGACCATTGAAATCATCCTCGACCCCGATCTCGAGCTGCTCGACGAAGTCATTGTCACAGCTTACGGTACTTCCACGAAGGGAACCTTCACAGGATCCGCTTCAGTCATGAAGACTGAGGAGATCGAGAAACGCCAGGTCTCCGATATCACCCAGGCCCTCGCCGGCGCTGTTTCCGGTGTCCAGATCCTGAGCGCCAACGGACAGCCCGGTTCTTCCGCCAACATCCGCGTCCGCGGTGTCGGTTCCCTCAACGCAAGTTCCGCACCTCTCATCCTCGTGGACGGCATGCCCATCAGCGACATGTCCTCCGTCAATCCTGACGACATCGAGTCCCTCACCGTCCTGAAAGACGCCGCTTCCACCTCCCTTTACGGAGCCCGCGGAGCCAATGGTATCATCATGGTGACCACCAAGAGGGGCAAGACCAACGAGGCCACAGTCAACTTCGACGCCAAGGTCGGTGTGAACAGCCGTATGATCAAGACCTACGACGTGCTCACCGATCCCGCCGAATACACCGAACTCGCCTACCAGGCCATTTACAACAGGTTCTTCTACAACACTGCTTCCACCAGGGGCAATGCCACGGCATCGGACACCTATGCCAACGCATACCTCATCCGTGACGGAGGTTCCAGCAACTACGGACAGCCGGGTTACCAGATCTACACCGTGCCCACAGGCGAGAAACTCATAGTGGACGGCAAACTGAATCCCAACGCCACTCTCGGCTACAAGGAAGGCGATTATTACTACACCCCGGACAACTGGGCGGACGAGACCTTCTCCAACCAGCTGCGCCAGGAGTACAATGTGAACTTCTCCGCTAACAGCGGCCGCCTGAACTACTACGGTTCATTCGGCTACCTCAACGACAAGGGCGTCATCGCCAACTCCAACTTCAAGCGTCTCACCGGCCGTCTCAAGGCTGACTACCAGGTGAAGGACTGGCTCAAGGTCGGAGGCAACTTCGCCTACACCAACACCGTGTCCAACTACCCCGGCGAGCAGACGACCACCAATTCCTCCGGAAACGCTTTCTACCTGGCCAATTTCATCGCTCCTGTATATCCCATGTACGTTCGCGATGCATCCGGCAAGATCATGACCGACCCCAACGACGGAAGGAACATCTACGACTACGGTGACGGTGTCACCGCCGGCCGCAACCGTTCATTCATGTCCATCTCCAACCCTGCAGGTGACCTCGTGTACAATATCGAGGACTACCTCATGGACATCACGACCCTCAACTGGTTCGCTGAGATCAAGCCCTTCAAAGGCCTGACCCTGACCGCCAAGTGGGGCCTGAACGTGGACAACACCCGCTACATGAACCTCGGCAACGCCTTCTACGGACAGTCCGCTTCTTACGGTGGAACTGCAACGCAGGAGTACGAGCATTCACAGAGGTTCGACCAGCAGTACCTTGCAGACTACGTGTTCACCCTCGGAGAGAAGCACAACTTCGACATCACCGCAGGTTACGACGGATACAGGTATGACAACGACTATGTCGAGGGCTACGGTACCGATCTGTACAACCCTTATTCCTACTTTGTGAGCAACGCCATCGCCGACAAGCGCAAAGCTTACGGTGCCGCAGGCGCACACTCCATCCAGGGTTACTTCGCCCGTCTCAACTATGACTTCGACCAGAAGTACATCGTCAGCTTGTCTGTCCGTCGTGACGGTTCTTCCCGTTTCGCTCCCGAGCACAGATGGGGCACCTTCTTCTCCGCCAGCGGCGCCTGGCTCATCACCAAGGAAGACTTCATGAAGGATGCCACATGGCTTGACATGCTCAAGTTCAAGGCTTCCATCGGACAGCAGGGCAATGAGAACATCGGCAACTATTACGCCTACCTCGACCAGTACTCAGTGACCGGCGCCGACGGCAAGTTCGCCGACGGAACCATCGCCTACAAGGGCAATCCTGAATTGACCTGGGAGACCTCCACTTCCTACAACGTAGGTTTCGACTTCTCCATGTTCCGCGACCGCCTGAGCGGTACCATCGAGTCCTTCGGCCGCACCTCCGGCAACATGCTTTACAACAAGCCTGTGGCCCCCATCAACGGATACGCCTCCATCCCCATGAACATCGGTTCGATGCGCAACTCCGGTCTTGAGATCGAGCTTGCATACGACATTGTCCGTACCCGCAACGTATCCTGGAGCATCAACACCAACGCTTCCTTCATCAAGAACAAGATTCTCTCGCTGCATCCCGACCTCAAGGGCGAGCTCGTCGACGGCAGCCGCATCTACACCGAGGGCGAGTCCATGTACCGCTTCTACCTTGTAGAATCTGCCGGAGTCGATCCTGAGACAGGTAAGGCTCTGTGGTATGCAGAGGACGAGAGCGGTGAAAGATACAAGACCGACAGCTACAGCGTAGCAGCAGACTTCAAGATCCCTACGAAGGACCTCCTTCCGAAAGTCTACGGCGGTTTCGGTTCATCTCTCAATGCTTACGGAGTGGACTTCTCGTTCCAGTTCTCCTACCAGCTCGGCGGTACCATGATGGATTCCGGTTACCAGAGGCTCATGCACAACGGTTATTCTTCATATGCCGGTAACAACTGGCACACCGATATCCGCAGGGCTTGGACTCCTGAGAACACCAATACCGACGTCCCGAGGCTGAACTCCGGCGACCAGTACGCCAACAGCACTTCCACCCGTTTCCTTGTCAGCTCCAACTATCTCTCGCTGAACAATGTCACCCTGGGATACACCTTCCCTTCAAAGTGGCTCAACAAGATCAAGGTAAAGGCTCTCCGCATCTACTGCGCAGCTGACAATGTGGCCCTGCTCTCCGCCCGCAAGGGTCTGGATCCCCGCCAGAGCTATACATCTGCCACCACCGCACTCTACACTCCTATACGTACTGTTTCCGGCGGTCTCACTCTCACATTCTAATTTAAAGGAAATACGAATATGAAAACAAGAAATATTCTCGCCTCTTTGCTGATCCTTTCAGCTATGATGACTGCCTGCGAGCAGGATTTCGAGACAAGGCCTGAAGGCAGCACAGTTACGTCCGAGATCAAAGGACAGGTCGTAGCTGCCGATCCTTCAAAGGCCGAGGCCGGCGTCAACGCCCTCTACGCACAGTTCAATGAGTATATGGGTGTCACCGGAATCAGACACAATGACTTCGGTTATCCTGCACTCATGCTGATTTACGACTCCGACGGTTATGACTTCGTCAGCACCGTGTCCGGATACAACTGGTTCTCCGGCGGACTTGAGTACGACCACAGGATCTACACTTCCTATGAGACCAGTATCGTATGGGAGACCCTCTACAAAATCATCAATGTGGCAAATAGCCTCATCGGCAGCATCGACCGCGAAACTGACGATCCCACTCTCCAGTTCTATCTCGGCCAGGGACTCGCCGCCCGCGCTTTCTGCTACTGGAATCTCGCCCAGCTCTATGCTTTCAATTACGCCGACCACAAATCCGCTGCCTGCGTGCCTGTCATCACCGATGTGAACATGGCGCAGGTCGCCGAGGAAGGCAAAGCAAGGGACAGTGTGGAAGCGGTCTACAAGCAGATAATGGACGACCTCAACACTGCTATCACCATGCTTGACAATGCCGACGAAGCAGGTCTCACCCGCGCTGACAAGCGTTACATCAACAATACCGTAGCCTATGGCCTCCGTGCAAGGGTCAACCTCACCATGGAGAACTGGAGCGCAGCTGCATCTGACGCCCAGGAAGCCCTCGCACGCGCTGCCGCCGAAGGCCTTCGTCCTTATACTATGGCAGAGGTTTCCACCCCTACCATGTACGACGCCAGCGATCCTGCTTACATGTGGGGTGACATCATCGCCGAGACCGACCGTGTCGTCACTTCCGGTATCGTCAACTGGCCTTCTCACATGGGCTCATTCAACTACGGCTACTGCTGGTACATGGGCGGACATCAGATCAACTACTCTCTCTTCAAATCAATTCCTGACACAGATGTGCGCAAGGGCTGGTGGACAGATGAGAATTATTATTCCGACCACCTCTCTCCCTTACAGAACTATGTGATCAACACCTACGTCGAATATCCGCCTCTCACCCAGGTGAAGTTCGCTCCGGACAAAGGTGAGATGCTCCAGGACCAGAGTGCCAACGACATTCCTCTGATGAGGGTCGAGGAAATGTACCTCATCGCCGCCGAAGGCCTTGCCATGGGAGGCAGCCCCGCTGAGGGCGCTGCCCTTCTCGAGCAGTTCGTCCAGGCTTACCGCGATCCCGCTTACTCTTGCCCCGAAACCTCTGCAAAGGGGGTCCAGGAAGCAGTCTACTGGCAGCGCAGGGTCGAGCTCTGGGGAGAAGGTCTTTCCTGGTTTGACATCATGCGTCTGAAGAAGAATGTCGACCGCCGATGCGGTGGCTATGACGACGCCCTGGTATTCAACATCCCCTACGGCGACAACATCATGCTCTGGAGACTCCCCGAGTCCGAAATCCAGGCCAACCCTATGATCAGCGAGGGAGACAACAACCCTTCAGGCGAAACACCCAAGCCTGTAGCCGACATAGATTACTAGTCAAAGGTTTGCACAAAGAAAAGGTGACCGCTCCGGCGGCCACCTTTTTCTTTTTCTTTTTTCTTAGCACGAAATATGGAAATCTTAGCTTGATTGGCTTCGCGCAATGGCCGCCAACCCGAAATTCAGAAGGACAGCCACCATGCCTCCCAGGGCCCTCCAGTGGGTATCGGCTTGCAGGGGCTTCTGTTGGGGGTCCGGCGTGCCTCTGAATTTCGGGTTGCCCGTTGGAACCTCAAACACAGAAAAGCAAAATTCACCTGGAAGAAGGAAGTGCCACAGAGCGTGCTGTAGGGCAGGTTATAGTTCCAGGCGAGGCGATTTTGTCTCACCTGGAAGAGGAGGATGCCTCCCAGGCCTCTGCAGAGGGGGTCGCTCTTCCAGGTGAATTTCGGGTTGCCCCTTGATGAACATCACGGGAGCGCGGGGGTGCCACAGAGTGGCCTCCAGGAGGGGGTAGCGCTCCAGGTCTCGGCTCCGACCCGACACCTGGAGCACGTGTATGCCCTACAGCGCACTATGGGAGGGGGTCGTGCTCCCGGCGCGTTCATTAACGACCTGGGCCGGGGCAAAATGGCTGCTACGGAGCCGCGGCGTTGCTCAGGGGCTTTTCTTCTGCGGCCGTACCGGCCTGGGATGCTGCCTGGACACGACGTAGGGCGCATTTTGGAGGAGGCCGCCGCCGCAATATACGCCCTGCGGCGGCGGGCGGGTGCGGCACCACCGCCGCGGGACGGCCAGCCGCGGCGGTTACGGGC
>JAFTBU010000028.1 GCA_017455065.1 Bacteroidales bacterium
GTTGTACAAAATGGCCGCGGCCTTTCTGAGCAAAGAAAACGGAGATTTTGTAAAATGTTGAAAGCAAAGCATTTGCGGAGCTTACGGTAGGCGAAAAATGCCAAAGGATTAAAAGTATGGCATTCAAAAGGTCAGCGGTTCGATTCCGCTATGCTCCACAAAACAGACTGAAAATCAGTCACTTAAGGCACTTACGCATAAATTTACGCATAAAACTCGCGAAATCTATGCGTAATTTCTTTTATTGTACTCCCCTATACTTTGATTGCTGAAACGGATAGTTTAAGTACGTTTGACAACCACTTTAGGGGAAAGGACCCTCCGATGTAAACCGGTCCAGTGAATGTGTAAACAATCTTAAGATGGAAGAAAGAATAGCGCTTTCATTTTTATCAGTTATATCTTAGGAAATTGAATTATTCTCATATTTCCTTGGTTATACAAGAGAAATTCCGTAGATTTGCGCTATGGAAATACTGCAAAGACCAGAGTACCTTGCGCAGGTACAGCATTACTTCGGCAAAGAAACCATCATCGTCCTCACGGGCCAGCGGCGCGTGGGAAAGAGCTACGTCCTGATGTCCCTGAGGGACCTGCTCTCATCATCGGCAGACAATAACGTCATCTACATCAACAAGGAAAAGAAACAGTGGGACGATATTGTCACCTACGGGGACTTGAACAAGTACATAGAAGAAAGGTTCTCCCCGGAGAAGCAGAACTACATCCTGGTCGATGAAGTTCAGGAAATCAAGGAATTCGAAAAGAGTGTCCGTCACTGGAGGACGGAGCCTCGCACTGATCTTGTTCTCACCGGCAGCAATGCCGAGACGCTTTCCAGTGATTTATCCACCCTGCTGGCGGCGCGGTATCACGAGATTTATATCCAGGCCCTGACCTACAAGGACTTTCTCCGTTTCCATAAGTTGGAGGACTGCGACGAGGCCCTGTCCCTGTACATCAACGCCGGCGGCCTGCCGGGACTGGTGAAGTATGACATCCATGATGAAAACGAGGTGTATTCATACGCACAGGACGTGCTGAACACCGCCCTTGTGAGGGACATCATCCTCAAGCACAAGATCCGCAACGTCCCGTTCCTGTACAACCTGGTCCGTTTCCTGGCCGACAGCACGGGAAAGCCGGTATCGGCCACCAGCATTTCCAATTACATGAAGGGGCAGAAAAGCCCGGTATCCATCGAACTGGTCCTGAAATACCTCAAATACCTCTGCGATGCCTACATCGTGACCGAAGTTCCCCGCTTCGATATCCGGGGGAAGAAACTCCTGCAGTCGAACAGCAAGTATTACTTCGAGGACAACGGCATCCGCAATTCCTGCGTTGAGACCACCCGGGACAGGGACATCGAGAAAGTCATCGAAATCTTCATCTATCACCAGCTCATCCACGACGCGTACAAGGTGAATGTGGGGCAATTACAGGCCGGCGAGGTAGATTTTGTCTGCGTCAAGGACAAGCAGCGCTTGTACATCCAGGCTTCCTATATCATCGGAAGCGACGAAACCCGCCAGCGGGAATTCGGGGTTCTCAAAGGAATCGCCGACAATTATCCCAAATATGTCATCTCCATAACCCCCCTGGTTACGCGGACCGACGACGAAGGAATCCTGCATCTGAGCCTCCGGGAATTTCTGAAAAACGGGTTGTAAACGCTTGCTATTTCAAACCAAAAATTTAACTTTTTTTTCAAAATGTTTTCAAGTGGACCTGAAAACATCCAAAATTCCGAATGGCATTCAAAAGGTCAGCGGTTCGATTCCGCTATGCTCCACAAAAGAGATTGCCGGTCATTATGACCGGCAATCTCTTTTTCTTATTGGTCGTCTATTCCGATGTATTTGACTGTCCAGCCGTCGGGGACGGCCTTGCCCCAGGTGGAACTGTAATTCTCGATGGGATTGAGTGAGCTGTCCAGCCAGATTTCACCGGTCGCAGCGACGCCGGCGCTCCAGGTCGTACCGTCAGAGATGAATTCGTCGTCGCGGTAATTCTGCGTGCCGAGCATCTTGATGTAATTAATCTTCGCGCAGCCGTAGAACATTCTCTGGTATGCGCCCTGGGCGAGTTTCGTGGCCGCCAGTACAGGTGCGTTCTCCAGGTTCGAACAGTTGTAGAACATGTTGCGGTAGCAGGTCTTGCCCAGGTTTGTGGCCGGCAGGATCTGAGGCCCGCGCTTCAAGCTGGTGCAACTGTCAAACATGGACTTGTAGGCATTCTCCGATACAGTCTTCATCGGGATCTCAAGTTCGTATGCGTCTTTCAGTCCGGTATTTGCTTTCAAGAAATCCAGGAAAGCAGCTCCCGTGACGGTTTCGCCGCTTGTCGGGTAATCATCGCCTACCACTATGGATGCGATGTTTCCTCCGATTTCGAAATTGCTGCCGGAGCATGAGAACTTGCCTTGACTCCAACTCTTTACAGGTGATGCGGCGCTGCCTGCGCATAAACTGATCTTATGCCCTGCGGACACAGGGATGCTTTGATTGGCGTTGCAAGAAGTCCATTCTCCGTCGTCTATCTTGTATTCGCCGGCATAGCTCAGCTTGACTGTGCAGTCTTCGATGGCTCTCACCCAGAAGTGATTCGTGGGCCTTTCAGGAGGAGCCTCGTTTTCGAAAGACGCCCTGGCTTTTGAGAAATACTCGTTATAGACCCAGATAGCCGTAGCGCTGGCGCCCCTGGTGGTCTTGAAATAGCACGAGAAAGTACGCAATCCCTCATTTACGGGGAGGCTCGAATACTCTTCCCAGCTGAGGGTCCTGAGGAAATAGAATGCCGGCGTGTCTTTATAGACCGATTCTTCCGTGGCTATCGACCGCCCGGAGACGACAGGAAGGTTGATAGTCTTCGTGATATCGGGCGTCAGGGTCCCGGCCTCGGGCTCGATGATGAATTCCAGGGGGAACGAGGATTGGGGAAGTTCCGCCGGAACGCTTATGTCCAGGGTCACGGCTGTGTTCGTCGCGTGCAGGACAGGGTCGGTGCAACTGACGATCAGAGGCTGCTTTTTCTGCAGGGTGATTTCCACCTCCCTGTACAGGCGTAGTTCCTGCTGGAAGCCGGGGTTGTGTCCCGTGATCTTTATCTTCTGGGTCTTGGTCTCGTCCAGGGGATTGACAGTGTTGAAATGGATGGTCCTGATTCCGGGCACGCCGCCCACAGTGGCAGCTTCGGGGAAGAAGAAGCCTCCGGTGGGCACACGGTTGCCATTGCCGTCATAGAGGATGAGGATGTCGTCGGAGCCGTCTTCCATAGGCTCAAGTTCCACCCTGACGGCGGCGATGTTGAGATTGGGCACATCCGAGTTGACGTCGTTGAAGAAACGCGCGTACAGCTCGTAGAAACCGTCTTCCGAAGGACCGCTGTAGGTCCTCGTCATGAACGGCTCCACCACGAGTCGTGTGGTGCCGTTGGAGATGTCGGAGAGGTGCCGCATCGAAATATCCGCGGAGATGTCTTCGGCGCCGGAAGAGACGGCGGCGAGTTCAGGGGTCAGCACGCCTTCGGAGGAGATCCTGTGCAACAGGATGTTGTAGCGGAAATTCCTGTAGATGGGATAATAGCGGGAGACGGTCTGGGTGCCTTCCACCTTGGATTCCATCAGGTCGAGGCGGTAGTAGTAGTAATTGTCGTCATCCTCGAACTTGCCGCAGACTATGATGAATGTGGGGCCTATCTTGTCGGTCGGCACGCCGCGCTCGTAGATGTAGAAGCCTTTGGAATCGTCATTGGCGTCGTAAAGCAGGACCCTGCCTTCGCTGGTGGAGGGATCCACGAACTCTGAAGCCGGGGGGATGACGTCGCTCAGGGAGACGCTTGCGGGCATGTTGCCGAGATATTGGATACCATCTTCCAGCTCTTCGAAAGTGCTCTTCTCATAGCCGCTGAGCAGGTATCCGTCAGGAGGGTTGAAGTCGAAACTGTTCACCGCGGCGTTCGCGTTGCTGCGGAATGGTACGACCGACCCCTGCATAGGGAAGAAGATGACTGCGTAGCTGTGGAGCTGGAAATTCTCGGATGCGTTGGTGACCTGGATCTTGGCGAAGTTCCTGATCAGCGGGATGAATTTGAAGAATTGTTCGGTCTCTTCGGTCGGTATGTAACTGCCATTCTGTATGATAGGTTCGTGGGTGTCAGGGTCTATCTTGGCCTTGATATAGGGCACCTGCAGTTTCTGCCAGTATGCCTGCTTGTGGTCGTAGGACAGCATGCCCGGGAGACTCTGGTAGGAGTATGAACCGGTGATCAGCTGGTTTTCATCCACATTGCCCAGGATGTGGATGGTACGGGTGAAGTCGGAAAGCTCGAGCTGTACTTTGAATGTGTACAGGGTGGTGTGCCTGTCTCCTTCGGTGAGGGGGAAGTACTCCTCGGGGATTTCATAATTCTCCGTGGTCTCGATCAGTTTCGCTTTCCTGATGTATTTAATGCTCTGACTGCCGCCGCAGACGACCAGGTACATCTTTTCCGGATCCAAATAGGGCTCGCCGGTGATGTCGCCGTCGCCGTCTTCCAGTGCCTTGGTGGCGGTGAGCACCGGTACGTCGGGTACGGAGAAGGTGACCGTCACGGGGGCGCCTTCAAGCGAAGGACCCACGGGGAGGATATCCTGCTCCAAATCTATCGTGCAGGAAACCGCCAGGATGAATGCGGTCAGATATGCTATCAGTCTTCTCATGGCTCTCTGTCCCCCCATACAAATTGTGTGCGCGGATTCCACTGCTCGTCACCCCAGTACCATGAGTCATAGACACAACGCAGGAGGGCTGAGCTGTTGGAACTGGCCGATACCGTGCCGGAAGTAGTGTTTACATTTACAACGCCGTTGGCAGACCAGTAATCACCCCTGAACATGAACTCGAATACGCCTTTGGCTGAAAGCTGGGCGATGAATTTGATTTCGCTCATGGTAGGGATGCGCCATCTGCCGGCGGGGAATCCGTCTTCCTGATACGCGGCACAGCGATACTTGGCGTGGGACTCGTCGAGGTTGCCGAATTCCGTGCCGCCCAGTTTGGTGGAAATCCTGTAGCTGGGGGCAATCATATTCTGCGTACGGGAAGAATTCTCGGTAGGGCGGTAATACATAAGCGGCCGCTCCTCGCCGGTCAGGGACATGGGCGTGTTCAAATCTCCGCTCACCACAGGGGCGGAGGAGAAGTTTGAATCGGGGTTGCCTGTCCTGTCGGGAAGGACGGCATCTCCGTCTTTATTGCCATTGTTCACGAAACTGTAGCCAAGCACTGGCTTTCTGGTGTCGTAGCCGTCGATTCTCGGATCTCCTATGACAAATCCGGAATTGGAGGGGAGCACCGTCACATTGATCTTGAAAATGTCGCGTCCGCCGCCAGTGTACCATACGGTGCGCCACTGGTATTCCTTCTTGTTATTGTCTGTGGAGAGTTTTTGGTAGGGCTCGGTATTATTGTTTCCGGTCCTGATGAAACGCCCGTTGTCTATATAGACATAGCCCCAGGGCATGTCCCACCAAGGAGCGGAGCCTTGGTCATACCCATATACGCTGCCCTTTTTCTTTATCGCTGTATCCGAATTCATGCAGGATTCGATATAGATACCGGGATGCTGGACGATGGTTATGTGCTTCAGATACTCGTTGTAGGGGTAGATGCCGGGAGTGAGGTCGTCGTGGACTATGTCGAACTCTATGGTATATGGCGAGTAATCGAAGTCGGATTTGGTGTAGTCGTTCTGCAGGGTGTGGTTGAACTCAATGGAGGTGGAGGTGTTGGAGAGCCAGCCGGAAGGTTCGTATTTCGCCTGGCCGTCGGGGCTCTGGTCCTGGCCGTTGTACTCCAGATAATATGTTCCGGTAGAGCTGTCTTTTCTCACCCAGGCATGGTAGGTGGTGTTGTATTTGTCCACTATCTGGCTTTCATTCGTGATTTCGCCGTAGAAGGGCCTTCTGGCCGTCACGGTGCCTTCAACCACCTTGACATCGTGGCTGGAGAGGAACGGGATGCTCAGGGTGTTGAGATTGTTGAGGCTCTTGGGCCTGGTGTCCACAGAAAGGTAGCGCGCCTTGCTGATGACGGCGTATTTGTCGATGGGGACGCTCTTGTTCTGCCAGTCGAGTATGTAGCAGGTAGGCTCGATAACTGCCTTGCCTTCGTCTGTCTCGGAGCCCAGGATGGCCACGTCGATGTTGAAGTGGTACCAGTTGTTGCGCTCCAGGCTGTTGACATTTGCAGGGAGTATGACCTTATAGTAGTACTTGCGCCTGTCGTAGGAGTATCCGTTGGCCTCAGTGCGGCGCCAGTCCATCTCGAGCTTGAGATACGGCTGCTTGGGCAGCGGCTGGGAGTAATCAGGCTTTCCGTAAGACCACTCGAGGGGATACGAATACATGGGATATGTATTGTAATAGGTCTTCCCTCCGGCTGAAGTGGGGTTAAGATAAGTCGTACCGTTGTCCTTGACAAAGGGGCGCCTGCTGCTCTCCGCGCTGTAGGAGAAGAACTCGGGGCTGGTGTTCCCGGCTCCGGTCAGGGTTCCGAGGGTGACATTCTTTGCGCCGTCCACCAGGTAGATGCGCATGGTGTGCAGCACCGGTGTCCAGACTTCGTCCGGATCATCGACGCCGATGTGCTTCAGAGTCACTTCATTGGCGACGGAGATGGCCGTGGTCATCTTGGCTGCGAAGCGCTTTGCTTCCACGGTCCCGCTTGCGCTGACGGGCGCGGACTCGTCATAGGTGACCACCGTGCTTCCGTCCATCAGGAAACTTCCCTGGATGTAAGCGCTCTCAGTGGCGGCAAAATCGGTCGTGACGGCTATGTCGGCGAGTTCTGAGAGGGAAGTCCCGGCAAGGGAGCCGCCGGGTGTCAGATCCCCGTTGTAGTTGACCACTGCGTAGACAGTGGCCCGCATATTGTTCGCCGCAGTGAATATCTCTTCCGCTGCGACTCTGGTGAGCACGATATTGAAAGTGGCTTCCCACTGTCCTCCGATGTAGGTCACGGTGTCTTCTTGCACGTCCACCCTGTGGTGATAGACGGCGTCGGCGTCACCGGCCGGGTTCTCTCCGGGGTAGAAGAAGAAATCGACGGATTTTATGAGATTCTCATTGAACTTGGACTCTCCGTCTGCTGCGGATTTGACGAGGACAGGATCATCGCAGCGGACGGTGAGTACCATGCCGGATACGGGGCTTTCAGGCTCGAAACGGTATTGGCATCCCGCTGCCAGGAGCAGCGGAAGAATGATCAGGATATGGAACCACTTTCTCATCATTCGCTCCAGTTCTTCTTAAGGATGATCCTATAGTAGTCGATAGACTCTGAATCCAGGTCTATCCATTGCTGATTGTCTCCGATTTCGACACAGAAATGGAGGTCTATGTAGTTGCCCTCCAGCTCGGCATCCGTGTGGCTGCCGGGGTTGCAGGAGATTTCGAAGGAGATTTTGCAGTCCTCCGTCCTTCCGGTTGCGGGATTCGCGTAGTTGGGATAGATGACCTGGCTCATGGGCGTGACCGTGAAGATGCCATCGACCTTTGTGTGCCCGTCGAGGGCGCCTGCGACAGGCACCACGTGCAGCTTCTGCCCCACCGGGGTGGCGACGAGTATGTCGCCCCTGACGATATTTGTCTGGTCGTCCAGGGTATGCCAGAAATAGATGTCGTAATAGCCGTCCGCGTTCTGTACTTTCTTGAATGTGGCGGGGTCGGTCTCCGGGATGGTGAAACGGCGCACTACGTTGACGGTAGTGGTCGTGAAGTCGAAATCGTAGGTGCTCTTGTCCCAGGGGAGTACCACGATCTTGAATTGAAGGGTCCTTGTGGCCTCTGCGAAATATGCGTAGAGTATCCATGAGTGGTTGCGGGTGAGCACGTTGTCTCCCTGCATGAAGAATGTGGCCGTCTGGTCCTCACCGCCGGTATTGTAAACTATGGTACCGGAAATGACTTTGTCGGTCTCACGGATGTAGATGGGGCTCGTCTTGGAAGTCGCGCTGACTGCGGAATCCAGGCGGTATTCGTATTCACGGGCTGTCTCCAGCTCATGTCCGGCGCTGCGGAACAGCAATTCGTCCGGATGGGCGCAGATGCTCAGGTCGCTGTTCTGCATCAAAGGAGCGCCGTTTTCTCCGGTGATGACGGCCGACAGGGGAGTGTAGCCGTCGATTTCGAAAGGATTGTCCGTGGCGCCGTATTTGTGGTCGGTGAAAAGTTTCTCCGACGCTGCGATCTGGCAGTCGTGCTGTACACCGTCAACGCCTCCGAAAGTGATGCTCTTTACCACGCAGGCGGTATTTTTGGGGGTCGCAGGGTCCGTGTCCGTAGCAGGGGTGCCCTGCTGGGCGAAGACGAAGCGTATCTTGGATACGGCACGGGTAAGGGTCACCGTGGATACATTGAGGACGGGATAGCCTCCGGCGACGGATGCCGCCTTGAGCATGCCCGACATGGGGAGGCCTGAGGCAGGGACTGCTGTGGTGAGGGGATCCGGACCGAAAGCAGTGCCGGTGAGGACAATGGCGTCGAGCTCCGCGCGGGTGGTGTTTTCCCCGAGGGAGGCGTTGCCTGTCGATGCTGCATTGGCCAGGGCATATACGTCCACCTTGCTTTCGCCATCGCTGAGGAGGAGGAACATCTCCCGGCTCAGCGGCATGCCGAAGCGGGTGATGGTCGAATGGGGGAGTCCGGTCTGGTTGAGGTCGTCGGCGCTGAAGGCTTTGTAGCCGACCAGTTCACCGTCGCTGGTGCCGCCATTGACAAAGACCCACAGCTGCAAGGAACTGATGGTTTTTTCTTCAGAAAGGGCCCCTACGTTGCCGGTTTCGGCTTTGGTGCCCATGATGTCGGGGATGTAGATGTTGACAGACAGCTCTGCAGGAGCTTCATCATCCACGAAAGTACGCAGACAAGAGATGAGAGGCAATGCCGCCATCAGCGCCACCGCCATGCACATGATATGCATCATCTTTCTCATCTTCCTGTGCATCAATAAGATAATTTGATTCCGCCGGGTTCTACCTGGATCCAGTCCATCTCCACTGTCACGCCTATTTCCAGTTGAGGGTCCCGCAGGTCGGGGACGGTGTTGTAGGCATTGACCAGGTTTTTCGCTTTCACTCTTACGGCGGTTTTGTAGTCACTGGCGAACACGCTGGGGATGGATGATCCGGCGGGTTTCGAGCCTTCTGAGGGTTTGAGTTCTCCGGCCAGGTAGAACCTGCATCCGGGCATAACGGTGCCTTGCTGGCACTGGAAAGCGGACGAAGTGGTGTTCTGGAATTCCAGTGCGAAGTGCACGGACTCATTTACGGTGCTGGGAAGCACCAGGGTCTGGACGTACTGCGATGTGTTGCCGAGGGTCATGCCGCTTACATTGTTGTCATAGATGAAACGGCTTTCGGCAGAAGTTACAGGAGAGAAGTTGAAATCCACATCACGCTGCTCTCCTATGATTATGCCGGTCAGGGGGCATCCGGCAGCCGCTGCAGCCGTCCCTTCGGGAGCCGCCATGCGGAACTCCACAAGTCCGACGCCATATTGCATCTGGTCCACGATGGCCGCGGACCGGGTGGCTGAAGTGACGGTGGTGCCATCCGTATAATAGGAAAGGATGTTGCCCCAAGTGGAATTCTGGGGCTTGTATTGCGTCTCCACCTTTTCATCGGTCGAGGTCTTGATGGCACTGTTGGCATAGTACCACAGACTGGGAGGGTAGCAGTATAGGGGTGTGGGGACGAGGGGGATAAGAGAGATGTTCACTCCGTTGAGGAGCTTGACGAACCTGTGTCCGTTCCACCACATGCCCACAGCCCCTTCGGGGATGCCGTAGGTGGCAGGGAAACCGGATCCTGCCGCATTGCGGACTGTCTGCAGTGCGGAGAGTCGCTCCATGACAGTGTTGATGGCAGTAGGATTGGTGCCGCTGTACATGGAGAGCGCTCCCAGGATGCTCTGCTCGAAACGGTAGAGAGTCTGGTATGAACAAGCGGAAATCTCGTTTTCCGCGGCGAATACATCCAGGAAGGCCATGATGTCGGCATCGTTCGATGCCTCCAGGGCTTCGATCACTCCGTTGAGCGCGGCGATCAGATTGTCCGTGATCTGGCTGATGGATGTGGCTTCAGCTGTCTCCAGGACAGGTTCCAGACTGAAGGAGATGTCTCCGGATGTGGTCGGGTTGACCAGCCCGGAAGGGGTCAGGACGCCGTTTTTGTGCTTGCTGTCGCGGGTGGATACCAGACCGTTGTCCACTGATTTGCCATAGGCGAGCACCCTGTTCATGTTCCTGGGTATGATGGCCAGGTCGTAAAGGTGGGAATTGTTGTTGGCCACGAGACCGGTCTGGCTGATCGCAGGATTCATGATGAGTACATTGCGATTCCCGAGCCTGGAGCTGCCGTCCTGGACAGGAACGGCCGACTCTGTCTGGAAAGGAATCACGATCACTTCCTCGATACCGCGGAAACTGGTACCGTCCTGGGTGATGGCTGCGGTCATCTTGGTGGCCGGCCCGTCGGGAACGTCCCCCGGCGACTTCAGTGAAATGGCCAGGGAGATGGAATCGTACGGGTTATCGGCGTCCTCCGTTTCCAGCGAGCGCATGCACCCGCTGGAAAGAAGGGCCGACATAGCCAACAGTATGAATGTCCATCTGACGTTCATGAGGGCAGGAAAATGCTAGAATGTGTAGTCGAATTCGAAGCCGGTCTTCCACTCGAGGTCTACGGAGAGACCGAGGGACATCTGTGCGGAACGAAGGTCAGGAACACTCAGGTAAGCCTTCTTCAGGGACTCGGAGTTCAGTTTGAAGTTGGCGATGGTCATGAAGTCCTGGATGAATACACGTGAGATCTGCTGGGACGCGCCGTTCGCATCGACAGGAGGGATCTGCCTGGTTGCCTGAGCCCAGTTGACGGTGGAACCGGATTTGGGAGCGGCAGGGTCGAGCTCACCTACCAGGTAGAAGGTTCCGCCTGCAGGGATGAGGTTGTCCTTGCCCCAGAAAGCGTCGCCGCCGTTGACGAATTCCAGAGCCACTTTGACCTTGTTCTGGACGGTGGGATCGTCGCTGTTGTAGTTGTCGAATACCAGGGTATAGTTGGGTGCCTGGGTGGGAACATGGGCGTCAGCCAACTTGTCGTCATAGATGACGTGGTTGAAAAGCGAAGGATCGATGGGGGCGTCAGCTCCGGAATAAGCGGAAGCATTGAGGCTCGTGTTCTTGCGGAGGAACTGCCAGTCCATCTGATTGTTCTGACCACCGATAAGCACACCCTTGAGGGACAGCTTGGCGTCATCCTTGCTGAAAGTCCTGTCGGCTTCTCCGGTCATTGCGGCGCGGTTGTCAGCATAGTTGGTGAATGAACCATCGTAGGAAAGGTTGGTCTGGAGAAGTGCGACACCATAGCTGATGTTGTCCCTGACTGCGATGCCGCGGGTACTCTGCTCCACGACTCCGATTCCGGAATTCCAGCCTTTGGCTATCCACTCTGCGTCAGTCTGCCAAGGGGCGACACCGTTGACGAAGTCGGAGACGAGAAGACCTTCCTTGGAAGAAATGCGGATAGGAGAGTTCACGCAGTAGACAAGCTCTGCGGGGTAGGAGTAGTTCCTGGGATCATAGTCCTGGCCGGCATTCAGAAGTGCCTGGTTGGGATGCCTGTAACCCATCTCACCGGTTGTCCTGTCGAATTTGAGCTGAGCTGCGCCTTCGGGGATGTTGAAGTCCTCGTAAGGGTATTTGTTGAGATCCTTTGCGGAGCCGAAACTGGCGGTCCAGGCAGCCTCGCCCATGAGGCTGCTGGTAGTGACTACCAGAGTGTGGATATCATTGAGGGATTTGTACTCCCAGCTGCCGTTGAAGTAGTTGTTGATGCGGGTCTCGATGGTAGCGGCAAGACGTTTGGCATTGGCTTCAGCTTCATTGCCGGGAGTTGCACCGAGTGTGGACTGGATCACGCTGTACATATCCTGCATCATCTTCTTGATGGCAGCGGAGGAACCGGAGCGGTATTCACCGTCCTTGATATAGGTGAACTCTGAATAAGCGCGGCCGAGGGACTCTTCAAGAGCGGTCAGGGCCCTTGCCTCTGTCACTCCGCCGAACGGGATGGTAGTTCCGTGGAGGTGCTCGTTGTTGTTCTCATAGAGGATGCCGAGTTCACGCCATGAGATGGGAGCGAGCTTGGTCTGGCCTTCGTACGGGGGATCGGTAGTCCTGAGAGAGTCGCAGCTGCTAGCGAGGATGCGGTTGAGCACATATGCCATCAGGTTTCCGGTGTGGTCATAGGAGGTGATGTCCTCATCGGTGTCTCCGATTCTGCGGGTGAGTGTGAATGAAGTGCCGGAAGGTTTGTCGGCGACAGTGTAGACAATATGTCCCTCAGCATTGTGCGCACCCTCTTTCGGGGCTATACCGTACACCATGACGGCATTGACTCCGGTAGGGACGGACATCTGGAGGATACGGTTGGAACTCGAAGTCTTGTTGTTGGCGGCGTCGATGTCTCCAGTAGAATAGAGAGTTCCGAAGGGATAATCCTTGACAGCCTTGAGGGCTGTGTCAAGCACGTAGGTGAGAGGGGTCGTTCCGTTGTAGGACTTGTAGAGAAGGATGTGTCCGTCTACGATTCCGCGGAAATTTGAGCTCTTCTGAACAGCGTCGGGGGTCATCTTCGTCTGAGGAGAACTGGTGTTCACGCTGATGACGAACTGCGTGGTGACCTCCTTGGTGTCAGGGTCGTAATTGGGGTTGTCCGTAAACACCTCTTTGGTGTTGCAGGAAACGGCTGCAAGGGCTATCGCCCAGGCAAGTGAAACTTTGATAAAACTACGCATAATATAAATGATTGATTGAATTAATTTTCTACAGTGGTACATCATGTGAACCTCCCTCTTTCCAGTCGAGGGTGACTGACACGCCTACCGAGGTGTCGTCGGTGGATATCGTTCCGTCGTGGCATACGCGTATGCGGATGATCCTGAGCTGTCCTGCGCGCAGGGGATTGGAGACGCTCAACCGGTTTTCCGTGATGGAACCGTCCGTCAGGGTGACGTATATTATCCATTCCCAGAGCGCTTCGTCAGCTTTGTCGGAAATGAAAGGGTCTGTGGTCTCTATGACCACCTTGCTTTCCGGGTCGGGCTCCCTGGAGGGGAACTGGACAGTGGCGTATACGCTTTCGGCGCCCCCTTCCACAGGGATGTAATCGGCCTTGACGAGGGCCTGGGAGTCGAAGACGTAGCTGCTGTCAGCTATGTTGAAGGCACTGGCGAATCCGGTGGAGTAAGCCTGGAAGTCGACGATTTCAGGCGTATCCTCAGCTTCGTTGTCCAATACCAGTGCGGTGGCGCAGTTGGCCATGTACAGGTTGACGTTGAAGTTGCCGCTCATGTTTTCCAGGATGTTCATGGGCAGGCGGGCCGTGAAAAGGCCGGTTGTCTGGGATGCGATGATCTCAGGATCTCCATCCCCCTTTTTCTGGAGGAGCTGCGAAGTGTGGCAGAGATCTACACCTTCGAGGGACACCTGGTCGTTGTTCTTGATGTTGGCGACGGCGAGGTGCATGTATTCACGTGCGGGGATATGCAGGGTGTAGCTGGCCTGGCTGGCATCGATGATGTCCGAGAAATGCTCCAGCATGGGCATGGGGTCTTCCACGTCATAGAAGGAGAGGTCGACGTCGTGGGCGTGGTCCGAGAAGATATCCTTAAGATATCCGCGGACGGCTTCCGCCGCAGGGATGTCGGAGTCCATGTCGAGCTCCGTTTCGATTTCCGTCTGGACATTGGTGATGATGCGCATTTCGTAGTCGATGGTGAGCTCGTCGGGGCATTCGCTCAAGTCCTCGTCCACCAGGCAGCAGCCGGTGGCCAGGAACAGACAGAATATGCCGAGCAAGCGTTTCATCATTCGTAATAAATCTGCAGGTAAACGGAATAGCGCAGGTCTTGCAACTGGTCGCGGAATTCGCTCCAGGCTTCTCCTCCGCCCACAGTCTCGAACATCGAATCAGGGATGGGAAGACGTTCCTGGATGTATCTCTGAAGGGCCAGGGCCCTTTCGTCGGACAGCCGCTGATTGTCTTCTGTGCGGCCTTCGACGGAGGCCAGACCCACGATCTGGATATGCTTGGCGCTGGAAGTGGTGTCAGACAGCATCTGGGCAGTGAGGTCCATGATCTCGTCCAGGACGGGACCGTTGTCCCGCTGCCTGCCATGGTCGCTGAAACTTCTGAGCAGACGGACGCCGCCCACCTCGAAATACACATACAGAGGGTTCTTTTCCTTGCGGAGTACGCGGTCTGGAGTGTACGGACGGTATTCGGGGACCTCCTGCGGGGCTGCGACGGTCTCGACAGGGGTGACAATATCAGCCGGAACGACGGTTTCGACGGGGACGATGGTATCCAGGAGGGGCATGATGTCGTCCAGGATCTCTTTAGTAAACGTAAAAAAATAACCTGCTTCATTTTGGAGGCTCATCTATGCGGCTATCGGTAAGCCCATAGAACCGGCCCGAGCGGAAGAATATCCACCACGGCGCGGGTCTCCGAAAAAGCGATAAATAATTGATTTAA
>JAFTBU010000029.1 GCA_017455065.1 Bacteroidales bacterium
AGACCTCCATGGGCTCCACGGCCGAAGGCGCCAACATCATCTACCTCCGTCCGGAGACCGCCCAGGGCATTTTCGTGAACTACCTCAATGTCCAGAAGACCGGCCGCATGAAGATTCCGTTCGGCATCGCCCAGATCGGCAAGGCCTTCCGCAATGAGATCGTCGCCCGGCAGTTCATCTTCCGCATGAGGGAGTTCGAGCAGATGGAGATGCAGTTCTTCATCAAGCCCGGCACCGAGCTCGACTGGTTCGCCAAGTGGAAGGAGCAGAGGATGAAATGGCATGTCAATATCGGCATGGGAGCCGAGAATTACCGCTTCCACGACCATGAGAAGCTGGCCCATTACGCCAATGCCGCTACCGACATCGAGTTCAACTTCCCCTTCGGCTTCAAGGAGCTCGAGGGTATCCACAGCCGCACCAACTTCGACCTGGGCAACCACCAGAAGTTCTCAGGCAAGAAAATCGAATACTTCGACCCCGAAGAGGGCGCATCCTACACTCCGTACGTCGTCGAGACCTCCATCGGTGTGGACCGTATGGTCCTGGCCGTGCTGAGCCATTCCTTCCATGAGGAGAAGCTCGAAAACGGCGAGACCCGCGTGGTGCTCAGCATCCCCGCACCTCTCGCTCCCGTCAAGGCCGCAGTCCTGCCCCTGGTCAAGAAAGACGGCCTGCCCGAGCTCGCCCAGGAGATCATGAACGACCTCAAATACGACTTCAACTGCCAGTACGAGGAAAAGGACTCCATCGGCAAGCGCTACCGTCGCCAGGATGCCATCGGCACCCCGTTCTGCATCACCGTGGACCACGACTCCCTCGAGGACCGCTGCGTCACAGTGCGCGACCGCGACACCATGGAGCAGCAGAGGGTTCCCATCGCGGAGCTGCGCGCCATGATCGACCGGAAAGTCAATCTGAACAACCTGCTCAGGAACCTTTAGTCCCCTATGAAGCAGGAGACTTTCGCCGACTTAGGTCGCATAGAAGCTGTCAGGCGGCTTTTCGAAGGCTCGGGTTTCGAGCCCTTCGGAGAGCCGCTGAGCATTGAAGCGGGAGCAGGGGAGCGGGTCTTCAGCGCCGCTGTCTCCATGCTCGAAGGCGTGGATTTCAATCTGGTATATTTCCCCCTCAAGCACCTCGGGTACAAGGCCGTGACGGCCGTCTCCGGCGAGCTCTATGCCGCCCTGGCCCGTCCTGCCACGCTCTCCGTGGTGCTCGGCATCTCCGCCAAGCTCGACTTCGGGCACATCAAAGAGCTCTGGTCCGGGGTGCTGTCCGCAGCCCGCGAGCACGGCTACAAAGCCCTTTCCCTCAGCCTCCAGCCCTCCCGCAACGGCCTCTGCATCAGCGTGAGCGCCACCGGGGCTGCACCTGCCTTGAAACGCCCTGAAGCCAAGTCCAAGGACCTGATCTGCGTGTCCGGAAGCCTGGGCGCTGCATATCTGGGCCTCCAGGTGCTGGAAAGGGAACGCCTCCGCTTCGAGCAGGGGGCTGAGCGCTCCGACGCGCTGGAAAAATACAAGATGCTGGTCGGCGCCTACCTCAAGCCCGAAATAAGCCCGGAAACGGCCGCGCAGATGGTGGATGCGGGATTGCTCCCCTCATGCGGAGTTCTCGTCTCAAAAGGCCTTTCTGATGCCGTTTTGAGGGTTTGCCGCATCAGCGGACTGGGCGCCAAGATATATGCCGACAAAATCCCCTTCGAAGGCAACACCTTCGACCTCGGCCGCGAGCTCGACATCGACCCCGTCTCCGCCGCCATGAACGGAGGAGACGACTTCCGCCTGCTGTTCACCGTCCCGATATTGAAATTGGAGCAATTCCGCCGTGACTTCCAGACTTTCGACATCATAGGCCACCTGGCCCTGCCGGAGGCGGGCGCGGTGCTCGTCACCCCGGACGGAGCGGAACTACCTATGACGGCGCAGGGATGGAATTAGCTCTTGCGGCTGACAGAATAGCTGATACCCAGGTTTTCCAGGCCTGAAACCAGCTCGGCGCAGACGCTCACCGTAAACTTCTTCGAATAGAAATCGATATTGTAGCCCTTGCCCTTGTCGTAAAGGGTGAGGTTGAGCGGAGTCTTGCCGGGGAAGGCCTTGAGCAGGGAGACCAGTTTCTTGCGGAAATCCGCAGACAGCATCGAAGTGTCCAGATTGATGTTGAAACCTGTCAGGTAGGTCTCTCCCACGAGGCCGAGCAGCAGGATTTTCTTTATCTTGAACACATAGGGGGCGCGTTTCCCGGCGGCGCGGTCCACATCGCTCTCCCTGTTGCGCTCCTCGATGGAGCCCTCGATGAAAATCTGGCTGTGCACCTGCATGAACTGCATGTAGTTCTGGTAATCCTTGCCGAAGAGGGCGAACTCATGGTTGCCGCTGAAATCCTCTATCACCACCCTGGCCCCCTGGGAGCCCGAACGGGTGATGAGATTGGTCACGTCGGTGATGATGCCGGCCACGAAGACCTTCTGGCTGCGGTTCTCCTTGTCGCAGCTGTCGATAAGGGCGTCCAGCTCCGCCATCTTGCAGGTGGTGAAGGTGTCGATCTCAAAGGCGTAGCGGTCGAGCGGGTGTGAAGACAGGTACATGCCCACCAGCTCCTTCTCCTTCTGCAGCAGGGCAAGCGCGTCCTCTTCCCCCACCGCCGGCGGCATCAGGGGCCGCACCGGCTTCATTTCCTCCGAATCCCCGAACAGCGAAGTGCTGCTGTTGACCTTGTCATTGCGGAAAAGCTCGGCATAGTGCACCAGCGCATCGATGAACAGGTCCCCGTCGGCGCAGGGCGTGAAATACTGGGTGCGGCGGGCGCCGAAGGAATCCATCGCACCGGCGTAGATCAAGGTCTCCAGGGCCTTGCGGTTGACGGTGCCGGAGAGCCGCTCCATGAAATCGAACACATCCTCGAAGGGACCGCCCGACTTGCGCTCCTTCAGTATGGCTTCGACGACATTGTCCCCGAAACCCTTCATGCCGCCGAGGCCGAAGCGGATGTCCCCGTTTTTGTTGACGGTGAAATGGGCCACACTCTCGTTGACATCGGGTCCCAGCACCTTGATGCCGTTCTTCTTGCAGTCCGCCATGATCTCCTTCAACTCGTCCATGTTGGACAGGTTCTGGCTGAGGTTGGCCGCTTGGAACTCCGAAGGATAATGGGCCTTGAGCCATGCCGTCTGGTAGCTGACCCAGGCGTAGCAGGTAGCGTGGGACTTGTTGAAAGCGTATTCCGCAAAAGCTCTCCAGTCCTTCCAGATCTTGTCGAGCTTCTCCTGCGGATGCCCGTGCTGGAGACCGCCCTCCATGAAATCCTTGTACAGGCTCTCGAGCACGTCCAGCTTCTTCTTGCCCATGGCCTTGCGGAGCTTGTCCGCCTTGCCCTTGGAGAAGCCCGCTATTTTCTGCGAGATGAGCATCACCTGCTCCTGATAGACGGTGACGCCATAAGTCTCCTTGAGGTATTCCTCCATCTCCGGGAGGTCGTACGAAATCTCTTCTTCGCCCCTCTTGCGCCGCACGAACTGGGGGATGTAGTCCATGGGGCCCGGGCGGTAGAGGGCGTTCATAGCGATGAGGTCCTCGAAACGTTGGGGATGCAGCTTCATCAGCCACTCCTTCATGCCCCCGGATTCAAACTGGAACACGCTCTTGGTGTCTCCGCGGCTGTACAGGGCATACACCAGCGGGTCGTCGATGGGGATCTTCTCTATGTCGATATCCACCCCGTGCAGGTCCTTGATCAGGGACAGGCACTCTTTGATGATGGAAAGGGTCCTGAGGCCCAGGAAATCCATCTTCAGCATGCCCACGTCCTCGATGTAGGAACCCTCGTACTGGGACACCCAGACCTCCTGGCCGGTGGCCTTGTCAGTGCCTATCGAGATGGGGATATAGTCGGTGAGGTTGCCGCGGCCGATGATCATGGCGCAGGCGTGGATACCCGTCTGCCGTATGCAGCCCTCGAGCTTCTGCGCGAAACTCAGCACCTCCCTCACCAGAGGCTCGCCGTTCTCCAGCTCGTTGCGCAGCTCCGGGAGGTATTTGAGGCAATTCTTGAGCGTGGGCTTGTACTCCTTGTCCCCGGCCTTGAACGGACGGTCCGGGATCATCTTTGTGAGGCGGTTGGAGTCAGGGATGCTCATATGGCTCACGCGGGCCACGTCCTTGACCGCCAGCTTCGCCGCCATGGTGCCGAAAGTGACCACATGCGAGATATGGTCCAGGCCGTAGTGATCCTGGACATACTGGATGACCCTGTAGCGGCCCTCGTCGTCGAAATCCACGTCGATATCCGGCATGGAGATACGCTCGGGGTTGAGGAAACGCTCGAACAGGAGGTTGTACTTGACCGGATCCAGGTTGGTGATGCCGAGGCAATAGGAAACGACGCTGCCGGCGGCGGAGCCGCGCCCCGGTCCTACCGAAATGCCGTTCCTGCGGGCTTCGGCGATGAAGTCCTGGACAATGAGGAAGTAGTCCGGGAAGCCCATCCTCGAGATGGTCTTCAGTTCGAAGTCAATCCTTTCGCGCAGTTCCGGGGTGATCTCTCCGTAGCGCTGCCGTGCCCCTTCGTAGGTGAGGTGGCATAGGAAGGCCACCGAGCGGTAGAACTCCTCCCCCCGCTCCACGCCCTTCTCGTCGGTGCGGCCGGCGTCGATGACTTCCTTGTACTCCTCCAGGTGGGCGCCGATATCCGAAAGGAAGGCGGGGTCGATGTCGAATTTGGGCAATACGTGGCCGCGGTCGAGGTCGTAGAACTCGACCTTGTCCAGTATCTCCATGGAGTTGGAAATGGCCTCCGGATGGTCCGGGAACAGCGACAGCATCTCCTCCTCGCTCTTGAGGAACTCCTGCTGGGTGTAGCGCAGGCGCCCGGGATCGTCCACGAAGGCGTTCGTGGTAAGGCAGATGAGCCGGTCATGGGCGGGACCGTCCTCCCGGCGGACGAAATGCACGTCGTTGGTGGCCACCACTTTGATGCCCATCTCCCGGCCCAGGCGGAACAGCACCTCGTCATAGACTTTCTGCTGCTCGTAAAGCTTGAGAGACTGCCCCGGGACCTCGGTCTTGTGCAGCATCACCTCCAGGTAATAATCCTCGCCGAAGAGGTTACGGTGCCACTCTATGGCCTTCCTGGCCCCTTCCTCGTCCCCTGCCATGATGGCCCTGGGGATTTCGCCCGCCATGCAGGCGGACATGCAGATCAGATCCTCGTGGTACTTCTCCAGCACCTCGTGGCTCACCCTGGGCTTGTAGTAGAAGCCTTCCGTGAATCCGGTGGAGACTATCTTCACCAGGTTCTGGTACCCGTGGTAATTCTTTGCCAGGAGGATGAGGTGGTAGTATTTCTCATGGTCCTTGTCGTGCAGGCGGTGGTCATAGTGCCGCGTGACATAGACCTCGCAGCCAATTACAGGCTTGACGCCCTTGTGCTTCTTGGCGATGGTGTTGAACTCCTTGACGCCGTACATGTTGCCGTGGTCGGTGATAGCCACCCCAGGCATCCCCAGCTCTTCCGCACGGGAAAACAGATCCTCGATGTTGGACAAGCCGTCGAGGATGGAATACTGGGTATGTACGTGCAGATGTACGAAGGACATGTAACAAAGATACGAAAAAAGCCGCGAGGAAATCGCGGCTCTTCTCAATATTTTCAAAAGTGATTTTACTTCGCTTTCTTCTCGGATTTGCGGAGCATCCTCATGGTGGTATCGTACATGATAGGGGTACCGATCATGATGGAAGCGTAAGTACCGATGCAGATACCCAGGCAGAGTGCCACGGACAGACCTCTGATGGACTCTCCGCCGAAGATCGCGATGGCGAGCATAGGAAGGAGGGTGGACACGGAGGTGTTGACCGTACGGGTGAGGGTAGCATTGAGGGACTTGTTGACAGTATCCTTGAAGTTGTCGTTCGGATGGAGCAGACGGTTCTCACGGATACGGTCGAAGATCACCACGTTATCGTTGATAGCATAACCGATGATGGTCAGGATAGCAGCGATGAACGTCTGGTCCACATCCAGGTTGAAAGGAAGGATGCCGGAGAACAGGGAGAAGAATCCGATGATGATGATGGCCGTGTGAGCCAGCGAAACCACGCCGCCCAGACCCCAGGCCCAGCCCTTGAACCTCCACGCGATGTAGGCGAAGATGATGATGAGGGCGAGGATCACGGAGATGATGGCGTTGCGCTGGATGTCGCTCGCGATGGAAGCACCCACCTTGTCGGATGAGATGATACCGTTGGGGTTCTCAAGCGTAGAGGTGAAGTCCTCGAGAGTGATGTTGTCTGAGTAGAATCCCTTCAAGGCCTCGAAGAGCATGCCTTCGATCTCTGCGTCCACGGTAGGGGACTCGTCGTTGACCTTGTAGGAAGTCGTGATCTTCATCTGGCTGTCACCACCGAATTGCTTGACCTCGGCGGAAGAAGCCTCCACGCTGGGATCGTTGGCCGCTGCATTGTTGAACACATCGAGGACGGCGCCGCGGACATCTTCAGCAAGCACGGGCTTGTCGAAGCGGACCACGTAGGTACGGCCGCCGGTGAAGTCGACACCATAGGTGAAGCCCTTGAAGGCGATGGAAGCTATGGCGATGAGGATGAGAGCTCCGGACACGATGTAGGAGATCTTCTTTCCGTCGATGAAGTTGACGTGGGTGTTCTTGAGGAAGTTCTTGGTGAACTTGTTCTCGAAAGAGATGTTCTTGCCCTTCTTCACACGGTCGTCGAAGATCAGACGGGTGATGAAGATAGAGGTGAGGACAGAGGTGATGATACCGATGATGAGGGTGGTGGCGAAGCCCTTGATAGGACCGGAGCCGAAGAAGAACAGCACCAGACCGGTGAGCAGGGTGGTCACCTGACCGTCGATGATGGCGGAGTAAGCGTTGTTGTAACCGTCATGGATAGCCTTGCTCAGACCCTTGCCTGCTGCCAGCTCTTCCTTGATACGCTCATAGATGATCACGTTGGCATCCACAGCCATACCCAAGGTCAGGATCAAACCTGCGATACCGGGCAGGGTGAGGACGGCGCCGAATGATGCGAGGGTACCGAAGAGGAGCACCACGTTGCTTATCAGAGCGATGTCGGCTGCAATACCTGCTCCCTGATAGAAGAAGAGCATGTAGAGAAGCACGAGGATGAATGCGATAACGAACGAGATGAGACCGCTGCGGATGGACTCGGAACCGAGTGAAGGACCTACGACCTGCTCCTGCACGATGGTGGCGGGAGCGGGGAGCTTACCGGACTTGAGGACGTTGGTAAGGTCGGTAGCCTCCTCCACGGAGAAGTTTCCGGTGATGGAAGAGCTTCCTCCGGTGATCTCGGACTGGACGGTAGGATAAGAATATACGGTACCGTCGAGCACGATGGCGACCTGCTTGCCGATGTTCTCCTTGGTGATGCGGGCCCAGGTGTTGGCTCCTTCGGCGTTCATGGTCATGGAGACTGAAGGCTCGCCGTTTCCGCGCTGGGACTCATAGACCACGCGTGCGTCGGTCACAGAACTACCGTCCAGGGGAGCCTTTCCGTCGCGGGAAGTGGCCTTGATGGCGATGAGTTCATAGTAATTGTCAGCCTGGAGATAGCTGGCGGGTTTCACCGACCACAGGAGCCTGAGCTCTGCGGGGAAGAGGTCGGCGATCTCGGGAGAAGCGAGGATGCGGTTGACCCTGGCGGTGTCGGCGCCATTGGCATAACCGACACAAGCGGTACCGCGGGTCTGGACGGGCTGGAGGACGGCGAACAGGGGATTGTTCCTGCGATAAGCCTCCAGGTTCTCGTCTTCGCTACTCTGGGCTGCGAGCTCCTGGGAGACGACGTCGCCCTGCTCAGCCTCGGCAGCGGTCTGCTCCTCAGCCTCGGCATCGGAGTTGAGCTGTCCGAGGAGGGCGTTGGCCTGCTCGAGATAAGGGAAGATCTCGGTATTGTCGAATGTGGTCCAGAACTCGAGGGAAGCGGTTCCCTGGAGCAGTTTGCGGACACGCTCGGGCTCTTTCACGCCGGGAAGCTCGATGAGGATGCGTCCGGTGTTGCCGATCTTCTGGATGGAAGGCTGGGTGACACCGAAACGGTCGATACGGTTCCTCAGGACGTTGAAGGAGTTGGAGACTGCGCTCTCGGATTCCTCGCGGATCACGGAAAGAACCTCGGCGTCAGAGGACTCCGGCCTGATGCGGTCGCGCATCTCGTAGGTGCCGAACACCTGCGCAAGCCTCTGGCCGCCGGAAACCTCGGACCAGGCCTCACCGAAAAGGGTGATGAGGTCGGACTGGGAATTGACGCTGCGGGACTTGGCAAGGCTCAGGGCCTGGAGGAACTCGGGGGACTGGTTGTCACCTGCGAGCGCCTTGATGAGGTCCTCGAGCTGCACCTGGAGCATCACGTTCATACCTCCCTTGAGGTCGAGGCCGAGATTGATCTCCTTTGCCTGTACATCTTTGAATGTGTAGCCGAAATAGATCTTTTCAGATGAAATGGAGTCGATGTACCTCCTGTTCTCGTCCTTCTTGAGGGAATCGAGATAGAAAGCACGGTCGGTTTCGGCGATTTTGTTGAATGCGGCTGTCTGCTGGATAGCTGTCGCGACAGCTTCTGCGTGTTTCTCCGCCTTCTTCTCCTGGGCGCGCTCCACGAAAGTGAAGGAGAGCTGCCAGATGCAGGCGAGCAGAAGCAGGATAGCCACGAGTCTGATTGCACCTTTGCTTTGCATAATTATCGTTTTAAAATATCATTCGCAAAATAGTTTGCAAAGTTAGTATTTTTTTCAAAGAAAGAAAGTTTCCACATATTATATTATTTCATATATTTGTCTGATAACAAAAATCGATGTCTTATGTGGATAATTGCGACACTCATTTTCTTCGGAATACTCTTCGTCCTCATTGAAACCCTGCTCGTTCCCGGCATCGGCGTCGCCGGCATCCTGGGTCTCGGCTGCCTCGCCGCCTCCTGCTGGTACGCCTTCGCCTACATCGGCACCACCGCCGGAATCATTGTCACTGCGGCGGAGCTCGTCGTCGTGATCGCCCTTATCATCTACATACTCCGGTCCAAGACCTGGAAAAAGCTCGAGCTCGACACCGAGATCGGTGCCAAGGTAAATACCGAATCCAGCCGTGTCCGCTCCGGAGACGAAGGTGAGACCCTCACCCGCCTCGCCCCCATGGGCAACGCCCGCATCGGCAGCGTCACCTGCGAAGTCCGCTCCGCCGACGGCCGTATGATGGATCCCCGCACCCGCGTGGCCGTGGACCGCATCGAAGACGGAATCATCTATGTAAAACCTATAAACGATTAAGATATGAACGCAGTCATCTGGGCGGCGATAATAATCGTCGCGCTCATCATCATCCTCTGGGTATTCCCCGTAGCACTTTGGTTCCAGGCCCTCCTCTCCGGAGTGCATATCTCCCTCATCCAGCTCGTCCTCATGCGCTGGAGGGGCGTCAACCCCAAGACCATCGTGATGGCCCTCATCACCGGCACCAAGGCCGGACTGACCCTCAAGGCCAATGAACTCGAGGCCCACTACCTCGCCCGGGGCAATGTCACCAAGGTAGTGATGGCGCTCATCTCCGCCAACAAGGCCAATATCCCCCTGGACTTCAAGATGGCAGCAGCCATCGACCTCGCCGGCCGTGACGTGCTCGAAGCCGTGCAGATGTCCGTGAATCCCAAGGTCATCAACACCCCTCCCGTCACCGCAGTGGCAAAGGACGGTATCCAGCTCATCGCCAAGGCGAGGGTGACCGTCAGGGCCAATATCAAGCAGCTCGTCGGCGGCGCCGGTGAGGAGACCGTGCTCGCCCGTGTCGGCGAAGGCATCGTCAGCAGCATCGGTTCGTCCGAGAGCCACAAGTCCGTGCTCGAAAACCCTGACAGCATCTCCAAGCTGGTGCTCAACAAAGGCCTCGACGCCGGTACGGCCTTCGAGATACTTTCCATCGATATCGCTGACATCGACGTCGGCAAGAACATCGGCGCCGTCCTCCAGATGGACCAGGCCGATGCCGACAAGAACATCGCCCAGGCCCGCGCAGAGGAGCGCCGTGCCATGGCTGTGGCACTCGAGCAGGAGATGAAGGCAAAGGCCCAGGAGGCCCGTGCAAAGGTCATTGAGGCCGAGTCGCAGGTTCCCCTGGCCATGGCGGAAGCCTTCCGCAGCGGAAACCTCGGCATCATGGATTACTATCGCATGAAGAACATCCAGGCCGACACCGACATGCGCACCGGCATCGCCAAGCAGTAGAGCCTACAGGTGATACCAGCTGGCGAAGATCCTCGCCCACAGCCTCCTCGGGAGGATGATGCTCACGGGGATCGAGATGCGCTGGATGAAATTGGCGATCACGTAATTGTACGCCGGATTCTTCTTTTTGACTATCCTGGAAATCTTGGCGGCGAGATAATCGGGCTTCAGACCGGTTCTCTCGTCGTTTTCCATTCCCGCCATCGACTCCTTGTAGGAAGGATAGGCCTCGTAGGCCGCGGGGTCTTCGACCTTCTTGCGGTTGGCCGTGAATCCCGTGGCGAAATCGCCCGGCTCTATGACCACTACATCCACATGGGACTTGCGGAGCTCCAGCCTCAGGGCGTCGCAATAGCCCTCGATGGCAAACTTGGAAGCAGAATAGAAACCCTGGAAGGGGAGTCCCAGCTTTCCTGCGATCGAGCTGAAGCAGATGATCTTGCCCTGCTTCTGGCTGCGCATCACCGGGATCACATAATGCAGGAAACGCACCATTCCCATGAAATTGACATCCATCTGGCTCTCGGCGTCACTGACCGGCGTGAACTCCAGCGGGCCTCCTATGCCCATGCCGGCATTGTTGATGAAGACATCGAGGCGCCCCTCCGCGTCCATGACCTGCTTCACCGCGGCCTCGCACTCGGCCTCCACGGTGGCGTCCACCTTGATGTATGTGACTCCGGGGATGAATTCCTTTGCATGGCGGTGGGTCCCGTAAACCTTGTGTCCGTCCGCAGCCAGTCTCTCGGCCATAGCCTTGCCGAAGCCTGAAGTGATACCTGTGATGAGAATGACCATAACAAGACAAAGATATAAAAACTTGCTATCTTTACATTCCGTATGCGCAGAACTTTGATCATTTCCGCCTGCCTGCTGCTCCTGTCCGCCATCGCCGCAGGGGCCCAGGAAAAGAACACCCTACACTACGGACCCGACGCCCTGCCTATTCCAGATATCTCCGACGGGCGCCTTCCCTCCGGGGTTGAGGCGCAGCTGAGCGGCGATCTTTTCTACGGCCGCGCCGTGCCGGGACAGCCCGATTGGACCGAAGCCCTTTCCTTCGCTCTCCGCATCCCTCTCTGGAGCGACCGTGCCTGCCTCGGCATCTGGGGCCAGGCTGGAGAGTTCTATCAGTCCAATGCTGCCGTCCAGTCCTTCCGTGGAGCCGACCCCACCGCGCCCGAGCGCGGAAGTGTCTTCACCGGCAATCTGTACGTCAGCGCCGAGATGCTCCTTCTGCGCGAAACGCCCCGCCGCCCCGCCATTGTCCTCCGTTCCGTCCTGAAAACGGCCTCAGAACCCTATGACAGAGGCCGGATGCGATATTTCGACGTGCCGGGGTATTTCTTCGACATAGCCGCAGGCAAATCCTTCGGCCCATTCCGGATCAGCGTAAGCACCGGATTCCTCTGCTGGCAGGCCTCCGGGGAGACCCAGAACGATGCAGTGATGTACGGCATCCAGGCCTCCTGGGAAAAGGACGCAGTGGCGGCAAGCCTTGCCTTCGGCGGCTACAAAGGCTGGATCGGAGGTGGGGACTCACCCATGAGCATAAAGGCCAGGCTTGCCCTCGGAAAGGGTCAGGTCCGGCCTTTTGCATATTTTCAGTACGGAATAAAAGACTATCCCTTCACTCAGATGTCACTTGGAGTCGCTGTAGGATTCTGGGATTGAAAATATCATTGGTTAATATGATCATACTTTCGCCAGACGACCGAAATCTTATTGTTAAATTTTGGGTATAAGGCAGCGAAGTAATGAGCACAATAGTTGAAGACAATACCATCGTATAAATCGTCGTGAGGAATCCCTAACTCTAGATATAAAATGGCCTCATTATCCGTGGCATTGATTTGAAGCCTTTGTCTGACGATGCGGTCATTGCTACTGCCATAAAACCAACCGACAACTAGAGAATAATTTTCAAAATCGATCTCCGGCCATCCGTCAAGTAAGTTGCGTTCATTGATGACCATAGCATATGCTTTATCTTCGGGCACCGGCATCTTTCCTCCTGAATTGGATATCATAGAAGCAATAAGATCAGGATACTGGTATGTGGATTCAGGATCCGAAGAAAGGCCATTAAACAGGTCAACAGCATCGAAAACATCTTCATTATCATGGTTGAAGATATCGTCGAAATCGTGTGCACATCCAGCCAACACCAGTGACGCGCACATTACGATGAATAACTTGATAAAACGTTTCATGATGCAACTCGTTTAGTGATAATTATTAAAGGATATCTATATACAAAATGCGTCTGCTTGAATTCGGAACAGTGGTATTTGGTATAGAACATTGATACATATTCCCATAACCGAAAGCGAAATCATAATAATATATTGGATAAGGGTTATCTATTGCAGCTCCTATATGGAAATAATAGTCATCATCAGGAGAAATCGCACTTATATTAAGGCTGAGATTGGTAATCGAAGTGCCTGGAACGGCAGTTATTGTCTCGCCCCTATAGACAGGATATCCGATGTGCATTCCGCAGCCGGCATCTCCGGGATCCGCTGCGATAAGTGTCGTTTCGACGCCCCCGATCTTTCCTGTCAGTGAAATATAGAAATCCTCAAGCGGGTAAGAAGAATGGTTGGTAATCACGAAATCAAATCCGGGAGTTCCGTCCAGAACGTTCTGTTCGTGGAAGTCAGACGCCTTAAGCAAAGCATAGTAGGCATTTGCCACACCATATCCAACGTGATTGTTCCAAAGAGCGGAAGGATACTGGTCATCATAAGAATAGCTATAGCCTGAAGGCTTGGTACAACTCAATTCTATCGCCCTCCTGACCTGAGCCTCTGTTAAATCTGGATACTCAGAGAGTATTAAAGCCGCTATCCCTGAAACATGAGGAGCAGCATAGGAGGTACCACTGTCATCTCCATATAAGCCTTGGCGGATAGTGCTTTTGATATCCATACCCGGAGCAACCACATCCAGCCCGTTGCCATAATCGCTATTATTATGCCGTAGCCCGTTCGGCGTGACAGCTCCAACAGAAATAACATTTGTGAGATATGAGGGATATGGAATATAACTATAACCATCCTGTCCTGTAGCAAAAACCATAACACACCCCTTGCCCCCTCTTCCCAATGTGGCAGCATTATAAATTGCATCTGTCACACATTGCAGGACAGGAACATCTCCCCACGAACAATTCATCACATCAGCATTGTTCTGTCTGGCCCAATTAATACCAGCGACAGCGGCAGAAGAAGACACACCATATGAATTACCCATACAGACGGGGAGAAGTTTACATCCCGGAGCCACTCCGCTGATACCTATACTGTTGTCTTTAATAGCCCCGACAATTCCTGCCACCATAGTTCCGTGTGCCGAAGCATCTATAGGATCTCCTCCTGATCCATAATTAAATGCATTATACCCGGTCAGGAGATTTGAAGAAAGATCGGGATGTGTTGATTCGACCCCCGTATCAATAATTGCTACGACCACATCGCTGCTTCCTTCTGTTATGTTCCACGCAGGTTCAATATTAATATCCACGCCTGGCGAACCATATTGTCCTGTATTTTTCAGACCCCACTGAGATGAAAAGTATGGATCGGAAGAAAAATAAGGATTGAGTATGAAGAAATCCGGCGAAGTATATTCAAATTGCCCCGTTTCAAAAAACAGACTGGCCAATTGTATGGCCCCAAACTCGGATCTCTTGGGGACTTTGACAAAGAATTCTTCTGCATCGAAGAAATCCTTATGATAAACATCACAGTCATGGATCCCAGCCAAATCTACAAGTTTTTGGTAATCTGACATATTCTTTAACTTCACGGAAAATTCGTTTGTAACAGCTAACAATTGATCCGAATATGAAGTCATGGTGGAAAACCATTCTATATCATCAAGCTCACAAAACTCATCAATCAAGTCAGAGGGGAACGAACCTGTCAATGACTGTAAGATTAGTATATCAGAACTAATTTTTGTCTGTTCCGGCATCTTATCCGAAGCCCATATTTGGGCTAACGACAATGGCGTTATCTTTGATATGAACAGATTGCGGGAATCAATGTCCTTAAATTTCAGGAACACTAAATCCGGGACTTCTGTCAAGTAAACAGGTTCTCCGTAATAGTAGTAATATAGAGAAGAAGAATCAGCAATCTCTGCTGGGAGCGTAGTTATCTCTCCAGACACTTCCACGTCGTCATCAAACGCAATAATGCTTGAGCAAGAGCCTAATGCAAATAATGCGATAATAGTAAATAAATAGATACAATAGCGGAGTCTCATGGTTATCAATGTTAAAATGTGCATCCCAATATATGTAGAATCTTATTAATATCCAAATATTTAAGATAAATGATAACCGCAGGAATGTGCTCAAGACCGAGATCCGGCACATTCCTGCGTTCGACCCGGGGATCCCAGTACTATTTACGGCTGAAGATAGTCAAAGCGCGGGATGACAGTGACTGCCCCATCAAATTTAGGGTATAATGCCGCGAAATAATAGTCTTGTAAAGCACATAAATAACCAACAGGTTGGCCATCTAACTCAGTAATTCGGGATATTTCAAGATACAAAGTAGCTTCTTTGTTGATATTATTGCATTGAAGCCGCTGCCGCTTGATATAATGACCACTACTGCCTCCAACAAACCAACCTATGACAAGGGAGTAACGCTCAAAATCTATTTCAGGCCACCCTTCAAGCGAGGAATTGTCATTAATGGAAAGAGCGTATGCTTCATTATAATCTTCTGATTTATTTGGCAATCTTCCACCTGCTTTCCTAATCGTGGAAGAGATTAAATCAGGATACTGGTATGTGGATTCAGGATCCATAAACAAACCGTTAAAGAGATCGACAGCATCGAAATCGCGTGCACATCCAGTCAACACCAGTGACGCGCACATTACGATGAATAACTTGATAAAACGTTTCATGATGCAACTCGTTTAGTGATAGTTATTAAAGGTGCATCCAAATGTATGTATTATCTTGTTAATATACAAATATTTAAGATAAATGATAACCGCAGAAATGTGCTCAAGACCGAGATCCGGCACATTCCTGCGTTCGATAAACTGTTTTTAATTGCGTTCTAAACGTTAGAGAGCCTGTAAATCTCCACGACATCGTCATAGTCGAGGACCTTCATCCGGCCGAGGGTGACGGTACGGCTGCGCGTGGCCTTGAAAGCCATCTCCGCGATCTCCTCTTCGGTGGCGGGGCGGCCGATGAGTTCGGGAATGCTGGTGGGCATGCCGATGCGGTGATAGAAGTCCACCATAGCCTCGATGCCGGCGAGTGCGGTCTTTTCGGCGGATTTGAAATCATTGGGCACGCCGACCACATTGACCGCGAACTGGGCAAACCTGCCGGGGCTCTCTGAAAGCACGTATTTGGCCCAATGAGGCCATATCGCAGCGAGTCCGGCGCCGTGGGTGGCGTTGTAGGTGGAGCTCAGCTCGTGTTCGATGCGGTGGGTGGCGAAGTCGCTTGTGGTGCCGCAGCCAGTCAGGTTGTTGTGAGCAAGGCTGCCCGCCCACATGATCTGGGCACGGAGCTGGTAATTCTCAGGATCCTTCAGCAATTTTTCGCCGCACTCCTTTACCGTACGCATCAGAGCCTCAGCAATAGCGTCCGTGAGGAGCATGTCGTCGTCATGGGAGAAGTACCTTTCCATGGTGTGCATCATGATATCGGTGACACCCGCTGCAGTCTGGTATGCCGGGAGAGTATATGTGCGCTCGGGGTTCATGATGGCAAATTTGGGACGGCACCAGTCAGAGTTGTAGCCTCGTTTGATCATGCCTTCGTCCTTAGTGATCACGGCCGAGTCGCTCATCTCGCTTCCCGACGCAGGGATGGTCAGGATCACGCCTACAGGCGCGCTGCCCTCTGGTTTGTATTTGCCGTCATAGATATCCCATACGTCTCCGTCATATTTGAGACCGTAGCCGATGACCTTGGCAGAGTCGATGACGCTGCCTCCGCCGACCGCCAGGATGAGATCCACGCCTTTTTCACGGCACAGGGCAATGCCCTTCCTGGCCAGGGAAAGCCTGGGGTTGGGCACGACGCCGCCGAGCTCGACGAAGGGGATCCCGGCTTCGGTCAGGGCGTCTTTTACCTTGAGCAGCAGACCGGAGCGGAGGACGCTGCCGCCACCGTAATGGATGAGAACCTTGGTGCCGCCATACTTGCGGATGAGCGGAATCAGCTGAGCCTCGGAATCCTTGCCGAAGACCACCTCTGTAGGAGTGTACAGTTTAAAATCTACCATATCTTTTCTATGCTTATTGTCCAGGCACTAAGATAATAAAAAAAACTGACCTTAGTCATTGACTTAAGGTCAGTTTTCCGTGGTCCCTGTAGGGCATGATCCTACGACCCCCTGATTATGAGTCAGATGCTCTAACCAACTGAGCTAAGGGACCTGAGATTACAAAGATAGTAAAATTTGTCAGACTTTGATCTCAACTTCCACGCCGGAAGGCAGCTCGAGTTTCATCAGGGCGTCCACGGTCTTGGCGTTGGAATCGTCGATGTCGAGAAGTCTGCGGTAGGAATCGAGTTCGAACTGCTCGCGGGCCTTCTTGTTGACGAAGGTCGAGCGGTTCACAGTGAAGATCTTCTTGTTAGTAGGAAGGGGAATGGGGCCATTCACCTTTGCGCCTGTAGCCTTCACTGTATCCACGATCTTGGCAGCGGACTTATCCACGAGCATGTGATCGAAAGACTTAAGTTTAATTCTGATTTTCTGGCTCATATCAATAGTTTTTTAATCAAATCTTTTATTCGTCGTCATCCATGTGGCGGTGCGAGTAGCCGTTCTTCTCTATGATATCCTTGGCCATCTGTGCGGGGACTTCCTCGTAGTGGTCGAAAGACATCGTGCTGGTGGCGCGGCCGGAAGACAGGGTCCTGAGGACGGTGACATAGCCGAACTGCTCTCCCAGAGGGACGAAGGCTTTGATGATGCGTGCGCCGTTGTTTGTCGAGTCCATGGAGACGATCTGTCCGCGACGGCGGTTCAGGTCACCCACGATATCTCCCATATAGTCTTCCGGAGTCACCACCTCGAGGCTCATGATAGGCTCGAGCAGGACAGGCTTGCACTTGGGGCAGGCGTGGCGGAAGGCCATGCGGGCAGCGATTTCGAAGGAAAGCTGGTCAGAATCGACAGGGTGGAAGGATCCGTCCAGGACTGTAACCATGAGGGACTGGACCTCGTATCCGGCGAGGACGCCGTTGACCATGGCGGATTCGAAACCCTTCTGGATGCTCGGGATGAACTCCTTGGGGATGTTGCCGCCCTTGACCTGGCTGTCGAACTGCAGACCGGTGACGCCTTCGTCGGCAGGACCGATTTCGACGACGATATCTGCAAATTTGCCATGGCCGCCGGTCTGCTTCTTGAACACCTCGTGGTGCTCCACAGATGCGGTGATGGCTTCTTTGTAGTTAACTTGTGGAGCTCCCTGGTTGATCTCCACACCGAACTCGCGGCGCAGACGGTCCACGATGATGTCCAGATGGAGCTCACCCATACCGCTGATGATGGTCTGGCCGGTATCCGGATCAGACTTGACGGTGAAGGTGGGATCCTCCTCGGACAGCTTTCCGAGTGCGATGCCGAGCTTGTCCAGATCCAACTGGGTCTTGGGCTCGACTGCGATTCCGATGACGGGATCGGGGAATTCCATTGATTCGAGAGAGTAACGATGGCTTTCATCGCAGACGGTATCTCCGGTGCGGAGATCCTTGAAACCCACTGCTGCGCAGATGTCTCCCGCCTCCACGAACTCGATGGGGTTCTGGTGGTTGGAGTGCATCTGGTACAGCCTGGCGACCCTTTCCTTCTTTCCGGAACGGGTGTTCAGCACGTAGGAACCGGCGTTCAGGTGTCCTGAATAGGCCCTGATATATGCCAGACGTCCGACGTAGGGGTCGGTCGCGATTTTGAAAACGAGACCGCAGAACGGAGCTTTGGCGTCGGCCGGGAGCTCCACCTTCTGTCCGTTGGCGAGATTGGTGCCGGAGACGGCGCCGATGTCCAGCGGAGAAGGAAGGTAACGCATGACGGCATCCAGGAGGAACTGGACTCCCTTGTTCTTGAAGGAAGAACCGCAGGTCGCAGGGACTATCTGCATGGAGATGGTTCCCTTGCGGAGCGCAGCGATGATCTCCTCCTCGGAAATGGAGTCGGGATCCTCGAAGAATTTTTCCATCAGCCTGTCATCGCATTCGGCAGCAACTTCGAGAAGCTTCTCCCTCCACACATTCACCTCCTCGACCATGTCCGCAGGGATTTCGGCCTCGTGATAATTCACCAGCTCTTCGCTGTTGTCATATACGATAGCCTTGCGGGAAATGAGGTCGACTATGCCGGAGAAGCTTTCTTCAGCTCCTATGGGGAGGGCAATGGGGACGGCGGTGGCACCGAGTTTGGTCCTGATCTCTTCGACACAGCCGAGGAAATCAGCACCCACGCGGTCCATCTTGTTGACGTATGCGATCTTGGGGACGTTGTACTTGTCAGCCTGACGCCACACGGTCTCAGACTGGGGCTGTACTTTTCCGACAGCGCAGAATGTGGCAATGGTGCCGTCCAGCACACGCAGCGAGCGCTCCACCTCGACGGTGAAGTCCACATGGCCCGGAGTGTCGATCAGGTTGATCTGGTAAGACTGGCCGCCGTAATGCCAGAACGCGGTGGTGGCGGCAGAAGTGATGGTGATACCACGCTCCTGCTCCTGCACCATCCAGTCCATCGTAGCCGCACCTTCGTGGACCTCACCTATCTTGTGGGTCTTGCCGGTGTAGTAGAGGATACGCTCGGACGTGGTAGTCTTGCCGGCATCGATGTGGGCCATGATGCCGATGTTGCGTGTATATTTAAGGTCTCTTGCCATTCGTAATCAGCGTTGGGGCTAGAAGCGGAAATGTGCAAATGCCTTGTTGGCTTCCGCCATCCTGTGCATATCCTCCTTGCGCTTGAAGGCACCGCCTTCATTGTTGTAAGCAGCGACGATTTCTGCACAGAGTTTTTCTGCCATGGAGTGGCCGGAGCGCTTGCGGGCGAACTGTATCATATTCTTCATGGAAAGCGAGACTTTCCTCTCCGGACGCAACTCTGTAGGCACCTGGAAGTTTGCACCACCGATACGACGGGACTTGACCTCGATCTGAGGGGTCACGTTCTCGAGTGCTTTCTTCCAAATATCCAGAGGAGCCTTGTCAGAATCTTTCATCTTCTCGCCTACCATGTCGATGGCATCGTAAAAAATAGAATACGCGATACTCTTCTTCCCCTGCAGCATAAGATTGTTCACGAAACGGGTCACCTCGACATC
>JAFTBU010000030.1 GCA_017455065.1 Bacteroidales bacterium
CGAAGAGCAGGTGCTGGCTATCCAGGATAAAATCAATAATCGGCCGAGAAAAAGACTTGGCTTTTTCTCTCCAAATGAACTTTTTAATTCTTTAACTAAAACAACGAAAAAAGTTGCATTTGACGGTTGAATCCAGGCGACACCAGTGCTTTATGTAATCTACTGATTTTTAATTAATTACATTTCAGCGCAAAGCGCAGTAAGCAAAGCGCAGCAAGCAAAGCGTCAGAAGCGAACAAAGCAGCCGCAGCAATCAAAGCTGCTGAACCAATCAAAGCTGCTGAACCAATCAAAGCAGCCGGAGCAATCAAAGCAGCCGGAGCAATCAAAGCAGCCGAAGCAATCAAAGCAGCCGAAGCAATCAAAGCAGCCGCAGCAAGCAAAAGCCGCGACCCAGCAAGGGCCGCGGCAGGGGAAAACCAGCAGGGGAATCCGGCTAGTCGTTGGTGTAGTTGTCGAAGTAACCCTGGATCAGGACGACAGGAGTACCTTTGTCGCCGGATCCGCTGGTCAGGTCGCAAAGCGAACCGATGAGGTCGGTAAGCTGGCGGGGAGTGGTCCCCTCGGACGCCATCTGGCCTTTCAGGTTACCCTGCTTGGCACGGATGCTCTGCGAAATGGCCTCCCGGAGCTCCTCTCCTGAAAGGTGCTTGAAATCATTGTCAGCCAGATACTTGAGCTTCAGCTCATTGGGCACGCCGATCAGGCCGTCCGTAAAAGCGGGCGACACCACGGGATCGGCCAGCTCCCAGATCTTGCCCTGGGGATCCTTGAAGGCTCCGTCGCCATAGACCATCACCTCCACATGCTTCCCTGTGGCTTCGAGTATCCTGTTCTGTATGTCTTCCACCAGAGGCTGGCAGTTCCTCGGGAACAGCTTCACAGTCTCCTCCGTGGCTTTGTTGGAACCCAGCAGACCGTATTTTTCGTTGCAGCCGCTTCCGTCCACGGGAGCGCTGAGTATGTCGTCGAGACCGCACACGACCCGGGCCCCGGCTTCTTTGAGTATGCGTTTGGTGCGCTTGCGGGTGTGGATGTCGCAAGTGAGGACTGCGTCGGTGTATTTGAGTATGGTCCTGGGGTTGTTGGCGAAGATGATCTCCACCTCGGCGCCGTTCTCACGGATGATGGAACCGTAATAGTCCACATAGTCCACGCCGGTGAAGGGGTGGGGATTGACGCCGAAGAGCTCCCTGTAGCGTTCCAGGCTCAGCACGTCGGAATAGGGATTGACCCCCGCTTCGTCGAGGCTGTCCAGGCTCACCAGCTCATTGCCCACCTCGTCGGAAGGGTAGCTGAGCATCAGCACCACCTTGGATGCGCCGCGGGCTATGCCTCGCAGGCAGATGGCGAAACGGTTCCTGGAGAGGATGGGGAAGATGACGCCGATGGTGCCGCCGCCGAGCTTGGCGCGGACATCCTTCGCTATGTCATCGACGGTTGCATAATTGCCCTGGGACCGGGCTACGACGGACTCGGTGACCGAGATCACGTCGCGATCCCTCAGGGAGAAACCTTCTTCACGCGCTGCTTCGAGCACGCTTTCCGTAACTATGGCGGCCAGATCGTCGCCCATTCTGATGATCGGGCAGCGGATGCCTCTGGACACCGTACCCACTTTTCTGGAAGTACTCATACGGTGAACAAATATAGTATAAAAAGTACGAAAAAAGTATGGAGACTCCGTTAATTGGTCTCACTTGCGTTTCCACTCTGCCGGGGTCATGCCTGTCTGGGCGCGGAAACTGCGGAAAAAAGTCTTTTCGTTGTTGAATCCGGAGGCTTCCCAGACCTCGACGGAAGGCATCGCCGGGTGCTCACGCATCAGTTTCTGTGCGTAGGCTATCCTGTAGCGGGCTATGAATTCCGGGAATGAAATACCCATCTGCCCATTGATGCAGGCTGATATGTAAGTGGAGTTGGTGCCCAGTTCGCGGGCAATGTCCGAAATCTTGAGATCCTTGACGAGGAAAAGCTGTTTTTCTTCGACAAGTCCTGTTATACGCGTCTGCAGGTCATTCCTTTCCTGCATGGTGTCTTCGGGGGCGGGGGCTTGCTGCTGCGCCTGGCGTTTCCTGCTGCGGATGGCGGCCCATCCTCCGGCCACGGCGGCGGCCAGCAGCGCTGCCACCAGGATCCACCAGGGAGAAGAAGCCTTCGCCGGCGCTGTCGTATGGAACAGCCATACCTCAGAGGTGGCTTCGAAGTTATTGTCCTTTTCGGAATCGTTCAATATCCCTCCCGCCATCGCGATCCTGCCTCCGGGGAGCAGCTGGACGGCGCTGTTGTAAAAAGCTCCGCCGCCGGGCTTGTCCGCGAGATATACCTCCAGCGCAGCTTTCCCTCCTTCAAATATGTGGTCGTAGCTGATTTTGCCAATGGCAAGGCGCCCCTCGCCGTCGAGGGCGTACATCCAGGCGGAGCGGGTGCCCCGGTCCACCTGCAGATGGTGCATCCAGGTAAGATGTCCGCCATCCGGCAGCGTCATCGGGATCGGATGCTCCGTCTCCATCAGGCTGAAATGTCCGTTAGAGAGTCTGATGACAGCGGCCTGGCCGTCTTCGTGGCAGGTCGCAGGGAGCAGATAAGTATATTCTCCGATCCGGAGGCCATCGGAAGAGGTCGGACTGACGGGGTAGGGCAGTACGTCCCACTCATCCAGCAGCGGCTCCTCGAAAGGCTCGCCGTCCAACTGATCCACCAAACCTGCCGCCCTTTCTCCGTAAGGCGCTTCGGTACTGAAGATCAATGCATTGTCAGAAGAAACAGGGAGTATGTACGGATAGGCCCGCTGCGCTGCCGGCTCCTTGACAAAGGAGAAGCCATCGCCGGGTCCGCACCGTTCGACAGCGTCATCGGCGTACCAATTGCCGGAGATGACGACCCTGCCGTCCTCCAAGACGCCTGCAGAAGCACCTGCACGTTTCCGGTCCATGATCCCCACGGCCTTGCAGGCGTGCGCTGCCGGGTCGTAAGTCTCGACTCCCCAGCTCTGGCCAATCCCGAAGTTCTCCGCGCAGCCGCCGCCGAGCATGACGCGGCCGTCAGGGAGAAGGGTGGTGAATCCGTAGTAGTGAGGGTATTTCATCGGGACTTCGTGCCATGCTCCGTCCCGGAGATATGCGACGGTGGGCTCCAGCACAAAGCCGTCCGTGATGCCGCCAAGGACCGTAAGTTCATCTCCCAGCAGCATCGTGTGGTGTCCGCCCCTGGGTTCAGGCAGGTCCGGAAGCCGCTCCGTCGTCATAGTGTAGAACGGAACGCCATCCACTTCCCCCAGTGCCTGCCCCGGAAGATTCTCCCGGGTGCAAGACACAAGGATGAGAGCTGATGCTATGACAATCAGGTGCCTCATCAAGGCAAAGATACGCAATTCCCGCTAATAGGGGAATCTAGAATCCAAAGACAGCGCGCGTATAACAATAATTGGAATCATCCCTGCGTGTGCTCCACGCTCCGTTCTGGATGACATCCATTATAAAATACCAGTTCATACCAGCTTCGCGATAGAGGCCCGTACTGGACCAATATACCCTTTCTGCATCCAATTTAGCCAGGCTGGAATCGCCACAAAGGGCGGCATAATCTCCTGCCCCCAGCCCGTCTGAACCTATAATTGCGTCCCATTGAGGATGGGAGGGTATCAGCCAGTTCGTCCACGAGACTGCGGAGATGGCTTGTCCAAGCGTACTGACCGAATGCCTGGCCCACCCCGCATCATCACCATACCGCTGCGCGTCAATATCTACATTCCTGAGCACCAGGATACGGCACTCTTCATGGATGCTCGTCACGACATCACTCGTCTTGCTGGTATAGGCAACCAAGCCTATAGCATCCGTCGCATCCGTACCGATGCTTCCGTCGGCATAGACATATCGGCCAAGATAGGTGCTGGCGTCCTTCCCTGCATTCACCAGGTCCTTCAGTTGGGCTAGCGAGGCCGGGATGTTGGAGGCCGGAGTAAGGGTCCAGGTGTTGCCGCCATTGCTGACCTCGAGGTTCAGGTTTTCGAAGAAACTCTCAGCCGTAGGGTTCACCACTCCGTCGATGGTGATGGTGCCCACAGATGAACTGGCATTGCCCTTGCCGATAGGGGCCTGGGCATTAACGCCTTTTGTGACAACGAGTCTGGTAATGCCGCTGGTGATGGTTATATTGCAACCGACAGCAGCAGCGTCTGAGCCGGTTCCGATTGCGGCCGCACCACCGGGAAAGCCGTTGCCGGTACTGCTTACAGTCACATCACCTCCGTTGATGATGATGTCTCCGCAGGCGTCTGTGCGCCTGCCGATTCCAGGACCCTGTCCGTCACCGCCACCGTTGCCTTCTGCACGCACGGTGCCGCCGCTTATCGTCAGCTTGCCTCCAGTTTTATTACCGCCAGGGACAATACCGGTGGAGCCTGAGTATTGCGCACCTGAACCGATGGCAGTCACTGTTCCACCACTGATGGAAATGTTGTTTCCAACCCACAAGGCTGTCGCTCCTTCCGTTCTCAAGATTCCTCCGGTAATCAACACATCATTGGAGATTTCCATACCATTGGCGTATGAATTGGCGTCATTATTTGTGTATCTGCCATATGCTTCGACACTGCCGCCGTTCTGTGTATAGTTATTCAAATAAACAGCCATACAAACTCTGTTGCCTGCGCCTTTGTTAGAATACAATACCATAGTGCCGCCGTTGACTACAAGATTGGAATTCGGCCCGTAAATACATCCGTAATCGTATGACCACCCTCTGTCAACATTCAGACTGCCAGTTCCGTCAATCGTGAGAGTTGCATTGTCCGCAATCTGTATGGCTGCGCCGGTGAACTCCGTATTCTGAGTGTTTGTGCCGCTCAGGATCAAAGTCGCATCGCCTTCAGTTACAATTTGCTTGAGCGTGGCATCCTGCAGCGTAACCGTAGCGCCGGCTCCGATGGTCAGGACGGAATTTGAATTGCTTCCCGTTACCGTGGCCAGTGCCCCGGCGGGGACGGTCACATCGCCGGCAGTCAGATCAAACTCTGAATGGATGTTGTTGGCTGTCAGATTGATGCTGGTTATCTGGCTGCGTCCCACGACTATGGTTCTGTCTGCCTTCAGCGAGAAGGTCTGGTAGGCTCCGCCCGTCGTGGTGACGGTGATGGCAAGACCGGTGTAGGAGCCGGCCGGGACGGCGAAGTAGAACGGCTTCGGGGTGCTGTTGATGGCAACTCCGGCGCCGCAGTCGAGGGTGACGCCTGCAGAACCCGATACGGTCGCCGCCACGGGGGTATCGGAGCTGAGGGATGCCACGTTGGTGATGGGGCCGCTCATGGGCTGCTCTGCGCTGAGCGAGATGCTGCCGACGGTGATATCAGACATGCCTGTGGACAGGTTCAGGCAGAGGATACCGGCCAGATTCTTGAACGATAGGCTGGTAGTGGCGCTGCCCGCAAACATGGGCGAGCCAGCTATGTTGCCTTCGACATATTCCTGTGTGGCAGGCAGCTCAGGTGCGCCATTATTATATATGCTTGCCGGATACCAGGCTTTGTATGGTGCGGCGACTGCTTCAGAGCCGCTTTCGGGCACATATGTAAAAGTGCCCTGTGTGGTGGTGCTGGTCGTGGTATAGACGCCCGCATGGGACTCTGCGTCCACGATAGTGATCCGGTCGCCGTCGCGCCAGGCTACATTGTAGTCATCACCATCTTTTTCGAGCGCCGTCTTGGTCTCCGGGCTTTCGGTGGTCGCATCGAATACGAGACCGGAACTCTCCTGGCCGCCGGGGTTCAAGTATTCTTCCGGCAGCTCAAGCTTCTGCTCACATGCAGTCAGTGCAATGGCGGCCAGGGCCGCAAATATCATTGTTCTTTTCATCATGCGGTCCTCCTATTCGAAATCATCCTCATTATAGCTGTTGCCGGTAGTGAACCTTTCCGTGCCGCCGGATGTGCAGATCACGCTGCTGTGTGTCAGTTCGAGCCCCAAAGTCTCCGGAGCTTCGTAGTGCAGTTTGCTTGTACTTTCCATTTTTTTGCAGTTAATCTCGCAAAAGTACCACTATTCCTCCGTCAACGTCCGGACAATTCCTTCAAACCTCACGGACAATTCATTAAAAGCACCGAAATGGCCGCTTGTCACGGCTTTTCGGTTGACGTTTCCGGAAAAATACTTATCTTTGCAGCGAATTAATTCAGAAGGATATGAATCTCAGAGAAATCAAAAAAGACATCGAGTACGTTTTGGGAGCATTCATCGAGGATTGCTCAGTGTTCGCTACTGTAAACCCCAAGTCATCCGAGGAAGAGATTGAAGCTCTCGTGGATGAGGCCGTGGCTCTCTACAACGATCTCAAGGATCGCGTCAATTCCAAGGAAGCTAAGGGCAAGGCTTACTTCCTGGCCGTCCGCAAGGACCTCCTCGAGAAGACTGACGCTCTGTACGAGAAACTCAGCGCTGCAGTGAAGAAGGTAGCAGCCGCAGACGAGAAATAAACTTGAACGGAAATATCGATGGAGGACGCCCCGCACAAGGGGTGTCCTTTTTTTATGGCATAATCCGGATAATTGTTAAATTTGCAGATTATGCGTAAGTTATTGATGATAATAGCCGCAGTGCTCTGCCTCTGCTCCTGCCGCACCATCTCCTCCTGGGTGAGGGATGACCGCGTCGTGGCCAGGGTGGGGGACACCAAATTGTACGAGTCTGAAGTGGAGTCCTACATTCCGGATTACATAAGTTCGGAGGACAGCCTCAATCTGGCCATGCAGTACATAAACCGCTGGGCGACTGACCTCATCTATCAGGAAATGGCCTCCGGCCAGCTCAGCAAGGAGGAGATGGATGTCTCCAAGGAGCTCGAGGCCTACCGCCGCACCCTGCTCCGCTACCGCTATGAGCAGCGCTTCGTCAACGACAGGCTGGACACTCTGATCCGCGAGGAGCAGATCAAGGCTTACTACGATGCCCATCCGGACCTGTTCATGCTGGAGCGCCCCATATTGAAAGTGCGCTTCCTGGACATATTGAAATCCAACTCCAGCCGCAAGAAAATACAGTCCCTGATGGCCTCCTCCAAGCCGGAAGACCTGGCGCAGGCAGAGGAGCTGGCCGCCGCATCCGCCATCCGTTACTATGACAATTCTGACACCTGGATGGATGCCGCCATGCTCGCCAAGGATTTCAACATGGACTACGCCAGCATGATGGCGCAGTACGACGATGACCGCATCGAGTATGAAAAGGACGGCGGCGAGATACTCTTCGCCTTTGTCCAGGACATACGCATCAAAGGCGTCGCACCGCTGGAATTCTGTGAAAGTGCGGTGCGGGATTATATTTTGAGTGAAAGGAAACATGCCCTGCTGGGGACTTTGGAACAAGACTTGCTGAAGGATGCCCTCGACAGGAACAAGTTCGTTATTTATTGACATGAGATTTCTTTTAAAAACCACGGCTCTGGCCGTGCTGCTTTCTCTGGGTGCCGTGTGCTCGGCACAGGTTTATCCAGGCGGACTCGTAGACAAGGGTGCCGCCCTCGTGGGAAATGAATTCATCACCGTCTCCGACATAGAGGCGGAGATCCAGACTCTGCGCGCCCAGGGCATACTTTCCGACCGTACCAACCGCTGCGAGGTGCTCGAGCAGATCATGACCACCAAGCTCTTCCTGATGCAGGCGAGGATAGACTCCCTGGCAGTGAACCCCGGCACGGTCGAGGCTGAGCTCAACAACCGCGTGGACCAGATGAAGACCGGCGTCGGTGGTGAGGAGGCCCTGGAAGAGTATTTCGGACAGCCTCTCTACAAGCTCCGCCAGACCTGGCGCAAGCAGATGGAAGACAGTTACCTCACCCAGATGGAGCAGCAGCAGATCGCCGACAACATCCCGGAAGTGACACCTTTCGACGTTCGCAACTATCTGGACACCGTGGACAAGGAAGACATCCCCATTGTCCCCATCAAGTACCGCATGAGCCAGATCTGCGTGTATCCCGACAGGGAAGCGGCCGCCATCGAGGTGAAGGAAAGGCTCCTGGCTATACGTGAGAGGATCATGAACGGCGAGAAGTTTGCGACCCTCGCCAGGCTCTACTCCGAAGACACTGAGAGCGCAAGGCGCGGAGGCGAGCTCGGCATGGCATCCAAGAACATCTTCTGGCCCGTCTTCTCAGATGCCGCCATGTCGCTCAAGCCCGGCATGATCTCTCAGATCGTGGAGACCCCCGACGGTTACCATATCATCGAGGTCCTGGAGAAGAAAGGTGACATGTTCAACGCCCGCCACATACTCCTGAAGCCCAAGTACACCGAAGAGGACCAGGAGAGGGCTTTCGCCCGTCTGGACAGCATCAAGACCGCGATCGACAGCAGCAAGATAAGCTTCGAGCTGGCCGCCATGTTCTATTCGGAAGACCCCGCCACCCGCACCAACGGGGGACAGATGTCCGACCCTGTCACCGGCTCGGCCTCATTTGAGATCGACCAGCTGAAGCCTCAGGACTATGCCGCAGTGAGGGACCTCGAGCCCGGACAGATATCCGAGCCCTTCGCCTCCCTGGACAACGAAGGCTACCAGAACAACCGCCCCGGCAACCTGGTTTACAAGATCATCCGCCTGGACAAGATCATCGACTCCCACCCGGCTTCGTTCGAGCACGACTACACCGAATTGCTCCAGCAGCTCCAGGGCGACCGCAGGATGCAGGCGATCAACGATTTCGTCGACACCAAGATCAAGGAAACACATATTATCATCGATCCTCTGTTCAAGGATTGTAATTTCTCCCGGGAGGGATGGAAGGAAAAAATAAGACAAGACTGATACTCGCACTTGCCTTCCTGGCGTGCCTGGTCCCCGTCCATGCTCAGAACAAATCTGAGCAGAAGGACAGCCTTGTCCGCCTGATCAGCGCCTCGTCCCTGCAGCTTGAAAACGACGACGAGCACAGCTTCAGGAAGACTTACAACGCCACCTTCCTCCACAACGACACCTACCTCATCTGCGACACTGCCATCTGGGACGTGGGCGCGGAGATCATCAATGCCTGGGGCAACGTCCAGGTGGTCCAGGACGAGACCATACTGACCAGCGACCAGATGGACTACTACATACAGGAGAGTGTGGTGCGTTTCCGCGGCCCCATAGTCCAGCTGCAGAACAAGCAGAAGAACACCCTGCGCACCCGGCACCTCGACTACAACACCCGGGACAGCGTGGCCGTCTTCGAGGGCGGAGCCGCCATGCAGGACGAAGAGGGTCAGATCATCGAAAGCCTGAACGGCACCTATGACTCCAAGACCAAACTCTTCACTTTCGAGGAGAATGTCAATATGTTCACCGACTCTGTCTTCCTCAAGACAGAGAAGCTGGAGTACGATTCTTCCGACAACACCGCCATCTTCCCCGAAGACATCGACTTCTGGAAGGACAACAACATGCTTTCCGCCAGTCAGGGCTGGTACCAGCGGGATTCCGGCATATTCTTCTTTACCGACAAAGTCCACGGCCTGACCGAAAACCAGGAAATCTGGTGCGACTCACTCTATGTCTGGCGCAATGTCGGAGAGGTGATGATGCTCAGCAACGCCCAGGTCCAGGACACTTCCCGCAAGGTCGCCGCTGTGGCGGACAGGATATTCTACCAGGATTCGCTCTCCCGCATCAAGATGTGGGACCAGGCGGCGGTGGCCCTCGAGACCAAGCAGGAAGACAATAAAAAGCAGATAGACACCCTCTATTTCGGAGGTGACACCCTGATTTATACGGCTGTCAAGTACATCGCGGTGAAAGAGAGTGAGAAGGCCGATGCCAAGTCCCGTCTCATGGGCTTCGCCGTGGATCCTGTCAAGGAGTACAGGGACCAGGCTGCCGCCAAGGCGGAGCAGGAGCGGAAGCAGAAGATGGAAGAGCTCGGCCTGGACGAACCCGAGGAAGAAGAGAGTGCCATTTCCGGCCGAGTCGGCACCGGCGGCCGCAGGGAAGGTCTGGAGCTCGAGAGCCGCGACGGGAGGAACGAGCCTCCTCAGACCGGTCCCGCAGGGGAAGAAATTGCGAGGCCGCAGGCCGGCGGCGAATCCAGGGGGGATGACGTCATTGTCGAAGGCGGAAAATCCCTCGAAGAGCTGGAAGCGATGGTCCAGGAGCCGGAGTTCGCCGATTCCGCCGACATAGGGTTCGTGGAGGCCATTGGCAATGTCAAGGTGTACCGCACCGACATACAGTCGCTGAGCGGCAGGATGATGTACAATGACCTCGACTCCATCGCCAGATTTTTCGAGGAACCCATAATCTGGAACGAAGGCAACCGCCAGTATTCCGCCGACAGCATCTACCTGCTGGTCAATTCCGGCGGTCTGGACAAGGCCGACCTGCTCACCGGTGCGTTCATCGCCGTCAAGGAGAGCGAGAGCCTGTTCGACCAGATCAAGGGCGCCGAGATCATGGCCTATTTCGACAGCACCTCCGCGCTCAGGCGTTTTGATGCCCTGGGTGGCGCCCAGGCCATATTCTACCTCGAGGAAAACAGCGAGCTGGTCACCGCCAACATCGTCAATTGCAAGATTTTCTCGGCCAATCTCGTCAAGGGCAACCTCGACAATGTCACATACTTCGAAGAGCCCCACAATGACGCCTATCCCATCGCCCAGATGAACAAGGAACTCCGGGAGATGAAAGGCTTCAACTGGCACGGAGACCTTCAGCCTACCTCCCGTTACGAAGTCACCGACATCCAGACCAAGGAGAGTGAAAGGGACAGCTACGAGCGCCATCCCAAGGCCGTGTTCCGCCAGGCCGACATCTATTTCCCTGGTTACATGGCGGGTATCTACCGCGAAATCGAAGTGAGGGATTCGCTCTCGAAGCTCCCGCCTCCTCCGGAGGAAGAAAGCGCCATTGCCCCCGAATCCGAAGAGGCTGAAGAGGAAACGGTGGAAGAGACGGTGGAATCCGCCGAAGAGACCGTCGGATCGGAGGAAGAAGGCGCCGGGACCGTAGAGACCGGGGAAGAAGCTGAGGCCGCAGAAGGTGAAGAAGGAGTAGAAGGAGAAAAAGTCGAAGAAGAAAACATCGAGCCCACCGCATGGCAGCTTCGCGAGGAGGAGCGCCGGCGCAGACGTGCCGAGCAGGACCTCAAGGACTCCCTGAAGCTCGCCGAGAGAGAGGCGAAGTGGGCCCGTCTGGACTCGCTGGACGCTGCCAAGGAGGCGGCCCGCAAGGCCAAGGCCCTAGAGAAGCAGCGCAACAAGACCCGCCGCCTGCTCAAGGCCAAGGCCCGCCAGGAAGAGAGGGACCGCAAGAAATTCGAAAGATACGTAGCCCGCTACCAGAAGCAGAAAGCTCTCAAGGAAGCGCGCGAGCAGAAGAAAAAGTTAAAACAACTCGAAACAGATGGAAAAGATAATTGACAGATTCCTGCGCTATGTCTCCGTGGACACGCAGTCCGATGAAAATTCTGAAAGCCAGCCTTCGTCCGAGAGGCAGCTCGTCCTCCTCGGCATGCTCCGTGACGAGCTCCTGGCCATGGGTGTCGAAGCCACCCTCGACGAGTACGGCTATGTGATGGCTTCCATCCCTTCCAACATCGAAGCCAAGGTGCCCAGGATAGGTTTCATCGCTCATGTGGACACCTCTCCCGACGCCTCCGGACATGATGTCAAGCCTCAGATCATCAAAGATTACGACGGCTCCGACATCGCACTCAAGGGCGTCCCCGGTCTTTTCCTCAAGCCTTCCGAATTCCCCGAACTCCTCGCCCACAAAGGTGAGACCATCATCAGCACCGACGGCACCACGCTCCTCGGTGCCGATGACAAGGCCGGTGTCGCCGAGATCATGGACGCCGTCCAGTACATCGTGGAGCATCCCGAATTCAAGCACGGCGAGATCAAGATAGGCTTCACCCCCGACGAGGAGATCGGCAGGGGAGTGGTCAAATTTGACGTGGCCCGTTTCGGCGCCGACTATGCCTACACCATGGACGGCGGCGAGGTCGGAGAGCTCGAGTTCGAAAATTTCAACGCCGCTTCCGCCAAGGTGCACATCAACGGCTGCAACGTCCATCCCGGCTACGCCAAGGGCAAGATGCGCAATGCCATACGCATTGGCATGGAACTCAATTCGCTGCTTCCCTTGGAGCAGAAACCTGAGTACACCGAGGGCTACGAGGGATTCTTCCATATCATCAGCTTCAACGGCACCGTCGAGGAAGCAGACTTCGGCTACATCCTCCGCGAGCACGACCTCGCCAAGCATGAGCAGCAGAAGCAGGTGATGCAGGATTGCGTCGATTTCATCAACCGCAAGTACGGCGAAGGCACCGCCACCCTCACCATCAAGCACCAGTACTACAACATGCGCTCCCAGGTCGAGCCGCATTACCATGTGGTGGAGAAGGCTGTCAAGGCAATGGAAATGGCGGGCATCAAGCCCCGTATCCAGCCCATCCGCGGCGGCACCGACGGCGCCAACCTCTCTTTCAAAGGCCTGCCCTGCCCCAATATCTTCGCCGGCGGACTCAACTTCCACGGCAAGATGGAATGGGTGCCTCTCGAGAGCATAGAGAAAGCCTCCAAGGTCATCCTGAACATCATTTCGCTATATAGTACCTTATGAAAACAATTCTGACCGCAACCCTCGTCCTGTGCCTCGCAGCATCAGCCGCCTCCGGCCAGGAACTGGCCAATTTCAGCCGCCAGTCCACCACCTCGCCTGAGATTGCCAATGACAGCGTCACCTTCCGTATCAGCGCCGACTATGCCACCGTCGTTACCCTCCAGACCAACTGGCTGTCCGGGCAGACGCCCATGCAGAAGAAAGGCGGCGTCTGGTCCGTCACCCTCCCTCTCCCCGAGCCCGAGATCTACACCTACAATTTCGTCGTGGACGGGGTTCCCGTCAACGATGCGTCCAACTACATGGTCCAGCGCGACGGCACCCGCTACCTGAACATGCTCTTCGTCCCCGGAGAGCGCTCCGCCAATTATTACGAAGCCGGACAGAGGGGCACCGTCACTTCCGTGTGGTATGACAGCAAGATCCTGGGTATCAACCGCCGCATGACGGTCTATACCCCGTACGGTTACGAGAAGAACAAAAAGCAGAAGTATCCCGTGCTGTACCTGCTCCATGGAGCCGGCGGCGACGAGGAAGCATGGATCTCCATGGGCCGCACCGCCCAGATCCTGGACAATCTGATCCAGCAGGGCAAGGCCGTGCCCATGATCGTGGTGATGCCCAACGGCAACCCCGGCCAGCAGGCCGCCCAGACTCTCGGACTTCCCAATTCCCAGACCAATTTCCGCGATCCTTCCATGGCCAATGCCTATGTGCGCAGCCTCTGTGAGGAGATCGTGCCTTTCATCGAGAGCAATTTCCGCGTCATCGCCAAACCGGCCTCCCGCGCCATCGCAGGACTGTCCATGGGCGGCGGCCACACTATCACGGCTTCCCAGCTCTATCCTTCGATGTTCGATTACATCTGCCCCCTGTCCATGGGTGCAGCCCCGACCGATGAGAGCCGTGCACAGCTCCGCGCTCTCAAGAAGGACGGATACAAGCTCTATTTCCTCGCCTGCGGCGATGCCGATTTCCTGTTCGACAGGGCGAAGCAGCTCGACCGGACCCTGACCGAAGAGGGCCTCGAGCACACCTTCTTCGTCTCCAAGAACGGCCACGAATGGCGTAACTGGCGTCTGTATCTCAACACCTTCGCCCCGCTGTTGTTCAAATAGCAAAATACGGAGTTTTTTCTCCTGAAACAGGGAATTTCCTGAATCAGCAGTCCGGTTTTCAGTGATTGAAAGCCGGACTGCCGTCGTATATGCGTATTTTAGGCAAATACCATTATTTTTTAAAATGGATACTAAACTTACTTTGATATTTGCGGCCTTGGCCGCCATAGCCCTTATCTCCTGCGACCGCAGGCTGGATGTACAGGAGCAGCCCCAGACCGATGGGTCTTCCTCCGTCTTCACCGCCAGCACTGAAAGTCCTGCGACCAAGACGGCCCTTGAGCAGGACGGGGAGCAATACAATGTAAACTGGCAGGACGGTGACAGAATCACTATCGTGGACGCCGCGTCCAATGTGGGCGTCTATACTACCACCAGCACCACCACCCAGGGCTCTTTCACCTATGTGCCCGAAAGCGGCGATGAAGCAGTCACCGCCCCTTACAAAGCCTGGTACCCGGCGGGTATCTACAATGGTGGTACTCCGGCGCTTCCTGCCACCCAGAACTATGTCGCCGGAAACATCAGCGGCTCCCCGATGTACGCCGAGAGCGGCACGACGGACCTTGCGTTCAAGAACATCGCCGGCATCATCCGTCTGAACATCAGCACCCTCCAGGGCGGCAAGAAAGTCCGCCGTATCGAGCTGAGCGCCAATGAAGGCATGAGCGGCACCATCACCAATGCTGCCGCGCTGGCGACCTCTGAGTATGCAGCCACCGTCTCCGGCACGGCCGGAGTCACCCTGGACTGCGGAGTGAGCGGCGTCGCCATAAGCAATGTAGCCACCCCCTTCCATATCGCCGTCCCGGCCAATACTTACACTGGCCTCAAGATCACCGTCGTCACCACCGACGGAGAAGTCCAGACCCGCACGGCGAAAAGCGGTATCGAAGTCACCCGCAGCAGCATCACTACGATTGCATTGAGCTTCGGCAGCCTTATCGCCACGACCGGCATCGCCCCCGTGGCAGGCGGCGGCACCCAGGAGTGGGTGCAGCTCTGGGCAGGCGGTCCCAAGTGGGCAAAATTCAACATTGGCACCAGCATCACCAGCTATGCCGATGTCACCGAGTATACCACCGCCACGACCGGCGGATATTACTCTTACCGCGGCAGATATGACTCTGTCGCTGATGCCGCCGGTACCGATGATACTGCGGCATATGTCTGGGGTTCCAACTGGGCCACCCCTACCGGTGCCCAACAAGAGGCTCTTCTTGCCAATTGCGACTGGATTTATTGCGACGGCTCTACGGTCCAATATGAACCCGGCTGCACCCTGGCCGGCTGGAAGGTGGTGGGTAAGGAAGCAGGATACACTGAGAATTCCATTTTCCTGCCTCTCTCCGGAATACGCGACCAAAACAACCGTGAGCGTGAAACCGTAGGCACCAGAGGCTGTTATTGGTCTTCCAACAGCGGAGGGTCCGGTGCATATTTCATCAACTTGAATCCGGCGGTCCATGACTATGTTTCAGCCAACCAGCCTCACGGACTCTCCGTCCGGGCCGTCTGCGTGTTTGACGACAGATACGCGGACCTCAGTGCCACTGAAACTGCCAATACTTACATCGTCACGTCTGCCGGCGGGTATAGGTTCAAAGCGACCGTGAAAGGCAACGGCGGCTTTGACCCGCTGACCGGAACGACTGCGACGACCATCGACCCTGCTGATATCTCCGGTGTCACTGTGCTTTGGGAGCAGGGGCAGAACCCAGGCTATGCCATCCAACAGACCGCCGGCGTCTATGACATAAGCTATGCTGCCGGATATGTGACCTTTATCAAGCCTGCTACGGACATACGGAACACGGCTTGTGTAGCCATCTACAAAGATGGAGAAGGCGGCACTCCCGGGGCTTATGACCAAAGCTATGACGAAATCCTCTGGAGCTGGCTGATCTGGTCCTCACCGGAGCCGGGTACCATTACCCACAACGGCAAGACCTTCATGGACCGTAATCTCGGAGCCTCATTGTATGGACTTGGTGAAAATTATGCCAGGGGCTTCCTTTTCCAGTGGGGCCGCAAAGATGCATTCTCGGCTGCTTCGGGCAGCAATACAGACGTGTATTGGTTCTCACCTGTAGCAGCGGACGTGTTTACAGAATATCCCACAGAAGTCAAATCTATGGCATACACGGTCGCTCATCCCACGGCGAGGATCGTCTGCTGGACAGATGCGACCCATTCCTGGATGCCGGAGTCGGAGTACAGCAAACGTCCCTGGCGCGAAGATGTCAAGACCATCTACGATCCCTGCCCTCCTGGGTGGAAAGTTCCCTCCAAGGCGGATATGGACGGTATTACCGGTTTGCCCGACACCGGCCTTTATGACAGCAGTAACGCCGCCAACAACCTCCGCCACTTCGGCAACTCGGATTTAGGCTATTACTGGACCAGCACGATCAGTGATGACCCGGAGTATCCGGCAAACGCTTATGCCTTCTGCAATGATGGACGGAATATCAATAACTGGTCCCAGGCCGAAGGCTACGCCATCCGTCCGGTACGAGAATAACACTTGGAAATACAAAAATAACTATGAATATGAAACAGAATCAATTCTATGAGTCCCCCGAGATCCGCATCGTGGAGATCGCGGTGGATGGTATCGTTTGCCAGAGCGGCGGCACGGAGAAGTTCACCACAGGCAGCAACAGCTATGGAGAGGATGACTTCGAATAGGAGGACTGCATGATGAAAAAAACAATGTTATTTGCGGCCTTGGCCGCCATCGCCCTCATCTCCTGCGACCGCAGGCTGGACATCCAGGAATTACCCGAGCCGGGGGATTCTTCCTCCGTCTTCACCGCCAGCACCGAAGGGACCGCCACCAAGACGGCCCTCGAGCAGGATGGGGAGCAATACAACGTAAACTGGCAGAACGGTGACAGGATCACTATCGTGGACGCAGAGTCCCATGCGGGCGTCTATACCACCACCAGCACCACCACACAGGGCTCTTTCACTTATGTGTCCGAAAGCGGCTCTGAAGCAGTCACCGACCCTTACAAAGCCTGGTACCCTGCGGGCATATACAATGGCGGCACTCCCGCACTGCCCGCCACCCAGGACTATGTGGCCGGAAACATCAGCGGTTCCCCGATGTATGCCGAGAGTGGCACCTCGAATCTTGCGTTCAAAAACATCGCCGGCATCATCCGTCTGAACATCAGCACCACCCAGAGCGACAAGAAAGTCCGCTGGATAGAGCTGAGTGCAAACCAGGGCATGAGCGGAGCCATCAGCAACGCCGCCACGCTTGCGTCCTCTGAATATGCAGCTGCCGTCTCCGGCACGGCCGGGGTCACCCTCGACTGCGGAGAGAGCGGCGTCGCCATCGGGGCTGAGGCCACAGCCTTCCATATAGCCGTACCGGCAAATACCTACACGGGCCTCAAGATCACCGTCGTCACCACCGACGGGGAAGTCCAGACCCGCACGGCGAAAAGCGGCATCGAAATTACCCGCAGCTGCATCACCACGATTACCCTGAGTTTCGGCAGCCTGGCCCCGACTACGGGCAGCGCCATAGTGGCTCCAGGCGTTACTCAGGATTGGGTGCAGCTATGGCCCGGAGGGCCTAAATGGGCGAAGTTCAACATCGGCTCCACCATTTCCAGCTACGCCGGAGTGACGGAGTACAACACAGCTACGGTCGGCGGCTATTATTCTTACCGCGGCAGCGCTGACTCTGTCGGCGGATTGGGATTCAGCACTCCTGATACCGGAGCCTATTTCTGGGGTCTCAACTGGGCAACTCCTACCGGAGCCCAGCTGGAAGCCCTCATCGCCAATTGTAACTGGACTTATTGCGACGGCTCTACAGTTCAGTATGAAACCGGCTGCACCCTGGCCGGCTGGAAGGTAGAGGGCACGGAAGAAGGATACACAGCGAATTCCATTTTCCTTCCTTTCTCCGGAATGCGCAACCGCAACGAGAGCGATCGTGAATCCGAAGGGATCAGAGGTTGTTATTGGTCCTTGGACTGCGTAGAGGCAAACGGTTATTTCATCAATCTGACTTCAGAAGAACATAGCTATGGTACTGAATTCGGATACGACGGGCTCTCGGTCCGGGCTATCTGCGTGAATAACTACGATTACGTGGATCTCAGTTCCTCTGCTTACGCCAACTGTTACATTGTTCCGCAGGCCGGGCTGTACAAATTTGATGCAAGGAAAAAAGGTAATCTCAGTTTCATAGATGAGTTTACTAATATCGCTTCCGTAGAATTGCTATGGGTCACCAAAAATGAGTCAGGTGCCCCTCAATCCGGAGAAGTGATCCAGGCTGTCACTCTCTCCGACGACTGGGTCTATTTCTCTACAGGGGCCCCCTACCGGGAAGGCAATGCCCTGGTGGCTATCAAGAATTATGAAGGAACCATCCGATGGAGCTGGCATCTGTGGTTCGAAAGCGACGACCTGGTCGCACTGGCTCAGGAGTATAATAAAGCCCCCAAATACTTGATGATGGACCGAAACCTGGGTGCTCTGACCAATTGCTATGGCGGTGAATACGATACCCGGGATTTCGGCTTCGCCTATCAGAATGGCCGGAAGGATCCGTTCCTCACTTCATCAAGGCGCACGTCTTATATGCCCGTAGGGGTGAATGGAACCCATATTTCCTATTCCGCTTCCGATGGAAGCCTTGAGAATTCTATCAAGAATCCTACTGTCGTTTATGGCACGGATGTTTGGGGCGGCGACCCCAGCAATTGGGACAACTACTCAAAAACCCAGTATGACCCCTGTCCCCCGGGATGGAGGGTGCCGCCTACCGACATATGGACCAGATCCGGTTTCAGTTCCGAGACCTTGGTCCCTTATGGAGGAGCCTGGGGTTCGTATCATGGATACTTGTTCAAGGGAATGGCCTGGTATCCTGCCACCGGAGACCTCTGGGGCAATAGCTACAACAATGTAGGTTCGACCGTGCGCGTCTGGGCTTGTGGAGGCGGCAATTCGCTTGCTGCCAATGGCGGTGGCGGACCGACGCTGGGCGACGGCTCCAACCCCGGACACGGCTACAGTGTCCGCTGCATGAGGGTTTTATAAGTCCTCCCGGCCCTCACCTGCCGAGCCACTCGGCAGGTGTGCAACCGGTGATAGCCTTGAAGTTGCGGTAGAAAGCGCTTTCGGAGGTATATCCTGAGGCGTCCGCGATATCGGACAAGCGCATGCCGGGGGAGGTGCGGAGCAGCTCCTGGGCATGGTTGATACGCAGGCGGTTTACATACTCGATGAATGAGCAGTGGGCACAGGCATTGATACTCGATGAGATGTATTTGGTGTTTGTGCCCAACTGTTTTGCGAAATCCGCCAGGGTCAGGCCCTTCTGAAGGTACAGGGCCTCATTCTGCATCAAGGCTTCGATGCGGTCGAACAGTTCTTCCTCGCGATTCGGGGCCGGTCCGGCTTCTGTCAAGTCGCCGTCCTGCTTCTTCCTGCGGCGCAGGGCGAAGAAAAGTCCTACGGCGACCAGGGCTGCTCCGGTCAATAAGCCCGTCAGCATCCCTAGGCGGTAGGAGGACACTCCTTTGCCGTCAGAGTAGGGGTCGAGGATGTAAACGGCGGCTGAAAGGGTGTAGTTGTCTGGGTCCATCCCTCCCGCCAGCGCTATCCTGCCATCGGAAAGCAGTGTGGCGCCAGAACAAGACGGCAGGCCTTCCAGCGCCTCGGTGCAGAGCAGGGATATGGCGGCCTCTCCTCCGGAAAGAGCCTCGGAATAGTCTATCTTCAGCAGGCAGGCGTGGCGGCCGGCGTCATTGCCCTGCATCCATGCCACTTCGCGGGCCGGATCGGCCATGACGACCCCGGAGTAAAGAATCGCTCCGCCCGGGCCTTCGGCAGGAACCGGTTCCTGCAGCGGCAGCATGGAAAAATGGCCGTTCCTTACCAGCATGATGCCCCATTGCCCTTCGGCGTCCTTCGCTGCGATCAGGTAGGAGTAATCTCCTTTAGAGATATCCCCGATCCAGCCTGATGTCGAGGTGCTGGGGCCGTCGGTGCTGAAGGGATGCCACTGACAGAAGAGAGGCTCTTCGAAGCTGTCTCCTGCGAGACGGTCCACAAGCGGGTGGTCCAGCAGATTGCCGTGCTCGTCAAAGCCGGAGAAAATCAGCATATCGTCCGGTCCGGAAAGCAACATCCATGGCCGGACCCTGTTCTGGGATGCTTTCTTGAGCATGGCCGGCACTTCTCCCAGGCCGCCGGCTTCGATGGCATCCTCGGCGTACCAGTTGCCCGAGACCACGATGCTTCCGTCGGTGAACTCAGCGGCTGAGCACAGCGACCTCTTCCTGTCCATGATGGGCATGGGGGTGAAACTGTGCGTAGCTGAATTGTATAGGGCGGTGGACCAAGTCTGGCCTATGCCGAAGGATTCGGCCGATCCGCCTCCGAGGAGGACGCGGCCGTCGGCAAGCGGCAGGAAGTAGCTGTAGTCGTGAGTGTAGATGGTAGGGACCAGATGCCATTTCCCGTCCTTGAAATATTCGGCGGTGGCAGTGGGGATGAATCCGGTGGTGTGCCCTCCGATGGCGGTGAGTTCCCCGTTCAGTTCACAGACGGCATGTCCGCTCCGCGGGAACTGCATGTCCGGCAGCCGCGTCCAGGAAAGGTTTTCCTGGGGTACGACCGCCATGATCAGGGCAATGAGAAACTGCAGTATCATTTATCGGCGGGATCAGTCTTTTTTCATGGAGGACAGTATCATGTAGGCGCAGATGCCGATCAGGGGCAGCAGCGCAATGATCTCGGCGCCGGAGGCGATGTGCCCTGCGGCGACGGAGTTCCAGCCGTTCATGAAGAGATCCACGTTGGCAAATTTCAGGATGGCGCTGACCACACCCATGAGCGCACCGCCCGCGATGAAGCCGCTGGCGATGAGGGTGCCCTTTTCCTGGCGGGCGGTATTGACCGCTGCGTCTTTGCTGCGGGTGCTCACGAACCAGGAGATGGCGCCGCCGAGCAGCAGGGGCAGGTTGAGGTCGATGGGGATGAACATGCCGAGGCAGAATGCCAATGCCGGCACCTTGAACACCGTCAGCAGTATGGCAATGGCTGCGCCTATGCCGTACAGAAGCCAGGGGGCGTTGCCGCCGTTCATCATCGGCTGTATCACCGCCGCCATGGCATTGGCCTGGGGAGCCACGAGTGCGCCGTCGCCGGTGAAGCCGTAAGTCTTGTTCAGGATGAGCATCACGCCGCCGACGGTGGCCGCCGCCACGAGGGTGCCGACGAATTTCCAGGTCTCCTGCTTGCGGGGAGTCGTGCCGATCCAGTAACCTATCTTGAGGTCGGTGACGAAGCCGCCGGCCATGGACAGTGCGGTGCAGACCACGCCGCCTATCACCATTGCCGCCACCATGCCGGCATTGCCCTTCAGGCCTACCGCCACGAGCACCAGGGCCGTGATGATGAGGGTCATTATGGTCATGCCGCTGACGGGGTTGGACCCGACGATGGCGATGGCGTTGGCTGCCACCGTGGTGAAGAGGAAGGCGATCACGGCGATGATGAGCACGCCGATGAGCGCTTGCCATACATTGTTCACGACGCCGCCGAAGGCGAAGAAAGCGAAGGCTGCGAGCAGGGCGACGGCGATGCCGAAGACTACCGTACGCATCTTGATGTCCTCCTGGGTGCGCTCGCTGCGGACTTCCTGGGCGCCGGGTTTCTTCTTGAATTCACCCACGGCCAGGCCCACGGCGCTCTTGATCACGCCGAAGCTCTTGATGATGCCGATGATGCCGGCGGTGGCGATGCCGCCTATGCCGATGTGGCGTGCGTATTCCTTGAAAATCTGCTCAGGGGCCATCTGGGAGATGGTCTGGGTGATACCGGTGCCCATCAGGTCGATCACCTGTCCGCCCCAGATGAGGTTCAGCAGGGGGATGATGACCAGCCACACCAGGAAGCTGCCGCAGCAGATGATGAAGGCGTATTTGAGTCCGACGATGTAACCGAGTCCGAGGACGGCTGCGCCGGTGTTGAGTTTAAGTACGAGTTTGGCCTTGTCGGCGACCACCTGTCCCAGATGGGTGGCGGCGGTGCTGATGGTCTCGGCCCAGGCGCCGAAGGTGGCGATGGCGAAGTCATACAGTCCGCCGATCAGACCGGCTGTGAGCAGGGTCTTGGCGCCCTTGCCTCCGCTCTCGCCGCTCACCAGCACCTGGGTGGTGGCAGTGGCTTCGGGGAAGGGGTATTTGCCGTGCATCTCCTTGACGAAGTATTTCCTGAAGGGGATGAGGAAGAGTATGCCCAGCACGCCGCCCAGCAGCGAGGAGCAGAACATCTTCCAGAAGTTGACTTCCAGACCTAATATATATATGGCGGGCAGGGTGAATATGGCACCGGCCACTATGACTCCGGAGCAGGACCCGATGGACTGGATGATGACGTTCTGCCCCAGACCGTTCTTCTTGCCCAGCGCGCCCGTCACGCCTACGGCTATGATGGCGATGGGGATGGCCGCTTCGAACACCTGGCCGACCTTGAGGCCGAGGTAAGCCGCGGCGGCGGAGAAGATGATGGCCATGATGATACCCATGGCTACGGAATAGGGTGTCACCTCGGGGAAGGTCTTTTCGGGGCCGAGGATAGGCTTGTACTCTTCGCCCGGTTTAAGCTCTCTGTGGGCGTTCTCGGGCAGACGCAGATCGTTTTTTGTTTCCATATTCACAAAGGTATCTAAAATTTTTTCGAAAAAGATTTGCGGGATTAAAAAAAGTTACTACCTTTGCCGTCCCTTTCGGAAACGAACGGGAACAGATCTTTGAAAATACTGAGAGAGATAACGAGGTAAAGAAGTTAGAGATTATAGTCTGTAATTTAAAATTCGAGTTTTTTCGAGTTGCGAATAAGGGACTGCAATTTCATAGGCAAACGAATTAAGATTCACAAAGAGAAAGAGAAGAAGAGCGAACGGAGGATGCCTAGGCTTCCGGAGGCGAAGAAGGACGTGGTAAGCTGCGATAAGCGCCGGGGAACTGCAAACAGGTTTTGATCCGGTGATTTCCGAATGGGGGAACCCGGCGGGTTGAAGACCCGTCACTGACGTTAGTCAGAGCGTACGCAGGGAACTGAAACATCTTAGTACCTGCAGGAAAAGAAAGAAATATCGATTCCCAAAGTAGTGGCGATCGAAATGGGAAGAGCCCAAACCGGTGACGTTACGGCGCCGCCGGGGTTGTAGGAGCTGTCATAAAGAATTGTCAAGGAACTGGAACTGTCTGGAAAGTCAGTCCGAAGAGGGTGATAGGCCCGTACAGGTAACGAGGACGATTCGAGACGGCCACCTGAGTAGGGCGGGACACGTGGAATCCTGTCTGAATCTGCGGCGACCATGCCGCAAGGCTAAATATACCCGGAAGACCGATAGTGGACCAGTACCGTGAGGGAAAGGTGGGAAGCACCCCGAACAGGGGAGTGAAATAGAACCTGAAACCGTTCGTTTACAAGCGGTCGGAGCACGTGAGTGCGACGGCGTGCCTTTTGCATAATGAGCCTACGAGTTGCTTCATACCGGCGAGGTTAAGTCCTTCAGGGACGAGAGCCGCAGCGAGAGCGAGTCTGAACAGGGCGTTCAGTCAGTGCGAGCAGACGCGAAACCTAGTGATCTACCCATGGCCAGGGTGAAGGTGTCGTAACAGACACTGGAGGCCCGAACCAGTTTCCGTTGAAAAGGGCTTGGATGAGCTGTGGGTAGGAGTGAAAGGCCAATCAAACTGGGAGATAGCTCGTACTCCCCGAAATGTCTTTAGGGACAGCCTCGGCCATATCTTCGTGAGGTAGAGCTACTGATAGGAAAAGAGGGCTTCATCGCCTATCGATTTCTGACAAACTCCGAATGCGCGCAGTGCAAAGGACGGGAGTGAGTCTGCGGGTGCTAATATCCGTGGGCAAAAGGGTAAGAGCCCAGACCAACAGCTAAGGCCCCCAAGAGCAGTTTAAGTTGAGACAGAACGAAGTGACACCGCAGAGACAGCCAGGATGTTAGCTTGGAAGCAGCTATTCATTCAAAGAGTGCGTAACAGCTCACTGGTCGAGCGGAGTTGC
>JAFTBU010000031.1 GCA_017455065.1 Bacteroidales bacterium
GAAGCTTCTACAATGCAGAATACCATTCATGTCTATGATCTGGATGGTAGTTTCTCCAAGACGATAAGTATTAACGGCCCGGTGCAGGACTATCAATTAATTGAAAAGCAAGGCATGGAAGGTCTTGTCCAGACAGCGGAATCCGTTCGGCCGTTCCCGGATTATTTCGTTGTACTTTATCGGGAACGCCCATTGTCATCCCAGACTGATCCGTCTCCGAGATTGCTGTTTTTTGATTGGGATGGCAATCCGCTGATGGACATCTCCATGACATGTCAGGCTACGGCGTTTGATATAGATTTGCAACGTAACAGATTGTACCTGTCGAATCAAGATAGCGAGACGGTATCGGTGGTAGATATCAGCGAATATTTGTCAAAGGTTAAGGATCATTATCATGCCTTGTCGTTGTACGGAGAAGGCCACGTGCTGTTGGTCGGCGATCCGACGAGGGGGAATGCATTGATGACTATGTGATAAACCTGCACGTTTATTTTTATCCATTTCATTTTTAACTTATTTGTTATGAAGAAAAAACTGATGATGTGTTTTGCCGCTGCCGTCGAGAAAAACCGTGACCCCTGGATCGAGTCGAACCTGGAGGCGTTGTCCAGAACCGAAGGGCTCTTCGGGCCTATGTGTACCCAAACAAGAACCCCGGGGACGTACTACATGAAGGATTGCCGGAATTGCAATGGTCAATTTGGCTACTATGCGATGGATATGGTTTCTTTCTGCGTAAACAGGCTTTAAATGAGGACGTTCGCAAGGATATTTTCAGTGCTCTTGGTGTTGTTTTTTGTCTCCTGCAGTCCTTCGGGGATAATTGACGATGCCGGTGTTAAAATGGTCCGGCCGGAAAAACAGTCAGAAATCGAAGCGGAACCATTCTTCCCGGCAGACACGTCTGTTGTAATGCAGATCAGTGACCTTCAAGTAGTTTCGGATACGATACTGGTGGTGCAGATGCAGTCCTGGGATGATGAATATGGCATGTTGCGGGCATATTCGACCCGGAGCGGAGATTATCTCGGGCCTTTTCTGCGCGAGGGCCGGGGTCCGGGAGAAATGCTGAGACCGCATATCGCCAAGATGCGTTCCGGCTATGACTGTCTGTGTGTAAATGAGAATGCAACGGGACAGGCTTTTTTGATCGACGTCCTCGGTTCCATAAGCAATCGGCGGGCATCATATGCCGGACGGTTCCGTTTGCCTGATCAGACGTTGGACTGGCTGCCTCTTTCGGAAAAGGAACAGTTCTGCCTGTCCATCAGGTCCGGTTTCGTCTGTTATCTGACGGCAAACTCAGAAGGTGCCGTACGCCGGGAGATCAAGCCCTTCAAGAAAGGAGGAGAGCAGTACATAACGCAGTTGAGTGGCTTGTTCACATGCAACGAGTCGACAGGGGAAACAATAGAATGCTTGCAGTTCCTGCCTCAGATCATATTTTTCGACACTCGTACGGGAGAACTCCGTTCCATCGCGGTCAGCAAGGACTATCAGAAGTGGGAGAGCATTCTTGATGGCTGGACAAACGTAGAGGCGATCATGAACTCCATTCAGTACTATGCCGGAATCTGTTCTTCGTCGGAATACATTTTTGCGACCTACACGGGAATCAGCCTGAAGGAGATGCAGCAGCCGGGCCATGGAGTCCGGATTCACGTCTTCGACTGGAGCGGAGAATTCGTGTGCTCGCTCCGGGTCGGGGAGGACCTCGGAATGCTGACCTACGATGAGAGGGATCGTCGATTGTACGGACTGGACCGGATTCAGGGGCGCATATATCGTTACGACCTTTCGGGAATACTGCCGTAAGGATCCGGACTGTATTTTCAGCGCCGTTAGACGAAAAAACGAACGTAAAGAAAACTTGCATTTTTTTTAAATAATTGTATATTTGTGAAGACCATCGGGCGAAGAAAAATGAAGAGAATCAATAACATAGTATTTATCGCGTTACTTCTGTCGGTTTCGCTCCTGTCAGGCTGCCAGAGTGGAATATGCGCACTGCCGGATGTTGTATATGTGGATGTTGAAAGCAAGGAGGAGAGCCTGACCGTGTCGTCGGGGGAAATCCTGGATCTTGGGATAGTCGGGATACAGTATTTCCAGACATACGGTCCGTATATGGTTGTTGTGTCCGCTTCCGGGGAGGGCTTTGTCAAGGTGCTGGAAAAAGATCCGCCATACCGCCTGCTCGGATCCTTCTTCCGTAAGGGAAACGGTCCGGGTGAAATGCCGATGCTGTGCCTTCCGGAGGTGTTCGGTGTAGAAGAAGATGGAGATATTTACGCGGAATTTGACAATCGTTACGGATCTCTGGTCCGGTTCAACATCACCCAGTCGCTGTCAGAAGGACGTACGGTATCGTCGCATGTCGGCACGACGCGGGATCGGACATTTGTCAGCATCAATTTGGGTGAAGACGGTGTCTTTTATAAAGAAATGACTGAGTCGAAAGACGCCCAGATCCGCTATGTAGAGCGAAACGGTACGAAGAATATTCCGGCTCCGATGGCACGGCTGAATACCGCAGTGCTGGCCAACAAGGAAGATGACGGGTTCCGGTTCAACGTTCTGTCCTCCACAGTCCGGTACCATCCGGGACTTCGTCGGTTCATGGAGGCATCCGCACAGTTGAATACGATTCACCTGTATGATTTGGACGGGCCTTTTTCCCGGACGGTCTGTATCGGAAAGAAGATCAACAGGTACAATGACATCGCGGAACTGCCGCTGGCAGACCGTCCGCTGACTTGCATGGACGCCAAGGGCTATGGTGACTATTCCGCAGTTCTGTACCTGGATGTGCCGATGTCGGAAATCGCTCATCCTTCCAAGACACCGACCGTGCTGTTGGTTTCGTGGGACGGGTCATCCGTCCGGAAGATCCGTTTGCCGGAGAATGTCACGAGCATTGACGTGGATTTGGCATCGGGGAAGCTCTATACGCTCAATTCATTGACGGAAACGTTGCGGGTATATACCCTTCAATGACAGTACTCAAGTTTGTTTTTATCCATTTCATTTTTGACTTATCTGTCATGAAGAAAAAACTGATGATGTGTTTTGCCAAACAAGGTTACAGGTGTCAGCGAAAGTTGTTTGTTGAATATGTCTGATTCTCTCCGAACAAAACCGCAACTACTTATCTATTTAGATTCAACAGAATGTATGACATGAAATATTTGGGTATATAACCGTTTAGCTGAATCATTGTCATTCCGCAACATTGAGGTCATAATTCTATTAGCGAATATCGAATTGGATGGTATTCCCATATCGCAGTATTTATCTGGCCTGATATTACCTATGACATTGTATGTTGATGATGAGAACATGTTCCTTGAGGATAATCCTATCCTAAAACACGATAAACGAATGCATTCTCTATTATTAAATGAATCTGGCCGACCTCTTTTTGTAGGAGATCCGTTTGCATCCCGAGCTCTGTCTCAAGCTTTCGATAAAGTTATTCAACAATCATTTTAACATCATTAAACATGGGTCCTGATTATGCGCAAGTCTCTTCTTTTACGGCGACATGCCACTATTAGTTATTTATCTTCTATTGTAGTCTTGGCCGTCTCCTTTATCAGCTGCTCAAGGGTGGCGGAGCAGGATCTCCTGCTCTTTCATGTCAAAGAGGTTGGAGATGTGCAGCAAGCTGTGACCGTAGTACCGCAGAAGGCGTCGGATGCCCTGTATCTGGCGGGATTTGTCGTTCGCGGCGATGAGTTGATAACTGCTGCCGGTTTCATGGCCGACTACTGTGTGGATGTCGTGAACCTCTCTTCAGGAGATGTTGTCAGACGTTTGTGCCGGAAGGGACGTGGCCCAGGAGAGTTCCTGTCGGTATCCCCCTTCTTCTCCCTTGAAGACAGTTCTATCACAGTCTATGACGCTGCAGTAGGCGCAGTGTCCGAGATTCCGTTGGACGGAGACCCTTCTTCTGTCTCCCCCAAGGTCAGGCTCGAAGCCCCTCCAGGAAAGGGGACACCGGCTATCATGTCAACATACAAATTGTCCGGGCCGCAGGTGTTGGCTTATAACTCTATTCAGGGCTCTGCGGCGTTTGTGAGTACCGACACTCCATATTACGCCATATATAATCTCGATAGTGGCAAAGAAGAACGGGAATTCCGCCTTTTTGATACTGCTCCTCTTGAGACTGTGAATGAAGAGTGGATCAGGATGAATACTTTTGCATTGGTGGACTGCATTGATGACGCGAAAGGCACAGTCTGCTTCGCGATGAACACAATGCCTGTATACGGTTTTCTGGATATTCGCTCAGGCGAAGTCAGGGGGTTTCGGATCAAGGGTGCACCTGCATATTCGTCCGAAGAACTCAACATGTGTTTTACGGGAATCTGCTCACAAGGCCGTTACTTGTATGCATTGTATTTCGGGAAACCGTCGTCTCAGCACCAGCCTGGTGCCGGTACTGTATTGTACAAATTGGATTGGGATGGACGGATTCTCGGGAAATACGGGTTGGACGGACTGTACCGGGGATGTTATGCCACGCATGATGAACTGTTCCTATCCAAAGTGGAGGACAGCCAGACAGTATGTCTATACCGGCTGAAAACAAGCGATCTGTGATGTAAGCGAGTGTATTAGAATAAGTTCTTCCGGCTGATAGTCGCGACGAATTGTTTGAGATAGAAAGGTTCGAAGTACGCAGTGTCTTCGAACTTTTTTTGTGCGAAGGCTTCGAGGGCGGGGACTGCCATGGCCTCGGCACGGGGACAGGTCTGGATGAAGTGGGAGTTCTCCCCGGAGAGTGCCTCGCGGCACTTTTCAGCGCCGTCGCCGATGAACAGCACCGGCCCTTCACTGCGAAGGGCGGCGAAGCTTTCGGGCCCCACCACCATAGGGCGGATCTCGTCCAGCAATTGCCCTTCGGGGGAGCATGGTGCTGTGTAAACCTCCATCCTGCGGGCATCCACCATGGGGATGATATATCTGCAACCCTCCGGGACTGCGCCGGATTCTATGGCCTGGCGGGCAAGCACTTCCATGGTGCTCACTGCGATCAGGGGGATCCCGGCGCCGAAGCACAGGCCCTTGGCCGTGGAGACTCCCACCCTCAGTCCGGTGTAAGATCCGGGACCCTTGCTGACGCACACGGCATCGCAGTCGCTTGCCTTGAGACCCTGGGCGTCCAGCATCTCCTTCACGAAGACGGCCGTCATCGAAGCGTGGGCGCGGGGTTCGCCGCTCTCCCTGCTGCAGACTACCTTCCCGTCCGACAGGAGAGCCGTCGAGCACAGGGAGGTGGAAGTTTCTATGAGTATGATTCTAGGCATCGTGGATTATTAGTTTCTTGAGCCCTGGGATCACCTGGGTCGCGAAATTCCTTATCAGGGAGTAAACGGGGGAACTTTCGGTGACTTCCGGCTTGACGATCTCCCACTGGCTGTTGAGGCTTTCGAAGGAGATTATCAGGATGCCGAGTATCATGGCGGTTAAGAAAAGGGCCACCACCACGCCGAGTATCTTGTCGAGCCATCCGAGCATGGAAATCTTGACCACTTTTTCCAGGAGCCTGCCCACCAGGTTCAGGAGCAGCACGGCCACCACCACTATGATCAGGAAGCTGATTATACGGATGAGGGACATCTCCATCTGGAGATATTGGGCCAGCCACTCGCTTATGACCCCGGAAAATCTGACGGCCAGGATCGCGCCTATCACCAGTGCGGCTACGGCTACGACCTGCCTCACGAAACCTCTCATGATTCCGCTGATGACGGCAGGGATGAAACATATGAGCAATATGATGTCAAGCGTTCCCATAGCTGATTGTCATTTCCCCTAAAATGATTAACTTTGCGAATTAAATTATAGGGCAAAAGTAGACAAAAAATATGACATTCAAAGAATACAAAGGCCTGGACTTGGTATCAGCCGGGAATGACATACTCCGCAGATGGAAAGAGATGGGTGCGTTCGACAAGTCCCTCGCCATACGCGAGGGTGCTCCGGAGTTCATTTTCTTCGAAGGTCCCCCTTCCGCCAACGGAATGCCGGGCATACACCATGTCATGGCCCGCAGTATCAAGGATGCGGTCTGCCGTTACAAGACCCAGACCGGATTCAAGGTCCGCAGACGTGCGGGATGGGACACCCACGGCCTGCCGGTGGAGCTCGGGGTCGAGAAGAAACTCGGCATCACCAAGGAGGACATCGGCTCCAAGATCAGTGTCGCCGACTACAACCGCACCTGCCGCGAAGAAGTCATGAAATACACGGCCGAATGGCGCACCCTCACGGACCGCATCGGCTACTGGGTCGACATGGACGACCCCTACATCACCTATGACAACCGCTACATCGAGACCCTGTGGTGGCTGCTCAAGGATATCTACGACAAGGGTTACCTGTACAAAGGCAAATCCATCCAGCCTTACAGTCCTGCCGCCGGCACCGGCCTCAGCACCCATGAGCTGAACCAGCCCGGTTGCTACAGAGATGTCAAGGACACCACCGTCTGCGTCCAGTTCAAGGTCGTGGGCGAGGAGGACCTGTATTTCCTGGCCTGGACCACCACTCCCTGGACCCTGCCTTCCAACACAGCCCTCTGCGTAGGTCCCAACATCGATTATGTCAAGGTGCGCAGCACCAATCCTTATACCGGCGCCCCTGCCACCTACATCCTGGCCCAGGCCCTCGTGGGGGCATGGTTCAATGACAAGGTCGCCTATGAAGTGCTTCCCGGCACCTTCAAGGGCTCGGAGCTCGTCGGGATGAAGTACGAACAGCTCATCCCCTGGTTCCGTCCGGACGAAGGCGCATTCCGCGTCATCCCCGGAGACTATGTGACCACGGAAGACGGTACCGGCATAGTCCATATCGCACCGACCTTCGGTGCCGACGACGCCAAGGTGGCCAGATTGGCAGGAGTCCCCGGACTCTATGTCACCGACAAGGACGGCGCCCCCCAGGCCCAGGTGGATCCCCAGGGCCGTTTCTACCGTGTCGAGGACCTCGACCCCGCCTATGTCGCGGACCGCGTATCCGAGTCCTACCGCGAGTGGGCCGGCCGTTATGTCAAGAACGCGTACGACGCTTCCCTGCCCGCCGACGCCCCGACCCTGGACGTGGACCTCTGCGTCATGCTCAAGGCCGCCGGCAAGGCTTTCCGCATCGAAAAGCATCTGCACACCTACCCGCACTGCTGGCGTACCGACAAGCCGGTGCTCTATTATCCCCTCAACTCCTGGTTCATCAAGGCCACGGCCGTCCGGGAGAAGATGATGGAGCTCAACACCCAGATCACATGGAAGCCCGAGGCCACCGGCACCGGACGCTTCGGCAAGTGGCTGGAGAGCATCCAGGACTGGAACCTCAGCCGCAGCCGCTACTGGGGCACCCCGCTGCCCATCTGGCGCACCGAAGACGGGAAGGAAGAGATATGCATCGGCACCGTGGCCCAGCTCTACGCTGAGATCGACAAGGCCGTCGAGGCCGGTTTCATGAAGGAGAACCCCTTCAAGGCCCTCGGCTTCGATCCCGCCGACATGAGCAAGGAAAACTACGACAAGATAGACCTGCACCGTCCCTATGTGGACAATATCTTCCTCGTCAGCCCGAGCGGCAGGAAGATGACCCGCGAGACCGACCTCATCGACGTGTGGTTCGACTCCGGTTCCATGCCTTACGCCCAGACAGGCCTTCGCGGCAAGGACAGCCCCGATTTCGGCTGCACCGCGGACTTCATCGCCGAGGGCGTGGACCAGACGAGGGGTTGGTTCTACACCCTCCACGCCATCCATACCATGGTCAGCGGCACCCCCGCTTTCAAGAGGGTCATCTCCAACGGCCTGGTGCTGGACAAGAAGGGCGAGAAGATGAGCAAGCGCCTGGGCAATGCCGTCGATCCTTTCAAGGCTCTGGACACCTACGGTCCCGACGCCCTCCGCTGGTACATGCTCACCAACGCCCAGCCCTGGGACAATCTCCGCTTCGACGAGGCCGGTGTGGAAGAGGTGCGCCGCAAATTCTTCGGCACCCTCTACAACACCTATTCGCTCTTTGCGGTCTATGCCAATATCGACGACTTCGACCCCGCCGCACCCGCTGTGCCCGCAGCGAAGCGCCCCGAATTCGACAAGTGGATGCTGAGCAAGCTCAACACCCTCATCCGCAAGGTCAGGGAATGCTACGAGGACTACGACATCACCGACGCAGGCAGGCTCATCCAGGATTTCGTCTGCGACGATTTCAGCAACTGGTACGTCCGCCTGAACAAGAAGCGCATCTGGGTCTCCGGCATGTCCGACGACAAGCTTTCGGCCTTCCAGACCATCTATGAGGTCCTCAAGACCGTGGCCATACTGTCTTCGCCCATCGCTCCCTTCTACATGGACAAGCTCTGGCTCGACCTGGTGCCCGGTTCGGAATCCGTGCATTTCGAGTTCATGCCTTCCGCCGACCTCTCCCTGGTGGACGAGGACCTGGAAGAGAGGATGGCTCTCGCCCAGAAGTCCTGCTCCATGGTCCTGGCCCTTCGCAAGAAAGTCGCCATCAATGTCAAGAAGCCTCTTCCGAGGCTCATGATACCCGTTATCTCCGAGAAGGTGCGCGCCCAGCTCGAGGCCGTCAAGCAGGTGATCCTGACCGAGGTGAATGTCAAGGAAGCCCAGTTCATCACAGATACCACAGGTGTCATCACCAAGAAGATCAAGCCCAATTTCAAGACCCTCGGCAAGATCTACGGCCCGAGGATGAAGGAAATCGCGGCTGCTTTCGCCACCCTTTCGCAGCAGCAGATCTCCGACATGGAGAAATGCCCCGGCGGCTATGTGCTCAGCCTCCAGGGCGGAGACGTCACCCTGCGCAAGGAAGACTATGAGATCCACTCCGAGGACATGCCGGGCTGGCTCGTCGCTTCCGACGGCCCCCTGACCATCGCCCTGGACATCACCATGACTCCCGAGCTCATCGAAGAGGGTATAGCCCGCGAGCTCGTGCGTCCCATCCAGAATCTCCGCAAGGCCCACGGCCTGGAGGTTACGGACAGGATTGATACCGTCATTTACGCCGAAGGCCAGGCCCTCGAGGACATCGAGGCCTCGCTCAAGAATTTCAAGGACTATGTCTGCACCCAGACCCTGTCCCGCAGCCTCGCTCTCAAGCCTCTCGCCGAGGCCGGTGCGGATGCCGACCGGGTGGAATGGGGGGACCAGGATATAGCGATTAAGATAACCAACTAAATCATAAATAGTTATGGCAGACAATATCAGGATCCGCTACTCTGATGAGGAGCTTGAGGAATTCAGGACCATTATCCTGGAAAAACTCGAGAAGGCCAAGGCTGAGTACAACACCTTGCGTGAAGTAGTCATGCACAACGGCACTAACGACATCGAAGACACCTCCCCGTCTTTCAGGACGGTCGAGGACGACGGAGCCAACCAGCTCTCCAAGGAAGAGGCCAGCCAGCTCGCCCAGCGCCAGTACAAGTTCATCCAGAACCTGGAGGCCGCCCTCGTCCGCATCGAAAACAAGACCTACGGTATCTGCCGTGTCACAGGCAAGCTGATACCCAAGGAAAGACTCCGTCTCGTGCCTCACGCCACGCTTACGGTCGAGGCCAAGGAGATGCTTGCGAAATCAGGAAGGAACTGACATGCGCATCTCCAAAGGGACAAAACTCATTATCCTCTGTGTCCTGCTGGTGGTCATAGACCAGGTCATCAAAGTCCTGGTCAAGACCGGCATGGATCTCGGTGAGCAGATCTACGTGATAGGGCAGTGGTTCCGCCTCTGCTTCGTCGAAAACGAAGGCATGGCCTTCGGCATGAGCTTCGGCGGCTCTTTCGGCAAGATGCTCCTGTCGCTTTTCAGGCTCGTCCTCAGCCCTCTGCTCATCTGGTGGATATGGTCGCTGTCCCGCAAGGAAGATACACCGACCGGAGTGCTGGTCGGCCTGACACTCATCGCCGCCGGTGCGGTGGGTAACACTATCGATTCCCTCTTTTACGGGCTTATCTGGGACTATGCCCCTTTCCTGCACGGGAAAGTCGTGGATATGTTCTATTTCCCGTTGATCCACAACGCAGAGGGGGAAGTGGTGTTTTTCAGCCCGGTCTTCAATTTCGCCGACAGTTGTGTGACGGTGGGAGCTTTCTACCTGGCGTTGTTCCAGTGGAGATTTTTCAGCTCCGCCGATGATAAAAAAAAGAAATGACGTTTTCTGAAACCCTTTCCGGTGCCGATTTCCTGTCCATGGTCAGGAGCGGCGTAGCGGAGCTCGACAGGAACAGGCAGGAGATAAACGACCTGAATGTTTTCCCTATTCCCGACGGAGATACCGGGGACAATATGTACATGACCGTTGATTCCGGTCGCAGCGCGGCCGCCGGGGCCATAGCTTCCGACGGCAGTCTGGGCGCAGTGGCGGCCGCGGTCTCCTCCGGCATGCTCCTGGGTGCCAGGGGCAATTCCGGGGTCATTCTCTCCCGCATCTTTGCAGGTATTGCCAAGGGCCTCCAGGGACGGCAGGATGCCGGTACCCCTGAATTCTGCGCCGCCCTCCGCTGCGGCGTCGAAGAGTCCTACAAGGCAGTGAGCGTGCCCGTGGAAGGCACCATCCTCACAGTATTGAAAGATTCTGTGGAGGCTGTGAGCGCGGCTGTCCCCGCGGACTTCGAATCCCTCTGGGATCTGCTGCTCCAGGAGATGGAAGCAGCCCTGGACCGCACCCCCGACCAGCTCCCCGTGCTGAAGGAAGCCGGAGTCGTGGACAGCGGCGGCGCAGGTCTCCTCTGCATCTTCCGGGGAATGGCCGACTTCCGCAATGCGGTGCAGACGGCTGTCTCCGAAGAGCCCGTCTCCACCACCGCCGCGGCGGTGAAGCCTGCGCTCAACCTCGATGCATTCACCTCCGAAAGCGAGCTCACATTTGGCTATTGCACCGAATTCCTCCTCCGTCTCCAGAGCTCCAAGGTCGACCTGGACAGCTTCGACGAGAGCGAGATCCGGGATTACCTGGTCTCCGTCGGAGATTCGGTGGTGTGCTTCCGCGACGGCAGCATCGTAAAGGTCCACGTGCACACCAAGACCCCCGGAGAGATACTCAACCATTGCCAGAAATACGGAGAGTACCTGACCCTCAAGATAGAGAACATGACCCTCCAGCACCACGAGACCACCATACAGAACAACTTCCGCAAGACCCGCAAGCCCTGCGGCATAGTGGTGGTGGCTTCGGGCGCGGGCCTCGTGAACGCGTTCCGGGAAGCCGGTGCGGACGAGGTGATCGAGGGAGGACAGACCATGAACCCTTCGGCAGGCAGCTTCATCGAGGCCTTCGAAAGGATAGACGCCGACACCATCTACGTCTTCCCCAACAACTCCAACATACTCCTGACTGCCCGCCAGGCGGCCGGGATGTATGAAAAATCCCGCGTCGTGGTCTTCGAGTCCAAGAACATAGGCGCCGGCTACGTGGCCACTGCTTCCATTGACAAATCTTCAAAGGATGTGGACGCCACAGTGGCCGCGGTGGAAGAGACCATGAGCCATGTCACCTGCGCCCAGGTGACCCATGCCACCAGGAATTCCACCATGGACGGCCTGGACATCAAGGAAGGGGACTTCCTCGGGATATCTTCCGGAAAGATACTGATAGATGAAGCCACCCCGGAACAAGTGCTCCTGGCTCTCTGCAAGGAGCTCGGTGCGGTCGACCATGACGTGGCCCTGATCATCTACGGCTCCGAGGCGGACCCGGAGGCGGCGGCCACGCTTCCCGCAAGGCTCGCTGCGACCTGCCCCATGACCGAATTCATACTGACCGACGGCGGTCAGCCCGTGTATAACTACATTCTCGTACTATGTTGACACTCTTTACGGATACCGATGCCGATTTCACCCCCAAGGTGGCGGCCGAGTACGGTTACAAGCTTATCAGCATGCCGTTCAGTATCGACGGCAAAACCACCTACCCCTACGAGGAGGAAGAGACCTTCGATTTCAAGTCTTACTATGACCTCCTCCGCTCCGGCGTGATCCCTACGACCAGCGCCCTCAGCGAGCAATCCTACCTGAAGTATTTCGAGCCGGAATTCGCTGCCGGAAACGATATCTTCTACGTGCATATCTCGGGCACCATGACCGCTTCCATAGCAGTGATGCGCCAGGCCGTGGAGAAGCTCAAGGCGAAATACCCGGAGCGCAAATTCTACGCCCTGGACACCTATGGGATCACCATCATAAGCTACCTTATCGCAAGGGAAGTGGGTGACCTGTTCAATGCCGGCAAGACCCCCGAGGAAGTGATGGAGTGGGGAAAGAAGGAAGTGCCCCATTTCGCCCAGTACTTCTTCGCCGACGACCTCAAGTTCTTCCGCCGCAGCGGCCGTGTCAGCGGCCTGGCAGCCACTATGGGCGGCCTCATCGGCATACGCCCCATCATCTATATGAACGAAGAGGGCAAGATGCTCAGCATCGCCAAGGAAACCGGCCGCGTGAAGGCCGTGGAGCACCTTGTCAACAAGGTGGCGGAGCTCGGCGACGACCTGCAGCACCACCGCATCATCATCGGCCACACCGACGCAGGGGAGATAGCGAAACAGGTGGAGAACAGGCTCCGTGAGCGCCTGGGCGCCGATCTCAACATAGAGACAGTCATGACCAATCCCACCGCCGGCGCCCATTGCGGCCCCAACGGCGTGGGAGTGGCGTTCCACGCAATACACAAGTAGCCATGATACAGGTATTGGAAGCCACGACCCGTCGGATGCAGAGGGAATTCCTGGATTTCCCAAACCGACTCTATAAAGACTGCCCATACTATGTACCGCCCCTGTGGATGGACGAGAAGAAGATTTTCCGCAAGGATTATCTCTATCTGGAAACCAGCGATGCTGTCTATTTCAACGCCTACAAGGACGGAGTCATGTCCGGCCGCATCTCCGGTATCATCCAGCGCGCGAGCAACGAAAAGACTGGCGAGAAGCGGGTGCGTTTCACCCGTTTCGATGTGGTCGAGGACTTCGAAGTGGCGAAAGCCCTGTTCGAGGCAGTGGAGAAATGGGCCCTGGAAAGAGGCATGGAAAAGGCCTGCGGCCCCCTGGGTTTCTCCGACCTGGAAAGGGAAGGCCTGCTCATCGACGGCTTCGACCAGATGAGCACCTTCGAAGAGCAGTACAACTATCCCTATTATCAGGATTTTATCGAACGTCTGGGCTATGCCAAGGAAGTGGACTGGTACGAGTACCGCATCAAGGCACCCGACGACGAGACCATAGCCGGCATGCACAAGATGAGCGATTTCGTCATGAAGCGCTATCATCTCAGGATGGGCCCTGCGAAAAGCGCGTCCGATTTCCTGAAGAAATACAAGGACGGCTTCTTCGAAATCCTGGACAAGTCCTACGAGAATATCTACGGCACCGTCCCGTTCACCAAGAAGATGATACAGCTGATGGTGGACAATTTCAAGATGATACTCGACGAGAAGCACGCAGTGGTGATACTCGACGAAAACGACAAGGTGGTGCTGATGGGAATATGCTTCCCGAGCATAGCCAAGGCGGCGAGGGTGGCCGGCGGTCACCTGACCCCCAGGGCCATATATGAGTTCCTCAAGGCGAAGCGCCATCCCGAAGTCATCGACCTCGGCCTGATCGGAGTGGACCCCGAATGGCTGAACAGGGGAGTGAGCGTCTGCGTGGCCGCCGGTCTCGCTGAAATGCTCAAGGACCCCGGCATCCAATATGCCGAGAGCAATCTCAACCTCGAGGACAATTACGCCATACAGAATCTCTGGAAACGTTTCAACTCAGTGCGGCACAAACGCCGCCGTGCCTACATTAAACAGCTATCCTAATGGTAAAACTAATCATAGACTGTTTCGGCGGCGACCACAGCCCCATGGCCAACATAGACGGAGCCCTCTCCGCCCTTGCGTCCAACCATGATATCTCCCTCATCCTCACGGGAGACGCCAAAATCATCTCAGACTACCTTTCCGGCAAGGAATATGACCACTCCCGCCTGGAGATAGTCGATGCACCCGAGGTGATAGGCTGTGACGAAAAGCCAACGAACGCCATACGTCTCAAGAAAGACAGCTCGATGATACGCGCCATCCGTATGCTGCGCGACGATGACAGCATAGCCGGAATGGTCAGCACCGGCTCCACAGGCGCCCTCGTGGCGGCATCCCTCACCAGGATAGGCCGTGTACCGGGTGTCATACGTCCCGCCTTCTGCCCCATCCTGCCCACCATGACGGGTGGATTGGTAGGTGTCTGCGACAGCGGAGCCAATATGGTGGTGACGGCCGACCATCTGAGGCAGTTCGCCATAATGGCGAGCCTGTATATGGAGAATGTCTGCGGCGTGCAGAAACCCCGCGTGGCCCTGCTCAATGTGGGCAAGGAAGCCGGGAAAGGCGATGATGTCCGCCAGATGGCGTACAAACTGCTTTCCGAAACTCCCGAAATCAATTTCGTCGGCAATATGGAGAGCCGCGACCTGCTTTCAGGAGACTACAATGTAGTCGTAGCTGACGGATTCTCCGGCAACGTGCTGCTCAAGACCACCGAAGGAACCGCCGTCGAATTGATGAAAAAGGTCAAGGAAACCATCTTCTCACGCACTATCTACAAGATAGGCGCATTGTTCATGAAGAAGATGTTCCTCGACCTGAGGCAACTGATGAATTACCACAACCACGGCGGAAGCGTGCTGCTCGGCACCTCCAAAGTGGTGGTCAAAGGACACGGCAGCAGCAATGCGGTAGCCGTGGAGAAATGCATCGACCAGGCTTACAGGATGCATGTGAGCTCATTGAGCGCCAAAATGGAAGAAATAATACTAAAATACGAACACTATGATGCCTGATAACATATTCGAAGAAGTGCAGAGTCTGCTCGCCAGGCAGTTGAGGCTGGACCCCGCCCAAGTCCAGATGGAATCCCAGATCAAGAAAGACCTGGGTGCGGACTCCCTCGACATACTTCAGCTGCTGATACGCATCGAAGACGATTACGGCGTGACCATACCCGATGAGGAACTGGCCACATTCAACACCGTCGCCGACGTCGTAGCCTATCTCGAAACCCTTAAATAATCTCAGAATTTCAGACTGACCTTCAGTCCCATATAGGTGAAGGTCCCCGCTCTGGTGATACCATCGCGGTCCACTGCCTGCGCGCTTATCTTCCAGCCCTCGGGCATGCCTGCCCATGAGCCTTCCATATCATCCAGCGTAAGGGTCCTGGAGGCTTCATCCCAGTGCATGGGTATCCAGGCGAAGGCGCCTTTCTCGTAGGAATAGTCCGTGCCGTCGTCGCTGTAGAGCCTGAAATCCGCATCCTTGCCCGTAAATACGCTTATGCTCAGCTCCGTCTGCTCAGTGGCGGTGCTGGGGACGTCGTTGCCCCTGACGAAGATCTGTCCCTCGCGGTAATAAGTCGGGATGTCCTCGAGGGGAGCGTCGGCGAGCAGGTTCAGGCCTCCTTCGTACCTGGTGACCTTGTCCCCCTGGATACGGTACCAGCCGCATCCTTGAGGCAGGTAAACCTCGCGGGAGCGGGCTCCGTATTCATACACGGGGCAGACCAGAAGGGCGTCTCCGAACATGAATTCGTCGCTGATCCCGAGGGCGTCGCTGTCTGAGGCGAAGTCCATGACCAGCGGCCTCATGATGGTGTAGTCGTCGAAATGTACGCGGGCTGCCAGCGAATAGATGTAGGGCATCATCGAGTAGCGGTCCCGTATGCAGGCGACTATCCCTTCGTAGGCGGGTTCCCCTTCAGGAGCTATGCTCCAGGGCTCGCGCATGGGGAATTGTCCGTGGGCGCGGTAAATGGGGGTGAAGCGGCCCCACTGGTGCCAGCGGAGCTGGAGCTCCCTCCATTCTTCCAGGTCGGGGCTGACCTCTCCGGTGCGGTTGAACAGATTCTGGGCGGCGCTGTAGCGGTTTTCCACGCTGAATCCTCCCACATCCTGTCCCCACAGGGGGATGCCGGCGACGGAGTAGTTGAGGCCGGCGCTGATCTGGGCTTTCATATCTTCCCAGCGGGTGCCTATGTCGCCGCTCCAGCTGGCGGTGGAGTATCTCTGCATGCCTGAGAAGCCGTTCCTGGTGAGCAGGAACACTCTCTTGCCGTCTTTCGTGGCTCTCTGGCCGTCGTATATGGCCTGGGCGTTCATGAGGGCGTAGGCGTTGAAATAGCGGGTCGAGGATCCGAGGGCCGTAGGACCGCTCATGGCCTTGCGGTAGTCCATGTCGGTGCAGTCGTGGATGTTGGGCTCGCTGGCGTCCATCCACCAGGCGTCCACGCCTATGGGATACAGATGGTCTTTCATCTGCTTCCAGAACAGTTTGCGGGCTCCTTCGGAGTAGGCGTCATAGAAAGACTGCTGGTATCCCAGCCAGTCTTCTACGCTGTCCTTCACGGGGACCTGGTACATCCAGCCCTTGGAATCGAACTCGCGGAAATGCTCCGTGTTGGTGTAGAACTTGGGCCATACGCTTATCATGAAGCGTGCATCCATGGCGTGTACGCTGTCCACCATCGCCGTGGGGTCGGGGTAGCGGCTTTCGTCGAACTCGTGGCTGCCCCACTGGTCGGGTTTCCAGTACTGCCAGTCCTGCACTATGTTGTCCATGGGGATATTGCGGCTGCGGAAGCCCCTGACGGCGTCCACCACCTCGAACTGGTTGCGGTACCTCTCGTAGCTCTGCCAGAATCCCATAGCCCACTTCGGGGGCACGGGGGCCTTGCCGGTGAGGGTGCGGTAGCCGCTTATCACTTCGTCGCTGTCCTCGCCGTTGATGAAGTAGTAGTCTATGCCGTCCTGCATCTCACCCCACCAGGACATCTTTTCCTGCTCTTCCTCCGGGACGGGGGAGAGTACCTTGAGGGCGCAGTAACTGGTGCCTCCGTCGGGTTTCCACTCTATGTGTATGGGGACTTTGGTGTCGCGTATCATCTTCACGGAGAATTTGCGTCCGTTGGGATTCCAGGCGGTGCGCCAGATCTCCGGCATCACTTCCTTTCCGTCGATGAATACTTTCATGTAGCCGGCATAATACAGGTAGAATCTGAAAATCCCGCCTTCGGAAGGCTCCAGCCATCCGTCGTATTCCACGTGGGAGCCGTTGAAATTGAAAGCCGGCGCCCCCATCACCCTGTCGCACTCGGGCACCCTCAGGAATTCCTGGTCCAGGGCGGTCTCCCTTCGCACCAGGGTCTCACCCCTGCGGGGAGTATAGGTGCCGGTCAGGGCTCCTTCCACTCCGTCCTTGTCATAGAGCTTGAACACTTCGGAGAGCTGGGCGTACGGACGGGGATCGCCCCAGCGGCACAGGCTGTAGCTGTCCCAGAGTATGCCGTAACCTCTGGAAGAAATGACGAAGGGGAGGGATATCTTGGTATTGTACTGATAAAGCTCTTCGTTGCGGCCTTTCCAGTCCCATTCGTCGGCCTGGTGCTGACCCAGACCGTAGAAGGACTCGTCGAAGGGGACGAAGGTCTGCCTTACGGTCCAGCCCTTGTCGCCTTCCACCTCGATGGGGGTGAAGCTGCGGGTGTCTTCCGCGACGAGCAGGGGCTCTCCCACGCGGCTGTACATCACGCGGCCGTCGGCGATGTTGACCACCGCCATGAGCCTGGAGGTCTTGAGCACCTTGGCCCCGTCTTTCTCATAGTATTCGAAATCCCGGAAGGCCTTATGGGGGACAGTGACCAGGGATGCCCTGTCGGAGAAGGACGCTCCCGCAGGGACGGATTCCACGTGTATGATGTTTTCATTGATGGCGGTGAGGCGTACTTTCTCACCGTTGCCGCATTCGATGACTTTGCCGGTGGTGCAGCCGCACAGCAGTGCGGCGAACAGGAATAATCTGCTTAACTTCATAACATACAAATATAATCATTAATGAAATAATGTGTAACTTGCAGTATTAACCGCATGATCCCATGAAAAAGAGCATCCTCCTCCTGATAGCCGCCGCCCTTGCCCTGCCTGCCGAGGGGCAGGTGAAACACATAGCAGCCGTAGAACCCGTGAAAGTGGACACCCCGGTCGGAACGGTGCCGCGCCTGCCTTCGCAGCTGCTGGTCCGCTACGCCGACGGGAGCAGCGGATGGCGCCAGGTGGTGTGGAATGATGCTTCCCGGGAGGTCGAAGCCTTCCTCTCAGACAGCGTCCTGCATCCAGCAGGCTGCCGCTACGAAGTGGCCGGCGCCATAATCGGCGAGGGTCCCGGGGGCTTCCCTGTCAAAGCGTCGGTGCGGGTGACCCGCGCCTCATGGCGCCATCCGGCCCCGGAGCCGGTAGCTTCGCCGCTGCCGCTCGCCGATGTCCGCCTCACAGGGGACAACCGCCTCACTTCAAACCGCGATATGGATATACGCAATCTCCTGAGTATCAATGTCAAGGAGATGCTGTACAACTATCGTGACACCTACGGCCTGAGCACCGAGGGCTATCCCCGCTCGAGGGGCTGGGATTCCCCGACCACCAAGCTCAAGGGACACGGCAGCGGCCACTACATGTCCGCCATGGCCATGGCCTATGCCTGCTGCGAGGACCCCGCCCTGAAAGACAGCCTCAAGACCAACATACGCATCATGGTGGACCAGCTGAGAGAGTGCCAGGAGCTGACCTTCGTGATGGACGAGGGTCTGGGCCGCTACCGCGAAGCGCGGGATCTCGCCCCGGAAGAGGAACTGCGCCATCTCAAAGGGGACTGGGCTTCGTTTGACGAATACAAGAAAGACTGCTGCAGCTACGGCTACGGCTATCTGAACGCCATCCCCGCCCAGCACCCCGTACTGGTCGAGATGTACCGGCCCTACCACAACGAACAGTGGGTCTGGGCCCCTTACTACAGCATCCACAAGCAGCTCGCCGGCCTGATCGACATCGCCCTGAACGTGGACGACGAGGCGATTGCCTCGAAAGCCCAGCTGATCGCCAGGGACATGGGCCTGTGGGTATGGAACAGGCTCCATTACCGCACTTTCGTGGATGTGCAGGGCAGCCGGGAAGAGCGCCGCAGCCGCCCCGGCAACCGCTACGAGATGTGGAACATGTACATCGCCGGTGAACTCGGAGGTATGGCGGAGTCCCTCTCGCGCCTGAGTGAGATGTCCTCCGATCCCGGGGACAGGGCCAGGCTGCTGGAAGCGGCGTCTTATTTCGACGCTCCCGCATTTTTCGGACCCCTGTCGCGCAATATAGACGACATCCGCGGCCGCCATGCCAACCAGCATATCCCCATGATCACCGGGGCCCTGCGCTCCTACCGCCTGAATGCCGATCCGATGTACTATGACATCGCCCTCAATTTCTGGCAGCTCGTCCAGGGACGCTATGTCTATGCCACCGGAGGGGTGGGCAACGGAGAGATGTTCCGGGAGCCCTACACCCAGATGCGCAACATGCTCCCCGACCCCTGCCTGAATGAGACCTGCTGCGCCTACAACCTCGCCAAGCTCACCAAGGACCTCAATTGCTACGACCCCGACGACGCTGCCTACATGGACTACTACGAAAGGGTGCTGTACAATCAGATCGTGGGCTCCTTGCATCCGGAGCATTTCGCCGTGACTTACCAGTATGCGGTGGGACTGAACGCCCGCAAGCCTTTCGGCAACCGCAGCCCGAGCTCCACCTGCTGCGGCGGCACCGGCGCCGAGAACCATGTCAAATATCAGGAGGCGGCCTACTTCGTCTCCGACGACTGCCTCTGGGTGGGGCTGTACCTGCCCACGGAGGCCTTCTGGAGGGCCAAGGGTGTGACTCTCACCCAGGAGTGCGCCTGGCCTTCGGAGCATTCCGTGATCAAGGTCTCCGGCGGCCGTTTCGCCATGAAACTGAGGGTGCCTTACTGGGCCACGGAAGGCTTCGACATAAGGCTCAACGGCCGCAGCATAGCCCGCAGCTACCGTCCCTGCTCATATGTGGAGATACCTGCGAGGAACTGGTCGGAGAGTGACGTGGTGGAGGTGGTGATGCCCTACACCGACCATATCTGCTATGGTCCGGACAAGATAGACGGATACTCAGAGTGGCTGGGCGCCTTGATGCACGGGCCCCTCGTGATGGCCACCCCCGACGCGCCCACATGGGAGGAGGCCGTGTACAAAAAAGGAAGCGAAGGCATGACCTTCGCTCCCGATTATACTCAGACCGGTAATTCTACCAGATATCTCAGATTGCCCGACGGGAATCTTTGATCAGGCCTTCGACCTCTGCATTGAGGTCGAAAGCAGTCTTCAGACTCTCCAGGTCGAAGTGCACGCGATAGCGCCAGTGATGGTGGCTGTCGGCGGGCTCGTTGATGCGCTCTGCGTCCCTGTCGGAGCGGCGCAGCCCCTTGTCGAGGGCTACCCAGTCCTGCAGGGGGAAGATGGCCAGCATCGAAGGTGAATCCAGGAACTCCCAGAGCATGTTCCTGATCTCCCAGGGCTCCGGATCATGGTCGCACTGCATCCTCAGGGTGGGCATGTCGTGGCTCGAAGTGGCGCAGACGCTCAGTTCCTTCCATTCGCCCTCATTCTCCATCCCCCTCATCTTGAGCGAGAGTATGCGTTCGTGGTCCATCACGCCGGGCACGCAATGGGGCACCATGCCGAGGTCCTCACCGCAGGCGAGCATGCCGGTGGCTCCCAGCAGCTCGGGCAGTTTCTTCTCGGCGTTGCGCCTCCAGAATTCGTCGTGGCGGTGGTAGAAGAAATCATTGTACAAGGCTCCGAACCGCTCCTGCTGGTCCTGGGGCAATCCTGCCGAGGCGGGGGCGATGAGGGGCTGGTACATGCCGGGATGGCGGGGATCCGGATGGAAAAGCCCGTCGATGGGCAGGTGCATGGCGAAGATTTCCTTCTCGGAGTAGGGCAATGCGGGATTGAAATGTCCCATCAGGCCGCCGCTGTACTCCGTAGGGATCTCCCAGATGCGGAAGAAGCCGAGTATGTGGTCGATGCGGAATGCGTCGAAATAGCGGCTCATCTTGCGCAGACGCGCCTTCCACCAGGCGTAGTCGTCCTTTGCCATCTCTTCCCAGTTGTAGGTCGGGAAACCCCAGTTCTGGCCGTCTGTGCTGAAATAGTCAGGGGGTGCTCCGGTCGAGGAATCCAGGTTGAACAGCTCGGGATGCCAATAGGCCTCGGCGCTGTCGGCGCTCACTCCGATGGGGAGGTCGCCCTTGAGCGACACGCCCTTGGAGCGGGCGTAGTCCACTTCGGCGCAGAACTGCTTGTCCAGGTGGTACTGCATCCAGCAGTAGTATGCGGGCTCCAGGCGGTCGCGCTTGGCGCAGAACTCCGCGTATTCTTCCAGCCAGTAGGAATTTTCCTTGACGAAACGTTTGTAAGCGGCGGAAGCCATGTCCTTTTCACCTCTGGCCTCGAAAGCCTTGCGTATGTAGGCCATCTTGGCTTTGAAGACCCTGGGATAATCCAGTTCGGGCAGGGCGTTCAGCTCGGCCTGCAGCTTGCGGAACACGGCGTCTTCCTTGATGCCCAGATCCTGCAGATGCATGTACAGGGGATGCAGGGCGAAGGTGGAGACGGGGCTGTAGGGGTAGGAATCCTGCCAACCTCCCTTGCGGGTGGTGTCATTGACCGGCAGGAGCTGGAGTATGCATTGTCCCGTGGAGGCGGCCCAGTCCACCAGGGGCCTGAGGTCGTGGAACTCGCCTATGCCGAAGTCCTTCGCGGTGCGAAGCGAGAATACCGGCACGGCAGTGCCCGCTCCGCGGAAACCGGGACGGTCGAAATACTCCGCCTGGTGCTTGCGGGTGAAGGGGCAGCCCGGGATGGGGCAGTCCAGCCACTGGTCCTGGATGAGTTTTGCGGACTTGGAGCTGTGGTGGGTCCATTCGTTGCGGATGATCAGGCCGTCGTACATCACCACATAGCTGTAGTCCTTGAGCGCCGCTGCGCTGCAGTCGCTGACGGTGACCGACCAGATGCCTCCCTCACTCCATTCCATGGGGTACTTCTTGTCGGCGAGGACCAGGGCGAGGCTCTCCCCCCACCTGGTCACGTACTCTATCTTGAAAGTCACTTGCATGGTTCAAAACTGATTGCGAAGCCGCCACCCGGCTTCATGGTTACACGTATGCTGTCCGAGGCGACGACGGTCCGGGTGGAGATGTCGTAAGCCTGAGGATTGTCTTTGTAATGCGCCGAAGGGGCGTCTGCGTAGATCTTTGCGGTGAAGCTGCCCTCGCCGAGGAAATCCAGGGGGATGTCGAAGGAACGCTCCTGGGTGTCGGTGACGCCGCCGCAGAACCACTGTCCGGCTTTGGAGCGGCGGGCGGCGACTATGTATTCCATCGGTTCGGCGAAGAGGTAACGGCTCTCGTCCCAATCCACCGCCACATCCTCGATGAAGCGGAAGGCATCCAGGAAGCGGCTGTAGTGCTCGGGGGTGTCGGCCGCCATCTGGAGAGGGGAGTACATGGTCACGTACAGTCCCAGCTGGCCGCAGATGGTGGTATTGACATAAGAATCATTGCCGCACCAGTCCTTGAGGTTCTGCTCGAAGATACCCGGGGTGTAGTCCATGGGCCCGCCGTTGAGCCTGGTGAAGGGCAATATGGCGGTGTGCCCGGGGGTGATGCCGCCGAATGCCTGGTACTCGGTGCCCATTGCGGATTCGTTGCCGATGAGGTTGGGCCAGGTGCGGCAGAGTCCGGTAGGACGCACCGCCTCGTGGGCGTTGACCATGATATGGTGGGCGGCCGCCTGCTCGAGGGCATACTGGTAGTGGTTGACCATCCACTGGCTGTAGTGGTGCTGTCCCTGTGGCAGGATGTCACCCACATAGCCCGACTTGACGGCGTCGTAGCCATACTTGTTCATCAGGGTGTAGGCGGCTTCCATATGGCGCTCATAGTTGCGTACGCTGGAAGAAGTCTCATGGTGCATCACAAGTCTGATGCCCTTTGAATGGGCGTAGGCGTTGAGGGCCGCGATGTCGAAATCGGGGTAGGGGGTCAGGAAATCGAAGACATAGTCTTTGTTGCAGTTGGCCCATTCCTCCCAGCCTATGTTCCATCCCTCGACCAGAACGGCGTCGAAGCCGTGTGCGGAGGCGAAATCTATGTAGCGGCGTACCTTCTCGTTGTTGGCGCTGTGGCGGCCGTTGGGCTTGGCAGAGGCATAGTCGAAGCTGTCCAGGCGTATGCCTTCGGCGTCGGTGTAGGCCCAGGAGCCCGCTCCCGCTATCATCTCCCACCACACGCCCATGTATTTGACCGGATGTATCCAGCTCACATCTTCCAGGGCGCAGGGCTCGTTGAGGTTGAGCACCAGGCGGGAAGCGAGCTGCCCGGTGGCGCTGCGGGCCAGCTGGACCGTCCTCCAGGGGGTCTTGCCGGGAGTCTGCATATTGCCTTTCCAGCCCTGGGCGTCAGGGGTGAGGAAGGCCCTCAGGCTGTGCGCCCGCCCGTCCACGAGCAGGTGCATGCAGGGATAGTCCACCAGGGCGGCCTCGTGGATGTTGACATAGATCCCGCCCGGGGTCTTCATCTGCAGGGAAGTCTGCACTCCCCAGGTGTCGAACGGGGTCTGGCTGGAGTTGCCGCGCATCTTGTCGCGGAAATGGGGGCCTATCTCAGAGAGGCGGGTGCAGTTGTATTCGTATTCCTGGGTGTCGAAGTCGCCGGGTATCCACCATGCGGTGCAGTCATCCGCCATGGCGAATTCGGTGAGTTCCTCCTTGATGACGAAATGCACCATGGACTGGCCGGAGGGGAATTCGTAGCGGAATCCCAGGCCGTCGTCGAACAGGCGGAAACGTATGTCCATCCGGCGGCCGCTTTCCTTCTGGCAAAGCTGCACCAGGAGTTCGTTGTAGTGGTTGCGTATGCTGGATTCCTCGCCCCACACGGGCTCCCAGGTCTCGTCGAAGCTGTCAGTGCGGGTGCCGGTGAGCACGAAGCCGCGGTCCAGTGCGACACTGCCCGTCCCGTCTTCCTTGGCAATGCTGCCGTCTCCCTCGTAATGCAGGTCCTGCGCTTTGATGACGCCCCTGAGCTCGAATCCCAGGCGGCTGGGGAGCACTACGCTCTGCCCGTCGATGGAAAGGCTGTAATAAGGGGTGCCGGCCTCGGAGAGGGTGAAATCCATCTTTATCGTCCCGTCGGGGGAAGACAGCGAAGTCTCGGGGGTGGGGAAAAGACTCCATCCCCAGGGGCCGAGCTCCAGCGTACCGTTTTCGAACGGTACCGAGACGGCGGCCGGGGTGAGATTGGCATAGACCGTCACCTTGTCCTTGCCCTTGGCGCGGGAAAATGCCAGCACTCCCTCCGGGACATCCTCGATGAACACAGCGGGGGCGCCTTCCTCCCCGGCTGCGAGGCAGGGATGGGCGTGCCTGAAGGCGATGAGGTCGCGGATGAATGAGGTATATCCGTTGGCCGACCAGTCGGTGATGGGATCCTTCTCGAAGAATTGCAGACGGCGCTGCAAGCCTATCTCCTGGCCGGTATAGACCAGGGGCTGGCCCTTGGGCAGGGTGAAGCAGAGGACTTCCATGACCTTGGCTGCGTCGCCCATCCTCTCGAATTCACTTCCGGCCCAGGAATTTTCGTCGTGGTTGGAGGTGAACATCAGGCGGAAGTTGGAAGGACCCATCCAGGCGTCGTCCTCGGCGAGGTATTCGCGTATGTCCTTCACGCTCTTGGTGCCCTGGGCCACGTCGTTGAGCATGTGGTGCAGCTTCCAGGCGTACGAGGCGTCGAAAGTCTCGGAAGCGTCGGTGAGGGCGTCGTTCTCGGCTTCGGCCAGCAGGTAGATGTCGGGATAGTCTTCATTCAGCTTGGGCAGTATACCTTTCCAGAATGCTGCCGGCACTTCGGCTGCGGCGTCGCAGCGGAAGCCGTCCACGCCCTTCTCCAGCCAGAAACGCATGCAGGAGTCCTGTGCGGCCCAGACGGTTTCATTGTCATAGTTGAGGCTGCGGGTGTCGTTCCAGTCGTATTCGTAGATGGCGTTGCCCAGAGAATCCCTTTCGTAGTAGTCGGCGGGACGGGTCTCCATCCACACATGGTCCGGGGCGGTCTGGTTGGCCACCCAGTCGAGTATGACCTTGAAGCCCTGGGCGTGCGCCGCACTGAGCAGCTCGTCGAAATCCTGCATGGTCCCGAATTCGGGATTGACGGCGGTGTAGTCGGAGATGGCGTAGTACGAACCCATGCTGCCCTTGCGCTCCACCTCGCCTATCTTGTACATGGGCATGAGCCAGAGCACGTCCACTCCGAGGTCCTTGAGTCGGGGAAGCTGCGCTTCCACCCCCTTGAAATTGCCCTCGGGGGAGAACTGGCGTATGTTGACTTCATAGACCACGGAGTTGTAGGTCCATTCGGGATGCAGCGGGGCCGCTTTCGGACTGCAGGCCGCAAGGCAGGCCGCTGCTGCAAGTATGGAGATCAGTCTTTTCATATCTTTATCTTTCAAATTCGACGATGAGCGCGCTCCTGGGGGCTACGCTTACACCGTTGCGGAGCGTGAAACTCTCTCCGCTGAGGACGTTCCGTCCGGTGACGGGGCCGGAGACGAACTCCCGGTAATGGTCCCAGTCGAGCTCGCGCGGCTCCTTGGTGTTGTTTATATAGACAAATACGGCCTGGTCGTCCGTGTAGCGGAAGAAAGCGTAGGTATTGTCAGTGATGTTGCGGGAACCGGTGTTGGCGCGGGAGAGGAAATGGAGGGTCTTGCCCTGCTGCACGGCCTTGCAGCCCTTGCGCCACTGGAAGAGGGTGCGGGTGTAGTCGTACAGTTCCTCGGCATCCTTGTAGATGCCTTCAGCCTTGCTGCGGCCTTCCTCGCTGAAAAGGTCCACGGCGTCGCCCTCCCAGCCTCCCGGGAAATCGATGCGCTTGGCCCCGTCATGGCTCTGGCAGTCCTTCCTCTCCAGGAACATCATCTCGTCGCCGTAGTACAGCTGGGGTATGCCGCGTATGGTCGCCAGCATGGTGATGGCGAGCTTCATCTTGTCCGGATCCTGACGCAGCACGTCTCCGGTGCGGGCGTGGTCGTGGTTGGCGAAGAAAGTCATCATGTGGCTGAGGTCCTGGTAGGCGAAATCCTGGGCTATCACGGTATACACGCGGGTCATGCCTTCATCCCAGTTGACTTCATCCTCGCAGAGGGCTGTCTTGATGGCGCTCTCCAGGGGGAAATCCATGATGGAGGGCAGGTTGGAGTTGAATCCGTCTTTGTTGGGATTGTCCTTCTGCCAGTAAGCGAGCTGGCTTATCTTCCCGTCCCAGCATTCGCCTACGATGTTCATCCCCGGGTACTCGTCGGTGACAGCCTTGCACCAGAGGGACATGGGGCCGGGTTCGTTGTAAGGATAGGTATCCACCCTGAGGCCGTCCAGACCGGCATATTCTATCCACCAGATGGCCCACTGCTGGAAATATTTCAGCAGATAGGGATTGTCGAGATTCATGTCGGGCATGGAAGGGACGAACCAGCCGCTCTCCTGCCTCTCGCGGTCGCGCACTGAAGCGTTGGGGTCCATATAGACTGAGAACAGGGCGTTCATCTGCATATAGGGCTCGCTCACGTGGTACCAGTCCTTGAAAGGGGGCTCTTCCATCCACCAGTGGGCGGTGCCGCAGTGGTTGGTGACTATGTCCATGATCACTTTGAGGCCCTTGGCATGCGCCTCATCCACGAAAGTCCGGTAGAGGGCGTTGTCGCCGAAACGGGGGTCGATGTGGTAGTAGTCGGCGCAGGCGTAGCCGTGATAGGACTCGTAGTCCTGGTTGTCCAGCAGCAGGGGAGTGCTCCAGATGGCGGTGGCGCCCAGTCCGGCTATGTAGTCCAGATGGTCGATGATGCCCTGGAGGTCGCCTCCGTGGCGGCTGACGGGATCCTGGCGGTCCACCGCGTCGGGAGTGGCGGGTACGCTCCATGCGCGCTGGGAGCCGTCGTCATACTCTCCGCCGGGCCAATGGCTGTCGTTTTCTGCAGTGGCCGAGGCGAAGCGGTCCGGCATGATGAGATAGACCATGTCGGCGGTCGTGAAGCTCTGCCTGTCGCGGCTGCCGGCTGCCCTTTCATGTATGGTGTAGGGGTATTTGAAGCTTTCTTCCCCCTTGGTGAACACCAGCTTGTATTCCCCGGCCGCCCGGACGTCCATGTCCAGGAACAGGAAATCGGGGCTGTCCGCCTTGTGCACGGCTTTGACACTGAGGCCTCTGCCTTCGACATCCACGGCATAGGAACTGATGTCCGGACCCTGGACCATAAGCTGCAGGGAAGTGGTCATCCCTGACCACCAGCACAGAGGCTCGACCCTGCTGACCTGGCTCTCGAGGGCCTGGGGTACGGAAGAATAGTCATTGGTCTGCCCGCAGGAAATCAGGAGTGCGGCGAGGCCGGAAAGTATGAGCAGTCTTTTCATATCTCAATCTTTGAATGCGTCCATGATAGCCGAAGCCTTGCCTTCGGAGGTGAAGGCACCCTGGTCGTAGGCGTTCCAGGTTTCGCGCTTGCCGGTGTAACGGTAGATCAGGTCCGGATTGCTGTATATGGCGGGTTTCCAACCGCCGTAAACCTCAGGTTCCCAATAGAATACGCCCTCGCAGCCGTCTATGGCGCGAAGGCCGTCGATGAAATCTTTGAGGACGGAGGCTGCGTCGCTGAGGGCGGGTTTGACCCCGACTTCGGAGACTATCACGGGGATCCCGAAGGTGGAATGTATCTTCTTGATATTGTCCAGGGCCTGCCTGTTCTTCTGGGCGGCCTGCCCTTCCCCGGCCTGGGGATAGTGTGACAGGGCGATGGCGTCGAACCTGGCTCCCTGGGCCTTGATTTCATTGAACCACCACATGTTGTCTTCGAAGGCGTTGTCCAGATGGGGCATCACCAGGGCATCGGGGAACACGGCCTTGGCGGCATCGTAGCCGGCGTTGTACAGCTGGGCGAAATGCTTGCGGCCGTCGGTGATATTGCCGTGGCTGTCCCAGAGCTGGCCGGCGGGCCAGAGCATGCCGTTGCGGGTCTCGTTGCCCACCTGAATCCAGCGGGGGCTCACCCCGGCAGCTTTAAGGGCTTCGAGTACGTCCTTGGTGTGTGCTGAGACATGGGAGCACATCTTGTCCATGTCGGCATTGTCCTGCTCCCACGCTGCGGGTATCTTCTGCCTCGAAGGGTCGGCGAAGAAATCGCTGTAGTGGAAGTCCGCCATCACGGCCATCCCGGCGGCAGCAGCCCTCTTGGCGAGGGCGACCATGTCGGCTTTGCCGCTCCATCCTCCGTAGGGATCCACCCATACCCTGAGGCGTATGGAGTTGATGCCGCACCCGGAGAGCACTGCGAATATGTCGGCGGCGGAGCCGTCGGCCTTGCGGAAGACTTTTCCGTCCTTCTCCATTTCGGAGACCCAGCTGACATCGGCTCCCTTGGCGAAAGTGATTTCTGCTGCGGGATCGGTCCAGGGCCCGTTGTCGGGCTCTTTGCCGCGTTCTTCACCGCAGGAGAGGGTGAGCAGGAGCGAGGCTGCCGCCATGGCCCTGAAAATCGACAGTCTCATAAGCTACAGGGCGAATATTGCGGAAGAATTGCCTTCCAATATGAGTTTGTAGGAGTTGCCGCTGTCGCTCTTGGTGACGGAGACCATGCCGAGGTAGCCCACCATGTTGGTGAGGTCGTCGGAGAAGGGGGCGACCACCTGGGTGCCGGCGAGATTGTGCACCACCAGGGCCTTCTGCCCGTCGGAGGTGGTCATGTACCACACTGCCAGTGATTTGTAGGAATCGGAACCGGTCTCGTTGTAGTTGGAATGCTTGGACATCTTGCCATAGGCGAGGGCCGGCACGGCGTTGCGCAGTTTGGTGAAATACTCGTACACCTTGAGTATGCTGTTGGCCTGGGACTCCTGGGTCTCCACGGAGATGCTGCCGTTGAGCATGCCGGCGTCGACCTTGCCGCCCAGCTTGGCTGAGGCCAGGCCCGATGCGGAGGAATTCCATACCATGGGGGCGCGGACATATTCGTCGCCGCCCGATTTCGATCCGTAGTAGCCGAGTTCCTCACCCTGGTAGATATAGGGATTGCCGCCTGCTGTGAGCAGGATCGCGGCAGCCTGCTTCATCCTGGGAAGGTTGCGGCCGAGGGTATGGGCTGTCCTGTCCTCGTCGTGGTTGGAAAGCTTGGTGCACTCGATGAAGTCGCTGCGGTATTTCCTGTATATATCCTGGTAGCTGAGCAGGTCCTTGACGAAATAGCAGCCGGTCTCCTGCTGGAGGCACCATTGGAGACGGAACCAGAAATCGAACTCGAAGAGGGCGGGGAGACCCTTGTAGTAGGGGGCCATCTGGTCGGCATTGTCCATCCAGGCCTCTCCCACCATGTAGAAGTCGCCGCTGCCGCCCTTGGCTTTGTAAGTGGCGTTGCAGTGGTCGTACCATTTCTTGAGGAAGGTGGAATTGGCATCGGGGGCGCCTTTTTCGTAGATGAAGCGCACGGCGTCGAGCCTGAGTCCGTCAATGCCTATGTTTATCCATTTGTCGGCAGCCGCCGCCAGGTCCTTGAAGGCGGGGGACTGCTCCGCTGATGCGGCCTCTCCGTAGGCGATGTCGGGCATCCAGGAGCCGAAGGCGCCGTAGTAGTAAACCGAACTGCCGCCGAAGGTGATGTCCGCCGCGGTGGAGCTGTTGAGGGTGAAGGGGGTGCCGAAGCTGATCTTGGACCCGCTGCCGCCCCATTTGGTGCCGCTGGCCCAGGAGGTGGAGGAAGTCCTGACGAGGAAGCCCCAGTCGGAATCGAAATCTACAGTGATCTCATAGATGTTGGGAGAAGTCTGGTAGAGCCTGTAGAGTTTGTCGTTGCCGAAATATATATAGCGCTGGACGGAGCCGTCGGAATTGGAACTCTCCGGCGCCGCAGTCGTGGTGGTGACGGTGATCTTGGGGGAGGCGGAATTGGTCCAGTCGAGCCTGAAATGCAGGCGTCCCTTGTAGCCGAGGTTCCCGGTGCTTACGCTGTGCCAATTGTTGGCGTTGTAGCTGCCCAGGGAAGGGAATTTGCCCGCGTTGATGTCAGCGGAGGGATTGGTGGAAATCAGGTAATAGTTGCGGTAGGGGCTGTCCGCCGATGCGATGGCGCTCTTGAACCAGCTGTGGCCCTTGCCGGTGTGGTTCAGGACGAAATCCAGATAGATCTTGATGTCTTTGGCGTGGGCCTTCTCCACAAGGTTCTTGAAATCAGCCTCTGTGCCGTATTCGGGATTCACGCTGGCATAGTCGGTGACGTCGTAGCCGTGGTAGGAGTCGGCCGGATGGATGGGGGAGAGCCACAGGGCGGATACGCCCAGATTGTCCAGATAGTCGAGCTTCGAGGTGATGCCGTTGAAGTCGCCTATGCCGTCCCCGTTGCTGTCGGCGAAACTGTACACCAGCAGCTGATAGGTGATGCCGGCCCTTTTCTGGCCGTCCCAGTCGGGGAATTCGTAGCTGATCTTCTTTTCTTCCTGCTGTTCCCTGCGGTCGCATGAGGTCCAGGACATCAGGGCCGCGAACACCAGCGTCAATGTCAGTATCCTTTTCATAATCGCGATATTTGATAGCAGACCGGGGTCCGGTCAGGGGCCCCGGTCCGAAAACCTGCAGGACTACTCTATGGTAGCTGTGCCTGCGTTGAAGTCGAGAGTGTATTTCTTCCCGGCTTCTGCCTTTACCTCGGCGAGTTCGCCGCCGTCGGCGCGATAGACTATCTTGCCTTCGATGACATTGAACTCACGGGTCCACCAGTCGGTGGTGCCTGTCGAAGTCTCGGCATACATGCGGAGCTTGCCGGCTGCGGGGACGGTCACGGAAAGCTTGCCTTCGCTCTCGGCGAACTTGGCGCTTTCGTTCTTCTTGTCCCATCCGCCCCAGCATTCGCCTATGCCGTAGACATTGGCTTTCTCCACACCGATCTTGCCGTTTGCAGCGTCCACATAGATCATGTAGACTCCGCTCTCGGCGACGACGCAGTTGCCGTCCTTAGTGGTGAAACCGCTGTCATTGCCGCCCAGGCTGTTGAACTCGCTTCCGTTCCAATCCTTGACGGAGTTGAACTTGAAGCCGGTGTCGGCTGCGAGATTCCTGATGGCCCAAAACTGTCCGGGAGCGCCGTTGACGGGGATCATCTCGGATGCGTTCGTGTTCCAGTCCCAGCCGCCTCCGACCACACCGTCGCCGATGATGTACATGGCGGTGGGCAGGACGGGAGCGTCTCCCTCACCCTGGATGGCGCCGGTACCGGCATTGAAATCGAGGACGATTTCCTGGTTGGCCAGCACTGAAGGGGCAGCGAGCTCGTCCATCACACGGTAGACGATCTTGCCGTCGATGATGTTGAACTCACGGGTCCACCAGCCGGAAGTGGCGATGGAGGACTCTACGAACATGCGCAGGTGGCCTGCGGAAGCAGCCTTGAGCTTGAGGGTCTTGCCGTCAGCCTTGAAGAGGTTGTCGTCGACAGGGTCCCAGGTGCCCCAGCACTCGCCGAGTCCGTAAACCCTTGCGGGCTCCACATGCAGTTTCTCGTTCTTGAGGTCGATGTGCACCAGGTAGAATCCGTCGGCGTCCACGACGCAGTTGCCGCCGGACTGGGTGAATCCGTCATTGGTTGCGAGGCCGTTGAATTCCTTGCCGTCCCAATCCCTGTTGGAATTGAACTTGAAGCCCTTGCCGGCGCTGAAGTACTTGATGGTGTAGAACTGGCCTTCGGCCTCTGCGCCCCATTCGGGATTGTGCAGGACGGGGGAGAGCTCGACTACGCCGTCGGAACCCCATGCCCAGCCGCCGAATTCATCGCCTATCATGTAGAGATGCTCGGGGAATGCCACGGTGGTGATGGTGATTTCCTTGGTGGCGGGGTCGAAGATGACCTTGTATTCACCTGCCTCGGCGAGCTTGATGTCGCTGCCGGGCTGGGTTGCCGTGAACGGAGTACCGATGGTAGGTACGAAGGATCCGCTCTCGGCGCCGTAGGTGTGGTCGTCGGCCCAGGAGTAGTCGTAACGGATCTTGAAGCCGCCGGTGATGTTGAGCACGGGGCTGCTCCAGATGCCGTTGCTCTCGGACATGACGAAGTCCTTGTTCCAGGAGCTTCCAGCGATCTCACCTATGAGACTGTACACGGCCTTGTGCTCCTCGATGAGGATGGTCTGGGCTGCATAGTCGAGGGTGATGTCGTAGAATCCGTCCGCTCCGACCTGGATGTTCTTGTCACCGGAGGCGAATGCCTTGCCGAGGGTGGGCTTGTACACGTCGTAGGGGTTGGAAGGATCGATGGTGCTCTTGGAGTTGGCCTCAGGTCCGCCCCAGGAGGTTCCCCAGTCGTGGTCGGCCCTGATCTTGAACTCGTCGGTGGCGTTGATGGCAACGCTCCTTACCACCCAGATGTCACCTTCGATGTTGTCGAGGTCGGTGTCGGTGTCCCAAGAGGTGCCGCCGATGGTGCCGATCAGAGACCATGCGCCGGGCTTCTCTTCCTGAGGCTCGTCGCCACCGCCGATCAGGCCGCTCTTGCCGCCGAGGGATTCGACGACCTTGAAGAGCTTGCCATCGGGATTGACGAGCAGGTCATATGTGCCGTCGGCAGGCACGGCGAGGTTCTTGCCGCCTGCGGATGCGGGATACTCCTTGTCGAGGGTCACGATGAAAGGCTCAGTATTGCCTTCGGCGCCGAGGTTGGTGCCCCAATCCTGGTCCTTGCGGAACTTGAACTGGTCGCCTGTGGTGAGGGCTACACCCTCGGCCACATGCCAGGTGCCGTCGGTGATCATGGCGATATCCTTGTCCCAGTTCATCTCGAAGCTGCCGATGGCGCCGATGACGCTCCATGCAGACTCGCTGTCATATCCGGGATAAGTCTGGAAGGCTTCGGTGATGTAGAAGACCTTGGCTTCGGGATCGAGTACCAGGTCGTATGCTCCGTCAGCGGGTACGGCGAGGTTCTTGCCGCCTGCAGATGCGGGATACTCCTTGTCCAGTTCCATCACGAAAGGCTCTGTGCTGCCCTCTGCTCCGAAGTTGGTGCCCCAATCCTTGTCCTTGCGGAACTTGAACTGGTCTGAAGCGGAGAGTTTGACGTTGCGTGCGACGTGCTTGGTGCCGTCGGTGAACATCACGATATCGCTGTCCCAGTTCATGCCGACGCTGGCGATGGAGCCGATAACGCTCCATGCGGACTCATCGGTGAAAGCCGCCCAGGGGTTGCCCTTGAGCATCTCGAATCCGTTGACATTGATCTTGTCAGCTGCCTCCACATAGTCGGTTGCGGGAGGAAGCATGGCGCGGAGTGCGAGTACCACGTCCACGATCGAGCCCTTTTCGATACCGAGGGCCTCGAGGGCCTTGGTAAGAGTCATGTTGGACACGGTCACAGTATGGTTCTCAGTATTGACCGAGCAGTCCAGGTCTGCGTTTGCAGTCTGCCCGGCTGCGGATACGATACTCAGATAGTATTTTACAAGTTTGTTGTTGATGCCGAAATCAGCGGGGTTGTAAGTGACGCTGATTCCGTCCTTGACAGCGGTGGAAGTTCCGGCTGTGGGAGCCTTGGCCTGTGAAGGATCATATATGACCCATTCACGCTCCGTGACGCAGGAGAAGGTGCCGAGGAGCATGAGGCCGGCTGCGATGATTTGTATAAATTTCTTCATGTTGCAGTCTATTTATATCCTTCGTTCTGAGTGATATTGTCGGGGTTTGCCGCGATGTCGGTCTCGAGGATGGGATAGACATACCTGTGAGGGTCGGAGTCGAAGATGCCGAGACGGATTTCGTCCTGACGGCGCTGACCTTCCCAGAGGTATTCGGCAGCCTTGTCCTTGAGAATGAACGCGACAGACAGGGATGCGGGAGTGGAAAGTCCTGCACGGTCCCTGAGGGCCTTAATGTAACCGACTGCGGTGGCGTCGCTGGTGCTGCCGCCATGCAGACGTGCGTCAGACTCTGCGTAAATATAATACATTTCGGGGAGACGGAAAATGGCAAGGTCGGCGCTGGAAAGTTTCCAGTCTTCGGTCTCTTCGCCGCCTCTGTGGAAGATGGTGCCGTCTGAGTAGAGATATGCCCACTTCCAGCATCTCCAGCCTGTGCTGGACAAGTTGGAGGCGTAGTCCTTGGCGGCAGCGCCGGCATTGTACAGGAAGAGCCTCTTGTCGCTCTTGGCAGGGTCGTACCCCAGGCCTGTTCCGTCCCAGTTGACACCGCCGAGTTCGAAGTTCTCCTCAACGTATGAGATGGGGATATGGTATCCGTTCCATTTATCAGCAGACACGTAGTTTACTTCGGTGATGCCCAGATAGGCAGCGACAGCTTCGTTCATGGGGTCGTCGAAGGCGGCGCAGGAAAGAGTGGTGGTGCCACCCCAGCTCTGGGCCTTGGCGGCGTCATACTCCACTGCGAAGATGAACTCGTCGCCGGAGCAGGTCTTGCCGTTGTCCTGCATGAAGAGCTCCTGGTACTTCGGATGGAGGGAATAGCCGTTGTCGATGACCTTCTTGGCGTAGGTCTTGGCATCCTCCCAACGGGCGGTGCCGGTATAGACCTCGGCGTTGAGATACATCCTGGCGAGCAGGGCCCTTGCGGCGTCCTTGGTGGGACGGGGATAAGCGACCTTGCCCTTTGCAGGCATGTCGGAAGAATCCTCGGAGAGTTCCTTCAGCTCGGTCTCGAGCCACTCGAAGAGCTCGGTCCTGGTGAACTGCGTGGGCAGCTCGCCGCCGATGTTGGCTTCCATGGCCTTCGGAGGTCTTCCGAAGAGGTCGAGGAGGATGTAGTAGTACATGCACCTGTGGAACCTGGCTTCAGCCCTGTACTGATGTATTTCAGACTTGAAAGCATCGTGTCCTCTCAGGGAGACCTTCTCGTCGGTGGTCTGGAGGAGATACTCGTTGCAGAGCACGATACCGTTCATGCAGCGGGTATAGACTGCGGTCACTGCCGTGTTGTCGGCATTGGTCCAGGAGTGGTCATTAATCGAAATGATATAGGAGTCAGGCCAGCCGATATCAAGGCTTCCCGTGCAGAGGTCGTTCATGTTGAACCACTGGCGGAGGAGTTCGCTCTGGCCGGAATCTGAGAAGTGCAGGTCGTTGTCACCGGCGCTGTTCTGGCTGACGAAACTGTAGTTTGCGTTGAGATATGCAAGTCCCTTGAGGTAACTGCTCTGATCGTTGTAAGCGGTCTCGGAAGTGCTGTCGTAAGGGTTGAGGGGGAATGCATCCAAATCCTTCAGGCAGGACACGAGTGACATGCACGCAATGGCTGAAAGAGCTATTGTAATAATCTTTTTCATATCTGTCCCGTATTAGAAGTTGATGTTAAGACGTACGGTGTAAAGCCTCGGGCGGGGAATGAAGTTGTTGTCCACGCCGTCCAGGCTGGTGAGTTCGGGATCGAGTCCGGAATATTTCGTGATGGTGAGTACATTCTGGACGGAAGCTGCGACGCGCATGGATTTGATCCAGTTCTTGTTGAAATGGAAGGTGTATCCGAGGTTCACGTCGTCGATCTTGTAGAAAGAGGCGTTCTCCATCCAGAGGTCGGACTGTTCCTGGGCGGTGGTCATCGCGTCGGTCCAGCCGGGATAGAGGTAGTCGTTGTTGAGGTTGCGGATGTTGCCCTTTGCGCTCTGCTCCAGGATTGGATAAGAGGATGCGAAGCCCTTGCGGACCTTGTTCAGGGCGTAGTTGCCTATGGAACCGTGTCCATTGAAGGAGAAGTCCCAATTCTTGTAGCTCAGGCGCATGTTTGTGCCGAAGAACATCCAGGGGTTGGGGCTCTTGCCGGAGAGGTAGCGGTCGTTCTCGGTGATCTTGCCGTCCTTGTCACGGTCTACGAGCATGTTCTGGATAGGATTGTGGTCCTTGTCGAAGACCTGCTGGTAGGTGAAGAATGAGAACGGGGCATATCCCTTCTTGTACAGAGAGCTGTAACCCTCGTTGGACAGCATGGTGCCTCCGACGGGCACTCCGGGATAGTCATCGTCGAAGTTGGAGAGCTTGGTGATCCTGACATCCTGGAAAGTGACGTTTCCGCCCAGGCTCCAGTGCCAGTCCTTGGTCTCGATGGGGACGACGTTGAGATTGATCTCGACACCCTTGTTGAGGATGTTACCCACATTCTGGATGACCATGTTGGAGAAGTTGGTTCCGAGAGGGGTGCTGACTTCGTTGAGGAGGTCCATCGTAGTGCGGTGGTAAGCCTCGATGCTACCGCTCAACCTTTCGTGGAAGAATGCGAAGTCCACACCTGCGTTGATGGTCTCGGTGGTCTCCCATTTGAGGTTGGGGTTGTATGCCTTGGCGGTGAGAGTCTTGTAGCGCTCGCCGTTGCCCATGTCATAGAGCATGTTGACGGAAGTGCTCTCGGTGTAAGCGGCGATGTAAGGATAATAGTATTTGAGACCGAGGTCCTGCTGGCCGGTGCGGCCCCAGCCGAAGCGGAGCTTGAGCTGGTCGACAGCTGCGACATCCTTCAGGAAATCTTCATTCTTGATGTTCCAAGCCACTGCGGCTGAAGGGAACAGACCCCAGCGGTTCTTGGGGCTGAAACGGGAAGAAGCATCTTCGCGGAGGGTGAATGTAAACAGGTACTTGTCCAGGATGTTGTAATTGACCCTGCCGAAGAAGGAGATGAGGAAGTACTCCTTCTTGTTCTCCTGGAAAGGAGAATAGATGTCTGCTTCCTGCCACCTGGGCTCTACGTTGCGGTACTTGACACCGCTGCTGTTGTAGAAGTTGTGCTGCCAGGAATAACCGGCCATGGCGTCGATGTTGGACCAGCCGAAATCATGGGTGTAGTCGGCGTACATCTCCAGGACGGTGTTGGAGTTGAGGTTACCCCACTGCTCTGCGAGGTCGGGGCTGGAAGCCTTGGCGCCGCGGGAGCCGATCACATTGTACTTGTAGCCTTCGCTCTTGGTGACGTCGTAGCCGAGATTGAGGTTGAGCCTCAGGTCTTCGAATCCGTGGATCTTGTAGTCCACCTGGAAGTTGCCTACGGAACGCATGGCGTGGCTGCGGTCCACCCACTCATAGAGGTCGGAGAGGGGGTTGGGGGAAGCCATGGTGTTGGGGTCTCCCGAAGAACCGTACCAGTTCCAGATCACGCCTTCCATGGGACCTGAAAGGAAACGGGTCGGTTTGGTAGGATCGAACTGGAGAGCGTCGGTGACTGCGCCACCGTTGGCCCAGTTGCCCCACTGGTAGATACCCTTGGCGTTCAGGTTGATGCTGAGATGGTCGTCCAGGAACTTGGGGGAGAGGCTGATGTCGAGGTTGGCCCTCTGGCTGTCACCGACCTTCACGGTAGCCTGGTCGAGGTTGTATCCGAGGCTGACCCTGAAGGGGAGCTTGGTGCCGCCGTAGACGCTGACGTTCTTGTCCGTGCTGATGGCCAGACGGTAGATCTCCTTCTGCCAGTCGGTGTGGAAGTTGTCGCCGCCGTAGCCCAGCAGGGGTGCTGCGGTAGGATAGTTCTCGGTCACGTAAGGCGCGAACTGGTCAGTGGTCATCATATTGAAGAACTGGTAGTTCTGCTTTACGGAAGTGCTTCCGTTGTAGTTGACCTTGATCTTGCCGGCGGAGCCCTTCTTGGTGGTGATCATGATGACACCGTTGGAAGCGCGGGAACCGTAGATGGCGGCTGCGGAAGCGTCCTTGAGGATGGAGTAGCTCTCGATGTCGTTGGGGTTGACGGTGCTGAGAGGGTTGCCCATGCCGGAACCGCCCTCGTCAGTGATGGGAACGCCGTCGATGACGATGAGAGGGTTGTTGGTGGCAATCAGGGAAGCGGCTCCACGGATACGGATGGTACCGGATGCTCCGGGCTGTCCGGAAGCGGGAGTCACGAGCAGACCGGCGACCTTACCCATGAGCATCTGCTCGGGGGAGGTGACGGCTCCGCGGTTGATTTCGTCAGCCCTGATGGCCACGATGGATCCCGTCATGTCGCTTTTCTTGACGGTACCGTAGCCTATGACCACGACCTCGTTGAGAAATTCAGTGTCTTCCTTGAGGACGATGGTGGAGGGAACCTCCGAGGCTCTGAATGACTGGGTTGCATAGCCGATGCAGCTGATTTCCACAGCTGCTCCGGCGCCGGAAACGGTGAGGGTGAAATTGCCGTCGAAATCGGTCACAGTACCGGTGGAAGTACCTGCTTCCATCACGGTGGCGCCGATCACGGGGCCTGTCTCATCGACTACCGTTCCTTTAACCTGATACCCGCTCTGAGCGGATACGGACTGGGCAAAGATACATGCGAGTATCGTTACCACTGCGGTTAGGAATCTTTTCATCAGAAATTAAGTAGTTATTGTGAATTATGATTTGTGTGTGCGTATGAGGTTCACTGCCAGCGCTCCCAGCACCAGCAGCACTCCGGCTGCGAGGAGCATGGCCGGCTGGCTGCCGCCGACGAGTTTGAGCACCAGACCTCCGGTGGCTGCCGCGACTATCTGCGGGAGGCAGATGGTGCAATTGAACAGGCCGAGGTAGCTGCCCATGTAGGGATTGCCTTCGATGGCGTTGGTCAGCAGGGTGAACGGGAGGGCGAGCATCGCGGCCCAGGCGGCGCCGATCAGGAAATAGGCGGCGCAGGCCAGATACTTGTCTTGGATGAACATCATCGCCGCGAAGCCTGCGGCTCCTATGAGCAGGCTCACGATGTAGGCGGTCTTGATGTTCTTGAATTTAGGAAGCACGGTCGCCCAGAGTATGGAACCCACGGCCTGCACGGCGAAGACCACACCTACCCAGTTGCCGGCATCCTGATATGCCTTGGAACTGGTGTCGGTGACGCCTCCCCAGCAGTTGAAAGCCAGGGTGCCGTTGGTGTAGGTCCACATGTAGAGGAAGGCGGCCCAGCAGAAGAACTGCACGAGGCCCACGGTCCAGAAGGTGGCCGGGGCTTTGAACAGCAGCTGCAGCAGGCCGGGTTTGGCTTTCCCGTCGTTCTCCTCGGGAGTGATCCCGTGGAATTCGGCGTACTCTGCCGGCGGCATCTCCTTCACTTTCGCGAAGGTGTACAGCACGCAGGCGATGAGTATGGCGGCGCCGCACCAGAAGCTCCAGACCACGGACTGGGGGACGACTCCCTCAGGTGCCTCGTTGGAGATGCCTATCCAGGTGAAGAAGATGGGGAAGAGGTATCCCACCAGGCTGCCGGCGTTGCACAGCAGGGACTGGATGGAGTAGGCCTGGGCTTTCTGCTCCTCGCCGACCATGTCACCGACCATCATCTTGAACGGCTGCATGGCCACATTGATCGAGGTGTCGAGGAAAATCAGCGAGAACAGGCCGAACCACATGGCTCCGTTGAGTCCGAGCAGCAGGCGGCTGCTGAAATTGAGGCTGCCTGCATTGGGCAGGAAGGCCATTACTATCACGGCCACGATCGCACCGACGAGCAGGTACGGCTTGCGGCGTCCCAGACGGCACCAGGTGCGGTCGGACCATTTGCCTATGAGGGGCTGGACCAACATTCCCATCAGAGGGGGAAGTATCCAGAAGAAGCTGAGTTGGTGCGGATCGGCGCCCAGCGTGGCGAAAATCCGGCTGATGTTCGCGCTCTGCAGGGCATAAGCTATCTGGACTCCGAAAAATCCGAAGCTCAGGTTCCACATCTGCCAGAAGGTTAGTTTCTTAGGTTGCATTTCAGTGTTATTGTAGTCTGTGCAAAGTAAAATGATTCATCGCGCGCGTAAAAATAAAAATGGATGAACGGTAGTATTTGTTGGATGAATGGTGCGATTCCTGATTTTTTATTATCTTCACAACGGCTTTTATGAAACTTTCGAAAGACTTTTGGATCATTCAGGTCTTCGCCCTGCTGCATGCCGGGGTGGCTTTCGGATGCCGCCTTACGGGTATAGCGGACGACCTGCTGCTCACCCTGCTGACGATGCTCATGGTGATGGTCCTGTGCATCCACAGGAGGGCCTGCCCGGTGTTCATGGCCATCGCCCTGATCCTGGTCAATATCGCCGGATTCCTGCTCGGCAAGGGCCTCGCCTGGGTGTTCGGCCTTTTCGGACTCTCCCCTCTGGTCGTGTATCCCCTTTCCACCTTCATCTGCACGGAAATCATAGGCTTTGCCTCGATCCTGACCATAGACGAGAGCATACGGAGGGCTCCGCACAAAACTGCGGGCGAAGGCTCCCGCGGCCAGAGATGGCTGCTCTTCGCCTTCATCATCATCCTCATCCTGAGGCTGGCGCTGTCGCTTGTGGAGAACGGGGTGAGGGACACCCGCGATTTCGTGGCGGGCATGATCCTGGACTACGTCTTCACCATAGTCGCCCTGGTGATATTGGGTGAATACGCCATACGCTCCCGGGGCAGGGCCCAGATGGCTACGGAAGAGGCCGGCCTGGCCAAATACCGCTATCTCAAACTCAAGCACCAGGTCAACCCCCATTTCCTTTTCAACTCCCTGAACGTCCTGGACTACCTCATCCTGGAACAGCCCCGAGAGGATGCCAGCCGCTATACCCGCAAGCTTGCCGAGGTGTACAGATATATGATACACAACGAAGACGAGACCCTGGTGACCCTGAGGGACGAGATGGGATTCGTGAGCCAGTACGCCGATCTGCTGAAGGTCCGTTTCCCCGAGGGCCTGGATGTCCGTGCCGACATTCCCGAGGCAGACCTGTCCCGCTCGGTGATACCCTGTTCAGTGCAGCTGTTGCTCGAAAATGCCATAAAGCACAATGTCGTCTCCGCCTCCGACCCCCTGGTCGTGGGCATTTCTTCCGACGGCGATTTCCTGGAAGTCACCAACAGGCGCATCCCCAAGATCAACCAGGCCAAGTCCACCGGATTCGGCCTGAAATACATACGTCAGCAGTACATGGACCTCTCGGGGAGACAGATCCAGGTACTTGACCAGAAAGACCGTTTCACCGTAAAACTGCCGTTGTTATGATGAAAGCCCTGATAGTCGAAGACGAGAAACTTGCACAGGCACGGCTTTCGCGTCTGCTCCGCGACCTGTTCCCTGATATCGAGATAGCGGCGGTCACGGATTCCGTCCGCTCCACAGTGGAGTTCCTGACTCCCGACCCCCCCATAAACATCATTTTCATGGATGTGGAACTCGCTGATGGTGAATGTTTTGAGATTTTCCGCAAGGTGCCCGTGCATGCGCAGGTCGTCATGACCACGGCCTATGATACTTATGCCATCAAGGCCTTTGAAGCAGGGAGCATAGATTATCTGCTAAAGCCTATCGACCCCCAGGCTCTCGTCAGGGCCGTCTCCCGATGCCGGGAGAGGGAGAACAAGATAGACGTGGAGAAACTGCTCGCCGCGGTCGGCCGCCCGAAACCCCGTTACAAAGAGCACAGCGTCGTGCAGGTGGGGGACCGTCTGATCCCGGTGGCAGCCGATGAAATAGCCTGCTTCTTTTCAGAAGACAAGGCCAATTATCTCATCCGCAAGACAGGGGAGAGGTACCTCATCGATTCTACCCTCGACCTCCTGGAGACCCAGCTCGACCCTGATAAGTTCTTCCGTATCTCCCGTGGCTGCATCATAGCCAGAAGCACCGTGAAGACGGTCCACAAGCATCTGAACGGCAGATTGATGCTCGACCTTGTCCCCTCGCCTCCGGTGGAAACCACCGTGTCCCGTGCCCGGGTGGAAGACTTCCTCTCGTGGCTCGGTTGAACGGATGGAATAATTTGCTATATTTGCAGTCCTTTCCGGGGCATTAGCTCAGTTGGCAGAGCGCTAGGTTCGCAATCTAGAGGTCGGGAGTTCGACCCTCCTATGCTCCACAAAAATCCCTCTCAGATCAGCCTGAGGGGGATTTTTCGTATAGAATGTGACAAAAAGTGTATCACCGCAAACGATACAATCACTATACTAGTCACTTACATATTAGTAATGTTTTTTGTAGCATTTCAGCCTCTCGAAACGTTTGTATAGTAAAAACACAAAAAACAAACGATCATGAAATTACATCCTTATGTCGATTTGACGACCATCACTCTTATCTTGGCTATCCTGGTTTTGATTATTGTCGTTTTAGTATTACGTTATTTGCACCAGCTTCGAGAGCTTGAGCAAGAGACAGCGATTGTATTAAAAGCCTTAGAGAAAGGACTCCCGATGACAGAGGCTATGTCCGAAAAGAGAAAGCAGGAACAACAGCGTCTCAGGCTTGCTTCCATGGCTTATGGTGCGGTTGGCGCTGTGATTATCTTGGCTTCAGGTGTTTCCTCCTTGATTTACATAAAGGAAACACCCATGTTGGAAGTCTGCCTTTGGTTTTTCTTCCTTGGTGCTGTTTTGCTTACTCTTGGTATCGCCAACGGCATTGCCAGTCGCAAACACAAAGAAAGTTGATCCTTGGAAAGAGATCGATTCATTCAATTGATTAAAGTCGAGCAAGTACCTTTGAAGAGATACCTGCTCGGCTTATGCAGAGGTGATTCCGAAGAAGCTGATGACATTTTCCAGGAAGCGATGACCCGGGCTTATCTTGCATCTCCCTCTTTTATCGAACGAGCGAATCCTGGTGCATGGCTACTGAAGATATGTTATAACTGTTTCGTGGATCGGATGCGCAGCCGCAAACATCATGATTATGATGGCTTGGAAATGGCAACACTCATTCCAGATGGACATACTTCTGATGGCACCTTTCGTTATGAATTCGTTTGGCGAGCCGTATGTAATCTGCCTGATAAGGAAAGATCATGTATCTTACTGTTTTACAAAGAGGATAAGTCGGTCAAGGATATATCCAGAATAATGAATATCCCCTCAGGAAGTGTCAGAGCATACCTCACACGCGGTCGAAAAGCATTAAAAGATATACTTAAAGATGATCAAACATAATGATGAGTTAAGTGCCCTGATCCACGCCTGTGGACCAAGAATCAAAGACGAGACAATAGGCCTCGAAGATCTCGAGAAACGCTTTGAAGCGGTAGAAGATCTACGCTGCGATCTGGAAGGCCGGCGGCAGTCCTTCAAACGAGGTTTCTTATTCGGTCTTGTTTTTGGCATCTTCTCTGTTCTATGGCTGGGACGGAGTTTGATTTTCTTTCTCCTTGGTTAAGGGACAACTACGCGGTCATCATATTCGAGCCGGAGAAGCGCTTATCAATGATCTCCAGCGTCTTTACGACGCCAACGGGGCCATGGCCATCCCTTGGAATATGATTGTCGACACTCACGGAAGTATCGTTCAGCTTCACGCCCCA
>JAFTBU010000032.1 GCA_017455065.1 Bacteroidales bacterium
ACGGCGCAGCATGTCGGTGGTGATAGGTAGGTGCTCCTACCGTCCATAGATCGGGGACGGTGGGAGCGATAAGGGCGGTAAATGCGCCTTCTCCCTAGGATTTGGGGACGGTAGGAGCGCGAAGGGCCGGGGAGAACAGGAGGGGAAGAAAAACGGGGCACTGCGGGGGCGGCTGGAAAATCGATGGCGGAGCGTACCCCCGACAGGCACGCGTACAGGCGCGGTCGGCTCCGCCATCGACCCCTTTTTGGCCTCGATGGCGGGATTGACCTACCCCAGAGTGCTCTGGAAGGCCGATTCACTCAGCCACCGAATTTCACGTTCAAGCCACTGGCAGCAAGTTATCGCGCAGCGATGACGACGTTGACGGTGAGAGGCTCCGGGGAAGGCGGTAGCAGTGCTTAAGCGGGGACGCTGCGGCAGCGCCTGTCAGTGATGCGAGGGCTTTTCGCTGGTGGCGGGTCCCGGCCCCGAGCTGCCCTGGCACCCGCAGAGAAGGGCTCCGAGCTGCCCCGGCCCCGAGCTGCCCTGGCACCCGCAGAGAAGGGCTCCGAGCTGCCCCGGCCCCGAGCTGCCCAGGCACCCGCAGAGAAGGGCCCCGAGCTGCCCCGTTCCCACCCCGAGGGCGCTGCACCCGTGAAAGGGACTGTGACCGGGAAAGGGCCGTGACTGGGAAAGGGCCGCGACCGTGAAAGGGACCGCGACCGGGAAAGGGCCGCGACCGGGAAAGAGCCGTGACTGGGATGCGGCATGGGACGGGGGCAATCCCCTGCTGTCGCGGCGAGATTTGTTTTTCTGACGGGGAAACGATATCTTTGAGTGGATATGGCTGCACTGCCGTGGACTGACGGCGCGTTTGAAGCAGGGCAGCCCTTGTAACCAATAGTAACCAATAGTAACCGATAGTAACCAATTAAAGACTATATGATTATCCAAAAGATTGAGACCTGGTGGGTGCGGAGGGACAAATGCCTCTTCGATGACAAGCGCAAGGGCAAAAGCGCCATGGACTGGGACGTCCTGGTCCTGAAACTCACCACTGACACCGGCATCGAGGGCATCGCCACAGCGCTGGCGGCCCGGTCCGGCAACGTCACGGAAGCCTATATCCATGACAATATCGCCCCGGTGGTGCTCGGACGCTCCCCTTACGACCATGAAGCCATCTGGCACGAACTGTGGAACATCGACCGCCACCTGACCTTCTTCCCCGTGTATCTGCCGGGCCCCATCGACGTAGCCCTCTGGGACATCTGTGCCAAGGCGGCAGGACTCCCCCTCTACCAATACCTCGGCGCCTACCGCGAAAAGCTTCCAGTCTATGCCAGCGGCCTTTTCCATACCTCTGAAAAAGAATATATAGACGAGGCCCTGCTTTACCGGAACCGCGGCATAAAGTGTTACAAAGTCCATCCTCCCGGACCGGTGGAAACCGACATGCGCATCCATGAAAACCTCCGCAAAGCCGTCGGGCCCGACTTCGGCCTGATGTCCGACCCCGTGGCGGAATACACCCTGGACGAAGCCATCAAAGTGGGACGCCAGCTCGAGAAACTGGACTACATCTGGCTGGAAGAGCCTTTCCGTGATTTCGAGCTGTACAAATACACCCAGCTCTGCGAAGCCCTCGACATCCCCATCGCCGCCACAGAGACGACACGCGGCTGCCATTGGGGGGTCGCACAGGTCATACAGCAGAAAGCCGCCGACATTGTCAGGGCAGACGTATCATGGAAATGCGGCATAACCGGCACGATGAAGATCGCCCACCTGGCCGAAGCCTTCGGACTCAACTGCGAGGTCCACACGACCACCATGAACTATATGGACATCGTCAATCTCCATGTCTCCTGCGCCATCCGCAATTGCAAATGGTTCGAGTACTTCGTCCCCGAGGAAGACTTCCAGTTCCCTATGAGCACGAAGCTCCCTATCGACGCCGAAGGCATCATCACAGTCCCCAAAAAGCCCGGAATCGGGGCTGAATTGGACTGGGATCTCATCCATTCCAACTGCGTTTCCTATAAAATACTGGAATTGTAGAATACACCGCGCAACGCGCTGGAAATAAAGCGGCAAAACAACTATGTTATATCTTATAACATTTTTGTTAAGCCGCTTTTTCCTTTATTTTTCAGCCTTTCTGCTGCGGTATTCGCTGGGCGTCACGCCATACCTTTCCTTGAAGCAGGTGCGGAAGTAGACAGCGGTGCTGAAACCGGTCTGCCAGCCGATTTCGGCTATGCTCAGACTGCTGTTGGAGACGAGAAGTTCGGCGGCGCGGCTGAGCCTGATGTTGCGTATGAGCTCGTTGGGCGAGAGACCTGAGACGGCCTTGACCTTGCGGTAAAGGGTGGACTGGCTCATGGCGAACTGACCGGCCAGCGAAGCCGTATCTATCTTCTCATCCGTCATGTGCTCGTGCACGAATTCGGTGTAGCGCCTCAGGAATTCATTGTCCATGGGGCTGAGCCCTGCCGAAGTGCCGGTCTGGGAAACCTGCTTCATCAGGCGCGACTGCCGCTCGAGCAGATTGCGTATGCGTCCCAGGAGCAGCGCCTTGTTGAAAGGCTTGACCAGATAGCTGTCCGCGCCCACCTCATATCCTTCCAGGCGGTCCTCATCCGTGCCCTTGGCCGTGAGCAGGATCACGGGGATGTGGGAAGTGTACACATCCTGCCTGATGGCCCTCAGCATGGCGATTCCGTCCATTTCCGGCATCATGATGTCGCTGACTATGATGTCCGGCATCTCGCGTACAGCTTCTTTGAGGCCTTCCCGCCCCTGGGTGGCCATCGACACTGAGTACTCCCCTTCCAGGCAATCCTTAATATACTCGCGTATGTCGGCATTGTCCTCCACCACGAGCACCTTGATACCCTGGCTCTCCTCGTGCGGCTCCGGCTCCGACTGCGGCGTCTCGGCGGATTCAAGGGCGGCATGCTGGGCATTTGGATAGGTCTCCCGGGGATTCAGCAGGAGGGTGAACTCACTCCCCTTCCCGGGCTCGCTCTTGACCGAAAGATCGATGCCGTGCAGGTCGCAGAGGTTCTTCACCAGCGCCAGGCCGATGCCGGTGCCCGAAGACTTCTTGGGGCCGTTGACCTGATAATAGCGCCGGAAGATGTTCTGCAGGGACTCTTCGTCCATGCCGCAGCCTGTGTCGGCGACTTTGAGGGCCACTTTGTCTCCCTCATCCTTGAGCGAAACGGTGATTTCCCCGGAGCTGGTGAATTTCCAGGCATTCGAAAGCAGGTTGGAGAGTATGATATTCACCGCTTCCTCATCGTGCCACAGGGTGATCCCCGGGTCGATATCCCGGCGGAACTCCACTCCGGGCTTCGAACTCAGGTCCTGGTACAGCTGGCTTACAGTCTCCACCAGCTGGGACAGGTCCCCGAATCTGACCAGCAGCTCCCTGCACCCGCTTTCTGTCTTGCGGAATTCGAGCAGCTGGTTCACCAGGCTCTGAAGCCTCTGGGCGCTGGTCTTGATCTTTCCGAGCATGGCCTTGGACTTGGACGGTATCCCTTCATCCCTGGACATATCCTCCAGAGGGCCGAGGATGAGGGTGAGCGGGGTCCTGAGTTCATGGGCCACGTTGGTGAAGAACACCATCCTCTCATCATTCATCTGCCTCTCCTGCATGATACGCTCCCGGAGCATTTTCTCCTCGTTCTTCCGGTCGGCACGCTTGATCTGGCGCCGGGTGTACATCCAGACTCCGGCCGCCAGCAGGAGGGCGTAGATGATGAATGCCCACCAAGTCATCCAGAACGGCGGTTTCACGGTGATGGTGGTCTCGGACCAACTGTCGTCCCATTCCTGCGAATGTATCCTGGCCCTGACCTGGAGCTTGTGCCGTCCGTACGGCAGGCGGCGGAATTCCAGCTCGGGCCCGCAGTCCGTCCAATCCATGTCATCCGCGGGGATGCGGTACGAATAATCCACCCTTCCGCCCAGCGAGTGGTCGGGGACGCAGAAACGCACCGTCATCGAATTGTTGCGGTAGTCGGTGGACAATTCCCCGGGCGAGGAAAGGAATTCGACCGGGGGCAATTCGACCTTCTCCAGCAGTACTTTGGGGTTGATCCAGCCAATGCCGTCGGTAGTGCCGAACCAGAGGCGCCCGTCGGGGGTTATGGCGGCGGAGGATACGAAATAGTTGCCGTCCGGGAGGCCGTCGCGCATGTCGTAAAATGCAGTGTTGCCGTTGGGGGCCATGCAAGTCACGCCGTCGTAGCGGCTCAGCCAGAGATTGCCGTAGGAATCTTCCACTACCGAGCGGATGTTTTCATCGGAGAGCCTGTTCTCGGAATTATATACGGCGGCGATTTCGTCGGGATTGCCGTCGAAACGCACTACCCCGGAGGGAGTCGCCACCCAGATGCGCCCGGCGCTGTCTTCCATCAGATGGTTGACCGTGTCGGAGAGCAGCCCGGAATTGGCATCGTACTGCGCTACGGGCGAGAGTGAGGAGTCGAATATGGCGAGGCCGTGTCCGAAAGTTCCGACCCACAGCATCCCGTTGGAGTCCTTCAGCAGGGTCTGCACCAGGTCATCCGGGATTTCTCCTGTCCTGTGGGTCCAATGGCGGATGATCCCCAGGGTCTGCTTGTCTATGCAGTACAATCCCCTGTCGGTGCCGGCCCAGACCTGTTTCCCGTCTTCCAGCAGGCTCTGGACCGATATGTCGGGCCTGTCGAAGACTATCTTGCGCGTCCTGTCTTTGTCCCGTATGGCGAGGCCGACGTTTTCCATGCCTATCCACCAGCGTCCCTGCGCATCTTCCATCAGGGCGAGCACGGCTCCACGGCCGCTCTCCCCTTCCGCATTGTCCCAAATCCCCTTGCCGTCGGGCTCGAGGATGAGTCCGGAGCGGTATCCCGCCACCAGGCTGCCGTCCCGGCTGCACGCGAGGGCGCTGACTTCGCGGGAATCCTGCCCCGCGTAGGTCTGCCCGATGATGCCGGCTCCCCAGGTGCGGTCGGTCAGCAGGGACATGCCATTGCCATAGGTACCCACCCAGATATTGCCGAACTTGTCGGGGCAGAGGGCGCGGACCGCGGGCTCATGCGCTCCGAGGCCGGAAGTGAGCATCTCGAAGGGGGCGTCGGAGGGTATCATTCCGGTCCGGCTGATGTCCAGGGCCGCCACCTCTCCCGAGCCGCTTGCCACCAGGAGCCTCCCCCGGGCATCTTCCGCGAGGTCCCATACGGTCCCGTCGGGCAATGACCGGGTGTTCCCTGACTCGTGCCGGAAGATGACGAATTTGTCCCCCGCCCCCGTGTACAGGGCGAGTCCTGCCGTGGTGCCGACCCAGATGCGCCCGTGGCTGTCCACCAACAGGGACCTCACTTCGTCGGAAGGGAGTCCGGAGGGGTTCCCTTCGGAAAAGCGGAAATCTGTCCTGGAGTGGTCTGTGAGGGACAATATGCTCACGCCGCCCTCCCAGTAGCCGAGCAGCAGCCTGTCGCCCAGCACTTTGAATATATGCAGAGGCACGTCGCGCATGCCCTCAAAACTATCCTTTGTATAAATGGTGAATTGGCCTGTGCTTTCGTCCAGCCTCGCAAGGCCCTTGCTGAAGGTCGCCGCCCAGATCGACCCGTCCGGAGCCTGCTCCACATCGGAAACGTCATTGTCCGGCAGGGAACCCTCGCTGCCGTCGGCGGTATAGACCCTGACTTTCCCTGTCTCCATCTCGTAGCACGCCAGTCCGGCTTTCTGCGTGGCCACCCATATCTTTTGAGAGCCACCGTCGAGCAGCAGCCTGTTGATCTGGTTGGAAGGGAGCCCTCCTGGGCGTTTCTGCAAAGTGATGGTCCTGATGCCGTCATAGCAGTTGAGACCCTCTTCGGTGGCCACCCACGCCCGGGACAGGGAATCCACGGCGACATCGGTGACGAAGCGGTTGGTCAGCCTTATTTCCTGGGCGGATACGGCATTGGCGAGGGCAAGTGCGAGCAGTATGTACACGGTCCTTTTCATCGCGGGGCATTTTTTCAACAAAATAATCATTTTTATAATCAGGTGCACGTGAATATGACAATATGACTGTTTTTTCATCCATAAATGACCAATTTGTGACCCGTCTTCCAAACAGGCACATATTATATTTGCAAAAGACAATCGCAGTCGGAATGACAATCGAAACGATAACCATACTATAATGTTTAACAAAAATCCTAAAGCTTGATGAAATCTATTCTTTCAAAAGGGTGCCGGGTGCTCGTAGCTCTCGCACTCTGCGCAGCTTCACTCTTGGCTGAGGGGTCGGCATTCGCCCAGACCCTGACGCGGGGTAAAGTCGTCGATGCCCAAGGAGAGCCGGTGATCGGAGCCGCGGTGATCGTGCCCGGTACCACTACCGGTGCCGTGACCGACTTCGAGGGCAATTTTGAAATCAACGCCGCTGCAGGAACCACGCTGGAAGTCTCCTGCATAGGCTATGCGACTCAAACTGTGAAAGCCGCACCCAACCTGCAGGTCGTCCTCCAGGACGACACCACTTTCCTCGATGAGGTCGTGGTCGTCGGTTACGGTGTGCAGAAGAAGTCCGACCTCACCGGCGCAGTCGCCAGGGTGGGTGCGGATGACCTCACTTCAAAACCTGTGAACAATGCGTTCGAAGCCCTCCAGGGCAAGGTGGCAGGTGTGGATATCACCTCAAGCCAGCGTCCCGGTACCGTCGGATCCATCTATATCCGCGGCCAGCGCTCCATCGACGCTGAGCAGGGACCTCTCTATGTTGTGGACGGCGTTCCTCTCCAGAGCGGTGGCATAGATTCCATCAACCCCCGCGACATCGAGAGCATCGACATCCTCAAGGATGCCTCCTCATGCGCTATATATGGTTCGCGCGGAGCCAACGGTGTCGTACTCGTGACTACCAAGCGCGGTAAGGCCGGTATGCTCCAGCTCAACTACGCAGGAACCGTCACCGTGGAGAAACTCGTGGACAAGAGCCCCGCAATGGACGCCTCCGAGTACATCACCTGGCGCCGCTGGGCTTACTACAACTCCGCTCCCACTCTCTATACCCCCGGCGACCAGCCCGACTACACACAGGACCAGTCCTTCTTCTCCGGAGATCCCTACGCCCTTGCCAATGTAAATAAAGGTTGGGCAGGCGGCACCTGGGATCCTTCCAAGGTCAGCAACACCGACTGGGCCTCCATGGTCACCAGGACCGGTGTCTCACATGAGCACAGCCTCAGCGCCACCGGCGGTACCGAGAACGTACAGGCATTCGGTTCCTTCGGCTATCTCGACAACAAGGGTACCCAGATGGGACAGGAATACCGCCGCTTCAACTTCACCCTTTCCGTCGACATCCAGGCCAAGCCCTGGTTCAAGATGGGAGGTAGCATAAACGGCTCCTGGGCCGTCCAGGACTACGGATTCTCCCGTACCGGCCAGGTCGGCACAAGCTCCGGACCCAACGATATCTATTCAGCTTCCAAGGCCCTCCTCCGCTACACCGTGCCTTACGATGACAACGGCGACATAATCAACATGCCCGGCGGTTCAGTGGTCAACCAGTACACCGTCGTGGACGAGTACAACAAGTCCACCAACAACCGTCAGACCTTCCGCGCCCTGGGCAGTTTCTACGCCCGCTCGACTTCGGCAAGATCTGGAAGCCTCTCGAAGGACTCACCTACCGTTTCTCCTTCGGTCCTGACTTCCGTCACACCCGCACCGGCATCTTCCTGAGCACTCAGAGTGCCAACCGCGTCGGCGGCAAGAACTACGCTTCCCTGGGCACCGGCAGGAACCTTTCCTGGACCCTGGACAACCAGATCAACTACAACAAGACCTTCGGCCGTCATACCATAGGCGTGACCCTCCTCCAGACTGCCTCCAAGTACAATGCCGAGAGCACTTCCGAGACCGGCCAGAACATCCCCAACGAGCACTTCCTGTGGTACAACCTCGGCAGCATCGACATCACCGATCCCGATACCTACGGTGCTTCCATGGGCTCCGGACTCTCCGAGAACCAGCTGCTCTCCTACATGGTACGTCTCAATTACAACTACGCTGACAAGTACCTCCTCACCGTTTCCGGCCGTTACGACGGCGCTTCCGTGCTCGCAGAGGGCCACAAGTGGGCATTCTTCCCCTCTCTCGCCCTCGGTTGGAGGCTTGACCAGGAAGACTGGCTCAGCGGCGTCGCTGCCATCGACCTCCTGAAGCTCCGCTTCGGCGTCGGTGTCACCGGCAATGCAGGAGTCGGTGCCTACGGTACCCTCGGTAACATCCAGTCCTTCTTCGTGCCCTTCGGCAACACCGCCGTCAAGGCCTACGCCACCAACGAACCTTACTACACCGGTTCCTCCGTGCAGATGGCCAACAAGGGCCTCGGCTGGGAAAAGACCACCCAGTTCAACTACGGTATCGATTACCGTCTGTTCCACGGCCGCGTCAACGGTAGCATCGACTTCTACCATTCCAACACCAGCGACCTGCTGCTGAACATGACCATCCCTACCCTCACCGGTTTCCCCAGCACCAAGGCCAATGTCGGCAAGACCAAGAATATCGGTATCGACTTCGCCCTCGACGTCGTCCCCGTCAGCACCCGTGATTTCAACTGGACCAGTTCCCTCAATTTCGGCTGGGCCAAGGACGAAATCGTAGAGCTGCAGAACGGCAAGCAGGACAATGTGGCCAACGCCCTCTTCATCGGCAAGCCCATCCAGGTGTTCTACGGCTATGAGAATGCCGGACTCTGGCAGGAGGCCGACGCAGCCGAGATGGCCAAATTCAACGCCAACGGCTACAAGTTCACTGCCGGTTCCGTCAGGCCCGTCGACCAGAACGGTGACTACGAAATCAACGATCAGGACAGGGTCATCCTCGGCCAGAAGCGCCCCAGCATCTCCGGAGGTTGGACCAACACCTTCAGCTGGAAGGGACTTGAACTCAATGTCGAGCTGTTCGGCCGCTTCGGCTACATGATCAGCACCGGCGGCGAGGCCCAGCTCGGTATGTACGCACAGCGCAAGATCAACTACTGGACCCCCAAGAACACCAATGCAGAGTGGCAGAAACCTGTCTACAGCACCGCCGGCGGCGACAACTATTCCGGACTGCTCGGATTCAGGAACGCATCTTTCCTCAAGCTGCGCAACCTCTCCATCGGCTACAACTTCCCGTCCAAGGTCTGCGATGCCATCGGCATCTCATCCCTGAAGATCTACGCCCAGGGCAAGAACCTCGGCAACGTATTCTCCACAGTCGATTTCATAGATCTCGACCTGGGTACCACATACTACAACCGCGGTGTCATCTTCGGTGTCCAAATCGGTTTTTAATTGACAACGCCTTAATTTGACAGAACAATGAAAAAGATATTTTCTTCAATACTTGTAAGCGCAGCTGTCGTATTGTCGCTCGCCACTGCAGTGTCCTGCTCCAAGGAATTCCTGGATGAGGACAACAGGACCGCGTACACTACCCAGTATTTCGAGACTGAACAGGGTATCTACGACCTTTCGACCGCTCTCTATGCCAACATCCGCTGGCACTTCGGCTACGAGTGGGCATACGGTATCACCATCTACGGATGCGATGAATTCACCAACGGCGCCGACCTTACCTCAGAGCCTTGGAACACCTATGACAGCCGTCTGAACCCTATGGACTGCACCCCCGCCCTCGGTGCTCCCAACAAGAACTGCCCTCCCGTCTCCGGACTCTGGGACCAGATGTACTACGGTATCTCCACCGCCAACACCCTGATCGCATCCGCTGACAAGATCACCAACGAGGATGTCCGCAAGGTCTGCCTCGGAGAGGCCTATTTCCTCAGGGGATACAACTACTACCGCCTCTTCGCCCAGTACGGCGCAGTCGTGCTCCAGGAAAAGCCTGCAGAAGGTGTGATCCGTACTTTCGAGCGTGCCACCGAGGATGCAACCCTCGCCCTGGTGATCTCCGACCTGGAGAAGGCTTATGACTACCTTCCCGTCAAGTCTTCCCGCGGAACCGGCGGCTGGAACAAATACACCGCAGCCCATTTCCTGGCCAAGGCCCTGCTGTTCCGCCAGTCGGAGCGCTGCGCTTCATGGAACTCCAAGTATCCCAAGGATACTGACCTGAAGAAGGTCACCTCCCTGTGCGACGAAATCATCCAGGCTCATCCCCTGGTATCCGACTACAAAGAGCTCTACGCTGTCTGGACCGGCATCGACTGCCCCAATGAGAATCTCTCCGAGATCCTGATGTCCGCACAGCACTCTTCAGATACCTACAAAGGCCGCTACGGAAACCGTACTTACAACTACTTCAACCCCCAGTTCTCCAACTTCTCCGGCGGCTATGTGCAGCGCGGACAGTATATCGGAGGAATGGATTTCCAGCGCTGCCGTCCCAACGAATACGCCTACGCCGTGTTCGACAATGTGAACGACTCCCGCATGTGGAAGACCTTCAAGACCGTCTACGGTTACAACAACTACCAGAAGCCTGCTGACATGCAGAGCAAGGGCGGTTGCCCCGCAGGCGCAGAGCCCGAGCTCGGTGACGCCGGTATCATGTTCATCCTGAACAGCAAGACTGACCCCCGCTTCGCCGACGAGTCCACCTACGGCAGCTTCGGAAGAGGCGCAGTCCCCCATACTTTCGTCAATCCCGAAACTGGCAAGTGGGTGCCCAACGTCATTCCCCTCTACCTCGGAGGAAAATATGTGCACCGCAACTACGGCGTCTCCGGCAACCCTGCCACTTCCAACTTCTTCTGCGGCATCAACAAGACCGACGACGGTTCCCGTACCGGTGAGAAGAACGATGCCCACCGCGACGTCATCATGGCCCGCACCGGCGAGACTTATCTCGTGAAGGCTGAGGCCCAGGCCCGCATGGGTGACTATGCCGGCGCCATCGCCACCGTCAACCAGCTCCGCAAGAGGGCTGAGTTCAAGGCCGGCGAAGACCGCTCCGCCTACACCGACGGCTCCATGGCATTCCTCAAGGAGTTCGGCGGCATGGAAGACAACTCCACCGCTTCCGCAACTCTCGGAAAGTGCAAGGACGCCACCGGCGCCAAGGTCGACAACGCCCAGGCTGCCCGCTGGTCCTTCGTCAGGAAGAACACTTACTATCTGTCCACCGGCATCGCTCCCACTACCGAAGCTTCATCCCTGCAGATCGCTTCCGCATCCGCACTTCCCGCTGAGGACGAGGCCATACTCAAACAACTCTCCTGCACCAGCGACCTCGACCGCATGATCAACTTCATCATGAACGAGAGGACCCGCGAGCTGCTCGGTGAGTGGGACCGCTGGGAGGAGCTCTCTCGCTGCAACCTGCTCGTCCGCAGGGCCAAGGCTTTCAACCCCGAGGCTGCTGCCAACGTTTCAGACAAGCACAATCTCCGTCCCATCCCCCAGGCCTTCATAGACCAGCTTCTCAACGAAGACGGTACCAACCTTACCGACGCCCAGAAGGCCGAGTGGCAGAATCCCGGATATTGATTCTCTTCATCCTTTTTGTATTAGGTTAACAATAGGTGTGTGTGGGGCTGCTTTAGTTTTTGAAGTAGCCCCTTTTTTATTTAATTTAGTAACGTGAAAACAGGTATCCTAGCTGGAATTGTACTCGCCCTCTGCCTTGCCCTGACATCCTGCGGCAGAAGCGATATCGACTACTATCTTCTCGAAGGCGGCGACCCCCAGATCGACTGGGTCGGTTTCCGCCGGGACAGCGTGCTGCTCTGGATGGGCCCTGGGATGGTCCCGGAGTCCAGCCGCTACGAAGTCCGCTCCGACGGCGTGATCGTAGTGCATATCTCCCCCTTCAGCGACACCCATTTCGTCCGGCTCGACGCCAGGACGCTCGAAGGCGAAGTGCCTTTCTTCGAAGGGACCTGGAAAAAAAAGAGACATATTAAATGAAGCGACTCACTACTTCATTGGCGGCTGCATTGGTCTCACTTTTCACCCTTGCGGCCGGACCGGTCCACGACCGGACCGAAGTGCGCTATCTCTCCGGCACCGGCTCCGACGACACGGTCCAATGGGATTTCTTCTGCTCCGGCGGAGCCGCCAGCGGCCGTTGGGACAAGATCGCCGTCCCCTCCCAGTGGGAGCTGCAGGGCTTCGGAGAATATACTTACGGACGCTATTACTACAACAAGCCGGACGCCGTACCGAGTACGGAAACCGGTCTGTACCGCTATGATTTCGAGGTCCCCGCCTCCTGGAAGGGACGTGAGGTGGATATAGTCTTCGACGGCGTCATGACCGACGCCCTCGTCAAGATCAACGGCAAACCCGCTGGCGAGGTGCACAGAGGTGCATTCTACCGTTTCGACTACCGCATCACCAAACTGCTCAGGTACGGCAGGACCAACCAGCTGGAAGTCCTCGTGAAGAAGCATTCGGACGACGCGAGCGTCAACAACGCCGAGCGCAGGGCCGACTGGTGGCTTTTCGGTGGCATCTACAGGCCTGTCTGGCTGCGCATCATGCCCGCCTCGCACATCGGCCAGGTCTCCCTCGACCCTCGCGCCGACGGCACTCTGAGGGCTGTCATTGCCACAGAGAAGGCCCCCAAGGGCGCCTCCTTCCGCTATGTCCTCTCAGACCTGCAGGGCAAGGTCCTCGGCGAACGCACCCTTTCCGCAGCGGCTGAGCAGCAGATGCAATGGGAAGGCGTATCCCCCTGGGAATGTGAGCACCCCCATCTTTACAATCTGGAAATATCCCTTCTGGACAGCCGCGGGGCCGTCCTGCATACAGTCAGCGAGAGGATAGGATTCCGCACCGTGGAACTCCGTCCCCGCGACGGCTTGTATGTCAATGGCACCAAGGTCGTCCTTAAAGGCGTCAACCGCCACTGCTTCCATCCCGAGACCGGCCGCACCACCTCATGGGCGGTGGACCTGGAGGATGCCCGGCTCATACGGCAGATGAACATGAACGCCGTCCGCAGCCACTACCCTCCTGACGAAAGGTTCCTGGACATCTGCGACTCGCTCGGCATCTTCTACCTGGACGAGCTGGCAGGCTGGCACGGCAGATACAGCACCGAGACCGGCAGCAAACTGGTCCGTGAGATGGTCGCTAGGGATGTCAACCACCCCAGCGTCATCATCTGGAACAATGGCAACGAAGGCGGCTGGAACACAGCCCTGGACCATATCTTCGGCGACCTGGACCCCCAGAAACGCCATGTGATACATCCCTGGGCCGATTTCGACGAGCTCGACACCCACCATTATCCCGCCTTCCTGACGGGAGTCCACCGTTTCACCAACGGCTTCCGGGTGTTCATGCCCACCGAGTTCCTCCATGCCAACTGCGATGAAGGCGCCGGGGCCGGACTCGAAGATTTCTGGGCCAGCTATACCTCCCATCCCATGTTCGCCGGCGGTTTCATCTGGGCATTCGTCGATGAAAACGTGGTGAGGGTCGACAAGGGCGGCATACTGGACTCCTATTCCAACATGGGCAACGACGGCATCCTCGGCCCCTACAGAGAGAAGGAAGGCAGCTTCTGGGCAGTCCGCAACATCTGGTGCCCGGTACAGATTGAGCCATTCTTCATCACCCCTTCATTCGACGGGAAGATCACTGTCAAGAACACCTATCTTTTCACCGACCTGGCCGACTGCTCCCTGGCCTGGCGGGTGCTCAGCGCCCCCGCGCCCGGGGAAGACGGCTCCCAACGCATTCTGCACTCGGGTACCGCCGCATTCCCTCCCACGGCTCCCGGCCTCAGCTCCAGGGTCGACCTGGGGCTTTCTGATGCCGTTTTCGACGGAGACATACTCGAGCTTGAGGCCTTCTCCCCCACCGGCGAGAGCCTCTGCACTTGGAGCTGGCCGGTGAGATTCGCCGACGGGTACCTGGCCGCCCACAGCGTCCTTTCCGACGGCGGCCTCGAGGTGGAGTTCGACTCTGCCACAGGTACGCCCTCACGCATTGTCAAACACGGCCGCACCGTGCCCCTCACCAACTTCCGTCCCGTGGGCATGAAATGGAAATTCAAGAGCGCCTACGAGACCGTAGAGGACGGCAACCGCGTCTATGTGGCCAAATATTCCGGCGGAGTGGATTCCGTCAAATGGACCGTCACCCCCGACGGACGCCTCGGCATGGAAGCCGTGGTGCTGAACCGTGAGAACGGCGGCGGAGGTTTCGACGACGCCTGGATGGATCCCAACGTGCTGTACTTGGGATTCACCTTCGACTATCCCGAGGAAGGCATCTCCGGCATGGACTGGCTCGGCCGCGGCCCCTACAGGGTCTGGAAAAACCGCATCCGCGGCCATGAATTCGGTCTCTGGTCCAAGGCTTGGAACAATACCGTGACGGGTCAGACTTCCCTGCCCCATGAGCACCAGCAGTACCCCGAGTTCAAGGGTTACCATGCCAATGTGTACTGGGCCGCCCTGCGCAGCGCCGCCCATCCCCTTACGATAAGTAGCGCCACCGACGGCCTGTTCCTGAGAGTGTTCACCCCGGAGCAGCCCCAGGGCGTCAACAGCAATCCCGTCTTCCCCGAAGGCGACATTTCGCTGCTGCTGGACATCCCCGCCATCAAGAGCTTCAAGCCCGTCTCCCAGCACGGACCGCACAGCCAGCCCGGCAATGTGCGCATCAAATCCGGAGACGAGGGTCTGGGCATCAGCGTGTGGTTCGACTTCCCCTCCGCCCCAGCGGGCGAAGCGATATATGCCAAGGATTTCGACACCCGCAGCCAGAAGCCCTTCGAAGTCAATGTCCCCGTCCCCGACGGCAATTACCTCGTCACCATGACCCTGGGCGACCCCTCCAGGGCGGCCAGGACCACTGTCAAAGCCGAATCCCGCCGGCTCTGCCTCATGCAGGAAGCCACCGCCGCCGGAGAGACCAAGACCGTATCCTTCCTTGTCAACAAAAGGGACAGCCACATCCGCAAGGACGGCAAAACCGTCTCGGAAGTGCGCCTGAAGCCCCGTGAACAGGGCAAACTCGACTGGGACGATGTGCTCACCCTCGAGATACTCGGCGATCCCGCCGTTTCCAGTATCGTCATCACCCCCGCCGGCTCCGATGTCGTGACGGTGTACCTCTGCGGCGATTCCACCGTGGTGGACCAGGACAATGAACCCTGGGCCAGCTGGGGGCAGATGTTCCCCTATTTCACTGATGAAAAAGTGAGCATTGCCAATTACGCCGAAAGCGGGGAAAGGGCGGATTCCTTCATAGCCGAGGGCAGGCTGGACAAGGTGCTCAGCCTGGTGCGCCCCGGCGACTATGTGATGGTCGAATTCGGCCACAACGACATGAAACTCACCGGCCCGGACAAGAACGGCTTCGGCTTCTTCGCCGACCAGCTCCGCATCTTCGTGGACCGCATACGTGAAAAGGGCGCGGTCCCCGTGCTCGTCACCCCCACCCACCGAAGGAACTTCGATGCCGACGGCCACATCATTGAGACCCACGCCGACTATCCCGACGGCATGCGCCATGTGGCTGCCACCACCGGGACCGGGCTCATCGAACTCCATGACATGTCCGGTGCCTTCTACGAGTCCCTCGGACCCGAAGGCTCCAAATCGGCCTTTGTCCATTATCCTGCAGGAGCCTATCCCGGCATGCCTTCAGATGTGGCCGACAACACCCATTTCAACCCCTTCGGGGCCTTCGAACTCGCCCGCCGGGTAGCACGGGCGGTGCAGGGACAGATCCCCGCCCTCGCCGGCCATATCCGCCGCACCAACGCCTCTTTCGACTGGCAGGACAGCCCCTACAGGGACCTCGCCGCGCAGGTGGCGGAGGAAGACGACATGCCTTTCCAGGCCCAGTCCGATTCTTCCCTGTCGCGCCATCCCTTCGCATATGTAGGGGAATATGACACCCGCCACCCCGACCGCCAGACCCTTCATATCGTAAGGGACGGCAAGTCCGTGTTCCAGTATTCCATCCCCCTGCATGACAGTCTGGGGCGCATCAACGAATTCGACGACGTGAGGGTGCTGGAAGGCGGAGAGATAGTCTATGCCGCGATGTCCCAGGTGGGTGTCCTCGGTCCCGACGGACGCGAAATCTGGAAATTCATCTGCCCCCAGGGCACCGAATCCCATTCCTGCCAGCCTCTGGACAGGGACCATGTCTATTTCGCCCTGAACGGAGTCCCCGGCAAGATACTCATCTGGAACTACAGGGAGGACAAACTGGTCAAGGAGATCGTCGTCCCCACCGCAGGCACCAGCACCCACGGCCAGTTCAGGCACGTGCGTATGACCCGCGAAGGGCATTTCGTGATGGGACTCATACACGAGCAGACCGTGGCGGAGATAGACTCTGAAGGGAAACTCCTCATGTCCATCCCCGGCCAGAAGGCCTGGCATGTGGACAAGCTCGACAACGGCGGCTACCTCATCGGAGGTGACAACCGCGGATATGTGAGGGAGTTCGACAAGGATGGCAAGCTCGTCTGGGAATACACCCGCGAGGATGCCCCCTTCCCCATCTACAACCTCCAGACCGCGACCCGCCTTTCAAACGGCAACACCCTGATCACCAGCTGGGTGGCAGGCCAGCCCAAAGAAGTCTGGCCGGGTTCGGTGCAGTTCTTCGAAGTCAGCCCTGACAAGCAGGTGGTCTGGAAAGTCTCATCCTGGGAGGATCCCGACCTCGGCCCCTGCACCTACATCGACCTGCTCGATGAACCCCACCGCAAGCGTGCCCGCCGCCTGGACGGCAGCCCCGCGATGATGAACGACCGCGAGAATGTCCCCCTGGGTGAAGGCAAGGGCATACATCCCGGCCGTGTGAGCTGGGTGCACGACCCTTCGGTGGCCGTCTGGGACGGGGAGACGGGATACTGGTGGGAGGAGCGCTGGAACGACCAGGCGGCAGCCGACCGCATGATAGCTGAAGGCGTGATGAAGCTCGCCGGCGAAAATACCCCGAAAAAGGCCTGGACAGCCCTATTCACGCACTTCAACGAGACTCACGGGCGTGGACGCCATCCCTACCGTAAAGGCGAGAAAATCGCCATAAAGCTCAATATGAACAACACCTTCTCCTACACCGACAACGAGGAGCTCAACAGCTCCCCCTATGTCACCCTCGCCCTTCTGAGGAGCCTGGTGGCTGACGGCGGCGTCAGGCAGGAGGACATCACGGTCTGCGAACCCAGCCGCTGGCTCACGGACGCCCTGTACCTGAGGTGCAAAAAATACTACCCCCGGGTGCATTATGTGGACAACGTGGGTGAAGAAGGCCGCGAAAAATGTATATTTGTGGATGGGGCGATGCCTTTCACCGCCGGACACGGCGAAAACCAGAAAGGCCTCGCGCAGTGCATCGTGGATGCGGACTATGTGATAAACAGCGCCCTGCTCAAGATACACAAGGGGCCCGGCGTGACCCTGACCGGCAAAAACTGGTACGGAGCCACCAGCCTGGACAAGGACTGGCACAAGAACTCCCACAACAGCGTCAGTCCGGACAAGCGCTACGGTACCCCCAAGTACAGCAGCTTCGTGGATTTCATAGGGCACAAGGACCTGGGCGGCAAATGCCTCCTCTACCTCATCGACGGCAGCTACGGCTCCCGCGACGTGAACGGCAAGCCCGCCCCCAAATGGCAGCGTCCGCCTTTCAACGGCGCCTGGGCGTGCTCACTGCTGCTTTCGCAGGACCCGCTCGCCGTGGATTCCGTGGGCCAGGACCTGCTCAGCATGGAGTGGCCTGAGATCGACGCGCTGAGCTTCAGCGACAGCTACCTGGTCGAGGCGGCCACCATACCGCACAGCCCCAGCGGTGTCCTTTACGACCCCGAGCAGGACGGCACTCCGCTCGACGCTCCCCTCGGCCTGCAGGAACACTGCGACCGCAGTGGCAAGTACATAGCTATTGACTTGATATACACTAAATTATGACTCTGACTATCCTTACTCTCACGGCCCTGCTCGCACTGGCACCTGTGCAGGCTGCGCCACTTCACAGCGACTCGGTGAAAGAAGTCGCGAGGCATTTCGAAAACCCTCCCCAGGAGCTTGCGAACCATGTCATCTGGGGCTGGGACGGACAGATGGACATCGAGACCATCAGGCACGACCTCGACTCGATCAAGGTGAAAGGCTTCCGTTCCGTCATCTTCGAAGCCGGATACGGCAATCCTTTCGAATACCTCTCCGACGGATGGTTCAGCACCGTCCGCACCGCCGTGCAGGAAGCCAAGGCGCGGGGCCTGAAAGTATGGATAATAGATGAAGGCAAATATCCCAGCGGCTTCGCGGGCGGCAAATTCACCCGTGAGAGGCCCGATCTGAGGATGAAAGCCCTGGTGGTCAAGGATACCCTCGAGGTGCAGAAGGGCCGCGTGCTCAGCGGCTACGCCCTCCCCGAGGGGGTCAATTGCGCCGTGGCCGTCTGCCCGGGCCGTCCCGACAGGACGGTGGAAGTCAAGGACGGGAAGATATCCTTCTTCGCCGGCGACGCCTCCTGGACGCTGCTCCTGGGCGGTCCCGATTTCCGGACAGGCCAGACCCGCGCCGTCAACAACCCCACCCGGGGCAAGGACACCAGCAATTCCCAGTCGGACTACCTCAATCCCGAGGCCGTCGGCAAATTCCTCGAGTGGACCCATGAGAAATACAAGGAATACATAGGCGACGAGTTCGGAAAGACTGTGCTGGGATTCCGCGGCGACGAGCCTGATTTTTCCCGTCTCCCCTGGACCGACAGCCTCCCGGCCCATTTCCGCGAGATCAAGGGCTATGACCCCCTCCCCTTCCTGGGAGCCATGCTGGGGGCCAATCCCGACCCCGCAGCGCGCCGTTTCAGGGCCGACTACCACGATGTGTGGTCGCAGCTTTTCGCCCGCTACTTCTTCGGCATGCAGGCCGAGTGGTGCGAGGCCAACGGCATCTCCTATGTCACCCATCTCAACAAAGACCACGACATGCCCGAGTGCATACGCGTGGAAGGCGATTTCTTCCGTGACCTCAGCCGTGTGCAGATACCCGGTGTAGATGCCATCTGGAACCAGATATGGCCCGGGACCGACAACGACTATCCCAAGTTCGCCTCCTCCGTTTCCCATGTCTATGGCAAGCAGAGGGCTTTCAGCGAGAGTTTCGCCGCCTACAACATCCCTCCGACCATCCCCACCGCCCGCTACGCGGTGGACTACCAGATGGTCAGGGGCATTAATTTCTTCGAATTCATGTTCTGGATGGCGGGTTCCCGCGGCACCAACTGGATGACCGACCCCCGCATGAAGGCGCTCAACGACTATACCGGCAGGGCCACCTATCTCATGACCCAGGGCACGCCCGGAGCGCGCATAGCCGTCTATTATCCCACTTCCACTTTCTGGCTGGGAGACCGCAGCGTCAACCCCGACCTCGTGGAGATGGCGAGGGAGCTCCTCCGCCACCAGCGGGACTTCGACTGGGTGGACGACGACGCCTTCACCAAGGCCCTCAGGGTCGGTGCCGGCTATCTGGAGAACCAGAGCGGGCAGCAGTATTCCACCCTGGTCATGCCCTCCTGTGAAACCATTTCCGAGAAGGCCTGGGCCGTGATCGAAGCATTCGCCCGCGAAGGCGGCAAGGTGCTCTTCTGGGGCAGGCGCCCCGCCTATCTGTACGGCACATCCTTCCGGGACAGCCGTCCCCTCCCCGAACTCCGCGGCAAGGTGACCTACGAGCCCGTGGCAGCCTGGTCCCCGGCCGTGGCTTCCGCCCTTCCCGAGCCGGAGCTGAGCCTGGACGGGCCCCATCCGGCCATCTCCTATGCGCACAGGCGCTTCGACGACGGCGACATCTACCTCCTTTTCAATGAAGGCGAGACCCCTGAGACTTTCCGGGTCAGCCTCGACGGACACGGCATCCCCTGGAGCTGGGACGCTGAAAACGGCACCCGCAGCCGCATCCCCGCGGATTCATATAGCGCCGACGGCCCCCGCACCGGGCTCGAAATCACCCTCGCCCCCTGGGAGAGCCGCATCATCTCCATTGAAAAGGCCGGCGGCAGCTACAATGCCCGCCGCTACGGGGTCAAGGGCAATGGCAAGGTGGAGACAGCCGCCCTGCAGGCCCTCATCGACAGGGTCTATGCCGATGGCGGCGGCACCGTCGTGCTCCCCCGCGGCAATTACCTCAGCGGCGCCCTCTTCTTCCCCGCCGGAGTGAACCTGCACCTGGACAAGGGCGCGGTGCTCAAGGGCACTGCCGACCTGGGCGATTATCCCGTCATCCCCACCCGTTTCGAAGGCTTCGACCGGGCCTGGAGGAGCGCCTTCCTCAATTTCGACCATTCCCGCGGGGTCCTGCTCGACGGTGAAGGCACCATAGACGGCAACGGCCTGGCCTGGAACGAGCTCCGTTCCGACGGCTCCGGGCGCCCCCGGCTGGTTTGCTTCACCGATTGTCCCGACGGGGCTGTAAAGGGCCTGAAATTCCGCAATCAGGCCTCCTGGTGCCTCCATGTGCTCTACACCCGGGGCTTCACCATCGAGGGTGTCGACATATTGGCCAAGGACTACATCCCCTCTTCGGACGGCATAGACATCGACTCCTGCTCCGACGTGGTCATACGCGGCAGCTTCATCTCGGTGCACGACGACTGCATCTCCATCAAATCCGGAAAAGATGCTGAAGGAAGGCGGGTAGGCCGTCCCAGCGAGGACATACTCATAGAAAACTGCCATTTCGGCTACGGCCACGGCGCCGTGACCATGGGCAGCGAAGTGTCGGGTGACGTCCGCAGGGTCGTCGCACGCGACTGCAGGGTGGACTCCGACAACTGGGCCCCCATACGGTTCAAGAGCCAGCCTCCCCGCGGCGGCATAGTCGAGGACATCACCTTCGAGAACATGGAGATAGACAATGTCCGCAATATTTTCGACGTCATACTCGAGTGGCGCTCCAACGCCGACCGGGGCAAAGTGATGGAGTACGCCGATCCCGTGACTGAGCTCCGCAACGTGACCGTGCGCAATGTCCGCGGCCGCGGCAAGACCATGGGACGCATCTCGGGCTTCGAATCCTCCCCCATCCTCAGGGATGTCTTCCATTTCGAAAACTGCTCGTTCGAGACCGGCACGGGACTCATCATAAAGAATGCCGACCCCGACCTGACAGGGCTGGAGTGGACGGTTTCCGAAGGGGAAAAGCTCTTATAGCGAGGGCTGTATCTTCTCGAAGGCCAGGCGCTCGTCGCCGTTTTCCAGATAGATGATGCCGCAATAAGCGAAGCCGTACCTTTCCAGGCAGCGCCTCATGATGGCGTTGTCCCTGTGGGTGTCGATGCGTATGTCGGCGCTGCGGGTGAAGCACCAGTCCAGGACAAAGTCGAAGATGCCCCGGGCCGAGGGGAGCTTAGCTATGCGATGGATGACGCAGTAGGGCCCGTCCGAGAGCCACTCTCCCCCGTCGATGCGGCTGTAGGTGGGGTCCGGACCGGGGATGAAGGCGAATGTGGCGACGGGGACCCCTTCGTCCAGCACCAGGTAGGAATGGCCACCGGCGATGTCGGCTCTCACTTTCGAAGGCGCCGGAGTACCCTGGGGCCACTGATTCACATTGCCGCTGGAATGCATGATCCCCCTGCCCGAATCGAGCAGGGACATGACCGTACCGAAGTCTGAGGCCGCCGCAGGCCTTATGGTTCTGAGGGTTCCGTCCATGGTGGCTGTGACTACGGGGCAAAAATATGAATTTCCTCCGTTTTTACCTATATTTGGACTTATATGAAACGCATCCTTCTCACCTTCGCCGCCCTCGCGGCCGCCATCCTCTGCTCATGCAGCGGGGAGGCACCTCTCATAGATGACAATTTCTGGCTTGGCGCCGATATCAGCGGCTCCGGCGGCCAGCAGAAAAGAGGAGACCTGTATTACAATGAAGAGGGCGACGAGCCCGTGGAGATCACCCGCCTCATGCACGACATGGGCCTCAATGCCGTCCGCCTCAGGGTCTGGGTCAATCCCCGCCGCTGGGGACGTGCTCCCGGAGGCTCTGCCGAAGACGATTACCTGGGCATGTGCAACAAGGAGGACGTCCTGTACAACGCCCTTCTCGCCAAGGAGCTGGGCATGGAGGTGATGGTCAACTTCCACTACAGCGACACCTGGGCCGACCCCGCCCACCAGTCCATCCCCGCCGCCTGGCTCGGACATGATTTCGAGACCATGAAACAGGATCTCAAGGCCCATACCGTGGAGACCCTCAAACTCCTCAAGGACAACGGGGTGAACGTCAAATGGGTCCAGGTCGGAAACGAGACCACCAACGGTCTGCTCTGGAACAACCAGGGCGATTCCGTCACCGTCCACATGGGTCACAGCAAGCTCGATCCGGTGCAGTACGCAGGTTTCCTGGACGCAGGATATGAAGCAGTGAAAAGTGTTTATCCCAAGGCGATTGTGATAGTCCATCTGGACAATGGCTACAACCAGTCCCTCTATGACTGGAACCTCGGGATACTGGAAGAGAACGGCACCCGCTACGACATGGTGGGCATGTCCCTCTACCCCTATTGGGCGGCCCGCTCAGGGCATGAAGATGCGGACCAGGTCATCGCCGACTGCATGAAGAACATCGCCCATGTGTACGAGCGCTTCGGCAAGGAATCCATGATAGTGGAGACCGGAGCGGAAGTCGCCCTGGAAGACCCGGATAAGATGGCCGAGAGCATAAGGCAGATGGAGCTGATCGTAAAATCAGCCCGCAGCACCCCGCATTGCCACGGTCTTTTCTACTGGAATCCCTGCTGCCGTCCGAGGGGATACAGATTGGGCGCCTTCGACATGGAAGGACGCCCGACCGGTATCATGAAAGCCTTTACTGAAGGGGCCCGACAGGACTGAGCGGACGCAGCACCACGGGGCCCAGGAGGCCCGAAGGCTGCACTTCCCAGCCCCGGGCGGTGAAGAATCCGTCCTCTCCCCTGTCCTGCGGCAGGCGGGCCTGGATGTTGGCATTGTAGAATATCCTCCAGGGTATCCCTGCCCTGTCCATGTAGCGGATGCGGTTTTCCATAGAGCTGGAGACCCTTACGGTCAGTTCTCCGCCCTTGGACACCTGGTCCGCAGTCAAAGTCACGGCATAGGGTTTCTTGAACACCGTCCCCAGATACTCCCCGTCCAGCCAGACGGCGGCGCTTTCGCGCACGTCGCCCAGGTCCAGCTGCCAGTTCCTCCCGTCGGGGTAGGTCGGCTGCAGGTGTATCTTGTATTCGGCGGTGCCGGAGAAATCCTCATATTCCTTGCCGTAGAGGGTCCAGGAGCCCGTGGAGCTGATGCTGCGGGGCCTGGGAAGCACGGGGCCTCCGTCGGTGAAACGCAGGCTCCAGCTGCCTGTGACGGCTTTCTGGGTCGGCTCGGGTTTCATGAAAGTGTAAGCCACGGGGCTTTCCGCCACGCCTGCGAAGGTCTCCAGCAGCAGGGACTCGTCGGGCAGGAGCCTCGCTCTGAGCTCCACGGTGCCGTCGGAGGCAGTGCGTATCTCGCCGTAGCCGGCGGCGGCAGTCATGGGATTGAACACCGCGACGCTCCCGGCGACGGCGTCCAGGGGCAGCCAGCCGTCGAAGACATCATTGGAATTGTTCTTCACGAAATAGTACCTGCCTCCGTCGGGCTTGACCCTGCTGATGCTCGCGAGACCCAGGTCGAAGAGCCTTTCGCGGGTGATGCCCGCCGCTGCGACCATGGCATCCAGGTCATCCGAGACTATGAACCGTCCGCGTCCGCACCGGGCGACCTTCAGGCCGCCTTCCTCCTTGAATTTCAGCTGTTTCCTGGCTTTTTCGAAGGCCCGACGGCGCTGCTCCAGCCGTCCCAGACCGGGCACATCCCCGGGAAGGTCTCCCTGCACCAGGATGGTCGCCCCTCCCTTGGCCAGCGCAAGGAGCCGGTCGAAGGTCTCGGGCAGCATCATGCGGCACTCGGGCACCACCAGGGCCTTGTAGGAGGTGCCGCCGCGGGTGCTGATTCTGCCGCCTTTGACAGACAGATTGTCCTGTATCATCCTGTCGGTGACATAGTCCCATTTGTATCCGGCGTTGTAGAGCTGTATGGCGTAGCGGCCTATCGAACTGCGCTCGGCGGTGGTCTGGCTCATGTGGTAGAGCAGGTTGCCACCCCTCTCGGAAAGCAGGTCGGTGGCATCGAAAAACAGCAGTATGTCGCTGTCGGGAAGGCCTGACTGGAGGAAGCTCTGGCATCTGGCCACATAGTCGTTGAAAGCTGCGAAATCGGCCCAGAAAGGGTTTGTGGGCTGGAAATGCACGGCGGCGTAGAAAAGCCAGCCGGGCCAGGGGGCGTCATCGGGTGACATGCAGGTGCCGTGGTAGAAGATGTGGTTGACTCCGGCGAGGAAATACCTGTCCACCGAGGTCTTGACGTCTCCGAGGGTGGAGACGAAATGCTCGCCCAGCCAGGTCGCGGACTCGGATGAAGTCAGGGGCTTGTCCGTCACATGGGCGGCGGAGGAAGCCGTCTTCATGCCTATCACCGAATTGCCTTCGGTCTCGGGCACGTCGCTCACTGCGTACAGGTCGAGTATGTTGGCCGGGGAACCGTGGGCCTGGTTGCGTATGCCCTTGCCCTGGGCTGCGGCCCACTGTTGCCAGGTCATGGAATATTTCTCGAGGAGCAGCTCGCCCAGGGTCGTGCGGAAATCGAAGACCACCCTGTCGGCAGCCTCGGCGTCGCCGCCGCGGCCCAGGAGCTCATACATATGGGGCTTGAGGTCGTAGCCGCGGCGGGCCTTGAACTCTTCGAAGAACGCGGGGGTCCAGTCGGAATTGCCCCGGGCGTCGTCCACCTCGTAGGAATCGTTGAAATAGTAGCGTATCCCGCTCACGTCGCGGCCTTTGAAGGCCTCGTCGAAGCGCGACAGGTAGCGGGTGATGGCTTCGCCCGAGAAATGGTCTATCACATCGCCTTCCCCGCCGGGACCCGCCCTCTCCACGAGCTTCCCGTGCCATCCCAAGAAGAGGGCGCACACGGTCCAATCCCCTTCCGGCGCCGTCCAGTCCAGCATTCCGTCGGCTCCCACCCGGTCGGTGAGCTCGAGGAAGGTCCCGTCGGAGCTGTTGGCCGTCACCGCGATGAGCGGCAGCGGCCTGGGGTAGCGGACCTGCTCGAAGGCGTACTGCTGCAGGCTGTCATTGGCGGCGATGGGATAAGAGAGATTGGAAAAATCGGTCTTCAGGCCCAGCGAACGCAGCATGGGCGCTTCGACATATTCTATCTTCTCTTCGATGCGGCCGCCGCCTTTCAGGTCATAGACTTTGCTCGCCAGATAGCGGCAGGCGTCTTCCGGATCGACCCAGGGGCCTCCGAAGGGCCAGCCGGAGGCATTGGCCAGGTCTATGCCCAAGTCCAGCGAAGCGGCCTTGTCGAGGGTGTGGCAGAACAGGTCCATCCACTCGTCGGAAAGGTAGTCCAGGTATTTGTCTTCCCAGCCTTTGGCGCCGTAGATGGTCGTGACTTCCATGCCTCCCAGGCCCGCCCGGGCGTAGTCCGAGAGCATGGTGTCGATGTCGGAGGCGGTCACGGCGCTCGCCGGCCACCACCAGCGCGACCAGGGTTTGGCCTCCCGGGTGATTTCCGGCCACGAAGGCTCGGCAGGGGCTGATGATGCTTCAGTTGCGGCGGGCTTGCAAGCCGTCAGTGAGAGCAGGACGGCAAGCAGCGGTCCGGCGAGTGAAAAAAATGAATATCTGGACATAATCGCTTATTCTTTCACCGCTAATTTAATACATTAATTTCGTATATTTGTTGATTGAGCATATAATAGAAATGAGCCAGTTGGACACCAGCATACAGTACCTGCCCGGAGTGGGCCCCAAGAGGGCGGCCCTTCTCCAGAGGGAGCTGGGCATATCCACTCTGGACGACCTCATCCATTTCTACCCCTTCCGCTACACCGACCGCAGCAGCATCACCCCCATCGCCGAAGTGACCCCCGACCTCGCCTATGTGCAGGTCACGGCCCGGGTGGTCCGGGCCAAACTCATAGGTAAACGCCTGAGTATCATAGTCTCCGACGGTACGGGCGAGATGGAGATGGTCTTTTTCAAAGGCATAGCCTGGAATGCCAAGAGGCTCGTCCCCGGGGCGGCCTTCACTTTCTACGGCAAGCCCCAGAATTTCAACGGACAGCTGAACATGGTCCATCCCGAGGTGGACCCACCCCAGGCTCCCGGGGCCGAACCCGGCTTCACCGGAGTCTATTCCAGCACCGAAAACCTCAAGAACGGCGGCGTCACCGGCAAGGTCATGTGCAAGATGCAGGCGGCTGCCCTCTCGCTCTGCCTCCACGAGGTCCAGGAGACCCTTCCCGACTATGTGCTCAAGGACAACGGCCTGGTGCCTGTCCAGTACGCCTTGCGCAACATCCATTTCCCCAAGGACAGCTACGCCCTGCAGAAATCTGTCAACCGGCTCAAGTTCGAGGAGCTTTTCCTGCTCCAGCTGAGCCTGCTCAAGCAGAAATACGTCCGCTCCCGCGGGGAGCACGGCATCCCCATGCCCAAGGTTGGCCCTGATTTCAACGCCTGCTACGACGCCCTTCCCTACCGGCTCACCGGCGCCCAGCAGCGGGTGATCAAGGAAATCCGCGCCGACATGATGTCGGGGCGGCAGATGAACCGTCTCCTCCAGGGCGACGTCGGTTCCGGCAAGACCATGGTCGCCGTGCTCAGCTGCCTCATCGCCGCAGGCAACGGCTACCAGTCCTGCATCATGGCGCCCACGGAGGTGCTCGCGCAGCAGCATTATGCCAATATTGTCAAATACCTCGCCCCCACCTCGGTGCGCTGCGTCATGCTGACGGGAAGTACTTCCCAGAAGGACCGCCGCGGCATCCATGAGGGCCTCGAGGACGGGAGCATCGGTATCATCGTCGGCACCCACGCCCTCCTGGAGGACAATGTGATATTCCACCGCCTGGGCCTCGCCGTCATCGACGAGCAGCACCGTTTCGGCGTGGACCAGCGCTCGAAACTCTGGGCCAAGGGCCCCGCGACCCCCGACGGCACCCTTCCCCCGCATGTGCTGGTGATGACCGCCACGCCCATACCCAGGACCCTCGCCATGACCCTCTACGGCGACCTGGACGTGTCGGTGATAGATGAAATGCCCCCGGGACGCAAGCCCGTGCAGACCATATGCATCAGCCCCGGGAAAAAGAATGCCATGTACAAGTTCCTGCGCGAGCAGATCGCAGCGGGACGCCAGGTGTTCATAGTGTTCCCGCTGATATTCGAAAGCGAGAAGATGGACCTGCAGAACCTGCAGAACGGATACGAAGAGATAGTGAAGGCCTTCCCCCTGCCCGATTACAAGGTGGCCATAGTCCACGGCCAGCAGAGCGCGGAAGAGAAGAATTTCAATATGGCGGCTTTCGTGCAGGGCCGTGCCCACATACTCGTTTCCACCACCGTCATCGAAGTCGGGGTGGACGTGCCCAACGCCTCGGTGATGGTCGTGGAGTCAGCCCAGAGATTCGGCCTGAGCCAGCTCCACCAGCTCCGAGGACGCGTGGGAAGGGGCGCCGAGAAGTCCTACTGCATACTTGTCAAGGATTTCAAGACCTCCAAGGAGGCCCAGCAGAGGCTCGACCTGATGTGCTCCACCGAGGACGGCTTCGAAATCGCGGAGCAGGACATGAAGATGAGGGGGCCGGGAGACCTGGAAGGCACCCAGCAGAGCGGCCTTCCCATCAACCTGCGCATCGCTTCGCTGGCCAAGGACGGCACCTTGCTGTCCCAGGCACGGGTCTATGCCGAGAGTGTCCTGGACCGGGATCCCGGCCTGACCGACCCTCAGAACGCCAGGCTCGTCTCTGAGCTGAGAAAAGAAAAATACGATATAAAAGATTACGGAAAGATCAGTTAAACCAATAAATTTTTACCACTATGACAATCATTATCATTCTTGCCATTATCGCCCTCCTCGTGCTGTGGGTGATCAGTGTCCAGCGCAAACTCGTCGCCCAGGATGAGCGTTGCCAGAATTCCATGAGCCAGATCGGTGTCCAGCAGCAGAGCCGCTGGGATGCCCTCACCGCCAGCGTAGAGCTAGTCAAGTCCTACAATGAGCATGAGTACAAGGCCCTCAAGGATATCATCGCCCAGCGCCGCGAAATCACCGGCAACAGCACTCCTGAAGAGGCCTACGCCCAGGATCAGGCCATGAATTCCGTCGTGCGCAACATCAAGCTTGTCGCCGAGCAGTATCCCGACCTGAAGGCCAATGAGAATTATGGCAAGGCCATGGACAGCGTCAACCTCTACGAAAACCAGGTGCGTACCGCCCGTATGGTCTACAACGACACCGCCACCAAGTTCAACACTCTGGTCCGCCAGTTCCCCGGCTCTCTCGTAGCCAGCCTCCTGCACTTCGGTGTCAAGGAATACATAAAGGAAGTTCCCGAGAAGTCCGAAATGCCCTCAATGAAGATCTAGCATGCGTAGATTCCTCATATCGGCCCTCCTGCTGCTGATGGCAGCGGCGGCGGCCGCTAATGAAGTGAACGACATCCTGGTGAGGGTGCGCCTCCTCAAGAACGGTGACGCACTCGTCCAAGAGAGATGGGACATCGATGCCGATGATGGCACCGAATGGTATCTTGTGCGTTCCGGCCTGGACGGGTCGGTCATCAAAGACCTGACGGTGTCCGAGGGCGGACGCGTTTACCAGGATGACGGGGAATGGGATACGGACCGCAGCCGCAGGCAGAAGTCTTTCCACAGCGGCATAATCCACAAATCCGACGGAGTGGAACTTTGCTGGGGCATAGGCGACTACGGCCATCATGTGTACGAAGTCTCCTATGTGCTGACCTGCGCGGTAAGGGCGCTCGACGACGCCGACTATTTCCACTGGCAGCTGGTGAGTCCCGGCCTGAGTTCCTCTCCCGAGCACGTCAAAGCCGTCATAGAGGCAGAGGATTTCCGTATGGACAGCGAGTCTTCCCGGGTCTGGGGCTTCGGTTATGACGGCACCGTGGAATTCGCAGACGGGACCGCCGTGTTCGAATCTGCCGGGCGTTACAGCCGCAACAGTTCCCTGATCGCCCTCCTGCGGTTTGAAAAAGGCCTCTTCGCTCCTGACATGAGCGAGAAAACCACTTTCGATGCCATCTACCAGCGGGCGATGGAAGGCGCCAGTTTCGATGATGATGAAGACGGGTCGAACGACGGGATCGCCGGTTTCCTCGCCTTCCTGACCATGCTCATCTTCTCCCTGCCTTTCTTGATAGGAACCAAGAAATCCTTGAATTCTTCGGGATATCTCCTCACCCGCAGGGACAAGAAAAAGATGCTCGGCGTGTATCCCAATGAGGTCGATTGGTGGCGTGACCTGCCTTTCGACGGGGATCTGTACCAGACCGAATATGTGATGAAACGCCTGGGCGAGATACGCAAGGAGAACACTATGGCCGCCGCCCTTATCCTCCGTATGATCTACAATGGTCAGCTTGTGGTGGGCAAGGACGCCAATGACAAGATCGAGATATCCTTCGGCGATGGCTCCAAGTGTAAGGACATGGACGATGCATCCCGCAAGCTTTATGACATGATGAAGGATGCCAGCGGAAGCGACAGAGTGCTCCAGGAGAGAGAATTCTCTAGATGGTCTTCCAAGTCCTCCTCCCAGAAACGTATACGCGAGTGGGCGTCAGGTTTCGAGCAGAAGGCCAAAGAGGATCTGAAAGGTGCCGGTTTCCTCTCCGGGACCAAATTCACCACTGCAGGCCAGGCCAAGGCGCGTGAAGCCTTCGGATTCAAGAAATTCCTCGAAGATTTCACCCTCGTCAGGGAAAAAGCTTCTGTGGAAGTGCACATGTGGCAGGAATACCTCGTGTACGCATCCCTCTTCGGCATCGCCGAAAAAGTGGCAAAGGAACTCAAGGACATCGACACCAGGGTATATGACCAGGTGGCTGTGTTCAACTCCCTCTCCACTTATGAAATCATGCGCATGACTGATGCCCTGTCCAGATCCATCACCAATGCCCGCTATGTCAGCAGTGGCAGCTACAGTTCCTATTCCGGGAGCCGGGGCGGCTTCGGCGGTCATTCTTCCTTCGGAGGAGGCGGCGGCTTCCACGGCGGCGGCTTCGGCGGAGGTGCCAGATAAACACATATTATCATGAAAAAGTTTTTGAACATACTGCTGATAGTCCTGGCCTGTTTCGCCACGGCCTTCGGACTCGGCACTTTAGTACTAAGTACGACAATGGACAAAAAAGCTGAAAGCGGCTACATAGGTCCGTCCGATCTGCAGGTCGCCGACGGAGTCATGACTCCGGAGACGCTCCTGGCCATGGGCAGGGTGAGCGATCCCCAACTCTCCCCCGACGGCAGCCGCATCCTCTACGGAGTGTCCTACACCGACGTCGCCCAGAACCGCAGCTGCCGCAATCTCTTCCTTTGCAATCCCGACGGCAGCGACCCCGTGCAGCTGACGCGCTATGCAAAGAGCGTGAGCAACGCCCGCTGGAGCCCCGACGGCAAGTCCCTCTGGTTCGTCCAGGACGGCCAGGTCTGGAACGCCCCGCTGGGCGGCAACAGGCTCGGCAAGAGGGTCAAGGTGACCGACATCCCCGCCGGCGTGGGTGAATTCAAGCTCTCCCCCGACGGCCGCAGCATCATCTTCACCAGCACCATCAAGAATCCTGCGCTGGTGCAGCCCTCCGACACCGACCCCGCCCTTGACAAGGCGCAGGCCTACACCACGGAGGACCTGATGTACAGGCATTGGGACCACTGGGTCACCGAAATCCCCCGCAGCTATTTCGCAGCTCTCGGAAACGGTATGGTGACCCCTGACAATTCCATCGACCTCCTCTCCGAGGATGAGCTGTACGAGCTCCCCACCGAGCCTTTCGGCGGCGTGGAGCAGTTGGACTGGAGTCCCGACGGCCGTTTCATCGCCTACAGCTGCCGCAAGAAGACCGGCAAGCAGTACGCCTTCAGCACCAACACCGACATCTATATCTACGATGTCCTCACCGGCAGCACCCAGAATGTGACTGACGGCGGCGGTTATGACACCGACCCTGTCTGGAGCCCCGATGGAAAGCACCTCGGATGGATCTCCATGCCCCGCGACGGTTATGAAGCCGACAAACAGAGGCTGATGGTCTGCGACATCGCCGTCCCTGCAGCCGCCGACGGCCAGGTACCCGGAGTGATTGTCTCCGCGGTGCGTGACCTCAGCGCCGCCTTCGACCGCGACGCCGCCGGCATCTTCTGGACGAAGGACAGCCGCAGCATCATCTTCAACGCCCTCACAGACGGCCTCCAGGCCATCTTCCAGGTCCCTGCGGACGGTTCTTCCGATCCCGTGCGCCTCACCCCCGAAGACTGGTGGACCGACTTCTTCTCCCCCTTCGCACTGCTCGAGGACCCTGACGGAGTGCGTCTGCTGACGAGCTATTATTCCCTCGAATTCCCCTTGGAACTCGTGTCAGTGAAGCTGGGTGCCGACGGTTCCCGTTCATTCTCCCAGATCACCCATGAGAATGCCCATCTGCTGGACCAGCTCTCCCCTGTCAAGGAGGAAAGCGTGTGGATCCCCACCGTGGACGGCAAGCAGATGCAGTGCTGGATCATCTATCCTCCCCAGTTTGACGCTTCCAAGGAGTACCCGGGCATCGAAATCGTGCTCGGCGGCCCCCAGGGCACCAACAGCCAGGATTGGAGCTACCGCTGGTGCTACCGTCTGATGGCTCAGCAGGGCTATGTGGTGATACTTCCCAACCGCCGTGGCACCACCGCGTTCGGACAGGAGTGGAAAGAGCAGATTTCAGGCGATTACAGCGGCCTGAACATGCAGGACTACCTCAGCGCCGGCCGCTACCTCAAGTCCAAGCCATTCATCGGAAAACTGGCCTGCGTGGGCGCTTCCTACGGCGGTTACTCGGCCTACATGCTCGAGGGCCTGCACGGAGACCTGTACGACTGCTTCATCGCCCATGCCGGCATCTTCGACGAGAAGACCCTCTGGTACACCACCGAAGAGATGTGGTTCGCCAACTGGGACAACGGCGGCCTGACGGAATACGCCTACACCCCCGGCAAGATGGGACCTGAAGGGGACGGGATCACCTTCGGCGGCATGCAGCAGGCCGGAGCCCCCTATGCTTCGACGCCCAAGGCCCGGAAGCACTATGCCAACTCCCCCTCATCCATGGTCACCAATTGGCATACTCCCATACTCTGCATCCACGGCGGGATGGATTTCCGCATCCCCTACGAGCAGGGCATGGCTGCTTTCAACGCCGCCCAGATGATGGGTGTGCCCAGCAAGCTGATAATCTTCCCCGAAGAGACCCACTGGGTATTACAACCGCAGAACTCCCTGTATTGGCACAGAGAGTTCTACGCATGGTTGGAGAAGTGGTGTAAATAGACGGGAACTAGAAGTTCTCTTTATGCAACTCGAAATATGCCTTGGGATGCGCGCAGACCGGGCATATTTCGGGTGCTTTCGTTCCTACCACGATATGTCCGCAGTTGCGGCATTCCCACACCTTGACTTCCGAGCGTTCGAAGACCTGGGCGGTCTCGATGTTTTTCAGCAGGGCGCGGTAACGCTCCTCATGCCTCTTCTCGATGGCTGCGACTCCGCGGAACATGGCGGCCAGCTTCGGGAAGCCTTCCTTCTCGGCGGTGACGGCGAATCCCTCATACATGTCGGTCCACTCGTAATTCTCTCCGTCGGCGGCCGCGGCGAGATTCTCGGCTGTGGTCCCTATGCCGTTCAACTCCTTGAACCAGAGCTTGGCATGCTCCTTCTCATTGTTTGCGGTCTCTTCGAAAAGGGCGGCTATCTGCTCGAATCCCTCTTTCTTGGCCTTGGATGCGAAATAAGTGTACTTGTTCCTGGCCTGTGACTCTCCTGCGAATGCAGCTTCCAGGTTTTTCTCGGTCTGGGTGCCGGCGTATTTGTTGCTCATATTGCTGTGACTTTTGTTTCCTCAAATTAAAGAATTCTGCGCGAGATTGTCAATAGTTTTGAATATTGTCTGATAATAATTAGTTTTGTTTACAATTAATGACTTTCACATGAAAAAATCGATTCCCGCCCTGCTGATCTGCGGCGCATTGCTCGCTGGCTGCGAGAAGTCCCTCCCCGAACTGGACATTGATTTCGGCAAGAGCCAGGCCCTGGTTCTTTATCTGTCTGATGTCACCCCAGACGCGGACGCCCTCGCTATCGGCAGTGACGGCAGTTGCCTGCTCTATGATGCCGACGACGGCCAGGGACACGGTCTTTTGAGCTACACACCCCATTACCGTAATGCATCCCTCAGCGGCGTCAACCTGCTTCTCGACGACTCCGGTGTCCCCCTGGCCATCGAGTCGGGTTCAAGGTTCATCGTGCTGGAGCATTTCGACGGCACCAGTGTCGGCATGATAGAGACTTCCGGTCATGATGTCATCGCCGTCCGCGACCTCACGGTTCCCGTCGACATGGAGTATTATCTCTCCGGGACCAAGGCCTCCGGCTTGGGCTCATCCCACAAGTATGACCTCATCCCCTTTGCGGTGAAGCTTTTCCGTCAGGTTTCCAATGCCCTGAGTCTGTTCGACTGCAAGGATGCCGGGCTGGAACTCGGATCTTTATGGGAAGCAGCGGCCTCGGGGGGCTTCGACGAATTCAACTACGCCGACGGTTATGCCTATGCTCTGGAGGAATTTGCCGACGGCTTCTTCAAGAAAGCTTCACTGGATCCCGCCGCCCTCGCCGGGAAAGTGCCCGGGTTCGTTTCCAGTTTTGTCTCCCAGCGTGACAAGATCATGGATGCGCACGGACACCTGATGTACTCCTCCGACCAGGTCTGGTTCAGCACCGGGGCGAAGCTTCCCGCCGGCAAACGCAACCACCTCACCTTCTGCTGCGACGCTGCGGGCGGATTGTTCTCGCTGGATGCAGGTTCAGACAGCAATCTGAGATGGAATCTGGGCTACATCGACGTGCCTTGGCTGAAAGCATTGAAAGGTGTACGGTCAAGCGGTGACGAGCTGCTCAACCTTTCCGTAGAGCCCAACGACTCCGGCTCCGACAGGTCTTTCAAGCTGCTGATCAGCCAGGATGTCAGCTGGGTGGCGTCCGTGACGGTGACGCAGAAAGGCAGACAGTATGTGGACCTTTCCGAGAATCACGTGGATTTCGGCCCTGAAGGAGGTTCCCGCAGCATAAAGGTCTCGACCGGTGCAAATACTCCCGCATGGTCGGTCTGGGGAGGTCCTGAGTGGGTGCATTTGAAAAACACCGCAAACGGCTTCACCATCACCGCCGACCCCTATTCTGCAGGCCGTGAGAACGATGCCTCCGTCATGGTGGCCGTCCTCGACAGGGACAACAGGTACAATATGGTCAACTACCCTCTGGCTGTCTTCCAGTCCGACGGCCACGGCTGCCCTGACGGCCATCATCCCCATATGATCGACCTGGGTTTGGGTGTGAAGTGGTCTTGCATGAATCTCGGCGCCAGCCGTTACGAGGATGACGGCCAGTATTTCGCCTGGGGCGAGACCCAGACCAAATCGGGCTACAGCGATGCCACCTACACCAAAGCCGGTCTCGGAGAAAAGGCCCTGGAGCCCGGAGATGATGCCGCGCATGTCCTTCTGGGCGGCAGCTGGCGCATGCCTACCCGCTCTGAGGCGAAGGAGCTGGTGGAAGGCTGCAATTGGAAGTGGGAATTCAAGAACGGGATCGAAGGTGCCAGGATCACCGGAAAGAACGGCAATTACATTTATATCCCCGTTTCCCACAACCGCGAGGGTACCAAGATCCGCACCAGCCTCTATTATGGCGAGTACTGGACTTCTACGCCCCGGGGCGACGACGGCGCCTACATACTGTCCTTCAACAACCCCTACGGCATCCCCGACTTCCACCGCGGCGCCGACTACGGCGGCCATCGCAGCTACGGCTACGCCATCCGCCCCGTCTCCGAATGACACAAAAAAAAGGCTGCGGGTCGGAACCTGCAGCCTTTTTTAAGAGGTGGAAGTGATTACTTCATGATGACGCGGGCCATCTCGAGAACCTTGTTGCTGTAACCCCACTCATTGTCGTACCAGGCGCAAACCTTCACGAAGGTAGGATCGAGCTGGATACCGGCCTTCACGTCGAAGATGGAAGTGCGGGCATCGTTGCGGAAATCGGTGGAAACCATAGCCTCGTCGGTGTATCCGAGGATACCCTTGAGCTCGCCCTCGGAAGCCTTCTTCATGGCAGCGCAGATCTCCTCGTAGGTAGCGGGCTTCTCAAGCTCGCAGGTGAGGTCGACGAAGCTGACGTCGGAAGTGGGAACGCGGAGGGACATGCCGGTGAGCTTGCCGTTGAGCTGAGGAAGAACCTTACCTACAGCCTTTGCAGCGCCGGTGGATGAAGGGATGATGTTCTCGAGGATACCGCGGCCGCCTCTCCAGTCCTTCTTGGAAGGTCCGTCAACGGTCTTCTGGGTAGCGGTAGCAGCGTGAACGGTGGTCATGAGGCCTCTCTTCACACCGAAAGCGTCGTTGAGAACCTTGGTGAGGGGAGCGAGGCAGTTGGTGGTGCAGGAAGCGTTGGAGATGATAGCCTGACCGGCGTAGGTCTCATGGTTTACACCATAGACGAACATGGGGGTGGCGTCCTTTGAAGGAGCGGAAAGGATGACCTTCTTGGCACCGGCCTTGAGGTGGGCGGATGCGAGCTCCTCAGTCAGGAAGAATCCGGTGGACTCGACGACTACATCTACTCCGAGAGCGCCCCAGGTGATGTTTGCAGGATCCTTCTCAGCGAAGACCTGGATCTTGTTACCATCGACGATGAGATAGTTTCCTTCGACTTTGATGTCGTGGTTGAATGCTCCGTGGACAGAGTCGTACTTGAGCATGTAAGCGAGATAGTCTGCATCGAGGAGGTCATTGATGCCTACGACCTGGATGTCTTTGTTGAAATTCTCAACAGCTGCGCGGAATACCATGCGGCCGATGCGGCCGAATCCGTTAATACCGAGTTTTACCATTTTTAATTTGTATGAATGTTAGACAATAATATTTCAACCAACTAAAGCGACGCAAATTTAGTAAAAAAAATTGTTATTTTTGTGTCTGACAGTATTTTTATGCGTTACTACCTTATCGCCGGTGAAGCGTCGGGCGACCTTCATGGCAGCAACCTTATGAAAGGCCTCAAACAGGAGGACCCCGGAGCACAATTCCGCTTCAGGGGCGGAGACATGATGGCCGCGGTCGGAGGCACCCTCGTCTACCACTACAAGGAGGGCGCAGTGATGGGTGTGTCCGATGTGATCATGAAGTCCCGCCAGCTCGCGGACAATCTCAAGGCCTGCCGCGAGGACATCCTCAAATGGGACCCGGATGTGGTCATACTCATAGATTATCCCGGATTCAATTTCCGCATAGCCCGGTTCGCGCACGAAAAGGGCATAAAGGTCTATTGGTACATCGCCCCCAAGACCTGGGCATCCAGGCAGGGGCGCAACCGCAAGCTCAAGGCGTGGGTGGACAAACTGTTCATCGTCTTCCCTTTCGAAAAGGATTATTTCGCCTCGAAGGGCATCCCCTATGTTTACAAGGGCAATCCCCTGGTGGATGCCGTGGATTCCCACGAATACAAGAGGCCCTGCGAGGGTCCGTATATAGCCATACTCGCCGGCTCCCGCAAGGGAGAGATGGACAGGATGATGCCTGTGTGCATGCAGATGGCCGACCGCTATCCGGACCGGCACTTCATCATCGCCGGCGCTCCCGCGAGGGAGTACCTGGACTATGCCGCCCATATGGAGGGCAGGCCCAATGTGGAGCTGATGTTCGACAGGACCTACGATATCCTGAAATATGCCGACTGCGCCGTGATCAATTCGGGGACGGCATCCCTCGAGGCTGCCCTGATCGGCACTCCACAGGTGGTCTGCTGGTCGACTTCGGGGCTCACCTATTTCGTGGCTTCGAAGCTGCTGAGGGTAGTCCAGCGCATCAAATACATCTCGCTGGCCAACCTCATCCTGGACAAATTCATTTTCAAGGAGTTGATCCAAGGTGATTTCACCGTGGACAAGCTCTGTGCGGAAGTCGGGAGGCTCTGCGGCGACGGCGCCTGCCGCGCGCAGATGACGGCCGACTACGCGGCCGTCAGGGAGGCCCTCGGCGGAGCCGGTGCCTCCCGCGCCGTCGCCCGCGCCATGGTCGGCTCCCTCCGTCGCGTAGGTGCCGGAATAGAAAACTAACCACATCACTATATGCCTATGAAGGAAAAACACTACTCTGCTCCGGACATGGACACCGTGACTCTCATGCAGTCCGCGGCCCTTATGGAGAACCTTTCCGGCCTCCCCTTCGGAGTCTGGAACTATGGCAATGAAGACCCTGAAAACCAGTACTACTACTATGATGAAGACTAGAAGAATACCCCTCGGGTGGGTCGCAGCCTCGTTTGCGGCTCTCATCCTCCCCTTCTCCTGCCGTTCAGTAAATGAACCAGTACCGGATGACACCCCCTACTATGAGCAGAAGGTAGAGATCAAGGCCTTCCTCGAGCCCGGCTCCAAGACCACGCTCTCCGGACTCGACGTCCTCTGGGCTTCAGGAGACCAGATAAAGGTCTACAACTCCGGCAACCCCTCCGGAAAGCTGTTCACCCTCAAAGCCGAATCAGTAGGCCAGCAGGAAGGCACCTTCACCGGTTCCGACCCCGGCTCGGCGCCTTATTACGCCATATACCCCGCATCTGACGGCGGCACCCTCTCAGGCACCACCCTGGGTGTCACCCTCCCCTCTACGCAGAGCTATGTCGCCGGCTCTTTCGCCAGCGGCTCCTTCCCTGCCGTAGCAGCGGGCAGCGACCTTGACCACATGGATTTCAAGAACCTCTGCGGCGTGCTGCGCGTGCTTCTGCGGGGCAGCACTTCCGTGACGAGGATAGAGCTCACCACCCTCGGAGACGAATTCCTCTGGGGCACAGGCACCGTGGCCATGAACTACGGTGACGCGGCTCCCGTCCTCGAATTCGCCGGCGTCCCCGATGCAGCCCACAAGACATTGACACTCAACCTCCCGGCCCCCGTCGCCCTGAGCTCTGGCAGCGACGCCGAATTCCACATCGTGGTACCCGCCGGCACCCTTGCCTCCGGCTTCTCGCTCAAAGTCTATGACAGCGACTTCGGCTCCATGACCAAGACCTCCGCCACCGATGGAAGCAACGAAGTCAGACGCTCCTCACTCAGGCCCATGCCCTCGCTGAACTACGTCCAGACCGAGAATCCCTTCATGAACCTCACCGTCTTCGGAGTCTATGACATCTCGTCGGCAGTGCCCTCAGGGCAGTTGACCTACGTCCCCGGCGACCATCAGTACGTCTACAGGACCACCCCGACCTCCCACTCCTTCCGTCTGCAGGATTTCGCCGCAGGAAAGGCCCTCACCGTCGAGGTCCCCTCAGCCGCGCTGACCGTCGGTTCTGACTACACCCTCACGGTGAGCTCCATAGGCACCACGGGCATCCCCGATTCCTCCCCCGTCGTGAATCTCGTGCGCTGCGAAGGCGGCGTCGCCTGGTTCAAGGACAATGTGAACAAAGTTGGATACATAATCGCGGTGGACTGATATGAAAAAGACTCTTATTCTTTCAATAATCGCCCTGTGCGCCTGCGCAGCGGCATTTGCCGGCAACGTATCACCTGACAAGGCCAGGACAGTGGCCTCTAACATGCTGGGACCCGCCACCAAGGGCTCCTCGCTCATGCTGGTCCGCACCGGCGGCCCCGAGTACTCCGTGCCCCTGCGCTCCTGCCCGAGCTACTACGTATTCTCCCGCACCGGCGGCGGATTCGTCATTGTCTCCGGCGAAGACTGCACCCGCCCCGTATTGGCATACTCCCTGGAGAGCACTTTCCCCGCAGGGGTGCTCCCTCCCAACCTTGAATCCTGGCTCGATTCCTGGTCCAAGCACATCCTCGGCTCCAGGAAAGCCGGCGCTAAAGCTCCCGCCGCGGTAAGTGAAAGCTGGGAGCAGCTCAGCGCCCCCGAGACCAAGAGCACTTTCCGCTCCCCCGCCGCCAACGGCGCCTACCTCGACCTCGGTACTGCCGAATGGGGCCAGGGCTATCCTTTCAACTATTTCTGCCCCATCGTGGAGAATGCCACCGAGAAGTCAGTCACCGGCTGCGTGGCCACCGCTGCGGCCGAAATCATGAAATACTACGCCTATCCCGACGCGGGATCCGGCTCCCTCCCCTCCTACGAATACACGCTCAACGGCACATCCACCAACCATACCGAGCCCGGACACGCCCTCGGGACGGTTTACAACTGGTCCGCGATGGGCATGACCACAGCTTCCATCCTCGCCGGCGCCGCTTCCGACAGCACCGCCCTGAAGAACATCGCCCAGCTCATGTACGACCTGGGAGTCATGGTGCAGATGCAGTACAATGAGTATGGCAGCGGTTCCATCACCGACTACCTGCCCGTCTACATGGGCATGTACATGGGTTACGCCAAGAGCGCCGCATTCGAGTACAAGAACAACTACTCCGATGCTGAGTGGAAGCGCAAGCTCAAGGTCCTCCTGAAGGCCGGCCATCCCCTGATCTACTCCGGCACTTCAGCCTACGAAGGCGGCCATGCATTCATAGTGGAAGGCTACGACGAGGCTGACTACTTCCTGTGCAACTGGGGCTGGAACGGCAACGGAAACGGCTTCTACGCCCTCGACGACCTCAATCCCATCATCGAAGATCCCTCCGGCTTCCTGACCAACCAGGGCGCCATCTTCGGCATGGTCCCCGATCCGGGCAGCGTCACCCGCGATCCTTCAGTGTATATCGACAAGAACGGTGCCAACCTGGGCATCGCCCTCGGCAGCGGCACCATCAACGACTCCGGCACAGCTTTCAGCATGAACACCGGAATGCTCTACAACATGACCCTGACGGCCTACAACGGAAACGTCCGTTTCGCCCTCGTCAACGCTGCAGGTGCATTAAAGGAGTTCATCAGCGCCGTCCTGCCCCTGAACCTCGCCGCCCGCAACGGCGCCGGCTACTCCAATGTGGCCTGCTCCATCTCCTCTTCGACCCTCGCCCTCGGCGACAAGATCACCATCTACTACGAGGTGGCCCCCGACAGCTATGTCCCCGCCCAGTTCAACGAAGAAAACGGCACCGTGGGAGAGTACCCCGTGTTCGACATGCCCAGGATAGCGCTCTCCGGCTCCTACACTGCCGGCGATGTCATCTCCCTCAAGCTGGACAATACCATAGTCCCCTACACCTCCGCGGCATGGACCTTCGACGGTGCACCCGCGATGGCGGCCGAGTACATAGTGCTCACCGCCGGCAGACATACGGTGAAGGTGGTACTCACCTACTCCGACGGCAGCACCGAGACGGTGGTACAGGAGATCAATGTAAGTTAGTAACGGCGCGGCCCGAAAATGGCCGTGCCTATCCGGACGATGGTCGCCCCGTATTCGAGGGCTATGCGCCAGTCTCCGGACATTCCGATAGAGAGTTCGGAAAAATCCTTGAGAGCCGGGAAACCGGCTCTTATTTTGTCATGGAGGGCCTTTATACGGGCGAAATCGGAGCGTATGAGCTCCTCGTCGTCAGTATTGGAGGCCATGCCCATCAGACCCCTTATACGGACGCCTGCGGGCGGATTTGAGCATATTTCGAGGACTTCTTCATCCGTCAGCCCGCCCTTGGTCTCTTCCTGGCCTATATGGCACTCCAGGAGTATGTCCACGGTCTTGTCATGTTCCCGGGCCCAGAAGCACACTGCATCCAGCAGATGCTGCGAATCTATGGACTGCACGAGGGATGCATAAGGCAGCACCAGTTTGAGCTTGTTGGTCTGCAGATGGCCTATGAAATGCCATTCTATGTCCTGGGGGAGCTGCACGGCCTTGGCAGCGAACTCCTGGGGACGGTTCTCCCCGAAGCACCTCTGGCCGGCCATGTAGGCCTCCATCACCTCTTCGATGGGATGGAATTTGGAAACTGCCACCAGTTTTACTTCAGGTGGCAGTTCGCTGTGTATGCTTTCGAGATTTTCGCTTATCACTTTTTCCCGGATTTATTCTGCTGCTGACGCATCTGCTGCTGTTGCATCCTCTGGGCCTCCTCGAGTCTCTGCTGGAACTTGGACTTGGGCAGGGGTTTGCCTTCGGAAGCCTTCACCTTGGCGAGCACCTGCTCGGGATTGACCGCGTACTTGCGGATCAGCCACACCTGCAGCATGCTGATGAGCTGGGAGAGCAGATAGTAGTAACTCAAACCGGAGGAGAGGTTGTTGCAGATGAAGAACATCATGATAGGCATCATCCACTGGGTCATGAACTTCATGCTCTGGGCATTGGGATCATTGCCCGTGGGCTGGCCGGAAGTGGTCATCTTGCTGTATATCCACATGGTCACGGCCATGAGCAGGGCGAAAAGTGAAAGGTGGTCGCCCAGGAGAGGGATCCTTGTGCCGAAATCTATGATGCTGTCATAGGCGCTGAGGTCGTCCGCCCACAGGAAGCCCTGCTGACGCAGCTCGATGGATGCAGGGAAGAAACGGAACATTGCCCAGAGTATAGGGAAGGTGAGCAAGGTCGGCAGACAGCCGCCCATGGCGCTCACGTCCGCCCTCTTGTACAGGTCCATCGTGGCCTGCTGTTTCTTCAGGGCGTCTTCCTGCTTGGGATATCTGGCGTTTATCTTCTCGATCTCGGGCTTGAGGGCCTGCATCTTGGCAGACGAAGCGTAGGACTTGTAAGTCAGAGGGAACACCACCAGCTTGATGACCAGGGTCATGATCAGGATGATCAGACCGAAGTTGCTGATGAAACGGTGCAGCCAGTTGAACATGGGGATGATGAAATACCTCGTGAACCAGCCTACCAGCCATCCTCCCAGAGGGATGATCTTCTCAAACTTGCGGTCGTAGGACTTCAGGGTGTTGAAATGGTTGGGACCGAAGTAGAAATGGGTCGGTATGGTCACGTCCCCTCCCCTGTTGTCGAATTCGGCGCGCATCTTGGCCGAGCAGGTCATGAGGTTGCGGTCCGGATCCGCCTCGGTGGCGAAATTGACTGCAAGCTCTCCGGAAGCGAAGGTGTTGGGGGCGTCCACTATCACGGAGAAGAACTGCTGCTGGAAGGCGAACCAGTTCAGCTTGGAGTCTATCCTCTTGGAGGCATTGCGGCCGCGGCCTATCTCCACGGGCTTTTTCTCCCCGTCGAAATAGTAGTCGAGCTTGGAGTACTGGGACTCGTTCTTGTAGCCTTTCTCCATCCTGGGGATGGTGACGGTGTAGTCTATGTCATACATGGAGACATTGCGGGGGATGACTCCTCCCATGCCCACGAATGAAAGCTCGTTGTCCACCATGTACTCTCCCTCGCGGAGGGTGTATTTCTGCTCGATGTAGCCGCCGCCGGAGAAAGGCAGGCGCATGGTCACTGAATTGGGCGTCTGCTCAGCCACCTGGAACACGAAGTCGGTGGTGTTGATGTACTCGCCGGCATAGATGCTGATGGCGTACTCGGAAGCACCCGGCTTGAACAGGTACAGGGAGGTGCTGTCGTAGTTGTAATAGTCCTTGACCATCGCGGTATAGGGCTGGGCGCCGCGGGTGTCGAATTCGACCTTGACCTTGTCGTTTTCGATGGCGACGATGCTGCTCTCCATGCTGTGGGAAGCCTCCAGGAGGCTGTCCTTGTAGATGGCGGGAGCGGCTGCCTGCACGGGGACGGCCTGTGCGGCCTCGGCGGGGGCGGAGATGGCGGTGGTGTCGATCTCACCTCTGGCCACGGCCTCGGCGAAGGCGATGGAGTCACGCTGGGCCTGCAGGGCGAGTTCCTGCGCCTGCTGCTCTGCGTACTGTTTGGACTTCCTGGACTGGATGAATGTGAAGCCGAAAAGAATGGCTGCGATTAAGACGAAACCGATTATCGAATTCTTGTCCATTATTCCTGCCCCTCCTCTTTACTGCGGATCTGCTGCTCGAGAGCCTTGAGCTCTGCCTTGGCAGCTTCGATACGCTCCTGCATCTGCTGGATGAGAGGAGCGGAATTCTTGGACGCTGAGAAGAATCCTATATTGTTCTCGTATGTGACGATATCCTGCTGGAGCTGGTTGTACTTGGAGATGAGGATGTCCTTCTCGCTGCGGGGAGCCTTGGCGGCAGGACCGCGGCCCTGGGCCGATCCTCTGTGGCCGAACAGGGGGAATTTCTCCTGCATGGCCTCACGGTAAGCCTGGTTGACTGCGTCCTTTTCCTTGAAAGGCACGAAGCCTATGGCCTGCCAGCGCTCGCTGAAGGCCCTCATGGCCTCGGCGTTCGCGGTCTGGTCGTCCACGCTTTCGTAGGCGAGGATGTCCTCCACGACCTTCTTCTTGGCCTTGAGATTTCCGTAGAAATCATTCTCCGGCTTGGCGTTCTTGTCCCTCTCGGCGAAGAACTCGTCGCAGGCGGCGCGGAAACGCTTCCAGAGCTGCTCGGACTTCTTGCGGGGCACGGCGCCTATCTCTTTCCACTGCTTCTGCAGGGCGATGAACTGGTCCGTGGCCTTCTTCCACTCGGTGCTGGACTTGAGAGCTTCGGCGGCCTCGATGATGGCCATCTTCTTCTCGTAGTTCTCGTTCATGCTGTCCTTGAAACCGGAATAGAAGACCCTCTTGCGCTCGAAGAACTGGTCGCAGGCGGCGCGGAAACGGGCATATATCTTCTGGTTCTCTTTCTTGGTGGCGAAACCTATCTTCTTCCACTGGGCCTGGATGTCCTCGATTTCCTTGGACAGGGCGTTCCATTCATTGGAAGAGCTGACTTCCTTGGCTGCGATGGCCTCCACCTGCTCGCAGAGGGCGGTCTTGGCCTCGAGATTCTTCTCCTGCTCACCCTTGAGGTCCTCGAAATGGGCCTGGTATTTCTTGTTGATCACGGCGGTGGCAGCCTTGAAGCGGTTCCAGATGTCCTCGCGGTATTCCTTGGCCACGGGACCGAACTCCTTCCACTGCTCGTGGAGTTTCTGGAGCTCGTGGAAAGCGTTGACTATGTTCTCGTTCTCGGCAAGCTTCTCCGCAGCCTCGCAGAAGGCGACCTTGGCTTCGTAGTTCTTCTTGAAGTCCAGGTCCCTGAGGTCGCGGTTGATCTTGACCATGTCGTAGAATTTCTCCACGTAGAACTGGTATGTATCGTTGATATCCCTGAACTTGGCGGCAGGCACGGGGCCGGCTTCCCTCCAGCGGTTCTGGAGATCGCGGAAGGCGGGGAATGAAGCGCTCACGTCGTCCTGGCTCTCGGCGAGGGCCTTGAGCTCTTCGATGATGGCCTGTTTGCGGACGAGGTTCTCCTCACGCTCCTTCTCCTGCTCACGGTTGAAATCCGCGCGCAGTTTCTTGTAGTCCGCGTACATGGCCTTGAAATTTTCTTCGACGCTTTCGAGAGGGTTGGAAATGGTATCCACCGCTTCACTCTTGAGTTTGCCCAAAAGCTTGTAGAATGCAGACTTGAGTGCTTCCGCCTCCTTTGAACGGGTCATGGCGTCTTCACTCTGGCGGAGCTCCTGGAACATGTCGGAAAGTTCCGCCAAACTCTTGTCGGAAAGGTTCTGCTCTGCTTTAGGCTCTTCTACCGCTACATCTGAAGTTTTGATTTCTTCAGGGATCGTTGTGTTGCTCATATGCTCTGATGATATAATGTTAACTTACAAATATAGTAATTTTCGATTAATTCGGTATTTTTGCATAAAAATAGAGAAAGATGCGCATAGACATACTCACAGTAGTCCCCGAACTGCTCGACAGTCCCCTCAGCCACTCGATCGTGGGCCGGGCCGTGAAGAAAGGCCTGGTCGAAATCCATGTCCACAACATACGCAAATACGGCCTGGGGCCGCGCAAGTCCGTGGACGACTACAGCTACGGCGGCGACGCCGGGATGGTGATGATGGTCGAGCCGGTCTACCGCATGATCGAAGAGCTCAAATCCGAGCGTGAGTATGACGAAATCATCTACATGTCCCCCGACGGGGAACTGCTGGACCAGGCCATGAGCAACCAGCTCTCCATGAAGGAGAACATCATGATCCTCTGCGGCCACTACAAAGGCATAGACCACAGGATACGCGAGCATCTGATCACCAGGGAGATATCCGTAGGCGACTACGTGGTGAGCGGCGGCGAAATCCCCGCGGCCCTGCTCGCCGATTCCATCATAAGGCTGATCCCCGGTGCCCTCACCGATGAGACCTCCGCCCTGAGCGACAGTTTCCAGGACAATCTCCTCTCCCCTCCCGTGTACACCCGCCCCGCCGAATTCAACGGCTGGAAGGTGCCGGACGTGCTTCTGAGCGGCAATCCTAAACTTATCAGGGACTGGCAGGACAAGCAGGCCATCGAAAGGACCAGGGCTCTGCGTCCCGGACTGCTCGAGAAATAGAAAAAAAGGTGGGGCCGTAAGCCGGTTTCTGTTTTATCCTGCCATTTATCTTCGCAACCTACCCCCCGGCATCGGTCGGGCCGACCTCATCTGCCGGTATATTTGGTTTTGCAGATCCCGGGACCGTACCCGCAGTACATCGCTGCACCGCGTCGTGAGCTCTTGCCTCGCGTTTTCACCCTTGCCTTCCTGGGAAGGCGGTCGTTTTCTGTTACGGTTTCCAAAAAGTTGCCTCCTTCTGCGCTTTCCGCAGCGGGACGCCCTGTTCTGTCCGGACTTTCCTCAGCATCGCTGCCGCGGCAGATCACCCCACCTCGGGTTGCAAATATAGTAAAAATGGGTAAATTTGTCCCGATATGAAAAGAATCCTGTCAGCGATAATCCTGTGCGCAGCCGCCCTTTCCTGCTCCGCCCAGGTCAAGGAATACAAGGTGGAAGTAGTCAACGAATACCCCCACGAAGTCTCCTCATATACCCAGGGCCTCTTCTTCCAGGACGGCCAGATGTACGAAAGCACCGGCATGAACGGGGAATCCACTTTCCGCAAGGTGGACCTCGAGACCGGCGCTCCCCTGCGCAAGCTCGAGTTCGGGGCCAAATATTTCCTGGAAGGCTCCGTGATGCTGGATTCCAAGCTCTACATCCTCACCTGGACCAACAAGGTGGCCTTCATCTACGACGCCGCCACGCTGGAATACGAAAAGACCGTCAGCTACCCCCGCGAAGGCTGGGGACTCACCACCGACGGCACCAGCCTCATCGCCTCGGACGGCAGCAGCCGCCTGTATTGGCTCGACAAGGACTTCCGCACCCAGCGCACCCTCAATGTCACCATCGAAGGCAGGCCTCTGCGCTATCTCAATGAACTGGAGTGGATAGACGGCCGTATCTGGGCCAATGTCTATACCACCGACATGATAGTCATCATCAATCCCGAAACGGGGGCGGTGGAAGCCAAGGTCGACTGCACCGGACTCCTTCCCCGCAAGCTCCGCGACCGCGACACCGACGTACTTAACGGAATAGCGGCCAACCCGGAGGATGGCCGCATATATCTGACTGGTAAACGCTGGAAGCGGCTCTACGAAGTCCGCCTCGTGCGCAAGAAGGATCAATAAATCCTCTGAGGCAATTCAATTCCAAGTTCCTTGGCCGTAGCGATCAGGGTGTCGAGCGCCTTGGTGATCTGCTCGGGCTTGTGCTCGCTGCAGACATCGAAGCGCAGGCGCGCCTTGTTCTTCGGAACTGCGGGATACAGTGCGGGAGGTACTGAGATACCCTTTTCGCCGAGGGCGTTGCTCAGGGCTACGGCATTCTCGTCCGGTCCCACGATCACGGGGATGATGGCGGTCTTGCCGGCCACGCCGATGTCCAGATGGCGCTTGCGTGCCTCGCTGGCGAAGAACTCGATATTGCGGTGCAGGTTCTTCATGATCTCGGGATTCTTCTGCAGGAGGTTGATGGCCTCGAGGGAAGCGGCAGCCAGTGCGGGAGACATACCCACGCTGAACACGAATCCGGGCAGGCTGTAGTGCAGATAATCGATAAGGTCTTTCTTACCGGCGATGTAGCCGCCGCAGGTTCCGAGACCCTTTGAGAGGGTACCCATCTTGAGGTCGATATCGTCCGGAGCGAGACCGAAATACTCGTCCACGCCGCCGCCGGTAGGTCCGAGCACGCAGGCGCTGTGGGCCTCGTCGACCATCAGGAAGCAACCGTATTTTTTCTTCAGGGCCACGAATCCGGGCACGTCGGCGATGTCGCCGTCCATGCTGTAGGCACCTTCGATCACGATCAGCACCTTCTCGAAATACTTCCTCTGGGCCTTGAGTATGTGCTCGAGGGCGTCCACGTCATTGTGGGTGAAAGGCCTGGCCACTGCATCGGAGAGCTTGCAGCCCTGTTCGATGGAGTTGTGGGCAAGTGCATCGTAGAGGATGAGGTCGTTCTTTCCGCAGAAGTTGCCGACGACGGTGACGTTGGTGGAGTGTCCGCCGACGCAGACTATCGAAGCCTCGGCGTGCTTCCACTTGGCAATGGCGGCTTCCAGCTCCTGGTGGACCTTCTTCTCGCCTGCGAGGAGGCGGCTGCCGCTGGCGCTGGTGCCGTATTTGTCAATGGCTGCCTTGGCGGCTTCGCTGACTTCCTTGCGGCCGCTCATGCCCACGTAGTTGTAGTTGCCGAAGTCGAGTATCTCCTTGCCGTCCACGATACTGGTGTCGCGCAGAGGCGATTCGTGGCAGACGAAGTAGGGATTGTGCCCGCTGGCGATGAGGCGCTCGCGCCTTTCGGCGAAACTCTTGAATTCGGGGGTGTCCTCGAAATTCGTGATGGGAGAGCGGTAGGTCAACTGCTGCTTGGCGGTGCCGCCCGTGCCGTACACGAGTTCATTGAGGAGCTCCACGGCGCCGTTGATGGTGGCGCAGCGCAAATAGGAATCAGTCGGGATCATGACGCCGAAGGCATCCTCGGCCTTGGTCACGACGGTCAGCACATTGAGGCTGTCGCCTCCCAGGTCGTCGATGAAATGGGCGTCGGGATCGATGCTCTCGGCGGGGATGTTCAGCACCTGTGCGTAGATGGCGCGGACCATCATGACCAACTGGTTGGTCTTCTCATTCTGGGGAAGGGCGACTTTCTTGGCCTGGGAACTGACATCGGTGTCCTCGCGACGGGGCGAGAGGTCGAGATTGACATAAGGGAACTCCCCTTCCTCGATCATCTTCTTGAGGGCGAGCCTCTTGACCTTGAAGCCGTTGGCTACGGGCAGATTGTTTCCGGTGGCCAGGGCCCTGGTGAGACGCTTGTAGGCGGGAAGGTCTTTGTTTATGAGCCTTATCTGACGGCTGAGATCATCCAGGAAGAACTCGTCGGTGATCTTCTCCTTCACGTTGAAGATCGCTGCTATGTCCTCGTAACGGCTCTTCTCGCGGGCCAGACCCAGCACGGTGAACTGCTTGATGCCGTCTATGCTGTGGAACAGCTCCTCGAGGTCGTCGGGATAGACATTCTCTCCGGATTCGTTGATGATGACTTCCTTGATACGGCCCTCGATGAAGATCTGGCGGCCGGCCTCGTTGATACGGGCGATGTCACCTGTGGAGAACCATCCGTCGGCATCCACGTCGGCGGGCAGGTACTTGCCGTCCACGAATCTTCCGTCGTGGATGGCCTTTCCACGCACCTGGAGCTCGCCCTGGTTGCGGTCGCGGCGGTAGTTCTCGTCATGCTTGATGCGGTACTCAGTGTAAGGCAGAGGCATACCGATGCTGCCCTGGAGACGGTTGCGCAGCTTGAGCGAGGTGTCCAGACTGTTGATGGCGGTCTCGGTCATACCGAATCCGCAGACTGTATAGTAACCTATGGCATTGAGGAGCCTGAGGCTCTCGGCGTCGGTATGGCTTCCGCCGAGGATGATACATTTGATGTCGTTGCCGAAAATCTGGTTGCGGGTCTCCTTGAAGATGCCCTTCGCCAGCTGGAGACCGGCCTTGGGGGCTATCCTCTGGGCGAGGATGCTCAGCCCGGTCATCACCTTGAACACCTGATGTACGATGACGCCGTTGTTGGCGACCTTGGACTTGACGGTCTTGGAAATGCTGTTGGCCAGCAGAGGGACCGCGATAATCAGGTTTACATGGAGCTTCTTGGCCGTCCTGGTGATGGTGATAGGAGAACGGTCCTTGAGATATACCAGCGTGTATCCCACGAAATGGCACCAGATGAACACGGCGGAGAAGCCGAGGATGTGGTGGAAGGGCAGGAATGCCAGCGAGCGGAAGGGCATGTTGTCGATGATCATGGGATTCTCCTTGTGCACCCTCGAAGAGAAGAGGGTCAGGTGGCAGATGGAGTCCTCGTCATAGACGAATACTCGGCTCTCGGAGGTGGTTCCGCTGGTGCAGAGCGCCAGATTGTGACCCCAGACGGGCTTGTAGCCGGTGACTTCGGGGATGTCCTCGAATTCGCTCATGAGCATCTGGGTGTAGCCGGCGGGGAGGTTGCGCTCCTTGGCGCAGACGATATCGGTGCAGCGGCAATGCTGCATGAGTTTCACGACTTTGTCATCGGGGAATGAGGCATCGACGGTGAGCACGTCATGGCCTGAGCGGACGAGACCCCAGAACAGGGGGAACCATTCCTTGCAGGTATCCAGGGAGATGCAGACACGCCTTCCGTCGGGGAACTTCTTCGCCAGCACTGCGGCATAGTTGTCGGTCAACTGCCGCATGCGGTTGTATGTGATGGTTTTGATTTCGCTTCCGTCCATCCACATGGCGGCTTTTGCATCGCCATGGGCGCAGATCAGATCGAACAGGTTTGCAAATGTGAGCTTCTTCTCGAGCAGCGCACAATCGCGCAGGACATCATATCCTTTTGCAGGTTCAGCCTTCATTTTAGTAAACGTAAAAAAATAACCTGCTTCATTTTGGAGGCTCATCTATGCGGCTATCGGTAAGCCCATAGAACCGGCCCGAGCGGAAGAATATCCACCACGGCGCGGGTCTCCGAAAAAGCGATAAATAATTGATTTAAT
>JAFTBU010000033.1 GCA_017455065.1 Bacteroidales bacterium
CTACCATGTCGATGGCATCGTAAAAAATAGAATACGCGATACTCTTCTTCCCCTGCAGCATAAGATTGTTCACGAAACGGGTCACCTCGACATCGTGATACTTAGGATCAGGAAGTAGAATCCTCTTTTTAGGCTTCGATTTTCTCATTTTGGAAAAAAATTAAAAGATTAAATACATCTCAGGCTTACTTCTTGGGCCTCTTGGCTCCGTAGAGAGAGCGGGACTGGGTCCTGCCTTCCACGCCAGCGGTATCCAAGGCACCCCTGAGGATGTGGTAACGTACACCGGGGAGGTCCTTCACACGACCGCCACGTACGAGCACGATGGAGTGCTCCTGGAGGTTGTGTCCTTCTCCCGGGATGTAAGCATTGACCTCTTTAGAATTCGTGAGACGTACACGGGCCACCTTACGCATTGCTGAGTTAGGTTTCTTAGGGGTAGTAGTATACACCCTGAGGCATACGCCACGCTTCTGAGGGCAAGCGTCGAGTGCGCGAGATTTGCTCTTCACAGTGATAACCTCGCGACCTTTGCGAACCAATTGTTGAATTGTCGGCATAATGTAAGTTAAACAGTAAAAATAAACAGCCCCTTTTTTGGGGGCTGCAAAAATAGTCAAAAAAAATAAATTAACAAAGTTATCAACAAGTATTCACTTAGTTGAATGCCGCGAACTCAATGTCCTTGGGTGCGCGCTCTGCAAATTTAGGGGAAGCCTTGGCCTTGTCGAGGTACTCTTTCACGCCGGAAGCGTTGCCCTTGCGGGCAGCGATGATGGCCCTGAGGTACTGCACGGCGGGGGACTGGCACTTGGCGGTGGCGTCGGCCTTGTCGAGCTGGTTCGTAAGGATCAGGGACAGGACGGTGTTGTGGCAGCATCCGGGAGCGTTCTCGAGAGCCTTGACGGCGGCGTCATAGTTTCCGGTGAGGATGTAGATGGCGCCGAGATTGGCCTGGGCCTCGGGGGTGTCGCCAGCCTTCCTGAAGTAGTCGGCTGCGCTGCGGAGGTCACCTGCGCGGAGTGCGAGCACGCCCTTCACATTGGCGAGGTCGGCGTCGTCGGCCTTCACCCTTGCAAACTCGGCTGCGGCTGCGGTGTCCTCACCCTTCTGGAGGTAGCAAACTCCGAGATTGTACTGGGCGACGTCGCTGCCGAACCTGGAGACAGCCTTGCGGTAGATGGCGATCTTCTGGTCGAGGTCGCTCACGAGGGTGGCTGCGTGCAGCAGTGCGGGCTCGTCGAGGGCGTCGGAACCGTCAGCGAGGAGAGCGGTGAGCTCTTCGTCGGTGTAGTTCTGGTACTCGGTATTGGCAATGAAGCGGGCGCGGCGAAGCTCGGGGAAGACGCTCTCCTTGAGCTCGGTGAACACCTGGGACATGTTGCGGATCTCGTTCTCACGGACGGCGGGGTCGCTGTACATGGAAAGGACGCGGAGGATGAGGTCCTTGTCGCGGAGGTTGGACTCCTGGACGGCCTGCTTGAAACCTTCCCAGTCCTGGCCGATACTCTTGATCAGAGCCTCGTCGGCAGGGATGTCCTTGGTGATGGAAGACCATGCCTTCTTGGCGGAAGCGGCCCTCTTGTCAGAGAGCTTGGCGTTGTAGGATTCGCCTCCCTCGGGGGATGCGTAAGCTACGATCTGGGTGCCGGTGACGGTGGTCCTTTCGTCGGCCTGGATGGCCTTCAGGGCAGCCTGGAAGTCCTTGATGGAAGCGGAGCGGAGCTCGCTGTTCTTCACGTTGGCGGAGTTCACGTCGTAGAGGATCTGGCCCTCGGTGCTGCCGGCGATGACTGCCTGGTAGCCGTCATCCTTGAAGCCATAGACTCCCTCGGTCTTGACGAGGGTGTAGGTGGTGTTGGTGCCGTCGGCGACCTTGATGGCGGGGATCTCGACAGCGTAGCCGCTCATGGAAGCGGTGCTGCGGAGCTCGAGGTGGGACTTCTCCACGCCGGGGACATAGTCGAATGCGAACACCTCGGAGACGGTGCCGCCGTCCTTGGCGACGACTTTGTTATTGTCCTTCACCTTCTCTCCCTGATACCAGAAAGTGGGGCCGACCTGCTCGCCGCCTTCATAGACGAGGACGGGAGTGACCTCCAGCATGGCCTTGGGCTCGAAATAACCCTTCGGATAGGTCACGGAGACGGAAACGGGAATCTTGCCCGCGGTAGCTACGAGCACCTCGGGGGTGCAGTCGATCTTGATGTTCTCGGCCATCTTCATCTGCTCAAGCCTGGACTTGGCGCATCCGGTGAGGGAAAGGATGGCTGCGGAAAGTGCTAAAACTTTAATAATGTTTTTCATATCAAAAATATTGTAATTTTCTAATCAGACAAAGATAAAGTTTTTTTCTAACTTTGCATAATTGCATGATTATGGACGCGATTGAATTACAAAAAATAAAGAATAAGTTTGACATCATAGGCAACGACGCCGCCCTGAACCGCGCGATCGAGACCGCCGTGGCAGTGGCTCCGACCGACCTTACCGTGCTGGTCACGGGCGAAAGCGGCGTCGGCAAGGACGTCATCCCCAAGATCATACACCAGTACAGCCGACGCCGCAACGGGAAATTCCTGGCGGTGAACTGCGGCGCCATCCCCGAGGGCACCATCAATGCCGAATTGTTCGGACACGAGAAGGGTTCCTTCACCGGCGCCATCGGCGACAGGAAAGGTTACTTCGAGGAGGCCGACGGGGGCACCCTCTTCCTGGACGAGATCGGCGAGCTCCCGAGGGAGACCCAGGCATTGCTGCTCAGGGTCCTCCAGAACGGCGAATACATGAAGGTCGGCTCCTCCAAGGTGGAAAAGACCGACGTACGCGTCATCACCGCCACCAACGTCAACCTCGCCTACGCCGTCTCCACCGGGAAATTCCGCGAAGACCTCTACTACCGTCTCAACGCCATCCAGCTCTCGATGCCCGCGCTGCGGGACCGCAAAGACGACATCTACCTGCTTTTCCGCAAGTTCACCGCGGACTTCTCCGAGAAGTACAATGTCTGCAAGATCGCCCTCAACCACGACGCCATCCTGGAGCTGACCCGCTACCGCTGGCCGGGCAACGTCCGCCAGCTCAAGAACATCACCGAGACCATCTCCGCGCTCGAATCCCGTCCGGTCACCGCCGGCTCCGACCGCATCGAAATCGGCCCCGAGCGGCTCTCGCGCTATATTCCCAATGAAAAGGACTCCCTGCTGCCGGCAGTCGCCGCTTCCTCCGGGAGCGCCTTCTCCGACGACGACAAGCAGAAGATAGTCAAGGCCATCCTGGACCTCAAGATGGAGGTGGACCGTCTCCGCAGCATAGTCGAGGCCCGTCCCGCCATCGGCGGCACCGCTCCCGCGCCCCAGGCCGCCCCGGCGTACGATCCCTATGACAATGAGCCCGAGGAGCAGTCCTTCGACGAAGAGCCCCGCACCGTCGGCCCCGCCCAGGCGGAGATGTCGCTGAAGCGGGCCAATGACGACATGATCGAGAGGGCCCTGGCCCGCCACGGCGGCAAAGTCAAGCTCGCCGCAGCCGAGCTGGGCATCTCCGAACGCACCATCTACCGCAAACTCGCAGAAAAGAGAGGCAAATGAAAAAGATACTGCTGATCATCGCCGCCGCCCTTCTGATGAACTCCTGCGGCATCTACTCCTTCTCCGGCACCTCCATACAGCCGGACGTGAAGAGCGTGACCATACCCTTCGCGGAGTACAAGGCCCTGAGGGTCAACCCTTCCCTGAGCAATGACCTCACCGAGGCCATGATGGAGCGCTTCCGCAGGATGACCAAGCTCGAGCAGGTGGAGCAGGACGGCGACCTCCTCCTGGAGATGACCATCACCGGCTACGACGTCAGCGCCACTGCCGTGACCGCGGACGAGGTCGCCGCCCGCAACAGGCTGACCGTCACCGTATCCGTCAACTTCACCAACCGCCAGCACCCGGACAACGACTTCTCCGCCAAGTCATTCTCCGCCTACTCCGACTACGATTCCACCAACTCCCTGGATTCGGTCGAATCGACCCTCTGCAAAGAAATCATCGACAAACTGATAGAAGACATCTTCAACGCAAGCGTAGCGCAATGGTAGAACAGAACAAAAATATCAGCAAACTCTCCACCGAAGAGCTCATGGGCGTGATCAACACCTATCCTTGGTACGGGTATGCGCGCATGGAACTCTGCACGAGAATGTCCGAAAAAGGCCTCTGGACCGATGAAGAATACTCCGACGCCGCCCTGTACATCAGTTCGCGCCGGCTCATCTCCGAGCTGCTGACCTCCGGGCAGAAGGTGGACTGCTCCGACGCCGACATCGCCGAACTGCTCAAATCCTACATCCATGACGCCGAGCCCGAGGATGAAAACGGGGCCCAGACCCCTTCAGGGCAGCGCGTGTTCGTCGTGGGAGGGGACTATTTCTCCCAGGCCCAGTACGACAAAGTCCGCCGCAGCACCGACGGCATCTTCTCCTCATTCGCCTCCAAGGAAAGCGACAGGGTGTACGACATACCCGACGAAGACAAGATGGATTTCTGCACGGAAACCCTCGGCCGCATCTACGAACAACAGGGGTATTACGCTGAGGCAAAGGAGATTTATTCCAAGCTAAGTTTGCGATATCCGGAAAAAAGTGTTTACTTTGCAACCCTTATTGAAAAATTGGACAAAAATTAACTGTTTATGAACGCAATATTCACTATTCTCACTGTTCTGATCGTGATTGCAGCCATCCTTCTCGTGATTGTCGTGCTGCTCCAGAACGGAAAGGGCGAAGGCCTCGCCAGCAACTTCACCGCAGGAAACCAGACTTTCGGTGTACGTCAGACTGCCGACCTCCTCGAGAAGATCTCCTGGGGTCTCGTAGCATTCATCCTCGTGGTTTCCATCGTTTCATCCTTCACCATGACCACCAAGGACGGCGGACTCGACGTCACCCGTCAGATTGAGAACGTCACCAACGAGCAGCAGCCTTCGTTCCCGACGGCACCCATCCAGCAGGACGCTCCTTCCACCGAGGTTCCCCAGAACTAGCGAGAAAGGCTGACAAATTGTCAGTGGAATATAATTTGACGCGTATTCACCGGTCCCACAACGGGGCCGGTGATTTTTTATTATGGAAAACAACTATCAATTTCTGAGCAAGTATGCAGTCGATCTGAACGATATGGCTGCTGGAGGGAAACTCGATCCGGTCATAGGCCGAGACGACGAAATCCGAAGGGTCCTGCAGATACTTAGCCGCAGAACCAAGAATAATCCTATCCTGGTGGGCGAGCCCGGCGTGGGCAAGACCGCCATCTCTGAAGGCATCGCGACCAAGATCGTAAACGGCCAGGTGCCCGAAAACCTCAAGAACCGCAAGGTCTTCTCCCTGGACATGGGCGCCCTCATCGCAGGTGCCAAATACCAGGGCGAATTTGAGGAAAGACTCAAAGGCGTGGTCAAGGAAGTCGTGGAAAGCGACGGCCAGATCATCCTGTTCATAGACGAAATCCACACCCTGGTGGGTGCGGGCCGCAGCAACGGCGCCATGGATGCCAGCAACATCCTCAAACCCGCCCTGGCCCGAGGCGAACTGCGCACCATAGGCTCCACGACCCTGGAGGAGTACCAGAAATACTTCGAGCAGGACAAGGCCCTGGAGCGCCGTTTCCAGAAAGTCATGGTGGACGAACCTTCGCCCGCCGAGAGCATAGCCATCCTGAGGGGCCTGAAGGAAAAATACGAAAACCATCACCGTGTGAGCATCGAAGACGACGCCCTCATCGCCGCCGTCAACCTCTCGCACAGGTACATCAACAACAGGTACCTGCCCGACAAGGCTATCGACCTGGTGGACGAAGCCGCCTCCAAACTCCGTCTGGAGATGAACTCCGTGCCCGAACCCATCGATGACCTCAACTCCAAGATACGGCAGCTGGAGATAGAGAAAGAAGCCATCAAGCGCGAGGGCGTGAGCCTGAAGAGCGAAAAGCTGGACGAGGAGCTCGCCGCAGCCAAGAAAGAGCGTGACGCCCTGACCAAGCGCTGGGACGAGGAAAAGGGCATAGTCACCGAGCTCAACAACCTCCGCCAGCAGATCGAAGACTACAAGAGGGACGCCGCCATCGCCGAGCGCTCAGGCGACTATGGCAAGGTGGCTGAGATACGCTACGGCCGTCTCGCCGCCGCCCAGACCCGTCTGGACGAACTCGTGGCCAAGCAGGCTGCCATCAAAGACCCCATCATCACGGAAGCCGTCACTCCCGAGGACATCGCCGAGGTCGTGGCCCGCTGGACCGGCATCCCTGTCGGCCGTATGCTCGAGAGCGAGAAAGACAAGCTCCTGAGGATGGAGAGCGAGCTGCACAAGAGGGTGGTCGGCCAGGACAAGGCCATCAAGGCCGTCTCCGACGCCGTCCGCCGCAGCCGCGCAGGCCTGAGCAACGAGCACCGTCCCATCGGTTCGTTCCTCTTCCTGGGCACCACCGGCGTGGGCAAGACCGAGCTGGCCAAGGCCCTCGCGGAGTTCCTGTTCAACGATGAGACCATGATGACCCGTATCGACATGAGCGAATACCAGGAAAGCCACACCGTCAGCCGTCTGATCGGCGCGCCTCCGGGATACGTCGGCTACGACGAGGGCGGACAGCTCACCGAGGCCGTGCGGCGCAAACCCTACTCCGTGGTGCTGCTGGACGAGATCGAAAAGGCCCACACGGATGTGTTCAACATCCTCCTGCAGGTCCTCGACGACGGTCGTCTGACGGACAACAAGGGCCGCACCTGCGACTTCAAGAACACCATACTCATCATGACCTCCAACCTCAAGGAAGAGGAGCTCAGGCTCCGCATGAGGCCGGAGTTCCTGAACCGTATCGACGAAATCATCGTGTTCGACTCCCTGACCCGCGACGACATCCGCGAGATCGTAAGGATGCAGATGGCCGCGCTCCAGAAGAAGCTCGCCGACGAAAACGTCTCCCTGGAGTTCACCCGCGCCTTTGAGGACGACATGGTCCAGAACGGCTACGACCCCGACTACGGTGCCCGTCCTGTCAAGAGGCTCATCCAGCGCGAACTGGTCAACCAGCTCGCCCGCGAGATCCTCGAAGGCCGCATCCGCAAAGACTCCTCCATCATCGTCGACTCCTCCGCCGGCCAAACCATACTCCGCAACAGTACCGATTCTCCAAAAAAAGTTCTATCTTAGCGGTAGATTAAAACCAAAAACCATTAAAAATGAAAAAGTACTTTGCTGAATTCATCGGAACAGCAGTTCTGACACTCCTTGGTTGCGGCACCGCCGTATTCCTCGGATGTGGTACCCCTGCAGGTGTGGTCGGTACCGCCATTGCATTCGGTCTCGCAGTCGTAGCCATGGCTTACACCATCGGAGGCATCTCCGGTTGCCACATCAACCCTGCCATCACCCTCGGCGTAGCCCTCTCCGGCCGCATGAGCTGGAAGGACGCTTGCGGATACTGGTGCGGACAGCTCCTCGGCGGTATCGCCGGTGCAGCCATCCTGCTGGCCATCTGCTCCGCTGCAGGTGTGCAGATGGGTGGAGCCAATGGCGTAGCTAACGCCGGCGGCGTCGGCGGAGCCCTCCTCGTGGAGTGCGTAGCCACCTTCATCTTCGTGCTCGTGGTCCTCGGCACCACCGATTCCAAGAAAGGCGCAGGCAACCTCGCCGGACTTGCCATCGGTCTCACCCTGATCCTCGTGCACCTCGTCTGCATCAACCTCACAGGTACCTCTGTCAACCCTGCACGTTCCCTCGGCCCCGCCCTCTTCGTAGGCGGTGACAGCCTCAAGGATGTATGGGTGTTCTTCGTAGGACCTCTCGTAGGCGGCGCCCTCGCAGCTTGCTGCTGGAAGTTCTTCGAAAAGTAAGACAATGCTCGCCGACAGGATCCTTGTCAGCGGCAGCCCTGAACAGACGGACGGGTGGGATGTACAACTTCTGTACTTCACCTGTCCGTCTCTCAGTTCAGACGACCGCCGCCTGTACCTGATAAGTGCCAAGGGAGGCCATCCCAATGTCTATGTCAGGGACCTTGAGACGGGCGAAGAGACCCGTCTGACCGACAACCGGGCCGGGATACTCAAGAGCTACGTCTATTTCGACGGCACCCCCGGAAAGGGCCTCGGAAAGGCCAGCGTGTGCCTGGACTGCCAGCGCGACATCATCTACTACATACAGGACGACGACATCTGCAAGGTCGGCCTGGACGGCAGGATACAAGTACTCAACCATGTCCCCGACGGTCGCATGACGGCATTCACCCACGTCAGCGCGGACGGACGCCTGCTCTGCGTCCCCATGACCGACGGCCGCATCCTGGACTACGACCCCGACACCGAAGGCTCCGGCCTGGACAAGCGCCCCATCTACAACATCGACGGCCGTGTCCAGCAGGAAAAGCTCAACAGCTACCTCTGCGTCTATGACACCGCCACAGGGGAACTCCTCTACCAGAAGACCGTGCCCCTGTGCTGGATCACCCATGTCCAGTTCAACCCCGCCGACAGCGAGATCATCATGTTCAACCACGAGTGGCCCAGCTTCGACTGCGGCATACGCCGCATCTGGCTCTACGACCACAGGAAGGACAGCCTCATGCGGGTGCGCACCGAAGGCGCCGCAGACTGGGTGTGCCACGAGATGTGGAGCGACGACGGCGGCACCATCATCTACCACGGTGGCTACGCTGACGGCCCTGCGATGGTGGGCAAGTACGACCTCGCCACCGCCAGGCGCTGGGAGATTGCCCTGCCGGACGAATACACCGCCTACGGCCATTTCACCATGGACCACGACCAGAACCTCTGCTGCGACGGCTACTTCCGCTTCCCCGGAGACGAACGCATCGTCAGGGAAAACAGCACGGACAACGGCCCCGACCCCCACAAGAAAGACGGCGAGTACATCTCCCGCGTCATTCCCCATTGGGAAGAAGGCCGCCTGGAGTGGATCCCCCTGTGCAAGCACCGCAGCGATTGGCTGGGGCAGGACGCCCATCCCCATCCCGTGTACAACCACGCGGGGGACGCCATCTACTTCAACAGCCGGGACGGCAGGTATGTAAAGGTGTATAAAGTCAATGTTTCCGGCCCCGGTCGATCCTGACCCATAGCCTGTACATCAGGAAACCCCAGGCGAGGAAGAGCAGGATGTGGACCCATACGGGGACGGAAGTGGAAAAGCCCGAAGCGGCTTTCTCGTATTTGTCGAACTCGGGGATGTCGGCGTAGTAGTACGCTCCGGCCCCGAAATCCAGCTCATCGGACAGCCCGATGCCGTGGATCATGATATATACGGCAGAAACAATGGTGGCCACTGCTATCACGGCGATGGCCACCTTTGCTATCTTTCTGCCGCCGTCCTTCATTATGAAAGTGCAGGGACGGGGAAGATCACACCGGAGAGCAGCAGCCACACGGCGAGGAAGGTCAGGACCACATTGAACAACTGGCCGATGATGTAGAGCCAGAGTATCTTGCCGCCCTTCAGCTGCTTTGCTATCTCCTTGAAATTGGTATCCAGACCGATGCTGGTGAAAGCCAGCACGAAGCACCAGTTCTTGTACTGGTCGAGCACCTTGTTGATGGCGCTCACCTGGTCGGCGCCGCACAGGGGCTGGATGATGAACGAAGCCACGAGCGAGGCCACGAAGAAACCGATGATGAACTTCGGGAAACGGGTCCAGATCTCGCTGGCGCCCACCTTCTGGCCCTGGGTTTTGTCCACGCGGGTGGCGAAGAACACGGCCACGAAGAAGGCGATGAAGCCGATGAGGATGTTCTGGATCATCTTGACGAGCACGGCGGCCTTCTCAGCCTCCCCGCCCAGGGCCGAACCTGCCACTGCGACGGCTCCGGTGCTGTCCACGGTGCCTCCGATCAGCGCGCCGCCCATGATGGGACTCATGCCGGTGGCCTTGATGAGCACAGGCTCGAGCACCATCATCAGGATGGTGAAGATGATGGAGATGGAGATGACCATCGCGAGGTCTGTCTTCTTGCAGTTGGAAGCGGCTCCCGTGGCGATGGCGGCGCTGGTGCCGCAGACGCTGGTGGCCGAAGCCATGGTGATGACCAGAGGCTTGTTGTCGATCTTGAGGACCTTGGTGCCCAGCCACCACATGAAGATGATCACGATGGGGGTCACGAGCCAGGCGATGCCCAGTCCGTAGAGTCCGAATTTGGCGATGTTGGAGAAGAGCACCGAGAAGCCCATGATCACCAGACCAGTCTTGATGTAGAACTCAGTGCGTACGGCCGGTTTCAGCCACGTGGGGACACCGACGGTGTTGGATATCAGCAGACCCACGATAAGGGCCCAGAAAGCCCATTCAAGGTACCTGTTGAGGGTGTATTCGGCGCTGATCAGCCTGACGACTATGGCCAGGACGAAAAGCACGATGAATGCGGGGGCGAACTTCTTGATCTGCTCTCCCTGGAGCTTGACTCCGATGCTGAACAGGACGCAGAGCACGGCGCAGGTGAGCAGCGCCTTGCCCCAGAATGCCCAGCTGCCGAGCTGGGTGCCCAGAGGGACGAGTTTGGAAGCGGCGGCTTCGGTAAGCTTCTCACCGCAGGCCCAGGTCTTGAAACTGAGAGCCGAGAAATCGAAGGCTCCGGTCAGCACGGCCACTGCTCCGACGGCTATCACGATGAAGCCGATCCAGACGGCCAGCCAGTCCTCCGTCGAGAACAGCTTGGACTTGGCTTTGTTGTTTTCTTTCATATTGTCAGTCGATTAAAACAGATTTCTTACTTTTTCTATGACCTCCTCCGAAGGAGTGGCGGGGTCGAATACCAGGTCGGGCTCCTTGAAGACATAACCCTTGCTCATGGCAGCCATGGTGCCGCCGCCGGTGCAGTTGAGCATGATCAGCTCATCCTTGCCTACGACACCCTCATTGACGGCCTTCGCCAGGGCGGTGACTGCCACGCAGGAAGCGGGAAGCAGCTCGTAGCCCTCGAGGTTGCGGAACTGCAGCAGCCAGTACATGATGTCGTTGTTGTCAGCGAGGAACACATCTCCGCCGCTGGCCTTGAGCGTGTCGAACAAGCCGCCGGCGAGGCTGTACGGGGGTTTGCGGTTGGACAGCACCTTGGCGAGGATGATCTCGGCCTGGCGGCGTCCCTCCTCGGGGGCGAGGTCCAGCAGAGCCCTGCTTCCGGCCTTCCAGGAGTCGTACATGAGGGTGAACGGGGCGTTCTGCGCCACATAGACCCTCATCTTGTTCTCCCCGAAACGGCCGTCGGCAGCGAGCCTGCAGGCATTCTCCCAAGCCGCGATGGCGCCGGTGCCGGAGCCTACCGCCTGGAAATATGCGTCGGGGATGCGGCCGGTGGCCTCCGCGAAGCTCAGCACCGTCGTGCCCATGCCGTCGCGGCGGGCGACATTCTTGGCGCCGCCCTCGAGCATGAAATCAGGAGCCTCGGCGAGTTTGTCTCCCAGGGCAATGGCGTCGTAGTAGTCGCATCCGTGAGGTACTGCGATGAGCTTGACGCATTTGTTCAGCTTCTTGCGGAACCACAGGTCGTGGCAGCTGTCAAGGGGTACGCAGATCACCACGGGGATGCCGTTGTCCGAGCACACCTGCGCGAAGGCGCGGGCGGTGTTGCCGGCGGACTGCACCACCAGGGTCCTCTTCTCCTTCTTGTCCATCCTCGCCAGCACGCTGTATGCCTCGGTCTCCTTGAAGGAGCAGGTCTTCATCTTCGCGCCTATGCGGGGATTCCATCCGGAGAAGGTGATGTACAGATTGTCCAGTCCGAGAAACTTCGCCAGACCCTTGGACTTGTAGGTCACAGGGGCGCAGGAGCCCTTCAGGACCCTCTTGATGGGCATCCAGCACGCATAGCGGTAGATGCCGTCCAGATGGTCGGCGGGGGCGAACTTCTCGTCGGCATAGACGGCGCGGACCAGGGAAGGGTCACCTCCCATGGGATCCGTGAGCGTCCAGCCCATGTCTTCAAATTTGCGGCCGGTCTTGACATTGACCAGGCTGTACTTGGTCGGTTTGAATCCTATCATCTTATCTTTCTGTTTGTTTATATCCTGTAGACTGGGCGTCGATGATCTCCGCGAGATCCCTGACCGGACGGTCGGAGTAGCGGGCGAAGGTGGCCTTGCACAGCGGGCAGGCCGTGGCGATCGCATCGGCGTGGCTGGTGTAGAGATTGTCCAGGGCGCCCTGGGTGATCTTGCGGCGCTGCTCGAAGCTCAGGCTCAGCGAACCCAGCGAACCGCCGCAGCAGACGCTCTCCTCGCGGGTCTTGTCGGCCTCGGCAATGGCGGCGGAAAGCCCGATGAGCCGGCGCGGCTCTTCGTATATGCCGCAGCCCCTTCCCAGCTCGCAAGGGTCGTGGTACACGTAGCATATGTCGCTCTTTTCCAGCTTCAGCTGACCCAGTTTCACCAGGCCGGAGAAATACTGGCTGTAGTGCACCACCCTCACTCCGGGCAGGTCGTAGCTCTCCCGGAACATCTTATAGCAAATGGGGCAGCTCACGAGCAGGGTGTCCGCTCCGCTCCCCAGTATGATCTTTTCATTTTTCTCGACTATCGCCCTGGCGGCATCCAGGCGGCCCGCCGTAGCCATAGGCCGGCCACAGCACAGCCCTCCGTCCCTGTCCATCCACGTGAAATCCACCCCGGCCTTGCGGAGCACCGACTCCACGCTCCGGCCGATCTCGGGGGTCAGCTGGCTCATACAGCCGCTGAAATACAGCACCTTGCTGCCGGAAGCAGCCTCCACGAGAGGCTCCACTGCGATATTGGAATAATCCGGCTCCAGCGCATACTTGCGCAGCGAACGCTGCATCACGCGGAGCTGAGGCCCTTCGACTCCGACCTGGCAGAGCGCCTCGCACTTGCCGCACAGCAGGCACTTGTCGCTGATTTCGGCGATGCGCTTCTCATTGCCCCGGCGTATCTGACGGGTCAGGTACACGGTGCAATCCTTGATATTGGCCTTGCTCACGCTCATCGGGCAGGCGTCGATGCAGACGCCGCAATTGGGGCAGGAGTACACCTGCACGCGGGCGAATCCCTTGCGGGCGCCGCGTATCTTCAGGCCGGCGTTGCGCATGGGAATCAGCATCATCTCCGCCGGGATGTGCATGAAACGGGAGAACGGCAGCACGACCATGAACACTCCCAGGGCAATCGAATAGGCCCACCAGGTGGGGAGCATGTTCAGGTCGTTGCCGAGGAACTGGCGGAACACCCAGTTGAGGGGTATGGTGAGGAAGGAGCCGCCGCTGATGTGGGCAGTAAAACCTTCAGCGAGCAGGCGCAGGGGGAATATCGCCCACAGGGCATACATGCCGATGTGGTTTATGAGCGAATGCCTGGTGGTCCTGCGCATTCCGAAAATGCGGGAGCGTATCCTCTTGACAATGGCGAGGGCGATGCCGGTGAGCACCAGCAGCAGGAAGAAGTCCATCAGGAAAAACAGCAGGGACCCCGCCACGGTGGCGTCGTTCTCGGCCACGAAATAGTTGAAGAAGATGGGGTAGTAGAACGTGTGCAGCCTCTCCGGGATGAAGAGGATGACCTCGATGTGCCCCAGCACTATCAACATGAACCAGCCGAAGGCTATGCTCGAGTGCATGAAGCCCAGCATCTTGTTGCGCTTCCAGAGCTTGACATGCAGCAGACAGTCGCAGAAGATGTCCTTTATGTTTTTCAGCAGAGTTTTCGGGGTGACCAGGGAGATCAGGAACTTCTTCCTGTCCTCCGCTGTCAGCTGTATCATGATCTTCACGATACCATAGGCACAGTACAGCAGTACGAATACCATTCCTATCATGAATGGCAGCACGAACGGGTGGAATCCTGATGGTATCCTATCTATCATAGATCTTGCACAGGTTCAAGATGAGATTTCTGGTGTTTATGCCCCTGGGGCACACCATGATGCATTTTCCGCAGAGCATGCAGCCCTGCACCATGGCCTTGACGTCACGGCCTCTCTGCAAGTCCAGGATGACCTTGCGTACGCTCATCCCGCTGAAGGGGCCGGCGGTGCAGGTGGCGCTGCACGAGCCGCAGGCCATGCAGGTCCTGGCGTCAGGCGAGAGCTCGCACAACTTCTTGTACAGGCTCAGGTCCGCGGTGTCCAGGTTCAGCGTGGAACTCTTGCTCAGAGAGAAACCGAAATCCATCATAGCGATTTGAGATAAGCGTCGATGCCGAGCGCGGCGGCCCTGGCTTCGGCGACGGTTTCAGGGACGGTCTTCGTGCCGGTGCAGGCCCCCGCATAGAAGACCCCCGGACGGTTGGATTCGATGATGGAATAGACATTGTCCCGGCTCCTCAGGAACCCGTCGTCGTCCATGTCCAGATGTATCATCCTGGCGATCTCGGTGGCCTGCGGGTTGCAGACCATGCCGGACATCAGGACCAGCATGTCGAGGGTGACTTTCAGCGGCTTGCCGGCCAGGGTATCCTCCGCCTTGACCTGCAGGCGCCCGTCTATGGCTTCGCCCACCTCGGAAACACGGCCGCGGATGAAATGCACGCCGAAGTCCCTCTGGGCGTTGATATAGAAATCCTCGTATTTCTTTCCGAACAGCCTCAGGTCCATGTAGAAACAATAAATCTCGGCGTCCGGGAATTTCTCTTTCACTTCGATGGCCTGCTTGATGGCCGTCACGCAGCACACCTTGGAGCACTGGCTGTTGCCGGCCTTGAGGTCGCGCGAACCCACGCAGTGCACGAAGCCCACGCGGGCGGGTTTGTCGGGGATGCGGGGATCCTGCTTGCCGTTGAACCAAGCCTCCAGGTCGGAATTGGTGATCACCCTGTCGTACACTCCGTAGCCGTATTCCTCCTTCTTGGTGGCGTCGAAAAGCTTGAATCCGGAGGCTATCAGCAAGGCGCGGCAGACTATGTTGACGCCGTTGTTGAGCATCACATTGTAGCCGTCCTTGAGCTTGTTTACATAGCTCACGGTGGTCTCCAGGAAGATATTGGCCTCGGAAATCTCCTCCCCGAGCCGGCGTACCAGGTCCTGCGCCGGAGTCATGTCCGGGAAGAGCTGGTGCCACTGGGACACATGGCCCCCGAGGTGGTCGTTCTGCTCTACAATGATGGGGTTGTACCCCAGGCACAGCAGCTGTTTGGCCGCTTCCATGCCGGCGATGCCTCCGCCTATTATGACAATATTCTCTTTCATCCCTTTAGCAGCATTTGAGCACCGTCGGCAGTTCCGGACGGAGCAGGTCTTCCTTGTTGAGGCCGAGGTACTTGGCCTTGGGGTCGTATTCTATGCCGATCTTGTCCAGCAGCGGCTCGACGGCCACCTGGTGCAGCTGGAGCCCCAGGTCCCAGGGGTCGTAGCCCAGCACGATCCCGGCGAGTTCCTCGTAGGTGAGCACGGGGATGCCGTAGCCGCCGCGCCCGTAGGTCTTCCCGGTCTGCTCGGCGATGACATATTGCCAGCGGTCGAGGAAATAGGGGCAGCCGGGGCAATTGGTGATGATGGCGTCCGGATGGTACGGCTCCATCGATTCGAACTTCTTGTGGGTGTTGGAGATGCTGTAGCCGCGGTTGGCCTTGACATGGTACTGCCGGAAGCCGTAGCCGCAGCAATGGCGCCGCTCGGGGTAATCGATGACCTGTCCGCCCCAACTCTCCACCATTCCGGCCAGCACGTACGGGTACTCAGCGCCGCCCACGGCCTTGTGGGGGAACATCTTGGCGTAGTGGCAGCCTATGTGCTCGACTATCTTGAGGGGCTCCCCGGTCTCCTTGTCCACCAGGCGGTAACGGGCCTTGTCGGCGATCTCGTTGCGCCAGTGATATATCAGGTCGCTGCTGTGCGCGAGGTACTTGGGTTTCTTGAACTCGCGCTTGCAGGCCTTCCAGAGGTCCTCCCTGATCTTGGCCTCGAGTTCGGGGAACTCGTGCCAGGTCTCCAGGATCTCGGCGTAGTTGCCGAACGAAGTGATGCAGCTGGGGCAGTAGTTTTCGTATCCGGCCTCGGTCATGAGGGCGAACTGCCTGGCCACGATGGTCATCACCGTTTCCTGGGGTATGGTGTCGCAGTGGTAGGCGATACCGCCGCAGGTGGTGTGGAAGGGCGTCTCATAGACATCCTTGCCGAGTACGTTGCGGGTGATTTCGGTGAACATCTTCTCGCTGGCGGGGAAGAAGTTCTGGCGTATGCAACTGCGCACATAATACCAGTTGTCATCCGGAATCTCTTTCTGGTAGTCGCTCCAGATTTTCTGTTTGCCCTGGTATATCATTCGTTGAAATGTTTATCTGAACAGTATTCAAAGGCCATCTTTTCGTATTCCTCGGGGCTCATGCCCATCTCAGCCGCCTTTTTTCCGGAGTACTCCTCCACGAGGCGTATCCTCTCGGTACCGCCGGTCACGTCGAATATGGCTTTCAGCTCATCGAGGGCCTCCTGCGGGATCTTTCTCAGCACACCGGGGCCGTCCTTCATATAGTTGGCGCCGGCCCTTTCCATGCTCTGCTCCAGATGCTCCAGATGCCATTTCCAGACGGGGCCGGACTCTTTGTGTTCCTCCCATTTGAAGGTCTTGGGATGCACGCAATAGCCGTAGTTGAGGATGTTCCCCGTCAAGAGATGGGTCAGGGGCAGGATCTGGCGGCCTTTTTCGGATTCGGTGAAGTAGCCCAGGCGTACGCTCAGGTCCCTCAGGGCCATGATCACCAGGCCGGGGCCGTTCTTGCGGGGGCAACGGGTGACGCAGCTCATGCACTCGCCGCAGTACCATATGGTGTCCGACTTGAGCAGGGCCTCGATCTTTTCGTCGTCCCTGGTCTGGACCGTGTCCACGATCTTCCTGGGGTCGTATTTGTAGAATTCGGCCGCAGGGCACACGGCGGTGCAGGTTCCGCAGTTTATGCAAGTGTGGAATCCTTCCTTGAAACGGTAATCCTTGCAGAGTTCGTCGAAAAGATTATTCATCCTTTGATTACATGGGTTTTACCTTCCTTCCCAGCCGGGCGCAGAGCCCGGGGAAGAAACGCTTGATGTAAGCCATCAGCAACTCTCCCTTGCCTATCAGCACTTCGCGCTTGCCCTTGAGTATGGCCTTCACGATGCGGCGGGCGGCTTTGTCCACGGCGAGGCCTTTGGCCTGGCCGGGGTCCATCTTGCCGTGCCTGACGCCTCCCTTGTCCAGGGAGTTGAGGGAAATATTGGTTTGTACACGTCCGGGGCAGACGATGGTGACCCGTATGCCTTTGTCGTAGTTTTCCGCCTGCAGGGTTTCGAAGAAACCGTAGAGGGCGTGTTTGGCGGAGCTGTAGGCGCACCTGAGCGGGAACCCGAAGAGACCCGCGATCGAAGTGGTCACGGCGATATGGCCGCCGCCGGCCTCCCTCATCCTCGGGAGCACCGCCTTGGCCATTGCCACGGGCGCGAAATAGTCGATCTCCATGATTTTGCGCACCATAGGCATGGTGGTGTCATCCACCGTGGTGCGCTGGCTGATGCCGGCATTGCAATACACGACATCCAGGCCTCCGAAGGCTTCCCAGGCCTTGCGGGAGAGCTCTTCGATGCCGTCGGCTTCCTGCAGGTCGTAGGGGAGTTTGCACACACCCTTGGCGCCCTTCGCCATACAGGCGGATTCGACTTTTTCCAGGTTTTCCGCGGGCAGGGCGGTCAGCACGAGCGAGGCTCCGCGTGCTGCGAATTCGTACGCGCAGGCCTCACCCATGCCGGAGGATGCCCCTGTGATCCAGACTTTCATGGCCTAATGGATAAGCGCCATGTCAGGCATTTCGTGATCGTATTCTCCCTTGGCGAGCCTCTCCTTGATGTCGCGGAAGGCGTCGAGAGTGCGGTCCACATCTTCGATGCTGTGGGCTGCGGTGGGGATGATACGGAATATCAGCATTCCCGGAGGAATGACGGGGTAGGTCACGATGGAGCAGAAGATCTTGTATCTCTCCCTGAGGTCCACGGCGATGTTGGATGCCTGGTTGACACCGCAATACAGATGAACGGGAGTGACGCAGGCCTCGGCGGGTCCGATCTCGTAACCGAGATTGCGGAAGCCCTCCTGGAGACGGCGGGTGACCTCCCAGAGCTTGGCCCTGAGGGCGTCGCCTTCAGCGCTGCGGATGATTTCGAGACGCTTCAGGCAGCCTTCCACGACGGGCATCGGGAGGGCCTTGGCGTACATCTGGGAGCGCATGTTGTAGCGCAGGAAGGTGATGATATCCTTCTCGGAAGCGACGAAACCGCCGATGGTGGCCATGGACTTGGCATAGGCACCTATATAAAGATCGACTCCGTCCATCACTCCGAAATGCTCTGAAGTTCCCCTTCCGTGAGGACCCATGACACCGAATCCGTGGGCGTCGTCGATGAGGAGGCGGAACTGGTACTTCTTCTTGAGCTCCACGATCTGGTCGAGGATGCCCAGGGCGCCGGTCATGCCGAACACACCCTCGGTGATCACCAGGATGCCGCCGCCGCTCTCCTGCACGTCGCGGGTGGCAATCTTGAGTTTCTGCTCGCAGGAGGCGATGTCGTTGTGCTTGAATTTATAGGTGCGTCCCAGGTGGAGACGAGTGCCGTCGATGAGGCAGGCGTGCGCTTCGGAGTCTATGACAATGACGTCCTGGCGGTTGAGCAGTGAGTCGATGGTGGAGACAATGCCCTGGTAGCCGAAGTTGAACTCGAAAGCCGCTTCCTTCTTTTCGAAGTCGGCGAGCTCGCGCTCCAGTTTCTCGTGCAATGCGGTATGTCCCGTCAGCATACGGCTGCCCATAGGGTAGGCCATGCCCCAGCGGGCCGCAGCCTCGGCGTCGACCTTGCGGATCTCCGGGTGGTTGGCGAGACCGAGATAATTGTTAAGGCTCCAGCAGAGTACCTCCTCGCCGTTGAAACGCATGTGGGGGCCGAGTTCTCCTTCAAGTTTAGGGAATGCGAAATAGCCGTCAGCACGGTCACGGTACTGGCCGATAGGACCGCCGGTGGACTTTTTGATTTTTTCGAAAATATCAGTCTGCATATAAAAGATGAAAATTGTAAATGCTTTTACTATTTTTTGCAAAGATAGCAAGATTATACTGAATTCCCCCACCCCCACCCAAAAACTTCCTCCCTCCGCCTCTCCCCGGCGCCCCCGATTCCCGTCCCAGCCCGGACTCTTTTCCGTGGCGCGACGCCGCCTTGCTTCGCCCTCCGCCCCTGCGTCATTCCGTGGCGCGGCGCCGCCTTGCTCCGCCCTCCGCCCCTGCGTCGTTCCGTGGCGCGGCGCCGCCTGGCGGGGCAGGGCAGCTCGGGGACGGGGACCGTCTCGCTCCGCCCTCCGCCCCTGCGTCGTTCCGAGGCGCGGCGCCGCCTTGCTCCGCCCTCCGCCCCTGCGTCGTTCCGAGGCGCGGCGCCGCCTGGCGGGGCAGGGCAGCTCGGGGACGGGGACCGTCTCGCTCCGCTCGACCCCACCGTTCGCTCCGCTCACGGTCCC
>JAFTBU010000034.1 GCA_017455065.1 Bacteroidales bacterium
CCCTCTCTATCCTTTCTTCCAGCTCCCGGATACCCATCTCTTCTGCCGGGCCGATGTGCGGGATTGCGCGGACCCTGCCGCCGCCCCGTTTCGCATGGCCGTTTTCCAGAAGGTGGGTCAGCTGATAGCGGTTCCTCGAATGGACCACCACATCCAGCGAACTGGACGTCTCCTTGACTTTCTTCGCCGCCCAGCTCTTTGCGTAGCGGCCGGACTTCCTCGGAGCCGTCTGGGAGATCTGCTGCTTCACGGACTTGCCCGCCTCCTGGATCTCCTTCTTCATCACATCGACCGCCAGGTCTTTATATTCCTCAAGGCCCTTCATGACTTCTTCCGCCAACTGCTCCGGCTTGATCGTTTTTCCCATCGCGTCACCTCTCTGTAAGTTCGGTATGAAGCTTCCTGCTGTTGCGTTTGAAGCCCATCTCGTCGATGGACAGGATGTTGTATATCCTTGTCCCGATCAGCACCCGGTACTGCTTCGAGTTGACCGCAGCAGTCTCAGAACACCAGCGCACCGTGATATCCAGCCGGTCAGCTTCCACCGTATGCCCTGCGGCTTCCTCCTCATTAGCAGAAAGACCGCTCGTCACGCAGGTCGCCCAGCAGGAGAAATAATCCGTCCAGACGGCTTTGTGATTGCCGTACTGATCCGTCACAGTTTCATTCTTTTGTATGATGATCCGGACATTCAGACCTCCGATATCCATCTCACACCACCCCTTCCCGGATGCCGAACAGAAGCGACCGCAGGGTCAGGGTCAGGGCATGGTGATCAGCCTCTTCCCGGTGCTCATACAGATAGCCAAGGGCATAGAGGATTGCCACACGCAGGGTCTCGCGGATATCGGTCAGCCTCGCCCTGCTGTAGTTTTTCGAGCAGCACTTATCCGAGTCGATAACCGCCCACTGATCATCGGTGAGCCTTGCCACATCCCGGCACAGGTTCCCTGCGGCAGAAAGAAGGCTGCCGATGACCGTATCCTCATCCGAGGTATCCACACGGAGGTATTCCTTTGCTTCATCTAACGTGATAAATGTCATGGCAGCCTCCTCCCTGGTCAGTCAGCCGCAGGAGCGGCCACAACAATGGAGATGGAAATCTCCGGATAACCGTCCGCCTTCAGCGTGATGGCCTTAGGTGTGTCCACCACCTCATCGGCGCGGATATACAGCACGAACTCGCCGGGCTGATCCAGGCCGACAGAAACCGCTTCCTCAGCATCCGCATCAGAAAGCTGTGCGCCGTTGTACTTCGCCAGCGCCACAGAAGAAAGCCCTGTTCCGATGCCAAGGCCGATCCACTTGTGAGTGCCCTGTCCGGGAGCGGAGCTTTCGGATTCCTCAAGGTCGTCCACATCAGCGGTCACGGTGATCACACCATCAGCAAGGGAAACGGATGCCTTCGCGTTATTGGCGGCCGCCACAGGGTCGGTCAGGGACGGCGCGAGACGGACAGAAAGATTCCATTCATCCGCAGCCATGAGTCCGGCTTCCTTCAGCTTCACCAGAAGCGCATTGAAGTCGTTCTTCAAACCAGCCACAGCGGTCGCGGAACTGGCAGACTGGTTCTCTGCCTTACCGGTCTCGCCGCCGGAGCCGCCTCCGGGGAAATTCTTCACCTCAGCGCCCTGCTCGAATTCGAGGACACCGCCGATCACAGTGCGGTCGCCGCCATCGGTGTTATAGTTCTTTGTCAAATGCATATGCTTTTCTCCTCTCAAAGTGCGGAGGACGAAACGGGGAACTTCCCTCATCCCGCCCTCCGGATGGTCAGATGCGATCAGCCGTTGGGCTCTTCCTCAGCCGCAGGAGCCGGGGCAGGCTTGATGCCCGCCATCTTCAGCACCTTCACGGACTCCGGAAGGATCAGGCGGCCGTCCACACGCTGGGTGGTCATGAAGCCCACCTGGTCGGTACGGGCGTACAGCTCGTTCAGGCGGCGGAAGGTGCGGTTCTGGCGG
>JAFTBU010000035.1 GCA_017455065.1 Bacteroidales bacterium
ACGGGCAAGTTGCTCACGCGTTACGCACCCTTCCGCCGGTCGCCGCCAGAGTATTGCTACCCCGCGCTGCCCCTCGACTTGCATGTGTTAAGCCTGCCGCTAGCGTTCATCCTGAGCCAGGATCAAACTCTTCTTTGTATATCTTTTATACTTCTTAGCTCGTCCTGACGCTTCAAATTTCTAAAGAAATCAACGCTCTCGTTTATTGTTTCTCGGTACTTGCTTGTACTTATCTTTCACTATTTTCAAAGAACTTCGTCCCTCTCGGGAACTGTCTCCGCCGGTGTTTTTCCGAAGCGGGCTGCAAATGTAGTAAGATTAACTGAATCTCCAAAATTTTTTTTGAAAAAAGTTCATTAAAGGATAACTTTGCCCTGCTATGGAACAGGTGTCTCTCTTCAAGTTATTTACCGTTTTCCTGAAAATCGGCGCTTTCACCATAGGCGGAGGCTATGCGATGATCCCTGTCATCGAGAATGAGATGAACCGCCGCGGGTGGATAGCCAAGGAGGACATAGACGACATCGTGGTGCTCGCGCAGAGCGCCCCCGGCCTGCTGGCAGTCAACATGGCCATCTTCACGGGGCACAGGCTGCGCGGCATGAAAGGGAGCCTGGCGGCCACCCTGGGCAGCATACTCCCCTCTTTCGTCATCATCCTGCTCATAGCGATGGTATTCACCAATTTCCAGGACAATGAGATCGTGGTGCGCATCTTCACCGCCATCCGTCCCGTCTCCGTCGCCCTCATCCTGGTCCCCGCCGTCAAGATGATGCAAAGGGGCTGCAAGACCTGGTGGGCCTGGCTCATCACCATAGCCACTGTGCTGCTGGTGGCCTTCCTGAAAGTTTCACCTATCTGGATAATACTGGTGCTCGTCGTGTGCGCGGCAGGCATCAGCGCATGGAGGAACAGGCGATGACGGATCTTCTGCTCCAGCTTTTCGGAACTTTCTTCCTGATAGGACTGTTCAATTTCGGCGGCGGAGGAGCCATGCTCTCGCTCATCCAGTCGCAGGTCGTGACCGAGCACGCCTGGCTCACCGAAGGGGCCTTCACCAACATCGTCGCCATCTCCCAGAGCACCCCCGGCCCCATAGGCATCAACTGCGCCACCTACGTGGGCTACCAGGTGATGTACGACGCAGGCTTCAGCCATGCCGCAGGCATGCTGGGGTCGGCAGCCGCCACATTCGCTGTGGTGCTGCCCAGTTTCCTGCTGTTCATGGCTATAGTGAAGGTGTTCGAGCAGATGCGCAAGCATCCTGTATTCATCGGCGTGATGAACGCACTGAGGCCGTCGGTAGCGGGACTTATAGCCGCTGCCGCCTTCATCCTCATGTTCAATGTAAACTGGAACGGGATGGTCCCCTCCATCTCTGTCATCAGCGACAATTTCAGGGACTGGACCTCATGGGCGCTGTTCGGCGCCGCATTCGTCGCATCCTATTTTTTCAAGGCCAACCCGATACACGTGATCATCGCAGCGGGCATCCTGGGACTTCTGATCTATTGAAATATTTGTATTCGAGAGCGAACTCGCGGTGTCCCAGGGCTTCCGACTTGGAAGGGACGCCGTCCGCGCAGGCGCTTATCTTCGCCATGATCACATCCCTTATCTCCTCGAGGCTCCTGCCCTCGGAGATGACCGCTCCGGCATTGACATCCATATCCTCTTCCATATGTGCGTAGGTCAGCGGGTTGCCGCAGACTTTGATGACCGGGGCTATGGCCGAGCCCACGACTGAGCCGCGGCCGGTAGTGAAGAGGACTATCTGGCAGCCGGTGGCGATGAGTTCGATGATCTCGGCGTTGTCGCTGACATTTGGGAAACCCCAGCGGGCCTCCCCGTCGGGGACCACGTCCATAAGGTACAGGCCCGGTGCGGGAGGGATGTCGCAGGGATAGAGCAGGCCGCTGATGGTGCGGCTGCCGCTCTTGGCGTAGGAGCCGTAGGATTTCTCTTCGATGGTCGTGAGCCCTCCGGTGGCATTGCCCTCGGAGAAACTGTCGTGGCCCATGGCCTTGTAGTAGCGGTCAGCCTTGCGAATACATTCCGCCAGCGCTTCGCCGGTGCGGGGATCGGCTCCCCTCTGCCGCAGGGACTCTTCGCAGCCGAGCAGTTCGCCCGGTTCCTCGAAGATGCACCGCGCCCCCAGGTCCACCAGGGCGTCGAAAGTGAGGCCCACGGCGGGATTGGCAGTGATGCCGCTCGATGCGTCGGAGCCGCCGCAGATGGTGCCGACGGTGAGTTCGTTCCAGGACAATTCGCACACGGGAGCCTGCCGGAGCGTGGCAATGGCGCCTTCCACCCATTTTCTGCCGGCCTCTACGGCCGCCCGGGTGCCGCCTGCCTCCTGTATGACCACCCTTCCCGCCGGGCGGCCGGATGCCTCGGCCTTTTTACGGAGGATCTCCCCGTCCATGTTTTCGCAGCCGAGCGAAACCAGGAGCACCGCCCCGACATTGGGATGGGTGCAGAGGCGCTCCATCAAAAGATTGGCATATTCATTGGGCGCGCAGCCGCCGAAACCGACGAGATGCACGTCGGCGTCGCTGAAAGAGTCGGCGATGCTGGAGGCGACGAAATGGGCGCATTCGACAGTATATGCCACGAGCACACGGTTTCGTATGCCCTTGCGTCCGTCCTTCCTGAGATAGCCTTTCATACGCGCTGCGGGATGTAATTGGTCGTGAGATTGTGCACATGGACCCAGTCGCCGGGCCGGATGTCGGCGGTGGCGTGGCCTATGGAGAGGCCGTACTTGAACACATCCTCCCCCTCGCGTATGTCACAGAGGGCGAATTTGTGCCCGAAATCTATATCCTCCGCGAGGACGATCTCCCGCCCGTCCACGGACAGGACCTCGCCACGGGAAAGGGGCCGCAGGGCCACTGCGATATTGTCCTTGGCGTTCAGCCTTATGCACGTCGCCATATCAGAACGCTTCAGCCGCACCTGCATCCACGGGCAGGAACACACCGTTGACATATTTGCCGGCGGGCGAGCAGAGGAACAGGGCTGCATTGCCTATGTCCTCGGGATCGCCGAAACGGCGGGTGGGGATGCGGTCCAGGATCTTGGCACGGCGGGGAGCGTCGGCATCGATGGCCTGGTGCAGCATCGGGGTCTCGATCCAGCCCGGAGCGATGGTGTTGATGCGTATGCCGTCGATTGACAGGTCGGCCACCATAGCCCTCTGCAGGCCGAGTATGGCCGATTTGGCGGTGGTATAGGCCACCACCTGCTTCATGCCCATAACGGCCGTCATGGAGCTTATGAGGAGGATTGCGCCGCCGCCACGCTCCTTCATGCCCCTGGCGACTTCACGGCTCAGGGCGAAGGCGCTGTTGACATGGATATTGAGTATACGGGCAAACTCTGCATCGCTCACGTCGAGACAGTGCTTTTTCAGATGGGCGCCTGCGCAATGCACGAAAATGTCCACGTCGCCCACTTTCTTGACGAAGGCGGGGATCGCCTCCAGGTCGGAGACATCCTGGACTTTGTACTCGCAGCAGGAGCCGAGCTCCTCCCGGGCCTTGCGGAGGACTTCCTCCCTGCGGCCGACTATCACCAGGCTTGCGCCGGCGTCTGCGAATGTGCGGGCAATACCGAAACCTATCCCGCTGCCGCCCCCGGTGATCAGGGCGCGTTTTCCTGTAAGATCGAATGCGTTCTTCATATTACATTATTCCAAATTTCGCGAATGCGTCAACAGTACTCATACCCTCCTGGAGAGCCTTTTTCACGAGCTGCTCCCCACGGGCCTTCTCTATGGCCAGGCGGAATGCCTCCCGCTCAGCCTCCTTGGGGACGATGACCACTCCGTCCACGTCTCCGAAGACAATGTCGCCGGGGCAGACGCGGATGCCGTTGAACTCAATCGGCAGGCCGTAGTCGATCACCTTGCCGCGGGGCCCCTGGTCCTGGGCGTAGCCGCCGTAGGAGAAGGTCGGGAAGTCGAGGCGGAGGATCTCCGGCGTATCCCGGGAATAACCGTCCACCACAGCTCCGGCAGCCTTGAGTTTCATGGCGCGGGTGCTCATCAGACCTCCCCAGAGGGCATATCTGGGAGACGAACCCGAACAGATGTAAACTTCCCCGGGCTTGAGGCTGTCCAGGGCTTCGAACATGATGCCGAAGGGCTTGTCCATCACGGGGGTGTGGGCGGAGCCGGCCTTCTCGGCGAAGACATCGGCCTCGAGGACGGGCATGGCGCGGCCTATCACCACCATGTGGGACGCCAGGGGTTTGACTTTAGGGGAAAGGAACTGATGCAGATAGCCCATCTTGTCGAGCACATCGCCGACAAGTGCGGTGAACAATTCCTTGCGTGCTATTCCGAAGAGCTCCTCGTCGGAATTCCAGAGTTGGTTGACTGCTTTCATATTACTGCTGGCTGGGTAGCGTGACTATTTTGACTGCCTTTCCGAGACTGACATTCTGGATGTCCGCGAAAGATGCATCCCGGACGTTGTCGAGGGTCAGGGTGAGATCGTCCGTCTCCACATTGACATTCTTCATGGAAATGTTTTCGGCATCGGCGAAAGATCCGACCTGACCGCATTTGGCGGTGATATTGCTGATCGAGACATTCCTGAGCGGCATCTCGGGTAGTCCTGCCATGTCCACAAGGGTTTCGCAACCCGTGATTTCCATGTCACGGATGGTGAAATTGCGGAACCAGGGGGTAAGCGGGGTGATCTCCCTCGCGGGATAGCGGTGTGCGAGCTCGCCCACCCATCTTTCCGAGCCGAGCATCTCAGCCCAGAGAGCCTGGTGCTTGACATTGGCGGTAACCCGCTCCACGGTCACATTCTCCACGAAACCTCCCCTGGGGCGGCGGGTCTTGAAACGCACCGCATGGTCAGTGCCGCGGAAGACGCAATCGTGCAGATACACATCCCTGACTCCACCGGCGATCTCCGTACCGAAGACGATGCCGCCACCGCCGCGCAGGGCAAGGCAGCGGCGTATCACCACACGTTCGGTGGAACGGTTGACCTTGCGGCCGTCTTCACCGCGGCCGGACTTGAATGTGAAGCAGTCGTCCTCGTCGTCCAGGGAGCAATACTCCACCAACACATCTTTGCAAGAATCTATGTCAATGCCGTCGGTGCGGGTGTGCCCGACGCTGCTGACGGTGCATCCCCGGATCACTACGTGCTGGCAGTACTGCGGGACAATATTCCAGTAAAGTCTGTTTTCGAAGGTCAGGCCCTCTACGAAGACATTTTCGCAGTTTATGGGTGCGAAAGCCTTGGGGATGAATACGTGCCCGCCGTCCCGTCCGTCATATATACGGTCGGGGAGGTCATGCGTCAGCACCTCACCGAGGGGGTCGTCGGAGTTGCGCCGATATATCTCGCATTGGTCGTCGGGGCTGATGATACGTCCCTTGCCCGTCAGGGCTATGTGCCTGGCTCCGTTGGCATAGATATATGCGCCGAGCGAATACAGTTCCACACCCTCGTCCCTTGTGAAGACGACCGGCAGATAATCCTTTATCTCTCCGCTGAAATGAAGTTCCGCCCCTTCGCTGATATGGAGGTTCACATCGTTCTTGAGACAGATGCGTCCCGTGTACCATACTCCCGCGGGGATGACCACGGTACCGCCGCCTCTGCGGCTCACGCGGTCGATAACCCTCTGGATACGCCTGGTGGACATGCGGCCACCGCGTCTCATCCACACCTTACGGGTGCGGTCGGGGAAAACAGGACGGGAGAAAGATTGCGTCTCAAAAGGAGCGACTACAGGCTCGATCTGCTCCGGCATCACATCAGGTCCCACCTGGGATGCAGTCAAGAGAGCCACTGCAGACAATAGTGTAAGTATAGACATAGTAAACGGTTATTGATACGCAAATATAACAAAAAGCCCCCGATATCACATCGGGGGCTGATTGCAATTCTAACCTACTAAAAATTTAACCTATGAAAAAACTATTCGGTTTATTCATATAACAAGGTCTGTGCCAAAGTAGGTTTACTGTACCAATTTTACAGAAATAATTTTCACGGGGCTCACGGGGCAGTCCCTGGCTCCGGTAGGGACGGCGGCGATCTTGTCGATCACGTCAAGTCCGCTCACAGTCTCTCCGAACACGGTGTAGCTACCGTCGAGCTGGGCGCAGGCTTTTTCGTCCTGGACGATGTAGAACTGCGAACCGGAGGATTCTTTCCTGGGATTGGCGGTATCGCCGCGACGGGCCGCTGCGAGGGCGCCTTTCTTGTGGGTGTATTCTTTCACGAATTCAGCTTCGACGGTGTAACCGGGGCCGCCGGTGCCGTATTTGTCGGCATTGGCCGGATCCTTGGTGAGGGGATCGCCGCCCTGGATCATGAAGCCGTTGATGACCCTGTGGAAGAGGAGGCCGTCATAGAATCCGGTGAGGGCGAGTTTCTCGAAGTTTGCGCGATGCTTGGGAGTCTTGCTGTAGAGCTTGATGCGCATCGTGCCATAGTTGGTGGTGATGTCGAAGAGAGGCTCCTCGGGAAGGGTCGCGATCTGCTCCAGGGCTTTCTGCTCCTTGGCAGCGGCTTCAGCGGCCTGCTTGGCGGCGTTCTCGGCAGCCACCTTGGCGTCTTCTTCCTGTTGTTTGGCCTGTTTGTTCTGGCCGCAAGCTGCAAGCAGCGCCATGGCGCCGATGCAGCAGAGGATGGTTAAAAGTTTTTTCATATCCTTGAATGTTTGATAATCCTATAGACGAATGCGCCGTAAACGGCCAGCAGCACGGTACCCAGCAGCATCTGGGGCCATGCAGGGAGTTCCTTCAGCCAGAACCAGTAGACCAGGAAAATGGCCGAGGCCATCAGCATGAAGAAACCTATGGTCTTCAGGTCGTAGGGTACGGGGTATTTCTTCTGGCCGAGCAGCCAGCTGATGAGCATGGAGACGCCGTAGCCGGCGAAACCGCCCCAGGCACAGGCCCAGTAGCCTATCCGGGGCACGAAGATGACATTGACAGCGATCATCACGGCGACGCCGATGGCGCTGATGATGGCTCCCCACCAGTTCTGGTCGGTGAGCTTGTACCAGAAGGAGAGATTGAAATAGACACCCATGAAAATCTCCGCCATCATCACGATGGGGATGACCCCGAGTCCCTCCCGGTAGTCGCCGCCGATGAAGCGCTGCACCAGCGGCATATAGATCATCACGGCGAGGAAGGCCAGAAGCGTGAAGATGATGAAGTATTTGGTCCCGTCGGCGAGCGTCGCGGGGTTGTTGCGGTCTTTGTTGTCCGCGAAGACAATGGGTTCATAGGCATACCTGAAGGCCTGTGTGAGCAGGGACATGATCATCGCGACTTTCACGCAGGCGCCGTAGATGCCCAGCTGGACCATGCCCTCCTCGCCCGGCATCAGCCATGGCAGCAGTATCTTGTCCGCCACCTGGTTTAGCACTCCCACCAGGCTCAGGAGCAGCAGAGGCCAGGAATAGCGCAGCATCTCCCGGGCCAATCCTTTGTCGAAGCCGTAGGCGATGCCGCGGATCTCCGGAATGAACAGGAAGGAGACCAGGGTCGTGCAGAACAGGTTGACGACGAAGATCAGTCCCACGCCGTAGTTGAACTGCTCGAAGATGCCCTGCAGCGACGGGATATTGGGCATCACCAGGAAGATGAAGAGGTTCAGCAGTATGCTGGGGATGATGAAGGCAAATTTGAGGATGACGAAACGGATGGGGCGGCGCTGCTGCCTCAGACGGCTGTACATTACGGCCTGGAAAGCATCCTGCGCCGTGATCAGCGCGAACATCGCTATATACTCCGGATGCGCCGCATAGCCCATAGCCCCGGCGATGGGGTTCAGCAGCAAGAAGACGACTGCCAGGAATCCCAGGCTTACTCCTCCCACCATCCTCAGGGCGTTGCTGTACACCATCTTGTCGTCCGTCCCGGGTTTGTTGGCGAAGCGGAAGAGGGTGGTTTCCATGCCGAAGGTGAGCAGGGCGAGGAAAAGCGCCGTGTAGGCGTACAGATTGGACACGATGCCGTATCCGCCGCTCTCCACCGGTATCTTGTAGGTATGCACCGGCACCAGCAAGTAATTCAGGAACCTGCCTACTATGCTCACCAGCCCGTACAGGGCGGTATCCTTGGCCAGAGATTTGAGATTCATCAGTACAAATATAACAAAAACAAGGACTACTCGTGTCCAAATGTACACGAGTAGTCCCGAAAAAGCGGAACGACAGGTTTAGTCGTTCAGTGAGAACCTCTTGAAAGCAACGACTTTGGCTTCCTTGTCAGCGGCTGCGATAGCGGCCTTGACGGAAATCTTCTCGTCGCTCATCTGGTAGTCCTGCTCCTCGAGGGTGTTTTCCTTGAGGAACTTCTGGACACGGCCGTTGGCGATGTTCTGGATCATCTGCTCAGGCAGGTTGGCTGCCTTCTGCTCACCGACGGTCTTGATGATCTCACGCGCCTTGTCTGCCTGCTCAGGAGTGAGCCAGCCCTTGGCGGTATTGGACTCGATGTGAGCCTCGCTGTCCACGTGGGCGGGGTTGATACCAGCCTTGGTGAGAGCGGCGTCCACAGCCTTCTTGACCATCTCGTCCTTGGTCTTCTGGATAGCGACCTGCATCTCGTTGTCGAGAACTTCCTTGGGGCAGTCCTCAGCGGAGATGGAAACAGGGCTCATGGAAGCGACCTGCATGGCGATACCCTTGGCGATATCCTCGGGAACGGACTTGTTGAATCCGACCAGAGCGCCGAGCTTACCGTTGATGGTGTGGATGTACTGGCACACGAAAGGTGCTTCGATGATGCCGTAGTATGCGAGGACGTGCTTCTCACCGGTCTTGCCGGTCTGAGCCTCGACAGCCTCAGCTACGGTATATCCGTCAGCCATCTTGCAAGCCTTGAGACCTTCGAGGTCGGCAGGGCAGTTGGCGATGGCGACATCTGCGATAGCGTTTGCGAGATCCTGGAAATCGGAGTTGCGGCTCACGAAGTCGGTTTCGCAACCGAGGCACACGAGGATGGCCTTGTGGCCATCGATACGGGCCTTCACTGCACCCTCGGAAGTCTCACGGTCAGCCCTCTTGGCGGCCACGAGCTTGCCCTTCTCACGGATGATGCCGACTGCCTTCTCGAAGTCGCCCTGAGCTTCCTCAAGAGCCTTCTTGCAGTCCATCATACCTGCGGAAGTCATCTTGCGCAGTTTCATTACGTCTGCTGCTGTAATTGCCATAACGTATAATCTTTAAGAGTTAAACGGAACTTATTCAGCTGCCTGCTCTGCCTCGGCGGGCTTGGTTCCCTTGCGGGAACGGAGCTTCTTGGCGGGAGCCTTTGCAGCTTCACCTTCCTCCTGCTCGGCGGCTTCCTTGTCCTTCTCGAGCTTACGCTCGTCGAGGCCTTCCTGGATAGCGGCGCACAGCACGTTGAGGACGCATTCGATAGACTTGGTGGCGTCGTCGTTTGCCGGTATTACGTAATCAATAGGGGTAGGATCGCAACATGTATCAACCATTGCGAATACCGGGATGTTGAGACGGTTGGCCTCTTTCACTGCGTTTGCTTCCTTCTGGATGTCGATGACGAACAGTGCTGACGGAAGGCGGCTCATATCCCTGATGGAACCGAGGTTCTTCTCAAGTTTGGCCCTCTGACGGTCGATCTGCAGACGCTCTCTCTTGGCGAGCTTCTCGTAGGTTCCGTCTTCCTTCATCTTGTCTATGGTAGCCATTTTCTTGATGGCCTTGCGGATGGTGGGGAAATTGGTAAGCATACCGCCCGCCCATCTTTCGGTGATCGAAGGCATGGTGACAGCGGCAGCTTTCTCGCTGACAATCTCCTTCGCCTGCTTCTTGGTTGCCACGAAGAGGATCTTGCGGCCGGTCTTGGCGAGGGCCTTCATCTCCTCGGCAGCTTCTTCGAGCTTTATTGCCGTCTTGTGCAGGTCTATGATGTGGATGCCGTTCTTCTGGTCGAAGATATATGGAGCCATTTTAGGGTTCCACTTCCTGGCCAGGTGTCCGAAATGTACACCTGCATCAAGCAATTCTTGGAAATTTGTTCTTGACATTGTTTTGAATACTAATTGTTGTTCTTTTCCCCGGGGCTGTGCCCCTGTCGGGCTCTTTACATCAAGGCGGAGTAGCGTCTTACGGTCTCCGGCCTTTTCCGCAGAGTGGCAGCCTTATAAATAATAAAGGTTTGAAACCACTGCTGTGCTTTGTAAAACAGTAATTGATGACTAACGTTTACTGAACTGGAAGCGTCTGCGTGCACCGGGCTGACCGGGTTTCTTGCGCTCCACCTCACGGGCGTCGCGGGTCAGGAAACCAGCCGCCTTGAGAGCGCCGCGGTATGCTTCTCTGTCCAAATCACTGAGAGCGCGGGAGATACCAAGCCTGATGGCTTCTGCCTGTCCTTTGGTGCCACCACCAACGATGGTGATCTTCACATCGAACTGTCCGGCAGTGTTGGTAACCTCGAAAGGCTGGTTCACGACATAACGGAGAGTCTCCTCGGCGAAGTAATCCTCGAGGGAACGGTCGTTGATGGTGATGTTGCCTTTTCCGGCTGTGAGATAAACGCGAGCTACAGCTGCTTTACGTCTTCCAAGGGCGTGTGTCTGTTCCATTTGCTCTGTTTAAATTTCGTTCAACTTGATAACTTTGGGGTTCTGAGCCTGGTGGGGATGCTCGGGTCCTGCATAGATGAAGAGGTTTCCGAGGATCTTGTCACCAAGACGGGTCTTAGGGAGCATACCCTTAACAGCTCTCCTAATCAATTCAGCAGGCCTCTTCTCAAGAATCTCCTTGGGGGTGGTGAACCTCTGCCCGCCCGGATATCCGGTGTAACGGGTGTAGATACGGTTGGTCATCTTCTTGCCTTTGAGGGCGACCTTCTCAGCATTGACGACGATGACGTTGTCACCGCAGTCCACGTGAGGGGTATAGCCGGGCTTGGTCTTGCCACGGAGGACAAGAGCAACCCTGGAGGCCAGACGACCGAGCGGAAGATCCTGAGCATCAATGACGACCCACTTTTTGTCTACTGTAGCTTTGTTGAGCGATACAGTTTTGTAGCTTTGTGTGTCCACTGTCTTGATCTTTAAATAGTTAATAAAAAATTGCGATCCCTACACAAAATAGGGGTCGCAAAGGTACAAAAATTTTTTCAGCACACAAAATCTTAATAAAGGAATGTGCCGAAGGGTCGCTTCTAGACGGTGAGGATCTCCTTTTCCTTGGCGCTGACGACTTCGTCGACGGCTTTGACGTTCTTGTCGGTGACTTTCTGCACCTCGGCTTCGGCCTCCTTCTCGGTGTCCTCGGAGAGACCTTCGTTCTTCTGGGCCTTCTTCAGGGCATCCACGGCATCGCGGCGGGCGTTGCGGATGACGATCTTGGCATTCTCGCCGGCGACCTTGGCTTTCTTCACGAGCTCCTTGCGGCGCTCCTCGGTGAGGGCGGGCACTGTGCAACGGATGATCTCACCGTTGTTGGAAGGGGTCAGGCCGATATTGGCATCGAGGATGGCTTTCTCGATGACGGGGATGAGGTTGCGCTCCCAAGGCTGGACCGTCAGGGTCTTGGCATCGGGGGCGGCTATGGATGATACCTGCGCCAGGGGCGTCATGGTGCCGTAGTAATTCACCATCACACCATTGAAAATACTCGGAGAGGCCTTGCCGAGACGGTAGCCCTTGAGGTCCTCCTCGAGGAAGTTGAGGGAATCCTTCATCTTGGAATCCGCTGCATTCACGATTTCTTTTGCTCTGTCAGTCAACATGGTAAAAATGGTTTTATGCATGTACGATGGTGCCGACTTTCTCCCCTGCAAGCAGGCGGCGCAGCGCACCTTCTTCATTTATATCGAATACGACAATGGGGACGGGTCCCTGCTCGCACAGGGCGAAGGCCGTCTGGTCCATGACCTTCAGATGCTTCGAGAGAGCCTCGTCGAAAGTGAGGCTGTCGTACTTGACGGCGGTGGGGTCCTTCTCGGGGTCGGCTGTATAGACTCCGTCCACCCTGGTGCCCTTCAGCAATGCTTCGGCGCCGATTTCCAGGGCCCTGAGGGCCGCACCGGAGTCGGTGGTGAAGAAGGGATTGCCGGTGCCGCCGGAGATGAGGGCGACGCCCCCCTCCTCCATGAGCTTCACCGCAGCCTCACGGCCATAGTACCTGGCAATGGGCTCCATCGGAGTGGCGGTGAACACCTCTGCACGCACGCCGCAGCTGCGCAGCGCGGTGGAAAGGGCCATGGAATTGATGACGGTGGCCAGCATGCCCATCCTGTCTCCGGTGACGCGGTCGAAGCCGCGACCTACTCCCTGGAGACCGCGGAAAATGTTTCCGCCGCCGTTGACCACAGCTATCTGGTAGCCTTCCTTCACGCAATCCGCAATCTGCGAAGCGAATTTCATCAGGGCGTTTTCGTCAATTCCCTTGCCTGCGGGGCCTCCGAGACTCTCGCCGCTGACTTTCAGCAATACTCTCTTGTACATCTGTATAAGTTTTAGTCGGGGAACAAAAGTATCTGAAAATTATGGAAATTGCAAGATTCGGTTTATCTTTGCGACATAATAAAACTGCATTAAACGATGTTTATCTTCAATTCTTCAATCGGCAAGAAGTTTATCCAGGCCATCAGCGGAGCCTTCCTTCTGTTGTTCATGCTCCTGCACTCTGTGATCAATTTCTTCTCTGTAATAGACAGTTTCACCGGAAAATACGGCGTAGTGGCCGCCGACGACAAGCTCTTCTCAGAAGGAGACGGACTCTACAAGCTCGGATGCGACTTCATGTCCACGACGATCATAGACATCATGGTCCCCATCCTCGCCCTGGGATTTCTGGTACACATCGTTTACGGTTGCTGGCTCTCATACCAGAACATCAAGGCCCGCGGCGGTCTGAAGCGCTACGAGGTCCCCAGCAAGGCAGCAGCTGACTCCTGGTCCTCCAGGAACATGCTCGTGCTCGGTCTGATGATAATCCTCTTCATCTGCGTGCATCTCACCCACTTCTGGGCCCACATGCAGCTGCCCGAGCTGACCGGCATCGGCACTTATGAGGACAATCCTTACATCCTCCTGAACGCCACCTTCGGCAAATGGTGGATCGCCCTCATCTACCTCGCATTCATCACCGTGGTGTGGCTGCACCTCACTCACGGCTTCTGGAGCATGTTCCAGACCGTGGGTTGGGACGGCAAGACCTGGTTCAAAAGGATCAAGGTGATAGGTGTGATAGTGGCTACCGTCATCTGCCTGATGTTCGCCGCAGCAGTAGTCAACGGCTTCATCCAGGCGAACTTCATCGCAGCCTAGTCTCAGAAAGATTTTTCGAGCCTTTCCTTGAACACTTCCTCCTCACGGGGAGAGGTGAAGAAAGTCTCGATCGGAATATAGAACATCCTTTCGCGGAGAGTTTCCGGCATCCCGTCTATGTCGAGAACTCTCTGCGCATCTTTTTCTGTCGTCAGCACAGCTGAAGTCGGGTGCTTGCGGACATCGCGCAGTATGGCGCGGAAGTCTTTCTGAGAGAACCTGTGATGGTCGGGGAAGGCCCTGTGGCTCACGAAATGGTAGCTGTCGCTCAGATAATATTTCAGAGCCTTGTCGGCCGCGATGCCGGTGAACAGGATGAGATTTTTCGAATAGATATACCTGGGATCCGAAGTGGAATACATGGGTACGGGCTTGAGATACCGGACCTGGGTGAAGAACACGTGCTGGTACTTCTTGGAAGGGTTCACGCCCTGGCAGCCCACGGGGTCGAATTCCTTGATGCCCATGTCCTCCAGGAACAGCTTCTTCTCTTCGTCCTCCAGGGAGTACGGGCACTTGGTGACAATGATGATGTCGGCGTCGTACACCCTCGAAGGGAGGTCGCGAAGGCTCCCCAGTGGCAGGAGCTTGTCCTTCTGGACCGGACGGTTGTAATCCACCAGGACAATATTGAGGTCTGCCTTGAGTTTCCGGTACTGGTAGGCGTCGTCCAGGATGATGAGATCCGACGGGGGGCACTCCGGGTAACGGAGTCTCCGCCCTTTCCCGCGGAGGTTGAGCTGGTCGGGATGGCAGAGCATGGAGCAACCGTGGATGCGGTTCTTGTCCACCGCCACGGTGACATGCAGGAACTTCTTCTTGATCTGGAGAGGCTCGTCTCCGGCCAGCGCCGTGCCGCTCTCGGGAGTCACGATGCGGAAACCCTTGCTCCTGCGCTTGTATCCCCTGGAGAGGACGGCCAGATTGGCGGCGCCCCACTTTTCCGTCTGCATCAGCATGCGCAGTATCATCTCCACGTGAGGGGTCTTGCCGGTGCCGCCGACAGTCACGTTTCCGACGCAGATGGTCGGGACTTCGGCTTTGCGGACACGCTTGCCGCCTTTGTTGTAGAAGGCATTCCTGATGGCCAGGCTTATGGTATAGGGGAAGAGTAGGATTCTGTCAAGCATAACGTTCACAAATATAGTCAAGAATTCGGAAAAGTTCATCCGAATCCAGCGTCGTGACCATCTTGGCGCGGGTTTCACGGAAATCCGGGAGCCCCTTGAAATAGCAGCTCAGGTGGCGGCGCATCTCATAGATGCCGCGCGGCTCGCCCTTGTACTTCAGGGACAGCTCCAGGTGCCGCTTGGCAAGAGCGACACGCTCGGCGACGCCCATGGGCGGGAGCTCCTCCCCCGTTTCGAGGTAGTGCTTGATCTCCCGGAAGATCCAAGGGTGCCCGTAGGTAGCCCGTCCCACCATGATACCGTCCACCCCGTAGCGGTCGAAGGCCTCCTTCGCCTTCTGCGGGGAGGTGATGTCGCCATTGCCGATGATGGGGATGTGCATGCGGGGATTGGCCTTCACCTGACCGATGAGGGTCCAGTCCGCCTCACCCTTGTACATCTGGCAACGGGTGCGGCCGTGGATGGTGAGGGCGCTGATGCCGGCGTCCTGCAGGCGCTCGGCGAGCTCGACTATGATCTTGGAGCTGTCATCCCAGCCCAGGCGGGTCTTGACGGTGACAGGCTTGCCGACGGCCTCCACGACGGCCTTGGTGATGGCGACCATCTTGTCAGGCTCCCGCATCATCCCGGAACCGGCCCCCCTGCCGGCGATCTTGGAGACGGGGCAGCCGAAGTTTATGTCAATGACATCGCAGCCGTGCCCGCCGGCGATCTCGGCGGCGCGGTCGGCCATCCTGGCGGCGTCCACCATGGATTCGGGGATGTGGCCGTAGATCTGGATGCCCACGGGGGCCTCCTCCTCGAGGGTGCGCATCTTGGCGATCGCCTTGACGGCGTCGCGGATGAGCCCGTCGGAGGGGACGAATTCTGTGTAGACCATGTCCGCACCCCATTCCCTGCACAATACACGGAAGGAGATGTCCGTCACGTCCTCCATCGGCGCCAGCAAAACCGGGCGCTCCCCCAGATCCAGATTACCTATTTTCATCTCTGCGAAAAACTATGCAAATATAAGAATTCCTATATTTGTAAGTATGGATAATCTTTATGCGCAGAGGATAGAATCCCTCAGGGAAATGATGCGTTCCCGCGACTGGGACGCAGTGGTCATCACAGGCTCGGACCCGCACGCCAGCGAATACCCGGCCGAGAGGTGGAAACAGGTCAGGTGGCTGACCGGCTTCACCGGAGAGGCCGGAGACGTGGTGGTGACCCTGGACCATGCCGGACTCTGGACCGACACCAGGTACTTCATCCAGGCCACCAGGCAGTTGGAGGGCACCGGGGTCGAACTCCACAAGACCCGCATCCCCGAGCAGGTCCTCATCCCCGAGTGGCTCCAGAGCCGCTTCGGGTCCGATGACATCATCGCCGTGGACGGACTCTGCCAGAGCGCATCCGACGCCTCCGGACTCGCCGCCCGGTTCAATGTGGTCAGCATCCCCGACCTCCTCGGGTCGCTCTGGACCGACCGCCCCGCCGTGCCACAGACCCCCGTATTCACGGTGGACCCCGGCGAAAGCAGATTTTCCAAGATAGACTGGATACGCGGCTTCCTGGCCGATAAAGGCTGCGACGGCATACTCCTCTCCGCCCTCGACGAGATCGCCTGGATGCTGAATGTCCGCGCCTCGGACATCGAATACAATCCCCTGGTGATCTCCTACCTGCTGATCACCCGCGACCAGGTCAAATGGTTCGTGCTCAAGCAGGAGGTGGAAGACCCCGACACCGAAGACACATTCGCACAGCTGCGCGACGAAGGGGTGGAACTGCTGCCTTATGAAGACGTGGCCATGGAGCTAAGCGGCTACGAAGGGCGCCTGTACATCGACCCCGCCAGCCTCAACTGGCACCTGTACAGCCAGCTCGGCGGCGACGTGCTCGAAGGGGGAAGCCCCGTCGGACTGCGCAAGGCGGTCAAGAACCCGGTGGAGCTGGACGGCTTCAGGGAAGTGCATGTGCAGGACGGTGTGGCCATGGAGAAGTTTCTCTATTGGCTCGAAAAATCCCTCGCCGCCGACAAACGCATCACCGAATGGGATGCGGCGGTGAAGCTCGGGCAATACCGCTCCGAAATCCCCGGCTACCACGGCGACAGCTTCGAGACCATCTCCGCATGGGGCGCCGGGGCAGCCCTGCCGCACTATATCACCCCGATGGAGGGCGCCCCGGTGCTGGAGCCCCGCGGATTGTACCTCTGCGACTCCGGAGGACAATATGACCACGGCACCACGGATATCACCCGCACCGTGCCCCTGGGGGAATGCAGCGAACTGGAAAAAGAAGACTATACCCTAGTGCTGAAGGCCCACATCGCCCTCGAGACAGCGGTATTCCCAGCCGGGACACCCGGCTGCCGAGTCGATGCAGTCTGCAGGATGCCGCTATGGAAGACAGGGCGCAATTTCGGACACGGGACAGGCCACGGAGTGGGATACTTCCTGGGCGTGCACGAAGGCCCGCAAGACATGAGGCAGAACCTCAACGCCCAGCCGCTGCTGCCCGGAATGCTCATCACCGACGAGCCCGGCATCTACCGCGAAGGGCTGCACGGAGTGCGCCACGAAAACATATTGCTGTGCACGGAAGCCCCTGAGACAGGATTCGGCCGCTGGCTGCGCTTTGAAAGCCTCACCCTCTGCCACTTCGACACCTCGGCCCTCGTCCCGGACCTTCTCGACGACGAAGAGAAAGCCTGGCTCAACTCCTACCACCGCCGGGTCTTCGACACCCTCTCACCCCTGCTGCCCCCTGATGTGGCCGCATGGCTGGAGGAGAAGACCAGGGAGATTTAGATATCACGGACGCAGCGGGGCCTCGGAGAAGTTTCCGGACTCCCACTGGTATTATACATAAGAAGGTGTCCCGAACTCATACCCCAGCCCCATTTAGTTGAGACTTTTTTATTTCCTTCGGCACCGAAGGACCAGTGGGTACGGGCGGCGGTACCATTATTATCATTATTGCCCATATAAGCGGAATCACCAGTGGTCATAGAAGCGAGCATGGTCCAAATCAGAGACATCTCCCTGACATTGGGAAGACGGTAGCCCTCAGGACAGATCCTGTAGTTCATATCCAGATTCGGGAAACTGTCGTCAAGATACTGATTGAGTTGCTTGACTTTCTGCAGATTGTAAGTTTTACCGTTGAAAGTATAATTGGTTGACAGAGTCACAAGATTGGCCTCTGGAGCTGCGCCGAATTTTGAAGACAAGCAGGCCATCTTGCTATGCTCATCATGGCCGATGAGCTCGTGGTCCACAGGCTCCCTCAATGAAGCCAGGTTGATACGGGAGCAATCAAACTCATAATAAGTCTTGTTGTCATAAGTACCGGTCCAGGGACTGGTGACGGTGCCATCTGTTTCCAGATGTTTTCTGGTAACGATGGCGTACTGATCTGGCTCCACATCATTGTCTGCAAGAGTTATGTCTTTCCTAACGCCCCCCTCGACATAGTAGCCGAGGTTACGTACACAGCGGGCACTGAAAGTCGTAGTCTGGTCAGAGCCATTGTAATTAAGGTTACTGCCGTTCACTCCCTCTTCCGCCCACACGATACGGGGGTATTTGTTGGAATTGTTCCAGTCAGCCTGCTGCTGAGGAGTATACACATACCGGTTGCTTGCCACCACATGCTGCCTCCATGCCGTTCCTCCAGAGGCCTGCGCCTCAGAGCTCCTTTGATACAGCCTGGCGGCACCCTCGATTCCATAAGAGCCCAGGAACACGCCTATCAACTGGATATCAGTAGCCATGTACCAGCGGATTTCATCAGGACTGATATATCCGTCTCCATTGTTATCCCTGTTGCGAGAAAGGCAGGTATATCGAAGGTATTTATAATCACTCTTGAGATTGGCTGTCTCATTTACTCCCTCCAGATCCAGATACTCATCCCATCTCGGTTCGTCGCCGGCCAGAGGAGGTGTGCCGTCAGGCGCAACAACCCCCCAGAGTTTCATGGAGTTAAGCCGGCCGTTGGTAGGGCTGGTGTTGCCACAGTCTTCAAAATTCTTGTTTTTCCAGTATTTCTGGTCACCGGTCTCATTTACGGGGTCGTCGACGAATTCCATACCCCATGCGGACTGGAGGTCTGCCGCTTCATGGACGGCGTAAATACTTTGGATGGACCTCTGCTGGATGGTGAAAGACGAGCCTATCATATCGCTTTCCTTGTCGGCTGACCTGGCGCTTGAAGCCAGGATGTGCATACGGCGCATAGGCTGATTGACGATGTAGTCTTTCCATATCGTCGGATCAAATGTGCCGGTCAAGGGGTTGCGCTCGTAGTAATACTCATTTATGAAAGCAGTGACGGATATTTTCGGGCCTCCGTCCTCACTGGATGTGTCGAAGGAACTTGCGGAAGGGTCGATGTCATACTGCCGCTTCTGGGCCTTCAGGAAATCCACAAGTTCGTCCACATACATCGTGCGGCGGGGATCCAGGCGGTCCATCTCGGCATAATCCGGATGGTCATGCGGCTTGTACAGGACCCTCTTGTCTGAATAATAGTTCCCTGATGCATCTTTTGCGTTGACATGGAATTCCACCCATTTGTAGTCTATCTGCGTCAGGTCCAGTCCGTCTTCCGGGCCGACGCCGTCCGGGTTGAACGGAGTCTCCACATACCAGCTGATATTGTCCGGATCCATATAGGCTGCGTGGAAGGAAATCACCTGGGTACTGTAGTGGCAGTCGCTGTTGTAGATCTTTTCCAGGGCCACCACCACCCTTCCGGTCGCTCCCGGTTCATTCTCTGCCAGAGGATTTTCGCTGTCAAATGCTTCCACCTCCGCCTGGATGTCCGAGGCACCGTTTATATAAATGTTGTAAACGTAATTGTGGTTGCGCAGGGTATTGAAATCTTCCGGATCCGCACTGAAGTTCCCAAGGTGTATCACATAGCGCACGTCAGCATCGAGGGTGGCGTTGGGATTTACGCCCGCATCATAGGCCATCACCAGCTTCCCGGTCAATATGACATAGGTGGAATACGGGCTGGCATAAGTAAATGCCCCATTGTCGAAGAAAGTCCCTGGAGTGTAAGAAGCCGGCTTGTCCTGCTTCTCCCTGTCTGAGTATTGGGTGATTCCGGGGTTGGGATCGTGACGGTTCTCCATCATGTAGAAAGAAAAGCTGTGGATACCCACCTTGGTGACGCCGTCAGAATAGAAATCGTTCGCCAGTTTCGTAAGAGTGTCTTTTTCGAAGCCAAGAGCATCCGTCGAAAAGAAATCTCCAGGAGCATTGGCGGCATTCACACCTGATCCGGTTCCGGTCCGCTCGAGCAGGTACGAACAGGTAGGGACATTGACCACCTGCCATTTGTACGGGACAAATGAGCTGATAGGAGCACCTTGAGCTATACGCACATTGAATTTCACCTTGGCGTAAAGACGTTTCAGGCTCAAGGTTTTATTGGAGATGTCATCTTCATCGGTAGCGTCGCCCTGGATATTTACTCCGTCCACCTGTGCCGTCATCAGGAAAAATCCCGAGTTGGCGGCCACTTCACTGCGCACCTGGGAGGCCACGATAGACTGGATATCTCCATAATTGGTCACAGTGGAGAGCAGTCCGGCAGAAACATCCAGGTCGTTGGGGTTCATATTGGCCACTGCCACGATGGTGCAACCGGACTTTTTCGCCGTCTTGATATGGATCGTTCCGCTTGTAGGGGCGGAGTCCTCATTTGCCATATTTGTCACAGTCCACCAGTTGTCCTCAGTATCTGCTCCAAGGTTGGCCCCGTCAAAATAGTGGCCGTACACCTTTTTGCTGGTCGGGCTGTTACCCTCGAAAATAAGCAGATAAATATTGAACACATTGCTCTCCCTGACTATGCCGAGCTCGCTCTTTGTCTCTATGTCCACACGGGGGCCCTCCGGAGAGCCGAAGCGGATGACAAAGTCGGTGATCTCACCGTCTCCCTGGCCGGCAGAAGAGACGAGTTCCTTGACGCAGCCTGTCGCGACAAGCAGCGGCACGAATAACAGCAATATGTATTTAATCCAAGTCTTCATCATCAATTGAATGTATGGGAAGAGGTGGTCGTGCCCGCATCGGTCCAATGCGAGTTATCCACTACAAAATCGATCGCTCCTTCCTGGTCGGCATAATAGACGTTGATCACCAGATTAATATCTTCATTACGGGCCATGTATGTAAGGGGCACCTCTTTGTTGTTATCTTTCAGTATGCGTTTCAGCGCTCCTCCGACGCAGTATTTGCCGAAAAGTATGAACTGATGGTCCTGATTGTTTCCGGTATCCCAGACAAGTTTTGACTGTTTAGCATTCCCGGGGTTGTCTCCACTATTCCACACACAATCGGATTTCAACCTCTTGGAATTGTCGGAGTTCTGCAATCTGACAAAGAAGTCGGCTTCGGACATATCGCTGGGGAATTTATCTTTGACATACTGTCCTTTCACAATATTCAATCCTGAAATAGATGTCTCCGACGGAGCGTTGACAGACAATCCGCTCAAAGTGAAAAGTCCGTCTGTTTTGGTAAGGCGGCGGAAATAACTGGCGCGTGCTCCGGTATAATGAAACATATTTGAAGTGCTCGGATCATCTTTACTATTCCCCGTCCAACCGGATTGACCAGATTTATCGTTCGCTACGCCATTGTACGAGAAATCTTCATAAGTAAAAGACGAGGTTTCATCCCAGATAGCAAGAGCCCTGGCAAGGAATTGATTATAGGTGCTATATCCACAACTCTCCCAAGCGATACCGGCATCTCCTATGCCATAGTACAGACGCCCTGAACGTACTGCATTACGAGGATTGATCACCAGGACATCCACAGATTCACCGTCATTCATGTCGGCGAAAACTTGGCTGTCGAGAGGCCCGAAGGGGTGTTCTCCCATCGAGACTTCCAGATTTGAAAGAGATTCTCCAGAGCGGTCGAGTTCAAGGGTCACATAAGTCCTGTATGTGGAAGATGCCACATTCTCATACAGCAGCGTCTGATAGACTCTCTGCTCGGAATTGGCTGCCACCACCTCGGGAGAAGAGTCGTCATATGCCGGAGGTGTACTGTAGGTGGCTCCGGCAGGGACCGTCGGGACGCCGTTGGCATCCAAGTGCGGGAGTATATATGCCCTGTCGGGGCTGAACTGGCTGAAAGACAAATCCTTGACCGTCACCGGATAGGGCGTGTGATTGTGGATATGGACATTGAAACGCACCACAGGTCTGAGCAGTTCCAGGGTCCGGGAAATCACTGAAAGACCTACCGGGATGGCCAGGTCACCTGTCATCAGCATCGCTTCTGAAACGGAAGCCAGTTCATCCACCCCTGCCGTAGTCATATTGAGCAGCTCCCTGTCCAGGAAAGCTGAGAAACTGCTTCCTTCAGCGACTTCTTTCTCCTGGGTCGAGATTCTGTCGCTGTCCTGCCACTGGGTGCGGTCTATATTCGCATAGGCATATGCGTGATAGTTTCCCGGCAGAAGATGGTCGAATTGTATGACATCCTGAGTCATGGATGAGACATATTCCTTGTATTCTTTTCCGACCACTTTACCGCTGTTGTCCGTGAGGATCACGAGCACATTGCGGAAACGGAGTCCTTCCAGCAGGTCATCGGATTCACTCTTGGTCTCGAGTCTGATGGCCGTCTGGCTGGAGAGGGAGAGTTCGATACTGCCGTAGCCGGAGCAGACCTCGTCGAGCACGAGTTCCTTCCTGCAGGACCATGTGGCCAGCAGGGCGGACAACAGCAATATGACACTCAGTTTCCTCATCTTCAGAAGGTGATTTCGTCGGTGATCACCTGCACTTCATCCCAAGGGATGGCCTTGACAGTGAGGTCGAGGCCGCTTTGGGTCAGGGTGATATAGTAATTGTAAACACAGTTGGGCTGCCAGTCATCCAGACCGACCAGACCGTCCCTGTCACTTATGCTCAGGACCGTCTCCACCGGAGTTTCATCATTGTAGGCTACGGAGAACCGGACCTGCGACAAAGCGGTGAGAGTCTGAGGGACCATGTAGTACCATCCCATCTCCAGGTATCCGTCCGGATCATCAGCATCGGCAGGGTGAGGCACAGGCTTTCTCTGGTCTTCCGTAACGGCGGTCCAGCTGGCCAGGTCCGAAGTGGTTCCTGGCTTCCAGTTGGATAGAGTTATAGGATTGGAAGACGGGTCGGTGAGGCGCATCTGCACTTTGAGCGTACCGCCCGCGACCAGGCTTTCCAGCTTGAAACTTGTGAGGGAGTAATTGTCTGCAGGCGCATCGGATGCCTTTCCGAAGAGGAAACGCACCGCCGACGTGGCGTGCTTGAAGGAAAGGTTCACGGGGGCCTTGCCTTCCCCCACATTACGGTAGGCGCGTGCCACCATCAGGTCGGCGTTATTGCCGGCGAGATAGGTGACGTTCAGGAACGCATTGTCCCTGGTCATTTCGCCGATGCCATGGGGGAATACCCCGGCGAAAAAGTAGTCGCCGGTGTCTTCCCAATACTCGAGCGGGGAATAACTCCACACACTGCTGTACAGCAATCCGGGGGTCGCCGGATCGGGAACGGCGTCGCAGATGAGTTCACGGTTGTTCAAAATGCGCTCGCTGGTCTCCGACGGCAGGCCGAGGTTGAGCACCCGGTCACCGAATATCGCCGCTTTGTTGCCTTCCGCGATGAGAACCGTCGGATTATCGGGCTTGACAGCCTTAGTCCCTACGGTAACCGTCGGGGCGAAGCCGATGGGCATTTCACCGTCCTGCCTGCCCGGGACAGTCTCCTTTCCGCAGCTGCAGAGCAGCGCGGGAACGAGCAGGGACAATATGAAGTGCCGTATCCTCATCTAGCTGGTGATATGATAGTTATACGCGTCTCCCCAGTCGGTCCAGCTGACTGTGAACTCAATGGGATCGTCCGGGGTGATGGTGATATTGACAGTATAATGGGCATTTTGAGCCCAGGCAGAGGTAAACACATCTGAAAGCCGCACTTCGCACACCGTGGTACGGGTGGTGATCATGCCATCGGCATAGATGGTATATTCCACACGCAGCTTGGCAGCCTCATTGTTCAGGTCCTGGGGAAGCGGGATGACCGAAGCGACCGGCTGGAACGAGGTCGTAAGGGTCAGATCACTCTCGGACGGAGCTGTATATACCTGGATATCCCTTCTCAGACCGCTCCAATCCGCCCATCCTGCATTCCTGTGGATCGCAGTCATATAGAGGCCCTCAAGACGGATATCCTTGAGCCGGACGGTGTATTTTTCAGGAACTGCCGCGTCCACTTTCTTGACGTTGAATGTGATTTTCGACAGCATGTGCCTGAAGACCAGCTCTACAGGCGCATCGAGCGCGGGTTTGGTCTGATCGGACTTCAGAGCGGAGATCATGAAATCCGTCTGCCCGTCGGTGACGGTGAAGCCGATGTCGGGGAGGTTCTTCGTGGTGTTGGTGTACTCGTTGTTTGCACCGATCCTGCGGAGTACAGGAGTGGCCGAATAAGGGCTGTAAGCCAGGAATGTGACCTTGTCCCCGGTGTTGTTGGGCCAGTACTTGACCGGTGCATAAGTATAGCTAGACCCATCGAAGACCACCTCCTGATTGTACATGAAGTTAGGAGTGGCGTTAGAGTTCCAGTTGCTGGTCCCGGTATAGTAGGCGAAGACTCCGAAATGGGTCCCGGAAGGAAGCGCAGCCTTGGTCTCCTGGGCGACAACATTGGAACTGAAGACTACAGGCCTGTCCCCGCCGAGCTCGATCCACTCGGGGTTCTGGGGACCGAGCGTCTTGTCGCACGAACCGGCGAGCGACGCCACCGCGACCAGGACTGTCATCCTGATCACAGCGCCAAACCTGTATGCCCTTCCTACTTTCATGTCTTAGGACCCACACGCCCGGTCAGGGGCGTATGGGTAAAATCAAAAACTAGCTATTATTCTGAGGCAGATGATACTCTGTGCTGGAATCAACAGCCCAATCAGTAACCTCTGTGACATTGAAGTCAACACTGTTAAGGCCAAGATTGACGATGATGTTATACTTCTTTCCAGCATCAAACGTAACAGCAGCAGCACTGGTTTTGGTGATATTGTTCTGAATCGTGCTGAATCCACCGTTCAATGCGCTGTCTTTTGTGATAACCCAATAATTGGCAGTGATGATGAAGCCCCCAGCAGTAATCGTCGCAGGGATGATCATAGGAGATTTGGTACTGTTAAGGTCAGTAGCTGTTTCTGTAACCTTGAATCCGGTTTTGCTGTTGGCTGTTTTTACGGCAGTGGCAGTGAATGAATCTTCACCATATTCGATAGCAGTATTACCGGACACAGAAGTCCAGCTAGGAGCAGAAGCCGCACCATCCAAAGTCAACGTACCACTCTTAGTGCCGTTAGCAGTCAGAGTGAGGCTTTCAAGGATAATCCAGGTTTCTCCCTGATCAACAGTATCATCACCGTTGTCAGTAGGAAGGTTAGATGTGGCACCGGTGAGATCATCAACAACGGCACGCACCTGGATGTTGAGCTTTGACAGAGCATGCTTGAAAGTAAATGCCACACGTCCAGAGAGCGCCTGCTTTGTTGCATTCAGCACAGGATTAGCCCAAAGAAGGTCGATCTGCTCTTCTGCTTTAGTAGGGACAGTGAAATTAAGTGTGGGTGCGCCATTAGCTGTATTTGCGGACATGGCTGTGATTCCCTGTCCTGTCGCAGGTACGGTATTAACTGTAGCGATTTGCGGTGCATATGCAAAGAAGCTTATTTTATCTGCGGAAGTAGCAGCAGCTTCATAAGCGGTAGAATTTTGCCCGTTAGGCCAATACTTTATAGGAGTATAATACCATCCGGAAGGGTACTTGGCGGCAGTGTAATCTGAAGGACTCTCAGCATAGGAAGAGATATTCCTGACTTGCTGATTGTACATGAAATTAGGAGTTGCAGACGCAGCGGCAGATGCCCAGTCTGTAGTCTGAGTGTAGTAGGCGAATACACCGAATCCATCTTGGGAAGAAGATAGATTTGCTGTGGTGATGTCACCATAGGTAGCTTTGGTGTTAGTGGTCCTTCCAGCATACACGCCGAACGATATCGAAGCATCGTCACCGGCAGTGGGTGCCTGGAAGTGCTCAATCTTGGCGCATGAGGCCAGGACGAGTGCTGCAGAAGCAGCGATCAATAAAATTTTTTTCATAAGAAAAAGAATAAAAAGTTAATAATGATTGTTTTGTATATACAATACTTCGTTAAAAATTTAACAATTAAATAGTTTTCAATTACTTGCGTATACAATAGCCCGTTTTGAGGTAGCTTTACAGCACCTCGCAGACGGCATAGAACAAAGCCGAAAAAAGTGTTAAAAAAGATGAAAATAA
>JAFTBU010000036.1 GCA_017455065.1 Bacteroidales bacterium
CAACGTCGGCACCGGCAATCTCGCCAGGTCCACGCTCCTCAGGAAAGTCAAGGCCAACCCCAAAGACCCGTCCATCCGCGGCGAGTTCTCCCGCTGGGTCTATGGCGGCGGCAAGCGCCTTCCCGGCCTTGTCCGCAGGCGAAAGATGGAAGCCGACCTGTACTTCTCGTAAAAAGTTACTACCTTTGCATCCGGAGGTCTGATGCCAGACTTCTATTGTTAACACCCGGTGCGGTCCTGCAGCAATGCTTGGCCGCACCTTTTTCTGCTATTTTTCCTGGGACTCTTGCAAATGTTGGTAAAAAAGTGGTATCTTTACCACCAATTAGAAAACATTTTTGCGATGAAGTATCTGAATGTACCTAAGGCAATCGCAGCCTGGAACGCCATACAACCCCTCTCAGACCGGGACCGGGAGCGGCTAAGCCGCAAGTTCACGGTGGATTTCAACTTCAACAGCAACCATATTGAGGGCAACACGCTGACTTATGGCCAGACCGAATTGCTCCTCCTCTTTGGCAAGGTTGTCGGGGAAGCTGAAATGAAAGACCTGGAGGAAATGAAGGCCAGCAACGTCGGTCTAAAGATGATGCAGGAACAGGCCGGCATCAAGGATATGCCGCTTACGCAGAACTTCATCCGACAGCTCCACAAGACCCTGCTCCGCGAAGATTACACCGTTTATCGTGAACTTCCGGGCGGGCAGCAGACAAGCTATGTAATTCATGCAGGACGGTACAAGACCCGTCCGAACAGTGTCATCACCCGCTACGGTGACCGCTTCGAGTATGCTGCTCCCGAAGAGACGGCTGCATTGATGGCCGACCTCGTGGACTGGTACAATGAAGAGGAAGCGAAGGGTAAACTCTCCCCCGTCGAGTTGGCCGCGCTCTTCCACTACCGCTACATCCGTATTCACCCATTCGAGGACGGCAACGGCCGTATCGCCCGCCTGATCGTCAATTACATCCTTGCCCGTCACGACTACCCAATGATCGTAGTCCGCAGCCGGTCCAAGAAGGAATATCTTGAGGCGCTGCACCAGGCAGACCTTGAAGTCGGTTCGACACCCAGTGTAGGTGCCCACGCCGAGCTGGACAAGATTCGTCCTTTCCTCCGCTACTTCACTGCGCTGGTCGCAGAAGAAGTCTATAACGATGTCCGCTTCCTTACGGAGCCTGACGAAAACGTCTGGTGGTATGACGGACAGCGGGTTGAATTCAGAACGCCTAACTATTCCAGGATACTCCGCATTATGCAGTCTCAACCATCCGTTACCATCGACAGTCTGCGCGAGCAGCTCGGCATCAATAAATCCGCCGTCCAGCGCCTGCTTACCAGCCTGAAGGAAAAGGGCTATATCGAAGCCCGCGACAACGAAGGCGGATGGCGCGTGCTCATCACTCCGTCCGTATGATGTCCCTGCATCAGGGTTTTGTCCCCCGAATATGCCATTTTTGTCCCCCGGCAGCAGCTTGCCGCGAAGCGAAATCAGCCCCACCTCATTTCCGGCGGCTCTTGCGCCTTCGGCAAAACGCTCTGCCAGGGAATGGCTGTTGGATCGTTGGATCCCGGACGGAGGCTGGTTGAAATGACAACGACTTTTTTCATAAATCATTTGTCAATGCTTACCAGATTGTACTTCTGCACTCCCAGGCCGATGCTTTCGGCATAGCCGATTATGTGGGTGCCGTGCTGGCGATTGATACGCTCCTGCAGGGGTTTGGCATCATCGCCTGTGGAGTCAATGTGTCCGAACACCAGATCAAGGCAGGCCTTGTCCAGCGCCACAGGGTCGGTGGAAGCCAGTATGCCTATATCTTTAAGGCGCGGCGTCGCCGGATGGCCGTCGCCGTCGCAGTCCACGGACATGTTGTTCATCACGTCGATATAGATGATCTCCTTGCCATCTGTTTTGAAATAGTCGTGCACGGCCTGCGCCGCAGCAGCCATCGACTCCAGGAAACCGTCCTGGTCATCCGACATCCAGCGGGTGGTGCTGCGTCCGGCCGAGTGGATGTACAGCTTTCCGGCCGAGGAGGCCACGCCGATGCTCTGGTTCTTGAGCACGCCACCGAATCCGCCCATGGCGTGGCCCTTGAAATGGGCCAGGTTGATCAGGAAGTCATAGTTCCGGAGATGGCTGCCC
>JAFTBU010000037.1 GCA_017455065.1 Bacteroidales bacterium
GGATCCGAATTTCTGCGGCTACGTGTTCGCCCAGGCCAACTGGTACGCCTTCGGGCGCCTCGCCTGGAATCCGGACCTGTCCGCAGAAGAGATCGCCAGCGAATGGGTCCGGCAGACCTTCCTCAAGCCGGACGGGCTGACGGACAGACAGTTCGGAGACCGGTTCGTCCGGCCCGTCTGCAACATCCTGATGGAATCCCGCGAAGCCGTGGTGAACTATGAGATGCCCCTGGGCCTGCACCACCTGTTCGGCGGTACGCATTACGGACCGGGCCCGTGGGAGATCCTCGGCCGCCCGGACTGGTGCCCGCGCTACTACCACCAGGCCGACAGCGCCGGCATCGGCTTCGACCGAACCTGCGGCGGCTCCGGCAATGTGGACCAGTACAACGAGCCTCTCGCATCGACCTACAACTCCGTGGAAACCTGCCCGGAGAACCTCCTGCTATGGTTCCATCACCTGCCCTGGGACTACCGGATGGCTTCCGGACGGACCCTGTGGGAAGAAATCTGCCTGCACTATGACGACGGCATCCAGGCCGTGGACGATTTCGCCCGGACTTGGAAGGGGCTGAAGCCCTATGTTTCCCCGCAGCTGTGGGAAGAGACGGCGGAGAAACTCGCCATCCAGGCCGCCGACGCCCGCTGGTGGCGCGACGCCTGCGTGGGCCTGTTCCAGCGCGCCTCCGGCCTCCCCCTCCCTTCGGGCGTCGAGCCGCTGGGCACACCCATCGACTCACTCATTTTCCGCACCGTCGCCTCCGACTCCCTGGGCATGCCTGTCCATGACGCGGACCACCACCCCGTCATCGTCCGGCAAAGGCCGTAAGCCCCGATTAAAAAGGACGACAAAGTCAAAAAGACCTCGTCGTCCTTTTTAGTTATGATTGACAGTTAAAAGGCGAAGTAGTAGATCCTTCGCTTGCTCCGCTCCCTCAGGATGACAGTGGTCGTTTATACCAAGACCCCGGTACGCAGGACTTCGTCAAACAGCGGAGAGGGGTGTGCCTCTTCTATCAGCACTGGCTCAATGAGGGTGTTGACATTCCAGGTAAGCATCCAAAGCATCGAGGATGTCTTCAGAAAATCATCCTCTACTTTGGGGACAACCACAGCCACGTCTATATCACTGTCTTGGCGGGCCGTACCTTTGCTATAAGAACCGAACAGATACACCCTGGCCTGGCCCAGGTTGTCCAGGACCAACTGCTTGTATCTGCGGACACTGTCTATAACATCGTTTTGACCCATTGCTGCAATTCCTTTGTTTTGTCGAAGAGTCCTTTGCACTTTTGCTCCGTCAAAGACTCTCCAATGGCTTGCTTATAGGAAGGATATCTCGCTTCAATATTCAAAGGCATCATCTCTCCGATAAAGATCTTCTGCTCATTCGATAACAACTGCCCCAATCCGCAACTCTGAGCGAGATTGATCAGGTTATGGGTGTAGGGGGCCGGTTCTTCTTTGCGACTGCACCAATAGGCCTTGAATATCTTTTCGATGGTCTGATGGCACATATAACCGACATAGAGCCACCTGCC
>JAFTBU010000038.1 GCA_017455065.1 Bacteroidales bacterium
AGAGAAGGTTGGCTGGTCATACACGGAGGTTCCGGTAAGGACGGAATTTGACGAGCAGAAAGGAGCATTCACATGGCAGTAAGAGTTATCAGAGCAAGAAATACAGACCCTGTGGTCACCATGCCCACACAGGTCACGAAAGCGGCGGCCTACTGCCGCGTCTCCACGGACTCCGAGGAACAGGAAAGTTCCTACGAGGCGCAGGTCACTCATTACACAAATTTCATACAGTCACATGACGGCTGGGAGCTGGCGGGGATATTTGCGGACGAAGGTCTCTCCGGTACCCAGGCAAAGACCAGACCGCAGTTCAATGCGCTCATCACTGCTTGTGAAGCTGGCGATGTCAACCTTGTGATCACGAAGTCCATTTCCCGCTTCGCAAGAAACACCCTGGACGCGCTGAACTACATCCGTAAGCTGAAAGCCCTGAACATCCCGATCATCTTTGAGAAAGAATCGGTCAACACACTGGAAGCCTCCGGGGAGCTGATGGTCACGATTCTTGCGTCCATCGCCCAGCAGGAGTCAGCCTCCATCTCCCAGAACGTCCGCATGGGCATCAACTTCGGTTTCCAGGAGGGCAGAGGGCGCGTCAACTTCTCCTCCTTCCTCGGCTATAAGAAGGGCGACAAGCCGGGAACCTACGAGATCGTCCCCGCCGAGGCGGATGTGGTGCGGCGCATCTACAGGCAGTTCCTTGAGGGCTACAGCCCGAAGATGATCGCGGATGGACTGATGGAGGATGGCATCTGCACCCCGTCCGGCGGCGAACACTGGTACCCTTCTACGGTGGCGAGCATTTTGGAAAATGAGAAATACGCCGGCGACCTCCTGATGCAGAAATGGTATGTGGAGGACTACCTGACGCACAAGTGCGTGAAAAACAGCGGGGAGAAACCGCAGTATTTTGTGGAAGACGATCACGACCCCATCGTGCCGAAGGCGGTGTTCTACCAGGTGCAGGGCGAGAAAAAGAGGCGGAGCGGGCTGGCAAAGGACCCGAGTAAGCTCCGGTTCGGTAACAGGCTGGCGCTGAACGGCAGGCTCATCTGCGGCAAGTGCGGCAGGACGCTGAAGCGGTATGTGAAAGCGCAGGAGGATTTGACAGACTGGCGGTGCAGGCAGAGGGCGCTGGTGAAGAAGACGGATTTCCATGAGGACGTCCCGAGCCGCTGCGACTGCCGCATCGTGAGAGAGGTTGAGGCGCAGCGGGCTGTGGTCATGGCGTTCAACGAATTACCGAGGCGGCGGGAGGAACTGGTGGTACAGCGGGAACGGCTGCTCACGGGCGAGATCGGCAGGATTGACGCACTTCTCAAAACGCTGGACGGACAGCAGGACAGGCTGGAGGAGCGGCTGGAAGTGCTGGCAAGCCAGGTGCCGGAGGACGGGGAAGCCATCAACACCACCGTGGTTGACGAGGTGGGAAGCACACAGGTGATCACAAGCGAGATGGATGAGGCGGCATTCCTGAGAAGTCAGATCGTGGAGATCAGGCGGCGCAAGGACGGGCTTTACGCCGAGCGGGCGGAGCACGCAAACACGGAAGTGCAGATCAGGCTCCTGCTGGAGTTGGTGGACGAGATGGTCAAGAACAGCCTGCCGGAGTGGATGGCGAGGGAGGCAGAAACTGTAGAAGAGACCGGAGCCTGCCGCGACTACGATGACTTCTTCAAGAGGACGAAGTTCTCAGTGCCGGAGGGTGTGCTGGACGAGAACGGGCGGATGGATAGCTTCAACAACGACCTGGTTATCCGCTACCTGGACTGGGTGGTCGTGAAGGATGACGGCTATGAGGTGGCTTTCAAGGCGGGGGACCGTGGAGGTCGAAGTGTGAGCGGGAACACAGGGCAGCATATCACTGTGGAAATGGTGGTGTGCTGCCCGGTTTTTTGCGTTTATGAGGGTGATCACACGAGCAAA
>JAFTBU010000039.1 GCA_017455065.1 Bacteroidales bacterium
CATTAACGACCCGGGCCGGTACGAAATGGCTGCTACGGAGCCGCAGCGTTGCATAGTGGCTTTTCTGCTGCGGCTGTACCGGCCTGGGATGCTGCCTGGACACGACGTAGGGCGCATTTTGGAGGAGGCCGCCGCCGCAATATACGCCCTGCGGCGGCGGGCGGGTGCGGCACCACCGCCGCGGGACGGCCAGCCGCGGCGGTTACGGGCGGGCTGTGGGGAGCTCTGGGAAAAGGCTCTCCTCGCCCGCCCGTTGCTATTGGCCGCCGGGATGGGTGGGTGCTCCTACCGTCCATAGATCGGGGACGGTGGGAGCGAGAATGGCCGGGGAGAACAGGAGGGGAAGAAAAACGGGGCCCGGCGGGGGCGGCAGGAAAATCGATGGCGGAGCGTACCCCCGACAGACATGCGTACAAGCGCGGTCGGCTCCGCCATCGACCCCTTTTTGGCCTCGATGGCGGAATTGACCTACCCCGGAGTGCCCTGGAAGGCCGATTCACTCAGCCACCGAATTTCACGTTCAAGCCACTGGCAGCAAGTTATCTCGCAGCGATGACGATGTTGACGGTGAGGGGCTCCGGGGCAGCTCGGGGCAGGGACCCGTGCCACCCTCGGCATCGTAAGAGGGGGGACCGTGAGCGAAGCGAACGGTGGGGTCGAGCGTAGCGAGACGGTCCCCTGCCCCGGTGCTGCGCCGGTCCAGCCAGGGGGCTCTGCTCCTGCCAAGCTGCGCTGGGCGCGGCGGGGTTGCCCTTGAGAGGCCTGTCCACCCCCGGACAGGGGCAGGGGGACGGGGCCCGCCGGCAGCAAGTTATCGCGCAGCGATGACACCGATGACGGTGGGAGGGGCCGGAGCGAAGGGCGCCGCAGGCGGCCGAGCGGAGTCCTCGAAGGGGCAATCCGCCGCCGCGCCCTGGCGGAGAGGCGAGGACGGGGCAGCTCGGGGCAGGGACCCGTGCCACCCTCGGCATCGTAAGAGGGGGGACCGTGAGCGAAGCGAACGGTGGGGTCGAGCGCAGCGAGACGGTCCCCTGCCCCGGTGCTGCGCCGGTCCAGCCCGCGGGCCGCCAGCCGCACCGGCAGATCAGAAGCGGCGGAGGACCTTGTAGGTACCGTAGTGAGGGTCGTCCTCGGGGCGGGGCAGGAGGGCGCCGTCGCCGGCACCGGAGGCCTTGGTGCTTTCGACTTTCTTGAAGGGCGGCTCGGAGTAAGAGCCGGTGACGATGTGGGTCAGGCAGGCCTTGATGCGGCCTTCCTCGACGGTGAAGTCGTGGAAGAGGTCGTCGGGCTGCCAGTTGTCAGGCACGAAACCTTCGTCGGGAATGTACTCCCAGTTGTAATTGGCGTTGTAGAAGCAGATCGGCAGGAACACATACTTCAGGGCCGAATAGTCCCCTGCGTCGTATGCCTTGTAGCTGAGATCGTCTCCGGGATACATGAGCACGTACATTCCGTTGGGCTTGCCATATGTCTGCTCACCCACCATATAAATCTTCCCTCCGGTCTCGCTCAGACCCTTGAGGCCATTGATGACCATCTCGCTCGCGGAAGCGGTGGAACGGTCCGTGATGAAATACCATTCATCCACGGTGAGGCGGTTTTCATTGGCATCCACCTCGGTGCTCTCATCGTAACGCTTCAGATAAGAATTGTGCTTGCGGTGCACATAGGCCTTGCCTGCGGCTGCCGCCGGTGCCAGATATGACATCAGCAGATTGCTGGCGCGGGAATCGCCGCCGCCATTGTAACGGAAATCGCAGATCACCTTCTTCACACCGGCTTCCCTGAGCTGATTCATCGCCTTATCTAACTCCTCGAGGAAATTGGCCTTGAAACTCAGATAGTGGAAATAACCCACCTTCTCGGTGAGGCCGGGGAAATCACCGGGCCCGAACACCTGGACTGAAAGCACGGGGGATGTGGCCAGGGACTGAGCCCTGGTGGCGGTGAAGGTGGTATCGGTGCCGTCGGCCAGCCTGAAAGTGAAGCGGGCCGTGGTACCTCCGTAGTAAGTCTGGAAATGCTCCAGTTTCTCGGAACCGAAGCGCTTGCCCACACCCTTGCCATCAGAGATATCGTAAAGCACGTTATCATCGCCGATATGGGTCATGGCAGCACCCCTGGTGACGCCGAATTGCTCAAAAGGCGAGCCGGGATAGACATAGGCCACCCTGATATTGTAGTCGTCAAAATCGGAACCGAGCTGGGCGACAGAGACTCCCCAGGTACCGGTATACACTCCGGACTCGGATTCTATATAGCTCGGTCCGTCCTCCATCCAGCTCCAACGGTCCTTGACATAGAGGCAGGCGTTGAAGAAATCGTATATGCTGTAGTCGGAAAGGACCAACTTGCTCTTCTTGGATTTGATCTCCTCGTTCCAATAATAGTAATACTCCATGTACTCGTCACGGAGATACACCTTCGCGTCGTGGTCGGGATCCACCACCGTAGGCTGGGGCTTGTAGGGGTTGTCTTTCCCGCCTTCCAGGTCGCCGGTAGGATCCTGCTTGTCACAGGAAGCAAAGTACATTACGGCCGAAAGGGCCATCAACAGAGTAAGAAACTTTTTCATAACTTCATTGCGCTCCGCCCAGGAGATCCAGGATCTCAGCCGTGATCTTCTGCTGGCGGCCTTTGTTGTATTCAAGTGTCAATTCGCCGAGTATATCCTCGGCATTGTCCGTAGCCGTCTGCATGGCAATGGTCCTGGCCGCATATTCGGCAGCCGCGGAGTCCAGCAGGACGGTGTATATCTTGAGTCCGAGCACCTGAGGGAGAAGTTTGTCCACGATCTCCCGGGGGCCGGGCTCCAGTATGCAGTCATTTTCGCTTTCCTCCCCCGCGGCCTCGGGCAGGGAGAAAGGCAGGTAGGTTTCCACCATGGTCTTGTAGGTGGAGGTGGAAACGAAATGGTTGTACACGAGGATGACGCGGGAATAGCGCCCGCTGTCATATCCCTCGATGAGCTGCTCCGCCAGGGCCTTGGCGTCGGCGTAGCTGGGAGAGCCGGAAAGCCGGGTGTAATCCCCCATGCTTTCGTAGCCCGATTTGCGGAGCTTGTCGGACATCTTGCGGCCCACCGCGAAGACATCCGCGTCTCCTACCTGCGAAATCTGTTCCAAAGCTGTTTTTATGGCAATGGCGTTGAAGCCGCCGCAAAGGGAGGAGTTGGATGCAATCGCCACTACAGCCACCTTGGAGGCCGGTGCATCCTCTGCAGGAGCGGGTGCCGCAGCGGGAACGTATTTCCTGTCATTTATGGCAATTGTAAGGATGTCGGAGAGGGTTTTCTGGTAGGGCAGCATGGACTCGATGGCCGACTGCGCCTTGCGCAGCTTGGCGGAAGCCACGAGTTTCATAGCCGAAGTGATCTTCAGCGTGGTCCTGACGGAACCTATCCTGTCCTTTATTTCCCTCAATGAAGCCATCCGCGCTATGCCTGGTCTTTAAGTGTCTTGCAAATGGTTTCCGCCTCCCTGCTGATGATGGCGTCGGCGTCATCGGGGATGGTGCCACTCTGGAGGGCCTCCAGCAGCTCGGGATGGGAAGCGCGCATCTTGTCCAGGAAGATGTCCTGGAAGGTCCTCACCTGGTCGATGGGGATCTCGGACATGAGGGCATGGGTGCCGCAGTAGAGTATGGCCACCTGCTCCCCTACCGGCATGGGACTGTACTGGGCCTGGATGAGCAGCTGGTTGTTTTTGCGGCCCTTGTCGAGGGTCATGGCAGTGACCTTGTCCATGTCGGAAGAGAATTTGGAGAAAGCCTCCAGCTCCTCGTACTGGGCCTGGTCTATCTTCAGGCTGCCCGCGACTTTCTTCATGGATTTGACCTGGGCCGAACCGCCGACACGGGACACCGAGATACCCACGTTGATGGCAGGACGGAAGCCGTTGTTGAACAGGGACGACTCCAGATAGATCTGACCGTCGGTGATGGAAATCACATTCGTGGGGATGTAGGCCGAGACGTCACCGGCCTGGGTCTCGATGATGGGGAGAGCCGTCAACGAACCACCGGCCTTCACGCGGCCCTTCAGGGACTCGGGCAGGTCGTTCATCTGCTCGGCGATCTCCTGCTGGCCTATAATCTTGGCGGCGCGCTCCAGGAGCCTGGAGTGGAGGTAGAACACATCTCCCGGGTAGGCCTCGCGTCCGGAAGGACGGCGGAGGATCAGGGAGACCTCACGGTAAGCCACGGCCTGCTTGCTCAGGTCGTCATAGACCACGAGGGCGTGGCGGCCGGTGTCGCGGAAATATTCCCCGATGGCGGCTCCGGCAAATGGCGCATAATACTGGAGCGCCGCGGGATCTGCGGCGGTGGCGGCCACGACGATGGTGTACTCCATCGCACCGTGATTGCGCAGGGTCTCGACTATATTGGCAACGGTGGAGCCCTTCTGTCCCACCGCGACGTAGATGCAATAGACCGGTTTTCCCTTGAGGAACTCGCTGCGCTGGTTGATGATGGTGTCAATGGCAACGGCGGTCTTGCCGGTCTGGCGGTCGCCGATGATCAGCTCTCGCTGGCCCCTGCCGATGGGAATCATGGCATCGATGGCCTTGAGGCCGGTCTGGAGAGGCTCCGTCACCGGCTCACGGAAGATGACACCGGGAGCTTTGCGCTCCAGGGGCATGCGGGTGAGTTCGCCGCGTATGGGGCCGAGGCCGTCCAGAGGGGTGCCGAGGGGATCGACCACCCTGCCGACCATTTCTTCACTGACATCCACGGATGCGATGCGGCCGGTGCGGTGGACGGACATGCCTTCCTTGACCTGGTCGGTGGGACCCAAGAGCACCGCTCCCACATTGTCCTCCTCGAGGTTCATCACCACGGCACGGACTCCGCTGTCAAACTCCAGCAGCTCGCCGGCTTCGGCGTTGACGAGACCGTAGATACGGGCCACGCCGTCGCTGACCTGCAGTACGGTGCCCACCTCCTCGAACTTGAGGGAGGTGTCGACTTCTTTCAGCTGCTGCAGGAGGATGTCGGATATTTCACTTGCTTTGATAGTGTTCTGCGCCATTATACTATTCTTCTGTTCTTTTCTACGAACTCGCGCCTGATCTTGGAGATCTGCCGCTTCACGCTGGCGTCGAGTCTGAGGTCATCAATTACAAAGACGAATCCGCCTATTATGGACGGGTCCACCGCGGTGTCCAGGACCAGCCGGCAGGAATATTTCTGCTCAACCATCCCTTTCAGTCTGTCCGCAAGGTCCGGAGCCGGTACGGCTGTGGTAAGATGTGCAAGCTTCACGCCTATGGACGCGTAGTACATCCTGACGAAGGAGGTGAAGATCAACCGCACATACTCCATCCGGCCATGGGAGACCAGCAGGGCGATGAATTTGCCGAGCTCGGGTTCGAGCTTGCGGGGAGCCGTATCCGGGGAGGCGAGGTACGCGCGCACCTGGGCGCAGACCCTCTCTCCGCCGCCCGTCTCCTGCACGTACTTGAGCAGGGCACGGGCATACCTGGACGATATGACTCCCGTATTCATCGCTTCTAGCTCACGTCATGTCCCGACAACTCGTCCATCATCCTGTCGATGAGGGCCAGCTGGTCGGACTGAGTCTTGAGATTTTCACGTACCACCTTCTCCGCCACCTCGACGCTGAGCATCGCCACCTGTGTGCGTATCTCCTTCAGAGCGCTTTCCTTCTCCGCGGAAATCTGCTTCTTGGCGTGCTCGATCATCTTGACAGCCTCCTCGGAAGCCTGCTCCTTGGCCTGCGCGATGATCTTGTCGCGGGTCTGGGACGCTTCCTTGAGAATCCTGCCCTGTTCGAGACGGGCCTGCTCTATGAGTTTGGACTGCTCCTCGGCGAGATTGGCAAGACTTGCCCTGGCCTCATCAGCCTGCCTGAGCGAATCGGCGATGTACCGGTTGCGCTTCTCGACCATCCCCGTAATCATGGGGAAGCCGAACTTGGCAAGGATGAAGAACAGGATGCCGAAGATTACGACCATCCAGAACAGCAGACCGAAGTCGGGTGTGATAAGTGACATCTTCTACTGGTTGATACCGATAAGACAAACGAGGATTGCGAAAAGGCAGGCACCTTCCACGAGAGCGCCGATGATGATGGCGGTCATACGCAGTTTGTCGGCTGCTTCGGGCTGGCGTGCACTTGCGTCCAGGGCGGCTTTACCGATATTACCGATACCGATAGCCGCTGCGATGGCGGCGACTGCTGCACCGATGGCGATTCCGGCTTTTCCCAGAGCTGCACCGGCTACTGCTTGAAGAATCATTGAAATTAACATAACGCTTTATGATTTAAGATTGTTTTTCCGCTTCAGAGTGCTGCCTGGACAGTCCGATGAAGACCGAGGACAGCATGGTGAACACATAGGCCTGGATAAATGCGACCAGGCATTCCAGGACATCCATGAACACGCCGAAGAATACCGCGATGGCACTCAGTCCCGCGTTCATACCGGCGCCGAGCTTGGCGGTGAGGAAGACCACGGATACGGTGCCGAGCAGCATGAAATGTCCGGCGAGGATATTGGCGAAAAGCCTGACCATCAGGGAGAAAGGCTTCGTGAACATACCGATGATCTCTATCACCGGCATCAGGGGTATGGCTTTCAGGAAGACGGGCACGTCCGGCCAGAGTATCTCCTTCCAGTAGTGCTTGTTTCCGAAAAGGTTGACTGCCAGGAAGGTGCACATGGCCAGCACCAGGGTGATGGTGATGTTGCCGGTGATGTTGGCACCGCCCGGGAAGAAGGGTATGATACCCATCAGGTTGTTTATGAAGATGAAGAAGAAGGCCGTCAGCAGGTAGGGGCTGTAGCGCTTGTAGTCGGGGCCCACACAATCCCTGATGATGTCCTTCTCGACCATCATCACCAACATCTCCATGATGCCCGGGATGCCCTTGGGGGTCTCCTTGAGCACGTCGTGCCGACGGTACCAGCGGGCGCAGCAGAGCACCAGCAGCAGTACCACGAGGCTGTTTATGGCAAGTCCGAGGACATTTTTGGTGATGGAGATGTCGAGGGGTTTGACAATCTCGCCGCCGACCTCCTCCACCAGCTTGCCGCTGTGGGGCTCACCCTCCCGGGCAAGGCGGAAGCCCTGCCAGGTCTCCCCTTCCGCGATGTGGCGGGAGGAGAACACATGCCATCCGCTGGTCTTGCTGTGCACAATGACCGGCAGATAGATGCTGACCGGCTCACCGTTCACCGTGGTGATGTGCCAGTCGTACGCATCGGATACATGCCCGAAGAAGTACTCCTGCATATCCAGCTCCTGCGCCCGTGCCGTCAGGGGCAGCAGCGGGAGCAGCAATGCCAATATGATCTTCAGTGCCTTCATAACTGGGCGCAGACTTTGATCTCGTCGTTTTCAAGCTGCATCACACCGCCGCGGATGTCTATGCTCTCCTCCTTGCCCGCGGCCCTCCAGCGGAGCTTTCCGGCTTCGAGCGTGGAGATGATCGGGGCATGCGAAGGGAGCACCTCGAATGCCGAGCGTGTCCCGGGGAAGAACACGGCCTCCGCCTCGATGCTGCGGGATGATTCCGGTGTGAGGATGTGCAACTTCATCATTTGCCTGCCTGTGCAAGTATCTTTTCACCCTTGGCGATGGCGTCCTCTATCGTACCCACCTGCAGGAAGGCCTGCTCGGGCAGATAGTCCACCTCGCCGTCGAGTATCATCTTGAATCCCTTGATGGTGTCTTCTATGTCCACCATGACTCCGGGGCAGCCGTTGAACGCCGCCGCCACGAAGAATGGCTGCGAAAGGAACCTCTGGACACAGCGCGCGCGGCTGACGGTCAGCTTGTCCTCGTCGGAAAGCTCGTCCATGCCGAGGATGGCGATGATGTCCTGGAGCTCAGCATATTTCTGGAGTATCTTCTTGACCCTCTGGGCGGTCTCGTAATGCTCCTTGCCCACGATGTTGGGGTCGAGGATGCGGGAGGTGGAAGCCAGGGGATCCACGGCCGGGTAGATGCCCAGGGTGGCGATCTTCCTGCTCAGCACCGTGGTGGCGTCCAGGTGGGAGAATGTCGTGGCGGGAGCCGGGTCGGTGAGGTCGTCGGCCGGCACGTACACCGCCTGCACGGAGGTGATGGAGCCGTTCTTGGTCGAGGTGATGCGCTCCTGCATCTGTCCCATCTCCGTGGCTAGCGTCGGCTGGTATCCCACTGCCGAAGGCATACGGCCGAGGAGTGCGGACACCTCGGAGCCTGCCTGGGTGAAACGGAAGATATTGTCAATGAAGAAAAGGATGTCGCGGGGGCCTTCGCCGGAGTCGCTGTCGCGGAAGGACTCCGCGAGGGTGAGGCCGGAAAGGGCGACGGAGCTACGGGCTCCGGGGGGCTCGTTCATCTGGCCGAAGACCATGGCCACCTGGGATTTGGCGAGCTCCTTGGGATCGACCTTGGAGAGGTCCCAGCGGCCTTCTTCCATGCCTTTGGCGAATTCCTCACCGTAGCGGATGACGTCGGACTCGATCATCTCGCGGATGAGGTCGTTGCCTTCGCGGGTACGCTCACCCACGCCGGCGAACACCGAGAAGCCGCTGTGCTTCTTGGCAATGTTGTTTATGAGCTCCTTGATGAGCACGGTTTTGCCCACGCCGGCGCCGCCGAAGAGACCGATCTTTCCGCCCTTCAGGTACGGCTCCAGCAGGTCGATGACCTTGATGCCGGTGTAGAGGACTTCCTGGGATGTGGTGAGGTCCTCGAATTTGGGAGGCTCGCGGTGGATGGGGAGGGCTCCCTCGCGGCTGAGTGCAGGCAGGCCGTCGATGGTCTCTCCGGTCACATTCATCACGCGGCCCCTGATCTGGGCGCCGGAAGGCATGGTGATGGGGGAACCGGTGCAGACGGCTTCCATGCCTCTGCGCAGTCCGTCCGTGGAATCCATGGCGACTGTGCGCACGGTATCCTCACCGATGTGCTGCTGAACCTCGACGACGAGCGTCCTGCCGTCATCCCTTTTGATGGTCAACGCGTCGTGGATGCTGGGGAGGGTCGCCGAAGCGTCCTCGGATCCGAGCTCGAAATGGATGTCCACGACCGGACCGATAACTTGTGAAATACGTCCTGTGATTCTGGGCATTTTGTCCGATTTTTTGTCCAATCTGCTAAAATACAAAAAAAAACGGCTCGGTGGCATGCACCGGGCCGTTAATTACATGTGCGGGACCTGATTACTTGATCTTGGCGTAACCGTACTGGGACTCCTCTCCAAGCTCCATCTCGATCTTCATGAGACGGTTGTACTTGCAGATACGGTCGGTGCGGCTGAGGGAACCGGTCTTGATCTGGCCGCTGTTGGTAGCGACTGCGATGTCGGCGATGGTGGTGTCCTCAGTCTCTCCGGAACGGTGGGAAGTGACGGTGGTGTAGCCGTTGCGATGAGCCATCTCGATGGCGTCGAGGGTCTCGGTGAGGGAACCGATCTGGTTCACCTTGATGAGGATGGAGTTGCCTGCACCCATCTCGATACCCTTGCGGAGATACTTCACGTTGGTCACGAAGAGGTCGTCACCCACGAGCTGGCACTTGCCGCCGATAGCCTTGGTGAGCTTCACCCAGCCTTCCCAGTCTTCCTCGCTCATACCGTCCTCGATGGAATCGATGGGGTACTTCTCGACGAGTTTCTGGAGATACTTGATCTGCTGGTCGGAGCTGAGTTTCTTGCCCTTGGGATCCTTCTTCTTGCCATCCTTGAGCTGCTTGTAATCGTAGTAGAAGCTGCCGTCTTCGTTCTTGAAGCAGAACTCGGAAGCTGCGCAGTCCATAGCGATGGTGATGTCCTTGCCGGGCTCCAGGCCTGCGGCCTTGATAGCCTCGATGATGCAGTCGAGAGCATCGTCGATACCCTTCAGTGCGGGAGCGAAACCACCCTCGTCACCTACTGCGGTGGAGCATCCGCGGCCCTTGAGGACCTTCTGCAGAGCGTGGAAAACCTCAGCGCCCATACGGACGGCCTCGGCCTCGTTGGCTGCACCCACGGGACGGATCATGAACTCCTGGAACGCGATGGGAGCGTCGGAGTGTGCACCGCCGTTGATGATGTTCATCATAGGGACAGGGAGGACATAGGCGTTGGTTCCGCCGAGATACCTGTAAAGAGGCATGTCGAGGTAGTTGGCTGCTGCGTGAGCGACTGCGAGGGACACGCCGAGGATGGCGTTTGCACCGAGCTTGCTCTTGGTGGGGGTGCCGTCGAGTTCGATCATGGTCTTGTCGATACCCCTCTGGTCGAGGGCAGACATACCGATGACAGCGGGAGCGATGACGTTGTTGACATTGGCGACTGCCTTGAGCACGCCCTTGCCACCGTAACGCTTCTTGTCACCGTCGCGAAGCTCGAGAGCTTCATTCTCACCGGTGGATGCTCCTGAAGGGACAGCTGCCACACCGATAACACCGGACTCGAGGACGACCTCGACCTCAACTGTAGGATTGCCTCTGGAATCGAGGATCTCCCTACCTGTAACTTGGATAATGTGCATAATTTTATAAAATTGATAAGTATTGTAGCGATTTTGCGACGCGAAGTTACAAATTCTTTTACAATTTATCGTGATTTTGTGGTCATTTCGCCTCCACTTACCCCATTTGCCCTGTAATGCGGGGCATAAAGTGACTCGATTTCGGGAATTCCGGCATGGAAAACGCCGCTCTGGGTCACGAAGAAGCTTTCCCTGATGTCAGTCTTTTCTTCGGGATAAGACTCGAACCAGTACTCGCTGCGGTCGAAGCGCACGCTCCGGTAGGCATTCCAGCCATAGCGAGATGAGAGCTGGTCCTCTGGCCTCAGGCAGGCGGGACGGGGGATGCTGACATGTACGAAGCTGCGGTTCTCCGCGCTCCATATGGAGTACACGCCCATCACCCTGTCTCCGACGTGGAGGGTGTCGCCCGGGGCGACGGGCTTTCTCCCGCCTTTCTGATCCAGAAGGTAGTACTGCCTTTCGATGGTGAAGCCGTTGCCGGTTGCGAGGATCTCGTCGAAAGGTTTGCGGACACTGCCGCTGAGGGCGATCACCCGGGTGTCGAGGGTCTCGGGGCTGCCGTCCAGCACACTGGCGAGGGCGTTGACGGTGGCAGGGTCCGCACCCCACTGCTGGGTCTCCTTCTGCAGCATCAGCCACAGACGTATCCCTTCGGCCACCTGATGCTCCCCGCGGGATTCGAGCAGGTCGCAGATGAGGCTGTGGGCATAGAGTTCACTCTCCAGAAGTCCCCTCCAAGGCATGACAGCGTTGGGGAAGTAAGTGCCGGCGTCCCGGTGGTTCACGGCGTACTGCACCAGCGAATGGGTGTCGGACTCGAGCGAACGGCGAAGCCTGCCGGCGGCAAAAAGACTGATGCCGAAACGGCGGGAGAGCGCCACTCCTTCGTCCGTGGAGAGGAGGGCCTGCAGAGTCTTCATCCTGCGGGCTTTGGCGAATATGGCCCCCTGCAGGCCACGGTCGGAGGCGGGCACCAGGTAGTTGCGGGCAGCCTTGCGCCATTTGGCGGTGGTCTTGGCAGTGAACTTCACCGCAGGATACAGGCTCCTGACATAGAGGTACTGCTCCATCGAGAGACCGCCGATCCAGCGTTTGGCCGCGTCGGTATTGAAATATACTCCGTCCAGGAACTCCACCGCCGCAGGGAGGGCAGCGGAGAGTTCCGCAGGCAGGTTCAGCCCGCGGCTCCGGAGACCTCCGCAGAGGTCGAGCACCACTGCCGTGACAATGGGGGAAGAGTCGAAGCCGGCGATCCAGCCGAAGCCTCCGTCGCCGCCGCGGCACTTCAGTATGCGCTCAGCCACTCCGGCGAGGACGGCATCATCCGGGCCCTCGGAACCTATGGTGCGGGCAAGGAGCGCCGCATACAGGGCACGGGTGAGGGAAATGACATTCTCAGACTCGAAATCGAAATGCCCGGGTATGGCTTCGCGCACCATGTCCAATATGGAAATCTCCCTCAGAGAGGCCTCAGAAGCAGGGAAATTGACGAAGCGGGAGCGCAGGTCAGAAATCAAAGCCGCCCTGTCGGCGCCGCTCAGCAGCACCCCGGAATGGGCCTCGGTGATGGTCTGCCAGGCTTCGAGCACAGGCACCTTCACGCGTACTCCGTCGGCTCCGTCCTCTGCGGAACCGGGGGTGAACACCGCGGTGAGCACAAGCTCCGAAGAGGCCGGGTCGAAGGGCACGGGCACTTCGAACGCAGCCTGGGAGTACGCGGGCACGGAAGCTTCCACGCTCCTGCCATTGACCTTCAGCACACCCTTGACCTCCCGGTCCACGCTGCTGGAAAGGGTGACCCGGACATTCCAGCTGTCCCCCGCATAGAGATACTGAGGCTCCAGCACGGCTATCTTGACGGGCAGGGTCACCAGCATTTCGCGGCGGAGCGTAGTGTTGCGCATCGCACGGTCATGGGCGAAAAGCTGCACCCAGAAAGTCGAAAGCTTGTCGGAATTGGTGAAACGGAAGGAGATGCGACCCTCTTCGTCGGAGCGGAGGAAAGGCTCCCAAGCCACCGTGGTGGAGAAATCCTCGCGGATGGTGACTGTTGCCTCCTCCACTTCCACGGCTTCGGCCGCGGCAGCGTACGACTCCTGCGCCACCGATTCCTCGACCATCGGCACTGCATCATCCATCGCATCCATCCGCGCCATGGACATCGTGGCGTTCTTGGTCAGCATCCGGCCGCCTGCAGCCCGGAACATGATCACCCCGCCGTAGGCGGAATTGGTACCGGAGACGCTGTTGTAGTACGGCGCGAAGCCGGGATACTGCAGCGGGCGGACCTGCGTCCAGACATTGGGACGTATGGTCTCGCTGCTCTTGTCAAATATGGCCGCTGCGCACTCGACCCCTGCGGCAGTAGAGATGAGGAATTCGTAGGAAGCCCCCGGGGCCGTGGTGTCGAGGAAACGGGTGAAGCTGAGCGGCAGGTCGTAGCGGGTGTCCTTGCGGCGAGCCTCGACGCTGTAGCTGTAGCGGGTGGCGTTCTGGAAATAGAATACGCTGAGAGTCACCACTTCGGGATATTCCTTGAGATAGTCGTAGGCAAAGTCCTTCCTGGCCACCGCCCCATCGGGGTCTATGCGCTCCAGGCGGCTCTCGATGAGCTTGCCGTCGGTGCCGTACAGATCGACCAGAGCCCAGACCGTCCTGGTGCCGGCGACGGTGCGTATGCCTATACGGCCCTCCTCGCCGATGTCTTCGAAGTAATACTGCCTGGGCTTTTCGTCGGGAACCGGGCGCTGTCTCACGGACACCGTCTGCCCGGCCATCGCCGTCTCGCCGGTGCCATCCACTACCTTGACCTGTATGTCAAAGTGCTGATAGCCGGTGCTGTCGCTCTGCACTGTCACTTCGAAGTGTCCCGTCGGATCGGGATTCAGATTGCCTTCGGCGACGATGTCGCCCCATTTGCGTATGGTATAGCTGATGTCCGCACCGGAGAGGCTGTGGCCGCTGTAGGCTTTGACCGCTCCGGAGAACACCACCGGATCGCCGGCGTACACCGGTTCATCCCTGCGGTCGAATGTGAGGGCGAAGCTCGGAAGCACGAAATCATCCACCGTGATGCTGCGGGAGGCCAATATCTGCCCGGCAACCTTGACGCGGATGTTGTAGCTGCCGTTCCTCTCCCCGCGGGGAAGGGCGAAGCTGCCGGCGGCGGAACCGAATTCCCCGGCAGTGAGTTTCAGGCGGGAGATTTCCGTCCTCCGCGCATCGGTCAGCACCACTTCCATCTCAGTGCCTGCGCCGGCCGCCGCGAGATTGTAATCTTTGTGATACAATACTACTTTGAAGCGGACAGTATCCTCAGGATTGAAAGCTGAGCGGTCGGTAAGTATCAATGCCTCCATCCTGCTGTCCCGGGGATGGGGCCCCAGGCCGTAATCGTAGAGTTTGACCTGCTCGGAAAGGCGGGTGCGGCCGTTCTCCTGGATGGAGACACGGAAACTGCCGTCTGATGCCGGCTCCACTTTTCGGAAACCTTTCTCATAACCTTTGACAGGCTCTCCCGAAATGTAATCCGCGGCAAACGCCCAGTAGCCGGAGGCGTCGTATTTGGTCACGAGGGAGATGGAATACTTGTTCCAGCGGGAATCCGCCTTCACTTTTCCGTTCGAGCAGATCACATCGTACTCGCCGTCGTCGATGGCGGGGATGGCGTAGCGGATGGTGTCAGTCGCATAATAGCTCCTGACGGGGTTGGTCAGGGTGACACGATGGACTGTCTTGCTTCCGGACTTCACTTCCACATCGACATTCGGGAGATTGCGGAGGCGGACCGTCAGCATGTCATCCTTGATTTCGAAGTCTATATCCTTGTCATCAAGCGTCTCGATGAGACTCTCTATGGCCTTGCAGCACCCTGCGAGGGTCTTTTCCGGGGAAGCTTTCCTGTCCCGCTCAAAGGCGGCGCACTCTTCCCGGAGGGCTTTGAACTCATCCGACGAGGCTTTCTTTTCATGGAGTCTGTTGAATTTTTCCTGCAACAATTGCTGGCGGGCGAGCAGCGAAACGGCTTTGCCGGAGTATTTCGCAGCGAATTCTTCAAAGGCGGCGGTATTGCCGGGAAGGCGGTCAATTTTTTCGAATTCGACCAGCTGCTCCAGGGGATAACGGCCGCGGAAAGCCTCTTCCACCGGACTGTCGAGCCTCCTGGCAAAAAGGCTCCAAACCACATAATCATAGTCGGAGGAGAAATTTTCCAAGAGCGCGGGACTGTAAATACGGCCCGATGCAGCCCAGTCCCGTTTGTGGAATTCGGGGTTGGACGAAGACTTGAGCCGTTCCTCGGATGCCTTCAGGAAGCCGTTGGGGATCGCTGGGCCGTCGTAGGTGGAATAAAAGTATGTGACGACCGGTTCGTCGTAGGCTGCGATGTCGGCAGAGGCAGCGGCGTGCAATGCTTCCCTGTCCTTCCAGTTGATACGGGTGCCGAGTCTTTCGTAGTGCACCACTGCATCATAGAAATCCCAGGACAGGCGCCGCTGGGAGGCCTGCTGCTTGATCTGGAGGAGTACCGCCTGCTGGTCCTTGGGCAGATCCGAGGCCGAAAGAGTCTCATATTGTTTCCACAGTTTGTCCAGGACGTGACCTTCGTTGTCCGCCCTGGCCGGAAGCGCCGCAAGAGCAGCGAATAATCCTGCCATAGCTATCAACTTTTCCATAGCGATAAAGATAACAATTCCCTATCACTCTTGAAAAAATTGTACCAGAGACGCATATAAACAAAGAACCCGACCAGATTGACTCTGATCGGGTTCCCGAAAAGCGGCAGCTACCTACTCTCCCACCTGGTGGGGCAGTACCATCGGCGCCGGTGGGTTTAACTTCTCTGTTCGGAATGGGAAGAGGTGGTACCCCACTGCTATAACCACCGCAGTATGTTA
>JAFTBU010000040.1 GCA_017455065.1 Bacteroidales bacterium
GTCTGATATTGTGGTGATTGACGACGAAGATAGGAACACTTTTCCGATTCTCAAGGGGTGGCAGGTTTGTCACCCCGTTTTCAAATCTTTCTGTTTCAATCACTTTCCTATCAGTTGCATTTACTTTTTGAATCTAAGGTCAATTTTGACCCTAGTACATTGCGTAATGAATTGGATATCAGCCTCTTACATTTCAGCAAATTTAGTGGGCGGGAGCGTGGCAGTCGGGGCCGGGACCCGTGCCACCCTCGGCATCGTAAGAGGGGGGACCGTGAGCGTAGCGAACGGTGGGGTCGAGCGCAGCGAGACGGTCCCGGCCCCGAGCTGCAACGCCCCGCCGCGACCGCCTGGGGCAGAGTGACGCACACGGGAGGGCGATTTCCTTTGCGTCGCTGAAGAGAGGTCCAGGGTACGGTATTTACACAAAGAAGCACCGGCGAAATGCCGGTGCTTCTTGTAGTCCCTAGTGGAATCGAACCACTATTTAAGGTTTAGGAAACCTTCGTTCTATCCGTTGAACTAAGGGACCGCGCTGTGTGTGTCTTTTACTCTGCGTTCTTAACGATGATCTGACGACCTCTGTAGTAACCGCACTCAGGGCATACTCTGTGATACATCACGGTAGCGCCGCAGTTGGAGCAAGTCGCAAGAGTGGGAACAGGAGCGAAATCGTGGGTACGACGCTTGTCCCTGCGCTGCTTTGAAAGTTTGTGTTTCGGATGTGCCATTTTATTTGTTTTTAAATATTATTTACTCAAATATTTCACAGTCTCCTGGTTGCACTCCCCTTCCGGATGTACCCGCATCATGGGCAGCGAGATGCAGACATAATCGTAAATGTCCTGGCTCAGGTCCAGTTCCTCACTTTCAAAAGAAGTGTGGACCGGGAGAGTGAGCTCCTCGAGGCATCTGTCGCAGATCACCACTACCGTACCGTCGATCCTGCATTCCGTCTGCACTTCTCCTTCCTCATAATCCACGCAAACCCCGATCTGGAGATCTGCGGCGAGGATCTCGGTATTTTCGAATCTTGCAAAGAACTCCCCGTCAGCGTGCCAGTCAAACTGCGTCCTGCCGGATTTCAATCCTTTAAGGGATATTACAAAGGGTTGCAAAGGTAACAATTTTTTTTCTATTATCAAGCCTCGGTGTCGCTATTTCTTTTACGGGCAAGCGGATCGAGGAGAATCTTGCGTATTCTCATGAAGTGAGGGGTCACTTCCACGAGCTCATCATCCTGTATGTACTCGAGGGCCTCCTCGAGGGAGAACTTGATGGCAGGAGGGAGGACCACCTTCTCGTCGGAGCCGGAAGCGCGCACGTTGGTGAGCTTCTTGGTCTTGCAGATATTGATGTTCAGATCCCTCTCCCTGGTGTGTTCACCCACGACCTGGCCGGCATATATCTCTTCTCCGGGCTCCACGAAGAACCTTCCGCGGTCCAGGAGTTTGTTCATCGAGTAAGCAATGGCATCGCCCGTCTCCAGGGAGACCAGAGAACCGTTGTTGCGGCGCTCGATCTCTCCCTTGAAAGGCTGGTACTCTTTGTAGCGGTGGGCCACGACGGCTTCACCCTGGGTGGCGGTGAGCAGATTGCTCCTGAGTCCCATGAGTCCCCTGGTAGGGATCTCGAATTCCAGGAGGGTTCTGTCCCCGCGGGGCTCCATGTGCACGAGTGCACCCTTGCGGCGGGTGGCAATCTCGATGGCCGCTCCTACGAATTCCTCGGGGACTTCGATGGAGAGCTCCTCGATAGGCTCGCACCTCTGGCCGTTGATGGTCTTGTCGAGGACCTTGGGCTGGCCCACCTGCAGCTCGAAGCCTTCCCTGCGCATGGTCTCGATGAGCACCGAAAGATGCAGGACGCCGCGGCCATAGACCACGAAGGAATCGGCGCTCAGTCCGGGTTTGACCCTCAGGGCGAGATTCTTCTCCAGCTCTTTCTCCAGACGCTCCTTTAGGTGGCGGGAAGTGACGAACTTGCCGTCCTTGCCGAAGAAAGGAGAATTGTTTATGGTGAAGAGCATACTCATGGTAGGCTCGTCCACGGCGATGGGAGGGAGGGCCTCGGGATTGTCGTAATCAGCGATGGTGTCGCCGATCTCGAAGCCTTCTATACCCACGACGGCGCATATGTCTCCGCAGTTGACGCTCTCGACATTGGCCTTGCCCAGGCCTTCGAAGACCATGAGCTGCTTGATCTTCTGCTTCTGCACTATGTCGTAGCGCTTGCACAGGCTGATGTTCTGTCCGGCCTGCAGGGTACCCCTGGTGATGCGTCCCACTGCGATACGGCCCACGTAGGGCGAGTACTCAAGCGAGGAGATGAGCATCTGGGGAGTGCCCTCGACCTGCTCAGGTGCGGGGATCTCCTCCAGGATGGTATCCAGCAGAGGGGTGATGTTGTCGGTGGGCTGGCGCCAGTCTGTCGACATCCATCCCTGTTTGGCGGAGCCGAAGATGGTCTTGAAATCCAGCTGCTCTTCGGTGGCGTCCAGGTTGAACATCAGGTCGAAGACCTCTTCCTGGACCTCGTCCGGACGGCAGTTGGGCTTGTCCACCTTGTTTATGACCACGATGGGTTTCTTGCCCATCTGGATGGCCTTCTGGAGCACGAAACGTGTCTGGGGCATGCAGCCCTCGAAGGCATCTACGAGCAGGAGCACGCCGTCAGCCATGTTGAGCACCCTTTCCACCTCACCGCCGAAATCGCTGTGCCCCGGAGTGTCGATGATGTTGATCTTCACGCCGTTGTAGAGCACGGAGACGTTCTTAGCGAGAATGGTGATGCCCCTTTCCCTTTCCAGGTCATTGGAATCGAGGATGAGCTGGCCCAGATTCTCGGGCTGGCGTACCAGATTTGCCTGATAAATCATCCTGTCCACCAAGGTGGTCTTACCATGGTCGACATGCGCTATGATAGCTATGTTCCTGACTTCCTGCATAATACAAACAAGTAAAAAAAGCCGGCTCCATGCCGGCTTCGTGCGCGAGATGAGACTCGAACTCACACAGGTTTTACCCCACTAGCTCCTGAAACTAGCGCGTCTACCATTCCGCCACCCGCGCAAAGCGAGTGCAAATATAGCATTTTTTCAGAAAATAAAACTTAATGAAAGCATTAAGTCGTTGGGTTTTATGAAAAATTTATGTCCGCTGTCCACTATGCGCCCGCATTTCTGGCAGGCATAAGAGGTGAAAACCTCATATCCGCTCCAGAATCCCACTCCCACTTCCACGTTGAGATGCGGACTGATCATATAGGTATAGCCCCCCGAGAGGCCCCCTCCGTAGCGGTCCCCCTGGCTGGTCACCACGGAAGTGATGCCTCCGGTGTTGAATTCCTGGTACTGGAGCTTCCCGCCCAGCCACCATCCTGAAAAGATGTGCCAGGGCCAGAAGCGCATGCCCGCCGAATAGAGCTTCTGGCGGTTGAGTTTCATGGCTTCGTCTTTCCCGAAAGAGAAAGGGTTGTATTTGACTCCGGCATCGACGCTCCAGTGCCGGGAGATGCCCACCCCCAGCTGGAGGTTCACCGTGGCCATATTGGCATAGTCCACCACATTGGTGGAAAGGGAGAAATCCTGGGCCCGCCCGCACAGGGGCAGGAATGACGCGCAGAGCGCGATGACGACGATTTTTTTCATATCTCAATTGTATCTGGAAAACGCATGGTTGATGACAGTCTTCTCTTCGGGATAAAGGCTCACCAGCTTGGTCTGGAGAGAGTTGCGGTCGTTGACGTCCGAAGTGAACGCCGAGAAGAGTTTGAAACGGTCCAGGCCACGGTCGTCCATGTACAAGAGTATCTGCGGCGAAAACCAGAAAGAAGTCCCGAACACGGCGGTGGATTCCTTGTACCGCTCCCGGTAGAGCTTGGTCTGGACATAGTACGCCCACATCTCCCCCACCTCACAGTAGCCGCTGCCGTCCCCCGAGCCGGTGCCGTAGGTGGTCCCGCCGGAAGTGACGAAGGATTTGACGATGTAGCGTATGTAATTGTCCCAGAACTTCTTGCCCGCCTGCATGAAATGGCTGGCATGGGCCATCTCATGGGTGGCCAGGGCGTATATCTGGGAATAGGATTCGAGGCCCCTGAGGCCCAGGGTGATGTCGGGGAGGAAGATCTTGACCAGGAAAGAGTATTCCCCCAGGTACTCCCCTATGGTGGAGCTGTCAATATAGGCGCCCTGCTGCAGCATGACGGCACTGCCGGTATTGAGGTTCTGGAAAAGCCACAGTCTGAGGTTGGAGGGCGGAGTCTTGATACGTGAGCCGTCCTTGGAGCAGGAGTTGTAGTAATCGTAGCCGGCGTTGTTGACCACGCAGCGGGTGAAGAGCTTGCGCTCGGAGCTGCTGTCAATGTCTATGCTGTACCCCTCCGGCTCGTGTTTGCCCAGGGTGGAGCTGGACGCCGGCGTGAGGATGAGGTTGAAACCTATCCCGAAGCCCTTGACATTCTTGAAGACAAGGCGGTAGCGCACCATGGATGTGAAATTCTTGCTGATCTCGTAGTAGCCCTCCTCGTCGGTATAGGTATGGGCCATCTTCACGAAACTGTTGCAGGCTACCCTGACGCCGGCCACGCCCACAGGTTCGCTGTCGTAGGCCTCGTCCAGGATGGTGATCCTCCCGTGCGGGGTGCCGCTCAGCTCGCTTTTGGTCCCGGAGGACAGCAGCTCGGAATTGCCCGTGAGACGGTAGGACTCGGCTTCCACGCTGCTCCAGTCTATCCCGTCCTCGGAGCGGGTGCCGGGGACGACATCCGAGATGTAGCAGTCGTCGATGATTTCGTATTTTATGCCCGGAGGGAATATGAAATCGGTGCCGACCACGGCATATTGCCAGGTGATGTCATCCTCATCCACTTCGGGGTCATGGTAATAATCCCCGTCCCTGATCACGCGGCAGTCGAGCGGATGGTCCATCAGCACGAGTCCCATGCGGACCAGCCTGTCGTACTGGTTTTCGTCGGAAGGGAGGAATCTCACATAGTAGTGCGTAGCCTCGAGCTTTATGTTCCCGGCCTTGGTAGGATAGAGAGAGTTCAGGGCCTTGGTCATATTGTCCACGGTATAGGGATCCTCGAGCTTTTCCCCTATGATCATCATTTCGTGGGAGAACTCTTCTTCCCCGTATGGATCCTCCCCGCCGGGCCATGAAAAGGTATGCTTCCGGCAGGAGAGCAGGCAGGCGGCCGCCGCCAGGGTGATAATCAACAGTCTTTTCATAATTCTCACTTTTTTCGTTCGCAGACAAAAATAAAGGAGAACTATCCGTGTACCCCGGAATTGCACGGCTAAATACGAAAAAAGCCCCCCGGATGGTTCCGGAGGGCGATTATTCAGATTCTTCCAGGAAGATTACGCTGCAAAATCCTAGAAGAAGGTCACGGTCTTCTGCTCGATCGCGCTCATCAGGGAGTTTCCGAGACGGCTGACGCCGAAGCGGAAGAGGTCCTTGTTAAGCCATTCCTTGCCGAGCACGTTGGACACGATGAAATAATAGCTGAGGGCGTCCTTTGCGGTGGAAATGCCGCCGGCTGCCTTGAAACCGACTTTGCGGCCGGTCTTCTCATAGAATTTCCTGATGCACTCGCACATCACATAAGCTGCGACGGGGGTGGCGTTGACCTCGACCTTCCCGGTGGAAGTCTTGATGAAATCGGCGCCGGCCTCCATGGCGAGGAAAGATGCGGCGGCGATATTTTCATGGCTGACCAGAAGTCCGGTTTCGAGTATGACCTTGAGCACGACGGGGCGGCCGGCCTTGGCGGAGCTGTGGTCGATGGCGGCCTTCATCGCACGGATCTCGGCGGCGGCAGCCTCGTAGTCACCTGCCAGGAAAGAGTTCAGGGCAAGGACGATGTCCACCTCGTCCGCACCGTTCTCCACTGCGAGTTCGCACTCGCGCACCTTGACCTCGAGGAAACTCTGGGCCGAAGGGAAGCAGCTGGCGACAGTGGTCACGTGCACCTCGTGTGACTCCAGACCGGCCCTCACGACTGATGCGAAATTGGGATAGACGCAGATCGATGCGGGGAGCGGGTAGGACGGATATGCGGTCCTCAGGTCATTCACCTTGTCCACGAGCTTCTTTACGGAAGCCGGGGTGTCCTGGGTGTGCAGGGTAGTGAGGTCCATGAGGGAGAAGCACTTCCTGAGCACCTCGGGAGTGGTGATGGAATCGAGATTCCCGGCGATTTTCTCCAGGCTCCTTCCGATATCTTCGGCGGAAGGTGTGTAGCCGTATTCCTTAAGATAATCCATATTGTACTGATTTGGTTAATTTCCGTTCAAGACCGGTGAAGCGTTCTGCTGCTGCAGGCTCTGGCGGTCGAGTTTGTCCTGGGCCTTGTCACGTCCTTCCAGGAGGATGGCGTCGGCCCTCTGGACTATGCGGACATATTTCTCCGGATAATCCAGGTAATAGTCCATGCTCCTCTGATAATCGGCGAAGCGGTATCCGTGCTTGCGGAACACAGCCTCGTAGAACTGGGTCGTATCGGCCTGCGACCTCATGTCGGGATGCTGGTTGATCCACTGGTCGGCGACGCACAGGTCGGCGTAGATCTCCGCAAACTTGTTCATGGGGATCACGCGGCCCCTGCCGCAGCCGGACAGGGCCAGCAGCGCGGACACACAGAGGATTATGATGGCTGAGCGTTTCATCTGAGCGTGGCGCCGAATTCCTTGGTGAAACTGTCGAGTATCCTTTCCATGACTTTCTCCACATCCTGGTCGGTGAGGGTCTTCTCCTCGTCGCGGATGACGAAACTCAGGGCATACTGTTTCTTGCCTGCGGGGATCTTGTCACCGCGGTACACATCGAAAAGGGACACGCTCCTGAGCAGTTTGCGGGCCGACTTGAGGGCGGCGGCGCGCAGCTGCGAGTAGGAGACATGCTCGTCCAGGAGCAGGGCAAGGTCGCGGCGTACCTCGGGGAAGCGCGGCATCTCCTTGAAGGCCACCTTGTCGCGGCGGACAATCTCGAAGAGGGTCTTCCAGTTGATCTCCGCCACGAATACGGGCTGCTTGACACCGAACCTGCGGGCGAATGCCGGATTGACGGTGCCCAGCACGGCAAGGTGCTTCCCGTGACCGGGGAGGTTGTAGCTCACGCCCTCGGAGAACAGGTCCTCGGGGGCGGCTGAAGTCTCCATCTGGTACAGGTCGGAGCCGAAACGCTTGAGAAGGAGCTCCAGGTAGCCCTTCAGCTGGTAGAAATCGGACTTGCGGGCTTCGGCCCTCCAGCTCTTCTCGGGCGTACCGGTGATGGCCAGGGTGTAGCAGCTGTGCTCCTCGTAGCTTTCGAGGGTCTTGCCGTCCTTTTCCGGGTCACGCTGATAGACGGAACCGTACTCGAACATCTTGAGCGAGTAGATCTGGCGGTTGACATTGTAGGCCACTACTTCCAGGATGCCGGGGATGAGGCTCTGGCGCATCACGTTGAGATCGGAGCTGAGAGGATTGACTATCCTTACGCTCTTCTCGTCCGGGTAGCACTTCAGATGGGTATAATACTCTCCCTTGGTGAGGGAATTGTTCATGATTTCGGTGAAGCCGTTGGCGGCGAGGAAGTTGGAAATGCCGTTGCGTATGGCCTCAGGCTCGGGTGAAGGGGTCGCGCCCACGGACATCTTCATGTGGTGGGGCAGAGGGATGTTGTTGTAGCCGTAGATACGGAGTATCTCCTCCTCCACGTCGCATTCGCGGGTCACATCGACCATGTAGCTGGGAGCGGCCACACGGGCGCCGCACTCAGAGGTCCCGACGAATTCGTACTGCAGATCCCTCAGTATGGACTCTATCACATCCTTGCCTATCTCGTATCCGATATGGGCCTGCATGCGGCCGTAATCGAGGTCAATGAGCTTGCGTTCTATCTTTTCAGGGTACACGTCGCGGACCTTGCCCACGATCTCCCCTCCGGCCACTTCCTGGATGAGGAGAGCGGCGCGGCGCAGGGCGACGGGGACCATGGCGGGATCGCAGCCCCTTTCGAAGCGGAAGGAGGCGTCGGTCTGCAGACCTTCCTTGCGGGCGGTCTTACGTATGGAACCGGGATCGAAATATGCACTCTCTATGAAGACGCTGGTGGTCGTTTCGCTGACTCCGGACTCTTCTCCTCCGAACACTCCCGCGATGCACATGGGGCCCTTGGCATCGGCAATCACCATATCGGCGGTGCCGAGCTTGCGGTCCACTCCGTCGAGAGTGCGCAGGGGCTCGCCTTCGGCGGCACGGCGGACGATCACGCTGCCGCCTCCGATCTTGTCGGCGTCGAAGGTGTGCAGGGGCTGTCCGAGCTCGAAGAGAATGAAATTGGAGACATCGACTATATTGTCAATGGGGCGGAGCCCGATGCTGACAAGCTTTTTCTGGAGCCACTCGGGGGAAGGTCCCACCTTGACTCCGCGGACGGTGATACCGCTGTAGCGCGGTGCCCCGGCGGCGTCGAGGACTTTGACGTCGATACCCTCGCCCTCGCCTTCCTTGAAGGCGCTGACATCAGGGAACGAGAGCTCGCAGGGGATGCCGTTGAGCTTCATGTAGGCGTACAGGTCCCTGGCTACGCCCCAATGGCTGGCGGCGTCGACCCTGTTGGCGGTGATCTCATACTCGATCACGGCGCTGGTCTCCAGATGGAGGTATTCCTTGGCGGGAGTGCCCACGACTGCATCGGCGGGCAGCACCATGATGCCCTCGTGGCTGGTACCTATGCCCAGTTCATCCTCGGCGCAGATCATGCCGAAGGACTCCACTCCGCGTATCTTGGACTTCTTGATCTTGAAATCTCCGGGCAGGACGGCGCCGATCTGTGCGAAGAGCACTTTCTGGCCGGCGGCCACATTGGGAGCGCCGCACACCACCTGGACGGGTTCGGGACCTCCGTCGTTGACGGTAGTCACATGGAGATGGTCCGAATCGGGATGGGGCCCGCAGGTGAGCACTTCGGCCACGACGACACCGGCGAGTCCGCCTTCGACGGCCTCCTGCTCCTCCACGCTGTCCACTTCTATGCCTATGGATGTCATGGCGTCAGCGATCTGCTGCACGCTGAGATCTGTCTTCAAATAATCTTTGAGCCAATTGTAACTGAGCTTCATATCTGTCTACTTTAAATCTTCGGGTTTGAAAAGGGCCTCCACATAGCTTGCTTTGTCGAAAGGCCTGATGTCGTCTATCCCCTCGCCCACGCCTATGAACTTCACGGGGATGCCGAACTGGTCGGACACTCCGACCACGACTCCGCCCTTGGCGGTACCGTCCAGCTTGGTCACCACGAGACTGGTGATGTCGGTGGCACGGGAGAACTCCCTGGCCTGCTGGAATGCGTTCTGACCGGTGGAGGCGTCCAGCACCAGCATCACATCGTGAGGTCCGTCGGGCACGACCTTGCGTATGACATTGCGTATCTTGGTCAGCTCGTTCATCAGGTCGATGCGGTTGTGCAGGCGCCCGGCGGTGTCGATGAGCACGACGTCGGCCTTGCGGGCGACGGCTGCGCTCACGCTGTCGAATGCGACGGAGGCGGGATCGGCACCCATGGCCTGCTTGACAATATCGACGCCAGCCCTCTCGGCCCAGATGCTGAGCTGGTCCACGGCGGCGGCGCGGAAGGTGTCGGCGGCACCGACTATGACCTTCTTGCCCTGGCGGCTGTAGTAGTTGGCGAGCTTGCCTATGGTGGTGGTCTTGCCTACGCCGTTGACGCCCACGACGAGTACGACGTAGGGACTGGGCAGCGACGTGGCGGCGGGGGTTTCGGGTATGAGCGCGGAGATTTCTTCCCTCAGCAGGCCGACGAGTTCGTCGAAGGACATGTATTTGTCCTTCTCCACCCTCTCTTCGAGGCTGTCTATCACCTTCAGGGTGGTGTCCACACCCATGTCGGATTCCACGAGGGCTTCCTCGATGGCATCCAGGGTGTTGTCATCGACCCTCGATTTACCGAGGACCGCCCTGCCTATCTTCTGGAAAAAACTCAATGCCATATTTGTTGAATGCATTATGTTGCAATCAACAAATATACACAATTATCTTCAGATTTTCAGAAATCCAGCGCCACTCCCCTGTAGAAATCGATGAGTTTTGTCTGATACAGGCATCTGTAACGGGACTGGAGGAAGTTGGACTCGGCTTCCAGGTAGCGTTTGCGGGACTCGTTGTACTCCGTGGAAGTAGCTTTCCCGGTCTCGTATTTGGCCCTCACCAGCTCGAGCGACTCCTCGGCGCTGCGGGCCGCCTGCTCGCTGCTGCGGTACTGGGCCTGGGAGTTGACGGCATTGTAATAGGCCTGCTGTATCTCCTTGTAGAGGGTCTTGCGCAGGGTTTCCAGCTGGAGCTTCTCACCTTCGAGGTTGAGCTCGGCCGTACGCACCGAGTTGCGGGTGCTCATGCGGCTGAAAATGGGGACTCTCAGGGAAATGCCTATGTACTGGCTGAAATTGTTCCTTAACTGGTCTCCGAATGCAGCCGACGGCGCGCGGCTGTTGGTGTAGTAATTGGTGCCTATGCCGCTGCTCAGCGAGAGCGAAGGGAGATATGCGCCCTTGGCCCTGTCGATGCCGGCCTGGGCGAAATCTATCTTGAGCTGTCCGCTCCGGATCGCGGGCTTGATGTTGACAGCCTCTGCGAACACTTCCTCAGGAGACATCAGGAGCTGGACCTGCAGGTTTTCCACCGAAGGGGCCTTCACGCTGAAGCCTTCGGGGCTATCGAGCTCAAGGAGCTGCGAAAGGTCCAGCAGGGCGAGTTCCAGGTTGCCTTCGGCCTGGACTTCATTCAGATGGCTCTGGGCGAGCGTGGCCTTCTGGGCAGAGACTTCGGCTGAGCTGGCCTTTCCCGCCTCGCACATGGCTTCGATACGCTCCAGCAGCAGCGAATCCTGGGCCACCTGGCCCCTGGCCACTTCCAGCAGTTCCTGATTGTACAGTATCTGCACATAGGCCTGGGCCACTGCCACCCGGATGTCGTCCTTGGCTTTTTCGAGGTCGGCCGTGGCGGCGGCCAGATTCAGCTCGTTCTGTCGTATGTCGTTCTTGATGTCGAAACCCTGGAACAGGGGCAGGTCGGCGCCGAGCTGGAAGGAAGTGCTCGTCGTATTGGCATTGGAATAAGTATTGTCAGCGGTGAGGCCGCGGCCGAAGGAGAAATTCTCCGAAGCCGAAGCGGCGAGACCGGGGAGACGGCGGTTTTTGGCGGTGTTCAGGGAAATCTCTTTCTGCTGCACTCCCAGCTCTCCCTGACGCACGCTGAGATTGTGCTCGAGGGCGTAGTCTATGCATTCGCCCAGGCTCCAGGACTGGAGCACTATTGCCAACAAAAGCGCTTTCATACTTTATGCCTCCTCATTTAAGACTCTGCTGCCGCGGACGACGTCCCCTTCGGAGAGGCCCTCGCGTATCTCGATGTTGATGCCGTCGCTCAGGCCGGTGGTGACCGGAATCCTGGTGTATTTGCCGTCGGCTTCCTTGCGATAGACATAGGTGCTGTCGCCTTCGAATTCGAGAGCCGTCTCTTCTATGCAGATGACGCCCTCCACCCTTTCGAGCTCGATTTCAGCGTTGGCGCTGTAGCCGGAGCGTATCATCCTGCCCTCGGGCACCTGCACGGCCGCCTTGATCTCGAACTGGTTGGCGCCGTTGGTCTCGACCGCCTTGGGGGAGATGTATTCCAATACGGCGTCGAAGCTGTAATTCTGCAGGGCGCCGATGGTGATCTGCATCGGAGTGCCCTCGGCGAGGGTGCCCACCTCGGTCTCGTCGATGCTGCCGTCGAAGATGAGATCCTTCATGTTGGCAACGGCCGCGACGGTGGTACCTTCGTTCATGGTATTGGCCTGGATGACCGAATTACCCACTTTCACGGGGATGTCGAGGATGAGTCCCGAGATGGTGGAGCGGACGAGGGTGGCGCTGCCGTTGGAATTGGAAGAGGAAACGCCGTCCCTGATCACTTCGAGGGCATCCTTGGCGGCAGCCCTTTCCTCCTGGGCCTGGTTGTAGGCCTGGAGCACCTGGTCGTACTCTTCGTTGCTCACGAGGTTCTTGTCCCAGAGGGCTTTCTCCCTCTCGTAATTGGTCTTGGCCTGCTTGAGATTGAGCTCAGACAGCCTCAGACGGCTCTGGGCGGAGCTCAGCGAGCTCATGTCGGGGATGACACGGAGCTTGGCGATGACCTCGCCCTCCTGCACCTGCTCGCCGGCCTGCTTGTACAGCTCGGCGATGATGCCGTTTATCTGCGGCTTGATATTGACTTCGTTGCGGGGCTGGATCTTGCCCGTGACCACGGTGGTCTTGGAGATATCGCCCTTGGTGGCGACGATGTCCTTATAGACCACAGCTTCCGGACGGGAATTGCGGTAAAGCATCACGAATGTCCCTACGAGGATGAGGGCGATCACTGCAAACAGGATGTACTTTAATACCTTTTTCATATCTCTATTGTCTTATCATTCATCTCTCATCGCATCCACCGGTTTGATATTCATGGCCCTGGATGCGGGGGCCATGCCTGCTGCGATACCGAGCAGGGTGAGCATCAGCGCGGCGAGCACCGCCGTGGAGAAATCTATCTGGAAGGAGTCGGCCCGCCCGGTAATCATGCCCAGCAAGCTGAGCATGGCTACGGAGAACACGATGCCGGCGGATCCGGCCACCAGGGTGAGGGTGACGCTCTCCATCATGATCTGCGAAAGGATTTCGCGCGGGGTGGCGCCTATTGCGCGGCGTATGCCGATTTCGGTGGTGCGCTCCCGGACCGTCACCATCATGATGTTGCTGACGCCTATGGCGCCCGCGAGGAGGGTACCCAGACCTATGAGCCAGATCAGGAAGTTCACTCCCCTGAACAGGGCGTCCACCAGGTTGAAAATCTGCTCGGTGTTGAGTACGAGCAGCGCGGGCTCGTCCTCGGGGTCGAACATATGGTTGCGGGCCAGCACCTGGCGTATGCGGCCTTCGAGCGAGGTCATCTGGACTCCGCTCTTTGCGGTGACGCAGATGAGTTCGACCACATCTCCGTAGTTGTACAGTTTCTGGGCGACGCTGATCGGGACCACCGCAGACTGGGAAGAATTGCCGTTGATACTTATGTTGCTGGCATTGTAATCCACGCCCACGATACGGAAGTACACGCCGCCGACCGCGATATACTGCCCGCAGGGATCGCCTCCGTCGGGGAAAAGCTCCTCGTATATCCTCTTGCCTATGACGCACACCTTGCGCTCCTGCTCCACATCCACTTCATTGATGTAGCGCCCGTACTTGAGGCTGGGGGCCTCGACCTTGGAATAATCAGCCCGGACACCCTTCATGGAGCAGGAACTGCTGAGGTCGCCGTACACGGCGTTGACGCCCCATCTGGAGAGCTGGGGGGAGACCACGTCGAGTTCGGGTATCAGGGTCCGGAGCCTTTCCACATCCCCGAGTCTCAGGTTCCAGTAGCGTCCTTCCTGCATACCCTTGTAAGGCAGGGAGGTGTTCTGGGAAACCATGATGGCGGCATTGGAAGCGAAGCCCTCGAAGTTGGCGGACAGCATGGACTTCACTCCCTTGCCCCCTCCGATCAGGAACAGCAGCATGAACAGGCCCCAGAAGATGCCGAAGCCAGTGAGGAAGCTCCTGCTCTTGTTGCGGGTCAGCGAATCCGCGATTTCCCTGTATGAATCCAAGTCGAATCTCATGTCAATTTGCGGACAATGCCTCTACGGGTTTCACTCTTGCGGCCTTCCAGGCAGGGAAAAGTCCTGCGATGGTGCCGGCCAATATCAGGACCACCGTCACTCCGACCGCTGTGCCGAGGTCGACGCCGGGGTCTTTCATTATGCTGATGTGCTCGCCGAAGATATCCACGGTGGAATGGCCCAATGTAGAATCCATCACCTCGGAAGCCATCATGCCCAGCACCATCCCTATGTAGCCGAAGAGGGCCGTGATGGCGACGCTCTCAGTGACGATGAGGCTGATGATGGACAGGGGCGAAGCGCCTATCGCCTTACGGATGCCGAATTCGTGGGTGCGCTCCTTCACCGTGATGAGCATGATGTTGGACACGCCCACTATGCCACCCAGGAGGGTCAGCAGGCCCACTACCCAAAGGGCGGTCTCGAGGGTGTTGCGGGCGGAATTCATCTGCTTGTTACGGGTGAAGCTGTTGCTGATCCACACCGCGCTGCGGTCCTCGGGATCCGCGTGATGCAGGCCGTTGATGGCGGCGCGGTAGCGGGCCTCGAAGGCCTCGTGGTCCTCGTCGGTTTCCAGTCCCTTGAAGGTGAAGATGATGTTGTCCACCCTGTCGCTCTTGGCGAATATGCCTTTGAGCGTGGTATATGGCATGAAGACGTCTGTATCGTTCTCGTTTTCAGCGCCATGCCGCACACCGACGATCTTGTACGAAAGATTGCCCACCTTGACTCGGCGGCCTATTATCTTTTCGTAATCGGTCGAATTCATGAGCATGTTCTTCGCCTGGAGATGGGTGATGACTATCACCTTGCGGGCCTCAGCTATGTCATTGTCGTTGATGCTGCGCCCGGCAAGGATCTCAGTGCGGTTGATACGGGTATAGATGGGATAGATGCCCACGGTATAGACGCTGAAATTCTTCTTGCCATAAGTCATCGTGAGCGAGGATGTGGAGATGGTCGGGCAGACATCCACGATCACGTCCCGGAAGGCCTTGCTTCCGGTCAGGCGGACATCCTTGTCCGTCAGATCCAGGCGCCGTCCCTCTTCCAGTCCGTCGTAGGGCTTGGAAGTGACACCTCCGTACACGCGCATGGCATCGGTGTTCATCTCGCTCATGTTGGACATGGTCGTGTTCATCACGCCGTTGCCTGCGCTCAGCAGGACTATCAGCATGAATATGCCCCAGGACACCGCCAGTCCCGTGAGGGTCGTACGGAGCTTGTTGCGCCTGACGCTTTCCCATATTTCCACCAGGATGTCTCTCATACTATCATTCCGTCGCTGATGTGTATGCTTCTGTCGGTCTGGGCATTGACCTTGGGATCGTGGGTGACGATGATCATGGTCATGCCTTCGTTGCGGTTGATCTCACGGAGCAGGGCCATGACTTCAGCCGAGGTCTTGGAGTCCAGGGCGCCTGTCGGCTCGTCCGCGAGTATGAGCTGCGGATGGGTGATCAGTGCGCGGGCGATGGCGACTCTCTGCTTCTGGCCGCCGGAGAGTTCATTGGGATAATGGTGGGACCAGTCCCTGAGTCCGAGTTTCTCCAGGTACTCCATCGCGAGCTCGTGGCGGCGGCGCCGGGGCACGCCCTGGTAGAACAGGGGCAGCTCCACATTCTCCACCGCCGTCTTGAAGGCGATGAGGTTGAAGCTCTGGAATATGAATCCTATCTTGCGGTTGCGGTATTCGGCTGCCTTGGACTCGCTCAGGCCTTTGATGAGGCTGCCGTCGAAACGGTATTCGCCCGAGTCGTAATTGTCCAGTATCCCTATTATATTAAGGAGAGTGGACTTTCCGGAGCCGGATGCGCCCATGATGGAGACGAACTCCCCCTGCTCCACCCCAAGGTTCACGCCCTTGAGCACATGGAGAGGCTGCGCCCCCTCATAGGTCTTGTTTATGTCCTTCAATTCTATCAGCATGGTGTACTACTGAATTAATACACTACAAAAGTAGTATGACTTTTTTTAATATGCAATAGTCTGCACAAAAAAATGGACCGGTTGGCTATAAAACCAACCGGTCCTCTATCAAACATCACACCGTGATTACTTCTTGGCGAAATAGTCCTTGGCCTTGGGCTCCTCGACGAGCTGCTCTACGAAAACGTAGGCGCCGGTCTTGGGGGATTTCTCCATGCGGATGCACTTGACCATGCTCTTGGCACCGGCCTTGGCTGCGAAGGTTGCAACTGCTTTCTTTGCCATATTCTATCCTCCTTACTTGATTTCGCGGTGAACTGTGACCCTCTTGAGGAAAGGATTGTATTTCTTACGCTCGAGACGCTCAGGGGTGTTCTTCTTGTTCTTGGTGGTTATGTACCTTGACATTCCGGGCACGCCGCTTTCTTTCTGCTCTGTGCACTCGAGGATGACCTGCACCCTGTTACCTTTTGCTTTCTTTGCCATAATACCGAAATTTATACAAGGTTAACCAATCCTTTGTTCTGGGCATCGCGGAGAGTGGCGGCGAGGCCGTTCTTCTCGATGATCCTCATACCCTTGCAAGAAACCTTGAGGGTGATGAACCTCTGCTCTTCCTCACTCCAGAATCTCTTGTTCTTGAGGTTGAGAGAGAAGTCGCGCTTGGTGCGCAGCTTGGAATGGGCAACATTGTTGCCTTTCATTCTCTTTCTTCCTGTGACTTGACAAATCTTTGCCATAATATATCTTTTTATTTCTTAATTCTGATAATGGGGTGCAAATATCGCTTTTAATTTTCTGAATTCCAAGAATTTTAGACAAATTTAAGGAATCTGCGCCACCTTATGTTTTTAGGGAACTTCTTCCCCATATCCGTAGAGAGCCAAATGATCACCGGTCTTCCGACTATGTGGTCTTCCGGAACGAATCCCCAGTACCTTGAGTCGAGGGAATTGTGCCTGTTGTCTCCCATCATGAAGTAGTAGTCCTGCCCGAAAGTGTAGGTGCCTCTCGCGAGGGCTTCCGCCACATTTCCATGCTCATAATCGCGGATGATCCGTTCATAGAGCGGCAGGTTGTCTGCCGTGAGATTGACCGTGGCCCCTTTCGAAGGGATCCACAGAGGTCCGAACTCATCCCTGCTCCACCAACCGGTGAAAGGGAAAATCTCCCTGGGGTCGGACTGCGTCTCCAGATTGGCTTCGATGTCCACCACGCTGGCTACAGAGCTCAGCTCGCGGAGCATTTCCGCCGTCAGAGGCATCGCGGGATATCCCGGAAGGTTGTTGTCGAAATACAGTTCCCTGGTATTGAGTCCCAACTTGTCGAGAGTCCTGGCGTTGATCCTGCCCCCGTTGGTGGTGACCTTGTAGCTGAGCTGTATTCCCGGATAGACCTCCTGCTGCACGCCGTTGATCCATACCATTCCGTCCTTCACCTCGAGGGTGTCACCGGGGCCTGCGACGCATCTCTTCACATAGTGGTCTTTCTTGTCCGAAGGACGGACTACGATAGGACCGTAACTGCTCAGGACCGCGTCCCTGCCCAGGTAACGGCAGAGTGCATAGTAATCATCCGAAGGATAATTGCGGAGCACCGTATCGCCGTTAGGGAATCCGAATACCACATAGTCTCCTTTCCGTACTTCCCGGAAGCCTTTCAGGCGCCTGTAGCGATTCTGTATCAGGGTGGAGTAGCTCTCCCGGCCGAAAATCGTATTGTGCGTGAAAGGTATGGTCAGAGGAGTCTGGGGTACTCTCGGGCCGTATGTCAATTTGCTAACGAAGAGACGGTCTCCTGTATAGAGGCTGCTCTCCATCGAGGATGAGGGGATCTTGAAGGCCTGGACGAAGAAGATATTGACGAAGGTGACCACGACCACGGCGAAGATGACTGCGTCCAGCCATTCGTTTGCCGCCGAGCGTTTCTCCCCTTCCTTGTAGCGCTTCTTCCAGAAGTTCCATCTTACCTTCTTCGTGATGAAGATGTCGAAGATGACCGCAAGGCCGAAGAGCCACCAATAACTTCCGAGCCAGATCACCCACAAAATGTATAGCAAAGCCCAGAATGTGAACTTTGTCCACTTGTTGTGAGTGAAATCCTTCCAGCTCACCTCACACTACTTTACAGACTTGATTATAGCTTCGAATGCAGTCGGGTTGTTCATGGCGAGGTCGGCGAGGACTTTGCGGTTCAGGCCGATGTTCTCCTTGGAGAGCTTGCCCATGAACTGGGAATAGGACATACCGTACTGACGTGCGGCTGCATTGATACGCTGGATCCAGAGAGCGCGGAAATTGCGCTTCTTAGCCCTACGGTCACGGTATGCATAGGTGAGACCTTTCTCGTAGGTGTTCTTTGCAACGGTCCATACATTCTTCCTGGAAAGGAAATTACCGCGGGTTCTCTTGAGAATCTTCTTGCGGCGAGCCCTTGAGGCGACTGAGTTTACTGATCTAGGCATAATTGTACTTTTTTAGAGAACCAACAATTCTTTTACGCGGACCATGTCAGCTTTCTCGAGGAGAGCGAAGTGATCAAGGTTCCTTTTCTGTTTTTTGGTCTTCTTGGTGAGGATGTGGCTGTGGTAAGCATGCTTCCTCTTGATTTTTCCCGACCCGGTAAGCGCGAAGCGCTTTTTGGCACCGGAATTGGTCTTAAGCTTTGCCATTTTGTTGATAATTAATTGTTAATATTAATGTGTGCGTCACCGAGACGCTTTCACTATTTCTTCTTGTTGGGCGCTATGATGATGGACATCCTCTTGCCTTCGAGCACCGGCATGTTCTCGGCCTTTCCGTACTCCTCGAGCTCCACTGCGAAACGCAGCAACTGCTTCTCTCCCTGGTCCGCGAACATGATGGAACGTCCCCTGAAGAATATCGTAGCCTTGACCTTGGATCCTTCCTGGAGGAACTCCATCGCATGCTTCAGCTTGAACTGGAAGTCGTGCTCATCGGTATTGGGGCCGAAACGTATCTCTTTCAAGACTATCTTGGCAGAATTGGACTTCATCTCCTTGGCCTTCTTCTTCTGCTGGTAGAGATACTTCTGGTAGTCGAGTATCTTGCAGACAGGGGGGTCCGCCTTGGCGCTGATCTCCACGAGGTCGAGCTCGAGTTCGTCTGCGAGCTTCAATGCCTTGGAAAGCGGATATACACCGGGTTCAGGTATATTCTCTCCTACGAGTCTTACCTGAGAAGCGGTGATCTGCTCATTGATATTGAGCTCGAACTCGTCTCTCTGTTTCTGACGAGGGTCCGGTCTGCGGCCCGAAGGGCGCGGTCCCGAAGGCTTTGGTCTGTAAGGTCCTGCCATTAAGACAATTCTTCAGCGATAGCTGTGTTTAAATATTCAATAAATGCATCAATAGTCATAGTACCCTGATCGACACCTTCTCTCCTGACGGAGACGGTGCCGTCGGCCTGCTCTTTCTCTCCCACAATGGCCAGTACAGGCACCCTGAGGAGGGATATGTCACGGATGCGACGTCCGAGAGTCTCGTTACGTGCGTCCATGGAAGCGCGAATATCGGAATTTTTCAGCGAATTGCAAACTTTTTCCGCATAATCTGCATATTTCTCACTGATAGGCAACACTTTAACCTGGTCAGGAGAGAGCCACAGCGGAAGATGTCCTGCAGTGTGCTCGAGAAGCACGGCGGTGAATCTCTCGATGCTGCCGAAGGGAGCGCGGTGTATCATCACGGGGCGCTGCTTGCTGCCGTCGGCGTCGGTGTACTCGAGCTCGAACCTCTCAGGCAGGTTGTAGTCCACCTGGATGGTGCCGAGCTGCCATTTGCGGCCGATGGCGTCCTTGACCATGAAGTCGAGCTTGGGGCCGTAGAAAGCGGCTTCGCCGAGCTCCACCACGGTGTCGAGACCCTTTTTGGCGGCGGCGTCGATGATAGCTTTCTCAGCTTTCTCCCAATTCTCGTCGCTACCTATGTATTTTTCCTTATTGGCGGGATCGCGGAGCGATACCTGGGCGAGGAATTTGTCAAAATGGAGTGTCTTGAAGACATAGAGGATAAGGTCGATGACTTTCTCGAACTCTTCCTGCAGCTGGTCGGGGCGGCAGAAGAGGTGGGCGTCATCCTGGGTGAAACCGCGTACCCTGGTCAATCCGTGGAGCTCTCCGCTCTGCTCGTAGCGGTACACAGTACCGAACTCTGCGAAGCGCAGGGGAAGGTCCTTGTAGGAGCGGGGCGAGCTGCGGAAGATTTCGCAGTGGTGAGGGCAGTTCATGGGCTTGAGCATGTACTCTTCGCCTTCCTGCGGGGTATGGATGGGCTGGAACGAATCCTTGCCGTACTTTGCATAATGGCCGGAAGTCACATAGAGATCCTTGCTTCCGATATGGGGCGTGACCACGGGGAGGTACCCGATCTCTGCCTGCTTCTTGCGCAGGAAAGCCTCCATGGTGTAGCGGAGCTGGGCGCCGCGGGGCAGCCAGAGGGGCAGTCCGAGGCCCACGCGGGAAGAGAAGGTGAAAAGCTCCATCTCCTTTCCGAGCTTGCGGTGGTCCCTCTTCTTGGCCTCTTCGAGGACAGCGAGATACTCGTCGAGCATGGACTTCTTGGGGAAGGTCACGCCGTAGATACGGGTGAGCTGCTGACGGTTCTGGTCGCCTTTCCAGTAGGCTCCCGCGATGGCGGTGAGCTTGATGGCTTTGATGTCGTCGGTATGCTTTACATGAGGGCCGCGGCACAGGTCTGTGAAGTGGCCGTTGGTATAGAAGGTGATGGTGCCGTCTTCAAGGTCCTGGATGAGCTCGCACTTGTAGGGATCTCCCTTTTCCTTGAAGTATGCCATGGCGTCGGCCTTGGACACCTCTTTTCTCTCGAAAGTCTCCTTGGAACGGGCAAGCTCTGTCATCTTGTCTTCGACAGCCTTCAGGTCTGCATCCGTGATCTGCCTGTCACCGAGGTCCACGTCATAGTAGAAACCTGTCTCGACAGCGGGTCCGACACCGAATTTCACACCGGGATACAGGGCCTCGAGAGCCTCTGCCATCAGGTGCGCGGAAGAGTGCCAGAATATCTTTTTCGCTTCATCATCGTCCCAGGGACGGATAGTTCCATCTGTAAAAGCAATAGTCAACATAAAGTCAAATAATTATCAGCCTACAAAGATAGGGATTTTTTTCTATCTTTGTCTTTGTTATGACAGATAAGAAATCTATATTGAACAGCGCCGGCAGTGCCGGTCTTGTTCTGGGCGGCATCTCGATAGCATATCTGCTGCTCGGCTGGGTCATCAATCTTACCGGCATCCACGGCATCCTCGGCGGCTTGCTCAGCGGCATACTCTGGCTCGCCAAATTCATCGTCTGCATCTGGCTGATGAATTATTTCATGAAGAAATACTACGCTTCCAACCCCGGATGCACACACGGTGAGTTGTTCAAATTCGGTTTCTATGTAGCCGTCTGCTCGGCCTTGCTCTACTCGGCCGGCTATCTGGCATACTCCCTTTTCATCGCGCCGGAAATGATTTCCGAAGCCATGGACCAGGTCATGGAGTCCTACTCCTCCATGCTTGATTCAAATTCCATGGAGTCCATCTCAAACATGATGGACAAGATGCCTCAGATATCTTTCTTCACGAATCTTATCTACTGCACCCTTTTCGGCACCATCCTTTCCGCCATCTTCTCCGCCAAGATCGCCCCTTCCAACCCTTTCGAGGAAGGCGGTGACAAACCTGCAGACGAACAGTAATATGGATATTTCAGTCATTGTCCCCCTTCTCAACGAAGAAGAGTCCCTTCCTGAACTCATATCCTGGATAGACAGGGTGATGAAGGAGCATTCCTTCACCCATGAGATAATCATGGTCGACGACGGCAGCACCGACGGATCGTGGAAGTGCATCACCTCGCTTTCAGAGACCTACCCCCAGGTACATGGCATCCGTTTCCGCCGCAATTACGGCAAATCCGCAGCCTTGTACTGCGGATTCGCAAAGGCCCAGGGCGAAGTGGTCATCACGATGGACGCCGACCTTCAGGATTCCCCGGACGAGATTCCGGAGCTCTACCGCATGGTCAGGGAGGACGGATACGATGTGGTGTCCGGCTGGAAGAAGCACCGCAAGGACAATGCTGTCACGAAGAACCTTCCGTCCAAGCTCTACAATGCCACGGCCCGGGCCATCACCGGCATCAAGTTGCACGACATGAACTGCGGCATCAAGGCATACCGCCAGGAAGTGATAAAGAACATCGAGGTGTACGGTGAGATGCACCGCTACATCCCCTACCTCGCGAAGAACGCCGGATTCGGCAACATCACCGAAAAGGCCGTACACCACGAGAAGCGCAAATACGGAAAGAGCAAATTCGGCATAAACCGTTTCGTCAACGGATTCCTGGATCTGCTGTCGCTGTGGTTCCTGAGCACATTCGGCAAGAAGCCGATGCATTTCTTCGGCTACAGTGGTCTGTTCATGTTCCTGGTCGGCACAGTGCTGACCATATGGATCATCGTCGCCAAGCTCGTCAAGCAGGGACAGGGTATGGTGTACAGGGCGGTTACAGACCAGCCCCTCTTCTACCTGGCCCTCCTGACGATAGTCCTCGGCGTGATGCTGTTCCTGGCCGGATTCATCGGCGAGATGATAGCCCGCTCTTCTTCAGAGCGCAACCACTACAACATCAAGGACGAGTTCTAGACATCAATAAGCATATCCGCTGAAAAACCTTGGTATCTGTCCGTTGATGTAGCGGATGGAGATGATGATCCCGGATTTGCAGCGTATAAAGATGTTTATGTCGGAGTTGCTCTCCGTGGCAAATGACTTTAAGGGCAATGCAGGCATGAACGAATTTACCTTGACATAGTCGATCAGGTCGTTTCCTCCCTTGTATTCCCCATCCTGCATGAGGATTGTAAGCTCAGCGCCGAGACCCAGGGATTCATCCAAACCAGATATGACTATTTTCTCGATAAATTTCTCATATACGGCATCTCCTATCGCCTCCAGGATGCCTTCGATCGTTTCTCCATGGTGGTATTCATGAGTATCAGCGATATAAATCAGAGGAGCATCCCCCTCATTGATTCTTGGTGGTCTATGGGACTTGAAGTCGTCAATCGTCTGATGATAGTATTCTTTGAAAAAGCAATACTCAATATTGAATTTTGAGGAAGTTGAGGAAGGATAACAGAAAACCGACTCGATATTACACACCTGTTCCGAGCCATCCGGCTTCACTATGACCAGCGCACGGTCATGAGACGTGACGATGTCCGTCTGAGGCTCTTCCTTGTTGCAGGAATACGCAAAAAAGGAAGCTAAAAACAATAATACAAATAACCTTTTCATACTCTATCCAATGTTACCACGTTTACTAAGCAGGACGCATTTCTCCGTTGATGTAACGTACGGAAATGACTGTGCCTGATTTGCACCGGATATAGATATTGATGTCAGAGTCACTCCCGGATCTCGGGGGTGTTGACGAACTGCCCGCAGTATACGAGGATGTGACATATGAGTTTACCTTGACAAAATCTATCAAATCGTTATCCCCGGTGTACACTCCGTCTATGAAACTTACGGAGAATTCCTTCCCTAGACCCAAAGACTCATCCAATCCCTGGATGTGAATCCTTTGCAGTAGTGTTTGGTCATATCTCTTTTGATGAAAAAAATATTTTTTCTGCGTCTCGGTAAGTTTATATCGGCCATAGATAGTGATAAACGGGGGCACACCCCCAGGAAGGAAAGCCTCTACCTTATTGTCCAACACAGTAACCATAGGCTCTTCTGTAATATCGTCCCTGAAGAAAAGTGAGTAATCATAAAAGGCGGTAAGGGTCGGAGAACTCGTGACAGTTCCACCACCCCGGATTACGCAGTGGATATCATATATGTATTCCGAGCCATCCGGCTTCACTATGACCAGCGCACAGTTATGCGACGTGACGATGTCCGTCGGCTCCTCCTCCGGCTGCGCCTTCTCGCAGGAAAGCGCCAGAACAGCGGCTACAGATAGGAAAATGATGCTGATTGGTTTCATGGTGCTATTATTATGTCGCGGACAATATATAAAAAAAAACCATATAAACAAAGAACCCGACCAGATTTTACTCTGATCGGGTTCCCGAAAAGCGGCAGCTACCTACTCTCCCACCTGGTGGGGCAGTACCATCGGCGCCGGTGGGTTTAACTTCTCTGTTCGGAATGGGAAGAGGTGGTACCCCACTGCTATAACCACCGCAGTATGTTA
>JAFTBU010000041.1 GCA_017455065.1 Bacteroidales bacterium
CCACGTCGGCCGCCTTGGTGTAGATGCCGCCGCCCACCCTGGCGAAGAGGGCCTGGGTGCTGGCGCCCATGCCGAAGGTCAGCATGGTGGTGGTGATGACGATGAGGGTCTGGGCGGGGTCGGCTTCATGCACGAATGCGTTGAGGATGATCCACCAGATGGAGATGTCCAGCAGGCCGAGACCCACGACGGTGAGTCCCATCACGGCGCCGCTGCGGAAGGCTATCTTGAGACCCGCGTCTAGGCTGCGGGAAGTGGCGTTGGCCGTCCTGGCCGACGCGAAAGTGGCGGTGCGCATGCCTATGAAGCCAGCCAGGCCGGAGAAGAATCCTCCGGTGAGGAAGGCGAAGGGTACCCAGGGGTTCTGGACTCCGAAGCCGTAGGCGAGCACGGCGAAGAGCAGGGCCAGGATGATGAATACGATGACTACTACTTTGTATTGCTGTCTGAGATATGCCATGGCACCTTCCCGGACGTACTGGGCGATTTCCCGCATGGTGGGCGTGCCTTCATCTTCACGCTTCATCCTGCGGTAGAAAAGAAAAGCAAAGAACAGTGCGAGCAACGATGCGGCCGGCACGAGGTAAAACAGTGAGTCCATTGCAGTTATCCGTTTAGTGTATTTTCAAAAATAGAAAATCCTCCGAAAAAATGCAAAGAAAGGACTTGCAAGTCAAAAAATAATGCTTATATTTGCATCCGCTTTGGTGCGGTAGTTCAGCTGGTTAGAATGCCGGCCTGTCACGCCGGAGGTCGAGGGTTCGAGTCCCTTCCGCACCGCACAAAGCCTTTAAAAGAGCTTTCTACGATTGTAGGAGGCTCTTTTTTGTTACACGTTTTTTCTTATCTTTGCATAGAATAAAAGCCGATCTTATGAAACTGTCAAGAGTATTATTACCTGCCCTGCTGCTTGCAGTCCTCTGCTCCTGCAGCAAGACCCCTGATGTAAAGTATGTATTCTATTTTATCGGAGACGGAATGGGAATCAACCAGGTCTTCGGTACTGAGAAATTCAATCAGGCCACAGGCCGTCAGGACGTGAACTTCGCACATTTCCCCGTGCGTGGTTTTGTCACCACCCATTCGTCTTCCTCCCTGGTGACCGACTCCGCCGCCGGCGGCACCGCCCTTGCTTCCGGGGTCAAGACATACAACAGCGCCATCGGGGTGGATCCCGACACTCTGGCAGTGACTTCCCTTACCGACTGGGCTTCGGCCAACGGTTTCGGCACCGGTGTCTGCACATCGGTAGGCCTTAACCACGCCACCCCCGCGTGCTTCATAGCCCACACCTCCACCCGCAAGAACTACGAAGATATATCCACCCAGTATCTCTCTTCTCCCGTGGACTTCGCCGCAGGAGCCGGATTCATACGCGAGGGCAAATCTGAAAAGGACAATGCCTACTTCATCCAGGCATCCGAGCAGGCCGGCATCAAAGTCTTCCGCGGACCTTCGTTCGACGGCATCGCAAATGCCACCGGACGCGTCCTCTGCCTCAGCGGCAAGGATCAGGAAGACCTTCCTTATGCGATCGACCGCCAGGAGGGTGACACCAAACTCGCCGATTTCGTGAAGGCGGGCATTGATTACCTGGAAGCCAATTTCGGAAAGAAAGGATTCTTCTTCATGATTGAAGGCGGCAAGATCGACTGGGCCAGCCACGCTGACGACGCTGCCGCGATGGTGCACGAGCTCAATGACATGGCCGAGGCCATGGACGTGGTCCTGGCATTCTACGAAAGGCATCCCGAGCAGACCCTCATCGTGGTCACCGCCGACCATGAGACCGGCGGCCTCATGCTGGGATCCGGCAAATATGAGATGACCCCTGAACTCCTTCTGCACCAGACTGCTTCGAAGGACGTCCTCAAGAAAAAGTTCAACGATGCTTTCTTCCCCGAAGGAGCCAAGAAAACCGCTCCCAACTGGGCTGAGGTGAAGGAATTCCTGAGCGAGAATCTCGGCCTCTGGAGCTCAGTCCCCGTAAGTGCAAGGACCGAAGCGGCCCTTCATAATCTCTGCGACCAGTCCAAGAGCAACGGCGACGCCCTGGTGGTGGAAGCCATCGACGTGCTCACCCGCGCCGCCGGATACCAGTGGAGCTACGGGACTCATTCAGGAAGCCCCGTCGGCCTTTATGTGAAAGGTAAATGCGCCGAAAGCTTCGCCCGTATCGAAGACAACACCGGGATCGCCCCGATGATCGCTTCGCTTGCAGGGTACAGGCACTAAGCTTCATCTTCCTGCATCATTTATTTTTCCCAGAAGACGTATTCCGGCTTTCTGAGTGTTTATTCAGTAAATAGAAAATAAAACCATAGTCTTATGAAAACACTTGGAATGATTCTCGGATTACTGTCTTTCTGTACACTGCCTGTCTTGACGGGATGTACTTCATTGTATTCAAGCGATGCGGATATGGAATACATCTTTACTTCAACAGGCAGCGATGTCCTGGTGCCCATAGATTATCTTTGGCCCAATCAAAAGATGTCTGATGATGACATTCTTAATCTTAATCAAGCTTTGGAGGCAGTTCGCGACAATCATGGTTGCCCTCGTGCGGATTATGCTTTGATTGTTAATGAAAATGATCTTTCTCTCGTTTCGAATAATCCTGAAATGGGAGGTAAGTCCAATCCACTCTGCTCAGTTGATGCTAGTTTATATTCTATAGTTATTTCTAAAAAGAGTTTTCCAGATACCAGGTATTATGTATCAGACCAAAGAATATTATCTGACAAGGGGACAAACAAACTTTATTTGAGATGTAAAGTTGCTCTTTGTGGCCAGACCATTCCTACCTCTCAGCTTTTTGTAGCGATATATCCGAAACTAGCATCTTCTGATATCCGTTTGTATCTTTTGGAAGACAAGATGTATGAAGACTGAATAACATACTAAATAACATACTAAATATGAAAAAGATATCTTCATACTTATTGTCAGTGTGTGTCGCCTTTTGCACATTGATTTCATTGACGGTATGTAGCGACCTGAGTATAAGCGATGGCAACATGGAGAATATTTTCAGCTCCAGACGCGATGATGTCCTGGTGCCGGACCAGCGGATTGTCTGTGACAAGAATAAATATACGCTATGCCTCAAGGTCGAAGCGGATAAAGATATTGTCTGCATGGACGATCCGGAACCGGTGTACCTCGCTGCTGTCTATCCCAAACTGGAAACCGGCAGGATTGGAGTTTTCTGCTGGAATAATTATTAATCATCAATGTCATATCAGGATATTGACGAGCAGTCTTTGGCCGAATTGTGTTCCAATGCAGACACGAAAGCTGGAGATGAGCTGTATAGAAGATATGCAGCCAGGTTGATGACACTCTGCCGTCGATATTCATCCAATTCCGATGACGCCAAGGACCTTATGCAGGAGACTCTGGTCAAGGCTCTGGATAAGATATCCTCATTCCAGTACAGAGGGGAGGGGTCCCTCTATGCGTGGATCTCCCGTATAGCCATAAATCGGGCAGTCAATGACATACGCCGGCATCGCTGGCGCTTTATCCCTTTGGGAACACGCTTTGAAGATATGACTCCGGAGCCTACTGAGCAGGATATGTCCTGTATACCGCGGGAAAAATTGCTTGACTTGATATCCTCTCTCCCAGCCGAGCGCAGGGCCGTATTCAATCTCTACTGTATAGAGGGCTATTCACATAAGGAGATAAGTAAGATGCTGGGAATCAGTGAAAAAGGTTCGGCCGGCGTTTTGGCCAAAGCCCGTAAACAATTGAAAGAAAAGATAAATGAAGAAGTGGGAAGACATAATTAAGGAGGAACTGCTCTCATACGAGAGTCCCATCCCGTCATATTCTGCGCCGAAAAAGCTTGCGCCCTGGCCTTGGTCTTTCGCCGCTGCGACCGCAGCCGCAGCCTCTGTTGTCGTGCTCTTGTCTCTGCCTGGACGCGTTTCCCATGATATAGTTCCTGTCACTTTGGAACGGAAGACCCCGTCGCTCACTGTCTCCATACCTATACCGGGCTCTCTGATTCCCATTGCCAGGGACATTCGCAGCACCAGGGACTATATACCTGCAACACCTGCAACACCTGAGGCAGCTGAGCTGGCGGCGGCAGCCGAAGACGCGGAGCCGCCCGGCACAGCGGCGCCTGTACAGGAAGAGTACAAAAAAACATCTGCGCCTGCTTCTGCCGGTAATGTGACTGTCCGTACCAATATGGTCCCGGCTTTGTGTGCTGTCGCGGGAGGCAGTATACTTGCTTCAGCACTGCTGCCACCGGCCGGAGTATCAGCCGGCCAGATTGGGCAATCGGACTGTATTGCAACGAGCGGTATTACTGGGAATGGTGAATTGAAGGGAGTTGAATGCTTTTTCCCTCTAAGAGCCGGCGCTTCCTTGCGATTCCCCGTCTCCAAATCTCTGAATGTCACCACAGGGATTGATTATTCCTGTTACAGGTCTTCTTTTGACTATTCCGTTTCCGGAAGGAAGAATCTGCTGGCGCATTATCTTGGAATCCCTTTGCGTCTGGACTGGACTATGGCCTCCGGGAAATGGTTTGAAGTCTATGTCGGGGCCGGGGTGGAGGCGGACTGGTGCGTAGGTGCCAGGCTTGCGGGGGTGGATGTCGTGAAGGATGGCATGGGGCTCTCGCTCATTGGCGCGGGAGGTATGCAGGTGAATCTGTCCGACCATATGGGACTTTTCATCGAACCGGAGATCAGCTGGACCGCACCGTCAGATAAGCGGGTATTGGAAACCTACAGGAAGCAACACCCGTTGATGTTTTCGGTCAATGGGGGGATAAGAATCAGTTTCAGGAAATGAGAAAACAGAGGGTGGCCGGAATCCCGGTCACCCTCCTTTTTCAGTATGGTTTGACTGTTAATATCCAGGGTTCTGGTATTCAGCCTGGTTTTCGATCAGGTTGATCTCGGAGATGGGAATCGCGCGGAGGTAATGGGTGTTCTTGTCGAAGCCCTTGACCTGGGGATTGTGGACGAGCTGGGTCTCGAATGCGCGGAAGCGCTTGAGAGTGGTCCAGCGGTTCCACTCACCGCAAAGCTCACGGGCGTTCTCGTCGAGGAGGAGCTGCTTGCTGACCTGGGAGGCGGTGACGTCCATGCTGTGGTCGTGGTTCTTCTGGGCGCGGTTGCGGATGGTGCTGAGCCTGTCGGCTGCTCCGGCATTGTCACCGAGCTTCCAGTCGATCTCTGCGGAGATCAGGTAGGTCTCGGCGAGACGGTAAACGATGCAGTCTGCCCAGGTGAAAGCCTTGCCGGGGTTGGAACCACCGTACATCGAAGTCAGGTCAGCCTTCTTGAGGCTGGGTGCCACGCGGCCGATGTAGCCGTCGGCACCGTAGTTGTCGTAGATGTTGTAGGTGGCGTAGCGGACTGCTTCACGCTCGGCCTGGGAGATGCTGACGCGCTGCAGGGCGATGCAGGTGTCGCCGAGGTGGATGTTGTAAGCAGCATTGCCCACGCGGGAAGCATCCAGACCCCAGCGGGTGGCATCGTTGGCCGTCCATGTGTAATCGTTGCCGTTGTTGGCCTTGTTGGCTGTCCAGACTGTACGGAAGAATGCGTCGAAACGGGTATCGTTCATGTCCTCGTTGTACAGGTCGATCAAGTACTTGGTCGGTGCATAGTAGGCGTTGCCCTTTCCGCGAGGCTCAACCGATATACCATTCACGCTGGTCTCATAGCTCTGGGTCAGGCACTCTATGTAAAGACCGGGTCCGATGTTGGAAGAGGAACTGTTGTTGTTCCAGGTGCACATGTGCTTCCAGATACGGTTGAAATAGTTGCCGCGGGGGTTGAGGGCGGAGATGCTGGAGTGGGTCACTACGAAGAGAGCCTCTTTGTTGTTCTTGTTGTTGGCATCGGCGAACACCTCTGAAGCATTGGCATAGAGACCGACTCCGAGAGAAGATGCGTTCTGGATGAGGTAGTCGGCTGCCTGCTTGCCCTTCTGGAGCCATTCTTTGGCCTGGGCATCGGTCAGGGCCGTGCAGTTGCCGAGTCCGTCGGTGTAGGTGGCGTAGGTGGCGCAAGCCTTGGCATACAGATGGTAGGCTGCGGCGCGGATCACATGGCCGGTAACCTGCTGCTCGACGGGAAGGTACTTGATTGCGAACTCAAGGTCGGGGAAGATCACATCCTCGTAGAACTCGTTGACTGTGCTCATGGGGAGGACCTTCAGAGGACCTACTGCGGAAATCTCCTCTGTGGTGAGGTACTTGCCGCCGAAGTATTCGACAATGTTGAAGAGGGCGTGTGCGCGGAGGTAGTGTGCCTCTGCCGCGAGAGCATTGATCTCGGCCTCGGAAGCTCCTGTGACCTTCTTTGCATATGCGATGGCGCCGTTGCAGGCGGAAAGTGTGCTGTAGAAACCGTTGTACGGTTCACCCATCATACCGGTGTTGCCACCGTAGTTGACCAGAGTGGCCACCTGTCCCCATCCGTCAGTGCGGTCGGTGATGGTGCCCCAAAGATCGGTCGCACATTCGGAGAGAGGGACGAAGGTATCTTCTGCCTGTCCGTAAACGATACGGATGAAGTCGAAGTAGCAGTCGTTGATCTTCTTGCCGTAACCGGCGAGGGAGGTCCATTCGTTGTCAGCCGTGGCACTGCCGGGATTGTATTCTTCCAGTGAGCATGCGCTCAAGGTCAGCAGGGCGGCGACAGTAGCGAAAAGAATTATAATGTTTTTCATAACTGCCTGGTTTTAGAAAGTGATGTTGATACCGAATACGAACTCTTTGGACAGAGGGGTGTCGTCATCGTCACCGCCCTTCTCAGGGTCGTAATCCTTGAAATACTTGACCTTGGTCCAGATGAGGGGATCGCTGGCCGTGAAGTAGACGCGGGCGCGGCTGATGCCGATGGCGTCAGACCACTTCTGAGGAAGGGTGTAACCCAACTGGATATTCTTGATCTTGATGTAAGAAGCATCCAGACGGTTGGCGGCGCCGGCGTAGGTATCGCTGCGGACGGAGTTCGGGGCCGGCCAGCGGGCGCTCTGGTTTTCGGGAGTCCAGTAATCGCAGATCTTGGGACTAGGGCTCAGACCGCTCCTGCTGTACCAGCCGGTGATGCCGTAGGACATCATCCAGCCCCAGCGTGCGATGGCGTGGATGCTCAGGTCGAAATTCTTCCAGGTGAAGTTGTTGGTGAAACCGGCAGTCCACAGAGGGGTGTTGTAGCCGAGGACCTGGTAATCATCCTGGTTGTACTTATGGTCATTGTTGACGTCCTCAAGTTTGACTTCACCGGGGATAGCTCCGTAGAGGGCTGCATTCTCAGCCTCGGCGGTGCCCCAGATGCCTGCGTACTTGTAGTTGTAGTAGGTCTGGATAGGCTCTCCGGGGATCAGGTAGTAGCTGCCGAACTGGAGCGGGGTATCCTGGGTGGTCTTGAGCACCTGCTCTTTGTTGCGGGCGAATGTCAGCGTGCTGGTCCACTGGAAGTCACGGGTGATGATGTTGCGGGTATTGAGGGTGATCTCTACACCGCGGTTGAGAGTCTCGCCTACGTTGGCCCACATGCTGAACGGGCTGGAACCGTAGCCACCCTGGGCGTACGGCAGACTCTGTCTGTAGAGCAGGCCGGTGGTGTGGGTGTTGTACCAGTCGAATTCGAGGGCGATGCGGTCCCTGAAGAGACCGAGTTCGAAACCGACATCCCAGGTGTAGGATTTCTCCCACTCGAGGTTCTGGTTGGCGATGTTGGTCTGGTAGCCACTGTAATTGGTGGTCACATCCTGCATGCCGTAGACACCGTTGCGGACGAGGTTCTGGGTGGCGTATGCGGAAGCACCGGCGTTACCGGTGACACCGTAGGAAGCACGGAGCTTGAGGTTGGAAATCTGGCTGATGCCCTTCATCCAAGGCTCGTCGCTGATGCGCCATGCCACTGCACCTGCGGGGAACACGGCCCACTTGTGACCTGCTGCCAGCACGGAGGCACCATCAGCACGGGCGCTGATCGTGGCGATGTACTTGCCCTTGTAGCTGTAGTTGATACGGCCTACATAGGACATCATCTGGGTTCCGGTGAAGCCGGAGGAAATCTGCGGAGTGCTGGTCGCGGCGGCCAGGTTGAAGTATGAGTAGATATCGGCGTCATACCCGTTGGCGATGGCCTGCGAGAACTCGCTCTGGTTCTTGGTCCACTCTGCGACGGCTGTGACAGTCAGGTTGTGGGCGCTGGCTATGGTGGTGTCGTAGGTGAGGATGTTCTGCCACTTGTAGTTGTAAGTGAAGGAGTTGCGGGCCTGGGCCTGGATCTGTGCCCACTCGAGGCCCTGGTAGGACTTGGTACCTGTGTAGATGCCGGTCTTGGCATTGCTCAGATAGGCGCCGATGACCGAACGGAAAGACAGACCCTTGAGCGGGGTGATCTCGACATAGCCCTGAGGGGTCAGCGAGAGGGTCTTCACATTGTTTGCATACTGGCCGGGCTCGAGGTCGGCGATAGGGGACAGGGCGGTGTCACCGTCGATAGGGAAAGGACGGACGGTGCCGTTCTCGTCATAGGGGACACCTACGGGGACCATGTTCAGCACACGGTTCCAGACACGGCTGTTGCGTTTGTCGGTGTTGCCGTACATGGCGTAGATGTTGATACCATACTTGAGCCAGTTGTTGGCTTTGAAGTCCAGTTTGGTACGGATTGAGTATCGTTTCAGACGGTCGTTCAGGGTGATACCGTTCAGCTCGTAGTAACCGACGGAGAAGTAAGCGTCCACGCGGTCGTTGGAGAACGAGGTGGAGAGGTTGTAGTTGTCGGTGGTGCCGGTCTGGGCCAGCTCCTTCCACCAGTCAACCCACTGTCCTTTGTCGATGGCGTTCTGGATGAAGCTCGGGAAGAGGTTGGCGTCGGTGGTGTATTCGCCACCGTTCTGCATTGCGAGGCGGCGGAAATCTATGTAGTCCTGGCCTGTGTTGATGGCAGGGAAGGAGACGATCTTGTTGATACCGTGGTAGCCGTCGAAATTGACTGAGAATTTGCCCTTGGCGGGATTCTTGGTCGTGATGATGACTACACCGTTGGCACCGGCGGAACCATAAACCGCGGTGGAGGAAGCGTCCTTCAGGACTTCCACGGAGGCGATGTCGGCGGGGTTGAGCTCGCTGTAGGAACCTTCCATGCCGTCAATGATGAAGAGCGGGGTGTTGGAACCGTTGATGGAGCGGTTACCGCGGAGTATCATGTTGACACCGGCACTGGCGTCGCCCGTCGTACGGGTGATGTCGAGACCGGCCACCTGGCCCTGGAGTGCCTCCATGACATTGGAGGTGGGGCGTTTGAGGATTTCCTCGCTCCGGACGGAAGCGACGCTGCCGGTCAGGTCACGCTTGCGCATGGTACCGTAACCGATGAACACCACCTCGTCGAGCATCTCTGAATCAGTCTCGAGAGAGACGTTGACGGTGGCGCGTCCGTTCACAGGGACGGTCTGGGTCTTGTATCCCAGGAGAGTGAAAACAAGCGAGCCGTTTGCGGGGGCGTTGATGGTGTACTCGCCATCGAGACCCGTAGTCGCATAGGCTCCGTTGCTGCCGTTTACCTGCACCACGGCGCCCACTACAGGGTCGCCGGTTGCGGCTTCGGAAACAACACCCTTGACGGCAATGTTCTGGGCATAGGATGTGATCCCTGCCAGCAGCAAGGCCGTCAGTGTGAATAGCTTAATTCTTTTCATGGTTATAATATTGTTAAAAAAAAGGTGTGTCAGATAGAACGTCCCTCCTTGCCTCCGCGGCGGGCCTGCTCCACGTTTTCGATGTAGCTGGAGAGGTTGTCGCACTCACTGATGAGGTCGTTGAAGATGGAACTGATGCCGAAAGGATAATTGCCGGCGCTGGACCATGCGAAATTCTGTTCGCGCAGAGCGGCGCATCTTTCCTTCACCAGGCTGCGGTCGTTGGTATCCACGCCGGTTTCGGGATCTCCCAGGACTTCATCCATGTGGTCAAGGCTCTGTGCGAGGAGGTCGAACAAGCCGTCGAGCGAATTCAGTATAGCTTCGGTCAGCTTTCCGCCTTCCTTGGAATTGCCGCCCTGGCGCTTCAGGATACGGCCTATGTTCTGGCAACTGTCACCGATACTTTCCATTTCGTTGATCTGACGGTACATGAAACGTATCTTGGCCTTGGTAAGGTCGGACAGGTGGGAGTCACTCACTGCGGAGAGGTAGTGCCCGATCTCGGACTCCATCCTGTCGGACCTGTCTTCCAGATGGTCCACCTGGGTGGCGAGTGCGCCCAGGTCGGCGCCCTGGGCCAGCATGCTGCGGGTGACGTCGAAGAGCTCCCTGGTCTGGTCGGAGTAGATGCCGATTTCCTTCTGGGCCTGAAGGACGGCGATTTCAGGAGTCTTGATGATACCCTGCTGGATGTAGGTGAGATGGAACTCTTCTTCGATTTCGGACTTGCGAGGCTTGATGAGTTTGGTGACTATCTTCTCGATCAGAGGAATGAACCAGATGAGGATCAAGGTGTTGGTCACGTTGAAGGCTGTATGGAAGGCTGCGAGTCCGAAGGACAGGCGCGTGGGATCCTGGGTCTCGGCTGAGGGGTCTATGCCCACGAGACCGCAGACGAAATTGACGAAAGGATAGAACAGGCATAGCACCCAGAACACACCGAACACATTGAATATCAAGTGGGAGAATGCCGCCCTGCGGGCCTGGACATTGGCCGTCATGGCCACCACGTTGGCGGTGATGGTGGTACCGATGTTTTCACCCATGACCAGGGCGAGGCCGAGGTAGATGGGCAGCACCCCTGAGGTGCACAGCACCATGGTAAGTGCCATCAGCGCCGCTGAGGACTGGGCGATGATGGTGAGGATGGTGCCGATGAGCAGGAACAGCAGGATGCTCAGGTAGCTTCCGGAGTCGAAAGATGAGAAGAAATTGACGACTGTGGGATTGCCCGCCAGGTCCATCTCGCGTCCCGTCATGTTGAGGGTGCCGAGGGCAAAGAGCAGGAATGCGAGTCCGAAGAGGAAGTCCCCGAAGAAACGGAATTTCTTGGTGTATATCAGGATGATGCCTATCAGGAAGAAGGGCCAGACTATGCTGGTGATGTTGAAGGAGAAACCCGCGGACATGATCCACGCCGACAGGGTGGTGCCTATGTTGGCTCCCATGATGACTGATATGGCCTGGGCCAGGGTAAGCAGACCAGCATTGACGAAAGAGACCGTCATCACTGTCGTAGCCGCGGAAGACTGGACGGCCACCGTCACGAACATACCCGTAAGCAGTCCTGTGAAGCGATTCGTAGTCATGGTCCCTAGCACATGGCGCAGAGACGGACCGGCCATTTTCTGGAGTGCGTCGCTCATGGCCTTCATACCGAACATCAGGAGGGCCAGGGCGCCGAGCAATTTCAGAACAGTCATATGTGGTTAAGCTTTTGTGAAAAAATTTGTCCTAAAGGTAATAAAAAAATATCTTTGCACATGCAAAAAATCATCATACTTGATTTCGGCTCTCAGACTACCCAGCTCATAGGACGCAGGGTTCGCGAGACCGGTACTTTCTGCGAAATCCTTCCCTACGACAAGTTCCCCGCCGGGGATCCCGACATAATAGGCGTGATACTCAGCGGCTCGCCCCTGAGCGTGTACGCTGAAGGTTCCTTCCACCCTGACCTTTCCCCGATCATCGGCCGTTACCCCTTGCTAGGCATATGCTACGGCGCCCAGCTCCTCAGCTACAGCCACGGCGGCAATGTGGAGTCTGTGGGCACCCGCGAATACGGCAGGGCGACTCTCCGCACCATTGACAGCAGCAGCCGGCTCCTGAGGGGCATAGTCGCGCCGACCCAGGTGTGGATGAGCCACGGCGACAGCATCACCCGCCTGCCCGACGGATGCCGCTGCATCGCCTCGACTGACAATGTCCGCTATGCCGCCTTCGAAAGCGAGACCCTTCCCGTATGGGGAGTGCAGTTCCACCCGGAGGTGGAGCACACCCTGGAGGGCCGTACCCTCATCCGCAATTTCGTCGTGGACATCTGCGGCAGCCGCTGCGAGTGGACCTCCGGCTCCTTCGTGGATACCACGGTGGAGGAGCTCCGTGCCACTCTCGGCCAGGACAAGGTCGTGCTGGGCCTCAGCGGCGGCGTGGACTCTACCGTCACCGCAGTGCTGCTGAACAAGGCGATAGGGGACCGTCTGACCTGTATCTTCGTCAATCACGGACTCCTGCGCAAGAACGAGTATGAAGATGTGCTCGCCGACTACCGCTGCCTGGGCCTCAATGTCGTGGGTGTGGACGCATCGCAGCTGTTCTACTCCGACCTCGCCGGGGTCGAGGAGCCCGAGCGCAAACGCAAGATCATAGGGAGCGATTTCATCCGTGTCTTCGACGAGGAAGCTTCCAAGATCAAGGATGTGAAATATCTGGCCCAGGGCACCATATATCCCGACCGTATCGAGAGCCTGAACATCACCGGAAAGACCATCAAGAGCCATCACAACGTGGGCGGTCTCCCGGAGCGCATGAACCTGAAACTTTGCGAGCCCCTTAAGTGGCTTTTCAAGGATGAGGTCCGCAATGTCGGAAGGCATCTCGGGATCCCCGCCAATCTGATAGGCAGGCATCCTTTCCCGGGTCCCGGCCTGGCGGTGCGCATAATGGGGGCAGTCACCCCCGAGAAGGTGCGCATAGTGCAGGATGTGGACGATGTGTTCATCCGCGGCCTTCGCGAATGGGGTCTCTACGACAAGGTCTGGCAGGCCGGAGCAGTGCTCCTGAGGGACCGTACCGTGGGTGTGCTGGGGGATGAGCGGTCTTTCGAATATGCCGTGGCCCTGCGCTCAGTGACGAGCATCGACGCCATGACGGCCGACTGGGCCCGTCTGCCTTACGATTTCCTCGCCTATATCAGCAACGAGATCATAAACAAGGTCAGGGGCGTGAACAGAGTCTGCTACGACATCTCGTCCAAGCCGCCTGCAACCATCGAGTGGGAATAATCAGCCCTTTTTCACCCGCATAGCCCTGATGGCGTTCAGGACTGCCAGGATCATCACGCCTACGTCGGCGAATATGGCCAGCCACATGTTGGCTATGCCGAAGGCTCCGAGGACCAGGCAGGCAGCCTTGATGCCCAGCGCCATGACTATGTTCTGATGCACGATACGCAGGGTCTTGCGCGAGATCCCTATCGCGCGGGCTATCTTGAGCGGGTCGTCGTCCATGAGCACTACGTCGGCAGCCTCGATGGCGGCGTCGCTGCCGACCCCTCCCATGGCAATGCCGAGGTCCGCCCGTGAAAGCACCGGCGCATCGTTGATGCCGTCGCCCACGAAGGCGAGCTTTTCATTCTTGCCCTGGGCGGCCATGAGCTCCTCCACCTTCTCCACCTTTCCTGCCGGCAGCAGTTCGGCGTAAACCTTGTCCACTCCGAGTGCGGCGGCCACCTCGAGGGCCACGCTCTCGGCGTCTCCTGTCAGCATCACCGTCTGATCCACCCCTGCATCGTGCAGGGCGGCGATGGACTTGGCGGCATTGGGCTTGATGAGGTCTCCGAGCACTATGTGTCCGGCATAGCGGCCGTCACAGGCCACATGCACTATGGTTCCGGCGCTCTGGCAGTGGCAGAAATCCAGGCCGAGCGACTGCATGAGTTTCTCGTTTCCTACCGCAACTTCGAGCCCGTCGATACGGGCGGTGATACCCAGGCCGCTGAGCTCTTTTATGTCGCTGACCCTGCTGTGGTCCACTTCCTGCTCATATGCCCGCAGAAGGCTCTTGCTGATGGGATGGGTAGAGGCACATTCGGCCAGGGCGGCCAGTTCCACTATCCTGCGCTTCTGCTCCTCGTCGGTGGTGTCCAGGTCGTTTATGTCATGCATGGCAGTGACTTCGAACACCCCGAGGGTCAGGGTGCCGGTCTTGTCCAGCACCACGGTGCGGACCTTGGAAAGGGTTTCGAGTATATTGGCCCCCTTGACCAGCACACCCACGCGGCTGGCGGCTCCGATGCCTGCGAAGAAGGACAGCGGGATGCTGATGACCAGGGCGCAGGGGCAGCTGATCACCAGGAAGGTGAGGGCGCGGTAGATCCATACATTCCACATGGGCTCCATGCCGGGGATCATCAGCCGCACCAGCGGGGGGAGGAGGGCCAATGCCAGGGCGGCGAAGCAGACGGCGGGGGTGTAGATGCGGGCGAAGCGGGTGATGAAGTCCTCCGAACGGGATTTGTGCGAGGCGCTGTCCTCTACCAGTTCGAGTATCTTGGACACCGTGGATTCGCCGAATTCCTTGGTGGTGCGTATCTTGAGCACTCCGGTCATATTGATGCTGCCGCTCACCACTTCGTCGCCGGGGGCGACCTCGCGGGGCAGGGACTCCCCGGTCAGGGCGGAGGTGTTCAGGGAAGAGACGCCTTCGGCGACAATGCCGTCGATGGGCACTTTCTCACCGGGCAGCACTACGATGACGCTCCCCGTCTCCACCTCGTCGGGATCCACCTTCTGCAGATTGCCGGAAGAGGTTTCGATATTGGCATAATCGGGCCTGATATCCATCAGGGAAGAGATGCTGCGGCGGCTCTTGCCCACCGCGTAGCTCTGGAAGAACTCGCCGACCTGGTAGAACAGCATCACCGCGATGGCCTCCAGGTAATCACCGCTCTTTTCATAGAGCGCGAGCCCGAAAGCGCCGGCGGTGGCCACCATCATCAGGAAATTCTCGTCGAAGACACGGCGGTTGAGTATGCCCTTGAAGGCTTTCCGGAGTATATCCCAGCCTATGATGAGATAGACGGCCAGGTAGTACAACAGGCCCTTCGCCACTGAGCCCAGCGGCAGTGCGGTGATGTCGGGGAGCAGGGCGAGGATGGCCGTGAGCACCGCAGCGACGACGATGCGTATGAGCATGATCCTCTGTTTGCGTGTCATAGTATCTCGAAATCAGGCTCTACTTTCTTGGCTGCTTTCAGCACATCCTTCATCACGGCGTCGGGATCGGCGCCTTCCTCGAACTCGATTTTCATCTTCTGGGTCATGAAAACCACGTTGGCGTCCTTTACGCCCGCGATTTTCTTCACTTCAGTTTCCACGAGATTTGCGCAGTTGGCGCAGTCGACATCTATATTGTAAGATTTCTTCATGGCTTTGATCAATTATAACACTGCAAATATACTATAAAAACACAGAGGTCTTTATCCCAATTAATTACTAATTTTGCGCCCGTTATGCAACTGTTCCTCACCGGAAGTCCCACCCGCAAGGGCGAGTCCCGCTTCACTGAAGACAATGGCCTGCTGGCTGGTGTCAAGGCGGTCCTTCCCCCTGTGTCGAGGGTGTTGCTCGTGAGCGCAGCGCCGGATGACCGGGAGTTCAGCGACTCCGTGCTGGAGTCGATGGGGGAGTGCATACGCAATTCCGGCATCGCAGTATCCTCCATTGTCATGCTCGACCGGCGCAATGCCGCCGATGCCGCCGCGCTGGTGCGGGATGCGGATTTCGTGGTGCTCTGCGGAGGCCATGTGCCCACGCAGAACCGTTTCTTCCACGAAATCGGCCTCCGGGAGATCATGCAGGGCTACGACGGCGTGGTGATGGGCTGCAGCGCCGGATCCATGAATTGCGCCGACATAGTATATTCGCACCCGGAGTTCCCCGGCGAGAGCGTCGATCCCTCTTACCGCCGCTGGCTCCGCGGACTCGGGCTCACCACCCGCAACCTCGTGCCTCACTACGACCAGGTGAGGGGAGTGGTGCTCGACGACAGGCGGCTTTTCGAAGATATTGTATTCCCGGACAGCTGGGACCATGCCTTCTACACCTTCCCGGACGGGGGCTTCATCAGCTCCTGCGACGGACGAGAGGTGCTCCACGGCCTGGCCTGGGAGATCTCGGGCGGGCAGATGCGTCAGATCTGCTCCGAAAACCAAACTTTTTCTTTTATGAACGTCATTTTCATTTCACCCCATTTCCCCAGGACCTACAGCCATTTCTGCGCAGGTCTGAAGGCAAACGGGGCCAATGTGCTGGGCATAGCCGACGCGCCCTGGCATGAACTGGGCGAAGAGCTGAAAAGCTCTCTCACCGAATACTACAAAGTCGACAACCTGGAGGACTACGGCGAGGTCTACAAGGCCGTGGCATGGTTCGCACACAAATACGGAAAGATAGACTGGATAGAGTCCAACAACGAGTACTGGCTGGAGCAGGACGCCCGCCTGCGCACCGATTTCAATGTGACGACGGGTGTCAAGAGCGACGGCATAGCCGCTTTCCGCAGCAAGGCCGAGATGAAGAAATATTACGCTCTCGGAGGCATCCCCACAGCCAGGCAGGTGAGGGGCTCGCAAGGGGAGTCCGCCGTCAGGGCCTTCGTGAAGAAGACCGGCTACCCCGTGATCGCCAAGCCCGAGGACGGGATGGGAGCCTCCGGCACCTTCAAGCTCTGCAGCGACGCCGAGTTGGAGACCTGGCTCAGGGAGCACGGAGGACAGCTGGGCGGTTTCGTCGTCGAAGAGTTCGTCACCGGCCTGCTGGTGAGCTACGATGCCATTATCAACTCCAAGGGTGAGCCGGTGTTTGAAAACAACACCATTTTCCCCACGCCCATCATGGAGATCGTCCATGCCAATCTGGAGACCTGCTACTGGACCAACAAGACCGTGCCCGCCAAGCTCGCCGCCATCGGCCGCCGCACCGTGAAAGCCTTCGGGGTGAAGAGCCGTTTCGTGCATCTGGAGTTCTTCCAGCTGGACCGCGACCGCGAGGGTCTGGGGAAGAAGGGCGACTACGTGGGTCTGGAAGTGAACATGCGCCCGCCGGGAGGTTACACCCCCGACATGATGGATTTCGCGCACAGTACGGATGTTTATAAGATCTGGGCCGACATGGTGGTCTTCGACGAGGCCCGCAAGCCGCAGGGGGAACAGTTCTTCTGCGCCTATGCCGGCCGCCGCGATTCCAAGACCTACAAGCACTCCCACGAGGAGGTCATGAGCCGTTACGGTGCCGAGATGTGCATGGCGGAAAGGGTCCCTGCGGCCCTCTCCGACGACCTCTGCGACATGGCCTACATAGCCCGCTTCCGTGAGAAGAAGGATATAGAGCGTTTCTTCGCTTTCGTCTGCGAATGATCAGACGTCGCTGAGGTACCTGCCTACATAGTTCATCACATAGTCCCTGAAGCTTTCGGAATCCACGATACGGATCTCCGAGGCCAGGCCGACGTAGAACCGGCAGGCTCCCGCCCAGTCGCACAGGTCCGTGTCCAGTATCCAGCGGTCGTCCCTGCGGGTCAGGAACTTCTCGGCCATGGGATACTCTTCGAGCAGCAGGTTCTTGGCCATCACCGACATGTCCAGTGTCACATGCCCGCAGACGTGCCCGGACATGCGGAACACATCCATGCCCTGCCTGCGGTGCGACGCTTCGTCCGTCCAGGGTCTGTTCTCCAGGACTTCCACCCCTCCGATACGGGATATCTTGAATATCTTGTTGTGCCCGTCCTCGAGGTCGAATGCACACACGTCTATGTAGTCGGTGGTGAATCCGTAAGGCTCTACCAGACGGTCGCGTATGGTGTGGGAATGCCCTGATTCGTAATCCTTCAGGATGACCTTGAGCTTGCTCCTGGCGGCGCGGGTGAGCTCTTCCACAGCGGCGGCGTTGCTGCGGCGGTCCACGTAGTCCGCGATGGCGGTGGAATCATAGATGACGGCCAGTTTCTCCTTGATGCCCTTTTTGAGCGAATTGGTGGGTACCAGCGAGTCTATGAGCGAATTGATCAGGTAGGACTCTTCCTCGGAGAAATACATCAGCGAGTCGAAGTCCGGGAGCTCGTCCGGGAGCTTTTCCAGCTTGTAGGTGTTGGCGTAAAGCTTGGTGACCGTGAATCCTGCATCTTTGAAAGTGTCGATGTAGCGATACACGGTCCTCTGCGACATCCCCAGCCGGGAAGACAGTTCTTCTATGGAGTAGTTGATGCTGCCTGACATGAGCTTCATCAGACGCAGCATCCTCTCTATCTTGGGCTGGTCCATCAGCGGGTGATCTCGTAGGTGCCGGCCACGTACTCCTTGGCCTCGGTCTCACCGGGCAGGGTCACCGATGCGGTGGCGCCTTCGGGTATGGAGAAGTTCCATATCCATTTGCCTCCGTCATAGTGCCATGCGCTGCGGATCAGACCAGCTGCGGAGTGGTACTCGGCTTCGAGATGGCCCAAACCCGGGTCGGGGATGGGCTTCATGATGATGTGCTTGAATCCGGGCTGGGCAGGGTCGGCTGCGATGCCGGCCGCTGTCTTCCATATCCAGGAGCAGACGACTCCGTAGGCGTAGTGGTTGAAGCTGTTCATGCCCTTGGGACCCATGCCGCTCTCGAGGGTGTAGCTGTTCCACCTTTCCCAGATGGTGGTGGCGCCATTGTCCACCGAATACAGCCAGCTGGGATTCTTGCGCTGGTACAGCAGAGCCCAGGCTATGTCGGCCATGCCGTTTTCGGTGAGTACGTCCATGAGTATGGAGGTGCCCAGGAATCCGGTCTGGAGGCAGTTGTCATGGGCGGCGAAATTGGCCCTCAGGCGGGCTTTCATATCTTCAAGAGCCTTGCCGGAGACGATCCCGGTCTTCATGGCGAAGAGTGCGGGGGTCTGCATGGTGTTCAGGATGGAAGTCTTGAACCTGCCGTCGGGGGTGAGGAAAGTCTTCTTCATGTAGTTTACTGCGTCCTGGCGCATGGCCTCGTATTTGGCCGCGTCACGTCCGGTAGCTGCCGCCATGTCTCGCATCATGCCGGCGTCGATGGCCCAGTAGCAGGCGCCCAGGTAGTTCCAGTAGGCCACTGCGTCGGGAAGGGGCCTGCGGCCGCGGGACCTGTCGTGATAGAAGGCGCTGCCGCCGTTGCTCTCGAGGGGCTCGTAACTCACCCAGTCAGCCCACTGGTAGTTGTCGTTCTCGGAAAGGAGGGCGTTGTGGTCGTAGTGGGTCTCGTTGACATGGTTCATGAATTTGTCCATGGCCTCCCAGCTCTCTTCAATGATGGATTTGTCTCCGTACTGCTTCCAGATGGTCCAGGGGACTATCACACCTGCATCGGCCCAGCCCAGTCTCATCAACTCGCCTCCGTACTGGGCGAGGGGAGCGACTCCGGGGAAGCCGCCCAGCTCTCCCTGGCTGTCACGCATGTCGCGCATCCATTTGTGGAAGAAGGCATCGGTGTTGGCGAAGAAGGTGCCGGTCTCGGCGAATATCTGGGTGTCGGCCGTCCAGCCGAGGCGCTCGTTGCGCTGGGGGCAGTCGGTGGGGACGGAGAGGTAGTTAGACCTCTGGCCCCATATGGTATTGGAGATGAGCTTGTTGATGAGTTCGTTGCCGGTGGTGATGGTTCCGGTCTCGAGCTCCGCCGTGATGGATGACACGGGGATGGAGCTTATCTTGTCAATGGTGACTTCGTCCGTCGCGGTGACGGAGATGAAGCGGTAGCCGAAGAAGCTGCGGGTAGGGTGGTAGGTCACCGCCTTCGGGGTGTCGGCGAAGGTATAGACCATGCGGATGCTGTAGTCGGCGGCGCGGAGGTTGAGGCGGTGTACGCTGCCCTCGGGGCCGTCCATGCCGCGGTTGTGCGCACCGTTGCCGTCATTGAGCAATTCGGCGGGGAGGCAGGTGAGTACGGTTCCTTCCGGAGCCTTGAAGACGAACTCCGGCACGGCGGCGCAGTTCTGCCCGAAGTCCACGACGAGGGTTTCGCCGGGTTTCAGGGTGATGGGGCCGTCGGAGCATTGTCTCTTTATGATGACCTTGCCGTAGGCATCCTCGCGGGCGCCTTCGACACCTTCCCAGATGTAGGCCTGCACGGGGGAGAGGGTGAGGTCGTGGCGCAGATATACCTCGGCGCCGGCGGTGGGAAGTATCTCGCCGGCGAATTTGTCATTGATCTCGGGGACTCCGAGCTTTTCGGGGGTGTCGAAGCCGGGCTTGATGCGGGCGTCGTACTCCTCACCGTCGAAGATGGAGGCGTGGGTGACGGGACCAGCGATGCCGGCGGTCCAATGCTCGGTGTCTGTGCCGATGAGGCGCTTGCTGCCGTCGGCGTAGGTCAATTCGAGGACGGCGCGGAAGGCGCATTTGTCCCCGGTCATGCCGCGGTAGTTGCGGGTGATGATCCTGTCAGCCCACCATCCGGGGGTCACCTGTGCGGAGAGGACGTTCTTCTGCCCCCGGCCGCTGTGCAGCATGCCGCTGATGTCATAGGTGAAGGAGCGTTTGGTCTTGCCCCAATGGGTGAATCCGGGCTTGAGGAACTCGTCTCCCACGGGGACGCCGTTGACATAGAGCTCATAGACTCCGAGGCCGGCGGTCATCCACTTCGCACTGACGACTTTGCCTTCGTTCTCGACTGTGGTCAGGAACCAGCTGGCTCCGTCGGCCGAACGGCCGTGGTCCTGGTTCGTGCTCTCGAGGACGGGAGCGTCCTTTGCGGATATCCAGCTGGAGCTGTCCCAGGCCGATGCGTCCAGGGCGTCGGTCAACTGTGCGTTTTCAGTGATCTGGGTGCAGGCGGCCAGAACTGCGGCCGCGGCGATGATGGTGAGGTGTTTGACTTGCATGGTTTGTGGTGTTGTCGGTCCAATTTAGCAATTATTTCCGATAATATCGGCAGAAGCGATAAAAAAGACACCGGCCGGTACGGCCGGTGTCTTTCGGGAAGATACAGAATTATTGTGCGATGGCCAGCATCGAGATGGTAGTGATACCCAGGATGACCAGCGTTATCAGCCAAAGTATGAAGACTATGAGTCCTGGATGCCATTTAGGCGACTTGAAATCCATGACCAGCTGCAGTCCTCCGTACAGCATGCCGATGAAAGGCAGGAAGTACACGAGACAAAGCAGGACCGCATACAAGGGATGCCTCAGCATGCCCAGCAGCCAGGGGGCATCCAGCGCTGCCTCTTCGTAGATCTGCGACCACACGCCACTCATGATGCCGGTGTATTTTCCGATGAGGATGCCGGCGCCAGCGGCCAGGCCAGCTATGCCTATGATGATAAGAGCCAGTCCGATGCAGATGGAGAAAGCTCTCCATATCTTGCGTGCGGGCACTGTGGAACTGAATTCCCTGACATCTGAGGCCGCCGATTTTACGCCTTCGGATACGGTGCGGCTGATCTCATCGACGGTGCGGCCCTTGCCGCGGAGCTCCCATTTCTGCTCGACGGTCTTGGCGGCCGGCATGGCAATCCAGAGTATCAAGTACAGTATGGGGCCCAGCAGACTTATCGTGATGGAATGGTTGTCCCAGTCCCAGAAGGAGATCATGCCCAAGATGGTCAGTATCGCGAACCCCAGCCTCAGCAGTGCGACGTCTATATTGTAAGTGGCCGCCAATCCGCTGCAGACTCCTCCCACGACCCTTTTGTCCATGTCTCTCATCAGGCGCTTGCCGCCTTCGCCGCGTTTTTTCTCGCCGCGCTGGCGTCCGCCGTCTTTGCCGTCGCCGCCGGCTATGCCGTTTCCTCCTTCGGCGCCGTTGCTGCCACCGTCTGCCTCCGACTCGGCGAAATCCCTTTCGAGCTCCTCCGGGCGCCCCAGAGTCGCGATGACCTCCTCTATGTTGTGGGTCGTGACCACATTGCCCTCGCCGCACTTCTCCAGCAGCAGCTCCGCCACCCTCTCCTCGATATCCTCCATGATCTCGTTGCCGCTCTCGCGCTTGATGTAGAAGTTCCCGAGCTCCTCGAGGTACTCCTTGACGGCGCTGTAGGCTTCCGTCTCGAAGGTGAATGCATAGCCGCCGATGCTGGCTTTCTCTACCTTGTTCATTGCTTGATGGTATTTATGGTTTCCACGATTTCAGCCCATGCGAGGTCCATTTCAGCCAGCTGGCTGCGGCCTTTTTCTGTGATTTCATAGTACTTGCGCGGGGGACCCTGGGGGGATTCCTCCCAGCGGTAAGTCAGCAGACCCTGGTTCTTCTCCCTGATCAGCAGGGGATACAGGGTGCCTTCGACCACTATCATATTGGCGTTTTTGAGCTCCTCGATGATAGAAGATGCGTAGGCTTCATGTTTCGCCAGAATACTCAGGATGCAGTATTCCAGCACTCCTTTCCTCATCTGGGAACGGACATTTTCAACATTGGCTTCCATGGCTACTTGCTGCGGTTTGCATACTTGGCCATATTTTCAGCGGTGGCCGGGATACCGCGGAGTTCGCACTCCTGTGCAGGGGTTTCGGCGTAGTGGCTGACGATCCAGACGATGAGATAGATCCAGAATCCGGCGCTGGCGGTGATGAGCAGCATGACGAAGAGGATTCGTACCAACACGACATCAATATCGAAATAGGTGGCGAGACCCATGCACACGCCTCCGATCACCTTGCCCTCTCTCTCGCGGTAGAACTTATGCGATGCCTTGCCCTCAGCAGTAGTGAACTGATGGCTGGCGCCGTCGGAACTGTACTCATACTCGGGCTTGCCGTCGGGCATGCCCAACTGCTCGGTCACATGGTTGACCATCACCAGGGTGACGCTCTGTGCTTCGGAATGGACCTCATTCTCCAGAAGCTCCCCGATCCTCATCTCCAGATCATCCATGATCTCCTTGTCCTGGGTAGGGGAGTCCGCACCCTTGTTCATCTCAGTGAGCCTCCTGCGGAAATTCGCCAGGAAAGCATCCATCCTCTGATATGCATCCTCATCGAACGCAAAGCTTCTCGAACCGAGAGCGACATTGATAACCTTTTTCATATACTATAAGTTTGACTTTGTTTTTAGTTTTGACTTGTTCTTGCTTCCAGCCGCCTGCATTACCAATATCCGGGCTGCATCTTCCGGCCGTTTTGCTAAACAAGCAACTTTGACAATGCAAAGATATAAAAACTTTTTAATACCTTGCAACGCATAGTACCAAAAATTTTCAAATATTTTTGAATATTTACTTCTCCGCCGGCCGCAGCTGACGGCAACGGGCGGGCGAGGAGGACCATTTCACGGAGTCCACCGCAGCCCGCCCGTAACCGCCGCAGGTCGTATATTGCGGCGGTGGTGCCCTGGCGTAGCTCACCGCCGCATCGCGTATACTGCGGCGGCGAGGGCCGATCACCGATAGCCGCATAGGATGCCGAGGCCTAGCGGGGGTTCGGTCGCAAAATCGGGCCTTTTTGCTACCGAAGGGTAGGTCAGCCAGGGGGTTCGGTCGCAAAATCGGGCTTTTTTGCTACCGAAGGTCAGGCCGACAAGGGGTTCGGTCGCAAATTCGGGCTTTTTTGCTACCGAAGGTCAGGTCGACAAGGGGTTCGGTCGCAAAATCGGGCTTTTTTGCTACCGAAGGTCAGGTCGACAAGGGGTTCGGTCGCAAAATCGGGCTTTTTTGCTACCGAAGGGTAGGTCAGCCA
>JAFTBU010000042.1 GCA_017455065.1 Bacteroidales bacterium
CGGTTTTGCCGATATCTTCCCGGTGCAGGAGGATATTCGTCTTGATGAAGCGGCTATCCCGTTTGAAAGTGATTCTCAGGCGGCCAAAAGTGGTCCCATTTTGCTTCCACCAGCTCTCCCGAAACACGAAGGAGACGGTAACATTGTCCAATGCATTCATAATCAGAGCATTTACGGTTAAACATTTTGTGCAACATTTGTACAACACTGGCCGTAAAGCGCCCTCAGAAAGCGATGACTTTTGCCCTAAACAAACGAAAAAGTCTCTAAGTTTTGTTGCTTAGAGACCTTGTAAAGTGTTGATAATAAATCGATTAACCTTGTGTAGCATAGGAGAATCGAACTCCTGACCTTTTGAATGCCATTCAAACGCTCTACCAACTGAGCTAATACCCCGTTTGTGGACTGCAAATATAGCAAGAATTCTTTAAATACAAATCTTTTTCAGACAATATTGTAATTCAAAAGAAAAGTCGTATCTTTGCGCCCGATTCAAAAACACTAGTGCATTATGAAAAAAGGAATCCATCCCGAAACCTACCGTCTTGTAGCTTTCAAGGATATGTCAAACGAAGATGTGTTCATCACCCGCTCCTGCGCTACCACCAAGGAGACCATTACTATCGAGGGTGTTGAATATCCTCTCGTGAAGGTTGAGATTTCCAACACTTCTCACCCCTTCTACACCGGCAAGATGAAGATCGTCGATACCGCCGGACGTGTTGACCAGTTCTATCAGAGGTACAAGGCCAGAAAGAAGTAATTCTTTCGTTCCTATAGGTAAAAGAAGATGCCGGCTGAAGCAGCCGGCATCTCTGTTTTTATTCGTGCCTCCAGGACTGGTAGGTGTAGAAGGCCTGTTTGCGCTCCCCTTTCTCGGAGAGCAGGCCCTTGCGGTTGAAATCATCCTGGATGCCCGGCAGGAAACGGCGCGGGGACCTGAAATCCTTGAGTATCCAGGGAGTGACCCCGGCGAGGGCGTCTATCTTGTCCAGCATCTCCATATTCTTCACATACAGATAATCCTGGTATTCCTCGGTGAAACGCTCCGTCCTGTCGCCGTGGAGCCCGTATTTGGCACCTCCTCCCAGCTCGGTGACCACCACCGGCTTCCGGACCGGGAAAGTCCAGACGACCCGGTCGCACTTGTCGCTGTCGCCGTCGTACCAGCCCACGTACTGGTTGAAACTGATGATATCCGTGTAGCGGAGCAGCTCATCATTGACAGTGAGGGTGACGGGATCGAGATTTTCTTTTTCCATCGCTGCGCTCACGAGACGGGTGCCGTCCATCTCGCGCGCCTTCGCGATCAGGGAGCGGAGGAACTCCAGGCGGGCCTCGCCGCGCGGGGTCTCATTGGCCACGGACCACACGACGACGGCGGCCCTGTTGCGGTCGCGGGTGACCATATCCCGGAGCTGATGCTCCGCATTGGCATAAGTGGAGGGATTCTCCCACTGGATGGTCCAATACACCGGTATCTCGTCCCACACCATCAGTCCCATCTCCTCGGCGGTGCGCACCATCGCCTCATTGTGGGGATAATGCGCCAGCCTGACGAAGTTGCAGCCGAGTTCCTTGGCCCAGCCCAGCAGGATCCGGGCATCCTCCGCGGTAGTGGCCCTGCCGCTCGGGGCGTACGGCTCCTCCTCATGGATGGAAATGCCTTTGCAGAAAACCGGCTCACCGTTCAGCAGTATCTGGGTGTCTCTGGTGGAAATGGTGCGGAACCCTATGCGGTCGGAGACCTTGTCGAGTGAAGAAGAGAGGGTCACGTCGTAGAGTTTGGGGTCCGAAGGGCTCCAGAGCCGGGGCGAAGCCTTGATTTCGAAGGCCGCGCGGCCGTCCCCGTCCGTCGGGAAGGTCCCGTGTATGCCGAGCTCTTCTATGTCGATGCTGACCTCATCCTTCGGGGCCGGGCCGTCCAGCTGCACCCAGCCCGTGATGGCTGTCCTGTCGGAGGAAAGGCCCACGCTGTAGTCGCGTATGAAGGTCCGGGGCACGTCCACCACATACACGTCGCGGGTGATGCCGCCGTAGTTCCACCAGTCTGAATTGACAGTGGGGACACCCTCCAGCATACGTTTGTTGTCCACCTTGACTATGACGCTGTTCTCCCCGTCCACTATGAGGTCGGTGATTTCGATATTGAAGGGGGTGTAGCCGCCCAGGTGCTTGGCCACGGGCTTTCCGTTGACGCCTACCACGGCCTCGTAATTGGCCGCGCCGAAGTACAGGAAGAGGCGCCTGGCGGCGTCGGGCTTGGCATTGAATTTCTTGCGGTACCAGACTGTGCCTTCATAGAGGTACAATTCGGGCCTCTGGGTGTTCCAGTCGCCGGGGACCTGCAGCTCAGATGCCAGGTCGAAATCATATTCCACCAGCTTGGTGCGGTCGGCCGAGAAACTTCTGTCGGCGAAGAATGTGGAGGAGGCTTGCATAGGCTTGCGCCTGTAGTCGTAGTAGCCGGTCTCGTACTGGTCGATGAAGGCCTTCCACGGGCCGTCCAGGCAGAGGGTCTTCCTCCCGCCTATGTTCTGTATCTGCTCCGAAAGGCCGAAGCATCCGTCTTCGGGGACCGCAGCCTTTTCAGCGGAGTTCCGGTTGCAGGAAAGTGTGAGCGCCAGGATGGCGGCAAGTATTGCTATTCTTTTCATAAGACTAAGGTTGTCTGACAGTTATCGTGTTCTCACCCGGTTCCAGGGGCCAGGTCTCCCCTTTCCAGACGAAGGTCCCGCCGACGCCCTCGGGCAGTACGATGCGGGCCTGCAGGCGGCGGCCGAGTTCATAGTCCACGCTGATCTCCCCGCGGGGGTGCGGCATGGTGCCTCCGATACGGCGCAGCTCTCCCAGCGCCGGAGCTATCACCACTTCGGAGAATCCCGGGGCGGCGCTGTCGATGCCCAGCACGGTGCGGAAGAGTTCGATATTGGGGCTGGACCCCCAGGCATGGCATTCCGAACGGGTGGTGGCGAGGTCGGACTTCTCGGCCCAGGTGGTCATGCCCAGGCGGAGGTTCTCCCGCCAGATGTCCAGCCAGGAGAGGTAATTGTCCGCGAGGCCCGCCCGGGCCATGGCGGAATGGACGTAGAATTTGAAATAGATCGACTCTTCGGTGAGGCTGCGGTCGTCCTGCATCCTGGTCGCGATTTCCAGGGCCTGGGAGTCGTCTGCAAGGCCGCAGAGCAGGGCCAGGGCATTGGCATGCCTGGAGAAGCTTGAGAGGTCTGAATTGTCCGCAAAAAGGCCTTTGGAGGCATCCCAGTAGTGACGGCGTATGGTGCCGGAGAGCTTTTCCGCCTCGGCGAGGTACCGCTCCGAGAGTTCCCGGAGGCCGAAGTGGGCCTCGATGTCGGCGGCGAGCCGGTAGGTCATCAGCAGATGGAGGTCGAGTATGGCGTTGGAGCCGTCCCTGCCGGTCGGGCTCTTGCCCCTCTCGAAACTGTCCACCCAGTCCACGAAAGTCCAGTTGGGCACGTCCCTGAGCGAGCCCTCCCCGTCCTGGAAATGCCTGAAATAGTCGATGATCATCCGGGCCCCGGGGAGTTTGTCCCTCAGGAAGTCAGGATCGTCCACGTACATCATCCAGTCGTGCAGCATCCAGATGTAGCACATGGAGTAGGTGGGGATGATCTGGGGATTGACCGAGGGGTAGCGGCTCTGGGTGATGCCCTCGCTCTGGCGGGACTGGTCCAGATGGTTCAGCAGGTTGCGCATCAGGGTCGGGTCGCCGGCATTGTACAGCGAGACCTGCTCCTGTATGCGGGCGTCTCCCCCGTACTGGAGCTGCTCGTAGTAGGGGCAGTCCATGTAGCTTTCCACGGCGCAGAGGCGGGCCGTCCTCCAGCCTGTCTCCAGCAGGTCCTGAAGGGTCTTGTCATCAGTGCGGAGCGAAGCCTTCAACTCGAAGGGATAGCCGGTGAAAGTGCTGTAGATGTCGCTGAAAAAGAGCTCCTGCGCCCCTGTCTCTACCGTCACTTCTATATAACGGAAAGTCCTGAAAGAGAGCGGGGTGAATTCCTGCGAGGCGCTTCCGTCAGGAAGTATCACATCGGTGCGGCCGATGAAGACCTTGTCCTCGATTTCGTTCCTGTCGCCTTTGCGGAAGTCCTTCCCGACCGGAGCTTCAGAATAGACAATGGAGACCTTGGCCCCCTTGCCCCCGTCGAAGACGAAGGTGGGATAGGCGTTGGTCAATGTGCCCTGGTCCAGCAGGAAGGAAGCCTTGGTGCCGGCGGGTATGGTGATGCTGCTGTCCCAGGAGGATGTGGCCCGCAGGGGGTCGGAGCCGTGTTTTGAGGCAATTATGACGTTGTCGCTGCGGCGCACAGAGGCGAAGCGCTGGGGAGTGCGCTCCAGCTGCGGCAGCGGCGAAGGCACCAGCCTCCAGGTCTTGCCGCAGTCGATGCCGACGGTGAGCTTGGGTGTGCCGCGGCTGATGCGGCGGGGCTGCTGCCAGGCGCTGTCGTCGAACACCACGTCCTGCCAGCCCCTGACCCGCAGGGACATGTCGGTCTTTTCCGAAGGCGGCGCTACGAAATATCCCATCACGAAGCCCTCATTGCACACCGAAGAGCTCTTGTCGGCGAGGCACTTCCATCCGGAACCTTCCGTCCCGGTATTGAGGAACTCCGACTGCGGGGCGGCTCCCTGCATGATGAAGGCAGTGCGGAGGGAGAACTGCGCCTCCGCCCTCGAGGGGCCTTCGTTCCAGACGAGGGCTGAGACCACATTGGCCCCGGGATGGAGCAGGGGCGCGAGGTCCACCTCCTCATAGTTCCAATGCTCGATGTCGCAGCGGGCGGGTCCCAGGGACACCAGTTCCCCATTGACATAGAGTTTGTAGCGGTTGTCGGCGGAAACCAGCACCGGAAGGGTCGGAGGCACCGCGGCGAGGTCGAAGGCGTTGCGGAAAAGATAGACGCCGTACCCCTGGGGGTCGGCTCCGGGCACATCCACCCAATGGGCGTCCCACTGCCGGGTCTGAAGTGGCCCGGGTGCCGCCTGGACCGATACGGCCAAGATCATCGCGGCTGCGAGGGCTGGAATCAATTTCATAAGAATGGCGTTTAGCGTTTAACAAATATAACAATTTTTCGTATCTTGTGGTCACACTAATCTTCTGACCATGAAACGGCTGACTTTCTCCATCCTGGCTTTTGTCTGCGCCGTATCGCTGCAGGCCCAGGCCCTCCCCGACCCCGACGTGTTCGCTGCCCCTCCCGCACAGTACCAGACCGCCTCCTGGTGGCACTGGATAGACGGTGCTCTCACCCGCGAGGGTATCACCAAAGACCTGGAAGCCATGAAGGCTCAGGGCATCAGCAACGCCACAGTCCTCAACATCTACCGTAAACTCGGCATCGAAGAAGGCTCCCGCAGGAGCTTCAAGTTCGGCACCCCCGAGTGGTACGGCATGTTCCGCCACGCAGTGGAGGAGGCCGACAGGCTGGGTATGCAGATAGGCGCCGCCAACTGCGACGGATGGTCCGAGAGCGGCGGCCCCTGGATCACCCCGGAGCTGTCCATGAAGCAGTACACCTGGCGCAAGAGTTTCGTCAAGGGCAACGGCCGTACGCAGACGGTACGCCTGTCCATGCCGTTCTACAAAGAGCATTTCTACCGGGATGTCGCGGTGGTGGCCTACCGTGACGCCGCTCCCGCCAGCTTCTTTCTGGCCGCACCGAAGATAGGCGGCCATGGCAAGTACCCCGTGGAGACCCTGGTCAAGAACCACGACTACTACGACGAGTCCTGCCATCTGGACGAATTCGACGTCTTCCCCGCCGAAATCCTTTTCGACGGCAACCCCAACACCAGCCTGACCCTGGACGAGGACAAGACCATCACCCTGGATTTCCCGAAGCCCTTCACCGCTGAAGTGCTCCATATCCAGGTCCAGGGCTCCGCGGCCCGCTTCCCCATACCCGTGTTCATCGAAGTGTCCGACGACGCCAAGACCTGGAGGGAAGCCGCCACGGTATATGTCAGGGGTCCGATGATGGTCCAGAAAATCCCGTTCGGGCGCACCACGGCGCGGCACTGGAGGCTGACTGTCAATGAGGAACTCTCCCCCACCACGCTCAGCGAGATGTGCCTGCTGCGCGAAGGGGAGAAGGGTCTCTGGGAGAGCGTTCCCGGGACCGCCATAGCCGACGCATCGCAGGTGATAGACCTCACGGACAAGATGGACGAGGACGGCACCCTCCGCTGGGCAGCCCCGAAGGGCAACTGGACCATAATCCGCTTCGGCTACACTTCCAACGGCAAATCCAACCACCCCGCCTCCCCCGAGGGCATAGGACTTGAGTGCGACAAGATGGACTCCACCGCACTGGACGTGCATTTCAAGGCTTTCCCCGAAAAACTCATAGAGGCTGCTGGCCCCTACGCCGGCAAGACCTTCACCTACTTCCTGGTGGACAGCTGGGAATGCGGGCAGCAGAACTGGACCGCCGCCTTCCCCTCTGAATTCCTCAAGATGAACGGCTACTCCCTCATCCCCTGGATCCCGGCGCTCTGCGGAGAGAAGATAGGCAGCGACAGGATCACCGAGGCGTTCATGCACGATTTCGACAAGGTCAGGGGCGAACTGGTCAGGGTGCACTATTTCAAGCATCTGGCCGACCTCTGCCACCGCGCGGGGATGCAGCTCTGGTCCGAAGGCATCTACGGCGGCTCCACCATGCCTCCCGTGGACGTGCTGAAATCCTACGAGTACTGCGACGTGCCCATGACTGAATTCTGGGCCCAGGCGAGCGAATACATAGACTGGCCCGTCACCTACAGGCCGGGCAACTACGGCAACCACGCCATCCCCTACCATGTGTCCCTGATCTACGGGAAGCCCGTGGTAGGAAGCGAGGCCTTCACCGGCATGGCCCTGTTCAGCGACTCCCCCATAGACCTCAAGCTCTACGGGGACATGGCCTACACCCAGGGCGTCAACCGCATGATCCTGCACAGCTATGTGCACCAGCCCGACAACCGCAGGCCCGGAGTGACCCTCGGCATCTACGGCCAGACCTTCAACCGCCACAACACCTGGTTCAACGCCGGTGACGGTTTCTTCGGCACCCAGGCCCGCATCCAGTATCTTCTCCAGCAGGGAGACCGCTGCGCCGACGCCCTCGTGTATCTGGGGGACCGCCTGCCCAATACCGAGATGAGCACGATGGAGATAGAGCGCAACCTGCCGGCCAACATCAAGTTCCAGTATATCAACAGGGATGTCCTTATGGACAGGCTGAGCGTAAGCGACGGCCTCATCTGGCTGGACGGCGTCCATCCCTTCAAGTTCCTCATGCTGCGCGGCGACAGGATGGAGACGGGTACGGCCCGGCGCATCGCGGCCCTTGTCGACGCGGGGGCGACGGTGTACGGACCCAAGCCCGTGGCGACATTGTCCCTGAAGGACATGGAAAAGAACGACGCCGAGCTCCGGGAGATCGCCTCCCGCCTATGGGACGGCGGCAAAGTCATCACCGACCTTGGCTCCCTGAAGAAAGCCTACACCCCTGACCTCGAGGTACGCGGCATCGGAATCGACGACATCCTATACTACCACAAACGCATTGGCACGGTGGACTGCTATTACCTCGTCAGCAAGGACAATTCCCGCACGGTCAGCTTCGAGGCACTCTTCGACCTGCCCGGGCGCACCCCCGAAATATGGGATCCCATGGACGGCAGCACCCGCGCCCAGGGCATCTACGCCTGGGAAGGCGGCCGCACCCTGGTACCCATGACCCTCCGCCCGCGCCAGGGAGTCTTCGTGATGCTGTACCCCGACCGGGGGCAGAGACATATTGTCCTTCTGAAAGACTCCAGGGGCACGCAGCTCTTCCCCAGGGCTGCAGGAGCCAATTTCCGCCCGCTTCCCGATTGCATCGCAGCCGACGGCACCCTGCGCTTCAGGGACCTCGCGGCCGGGGACTACACGGCTGAATGGTCCGACGGCGGCAGCGCCCCCGTGCATATAGACGCGGCGGAGCGCATAAGCATCGACGGCAGCAGGGGCAGCGTGACCTTCGAGGACGAACCGGCCCTCGGCACCAAGCCGCTGAGGCTGTTCAGGGACTTCACGGCATCCATCGACCCCATGATCAAGTATTACTCGGGATTCGCCACCTACAGGACTTCGTTCGATGTGCCCGAAGGCTTCATCAAACCAGGAAGGAGGATACTCGTGAGCATTCCTTCATTCGGCAGCACGGCGCGCCTGACCGTCAACGGGAAGGTGCTGGAGACGGTCTGGGACCCTTATGCGCTGACGGATGTCAGCGGTCTGGTGAAAACCGGGACCAACGAGCTGGTCATATCGGTATCAAATCCCTGGAGGAACAGGATGATAGGAGACCAGAGGGGCGTCCCCTCCACGGAGAAGCACTGGACGACTTCGCCCATGCAGCAGAAAGGCATCCCGCCCAAACAGATCATCCACGCCCACACGGCGCTCTACCCTGCGGGCATTTCCCAGCCCATCACGGTCTACTCCGAAGACGAGGACAGCATCTCGATGCACATACGCCCGTTGTGATAGGGGCATTTCCAGAATCCGGCACGGTCATCCGAGGTATTCGGGTGACCGTCTTTTATACTCCAGTACCACTCCCCGTCCGGGCATAGCAGATGCTCCTTGATATAGTCCCAACAGCGCAGGGAGCGGTCCCGCCAGAGCTCTTCGCCGGTCAGCAGATACTGCTTCCAGCAGCCCACGACGGTCTCGGCCTGCACCCACCAGTGGCGGTCTTCATCCCTGCGACCGGTGGCAGGGTCCAGTTCATAGGCCATGCTGCCGTCGGGCATCAGCCCTTCGGCGGCCGCAGCTGCGATATGCTTCGAGGCCTGGTCCACCAGTACCTGGAGGGCATCGTCCCCCAGCACCCCGGCGGCTTCGCAAAGCAGCCATGAAGCCTCTATGTCGTGCCCGAAAGAACGGACCTCGTCCTGGGGCTTCCAATTTTCGTCGAAAAACAGACGCAGATGCCCCTCAGGCCCCGTTATCACATTCAGGAAGAGGGCGATGAGCGCGCGCAGCCTCTCCCCCAGCAGTCCGTCCGGCCAGACCCGGTACAGAGCCGAGTACCCCTCCAGGATATGCAGGTGGGTGTTCATGGTCTTGGCGTCGTTGCGGTCCTTGTCGGAGAGGCGCATGTCGCTGATGGGCGACCAGTCTTCCGCAGCCGCTTCGAAATAGCCGCCGAGCGAGGGATCGTAGCTGTGTGCCTCGATGCTATGGAACAATTCCACGGCCTTCACCAGGGCTTCCCCGTCCCCGGTGGCTCGGTGGTACTCCGCGAGGCCGTAGATGGCGAAGGCAATGGCGTAGAACTGTTTCTTGCGCCCCAGCGGCCGCCCCTGGGCGTCGAGGCTCCACCACGCGCCGCCATGCACGGGGTCGATGAAACGGTCGATGACTTCCCTGGCGGCGCGCTCCGCCGTTGCCCGCAAGGACTCATCCCCAGTCGCAGCATAGGCGGCAGAAAAGGTCCATAGTATGCGCGCGTTCAGGATAAGCCCCTTGGGAGCATCCGCGTCAGGCACCCCGAGGCCGTCTATACGGCCCCTGAAGCCGCCTTCGGGGTCTGTCATCCTGCCTGTCCAGAAAGGAAGTATGTCCTGCATCAGTTCCGCGCGGAACTGTTCTTTGAGTTTTTCATCCATGATACTTCAAATGTAATAAAAATGACATTTATGGAAAAGGGATAAAAAAGATATGCAATAAAGTGTCAAAAAAGTATCAGAAATTCACAAATTTATCTAGATTTGTGAACAATTAATGACCACACCATGCTTGAAATCCTTTCAGAAATCACTCCCATCACGGAGAAAGACTGCTTCCACATCGTAGAGAGGCAGAAGAGCTATTTCGACTATCCCCTCCACCACCACAAGGAATATGAACTGAACTTCGTCCAGCACGCCCGAGGCGTAAGGCGGGTAGTCGGGGACAGCGTCGAAGAGATAGGCGATTTCGACCTGGTGCTCATCACCGGCGAGGACGTGGAGCACGTATGGGAGCAGGGGCGCTGCCAGTCCACGGACATCAGGGAGATCACGGTGCAGTTCGGACAGGACCTGCTGCCCGAATCCCTGCTCGCCCGAAACCAGTTCCGCTCCATCCACGAGATGTTCGAGGCGGCCCGTAGCGGCATTGCCTTCCCCATCGACGCCATCATGAGGGTCTATCCGACTTTGGACAAGCTGGCCAGCGAAAACGGCCGCTTCACCCAGTTCCTGGACATGCTCAGCATACTCTACGAGCTCTCCAACTGCGAGCGCAAGATATTGGCCAGCAGCACTTTCTCCCATGCCCACAAGACCACCGAGAACGACCGCGTCCAGAGAGTCAAGGAATACATCAACGATCATTACACCGAAGATCTCAGCCTCGAAGTCCTGGCCTCGGTGGCCGGGATGGGTCCCAGCTCCTTCAGCCGTTTCTTCCACCAGCGCACCGGCAAGACCCTCTCTTCCTACATATTGGACTACCGGCTCGGCATAGCCGCCAGGGCCCTGGTCGACACCAGCAGGAACATCTCCGAGATATGCTACGGCTGCGGATTCAACAACCTGTCCAATTTCAACCGGATATTCAAGCAGAAACGCGGTATGACGCCCAAGGAATTCCGCTCCATCTACCGGAAGATGAAAGTATTGGTTTAGCGAAATATTTGCAATAATTGACAAAATTGTATTTGATTGCCCGACTACACTTGAATAACTTTGCCATTGTACGGATAGACTCCGAATTAAAATAAATAACTACAAATTATTAACTAATCACGTACAATGAAACAAAAACTATCTCATCTGTTCGGGCTTTTGGTGCTCCTGCTCCTTATGCCCGTGCATTCTTCCGCCCAGAATCTGCGCGTGGAAGGCAAGGTGCTGGATGAGCATGGCGAAGGCATGATCGGTGCCGGAGTGGTCATACAAGGGACCACGACCGGAACGATCACCGACTACGACGGCAATTTCGTACTCTCATCGGTACGCCGCGGAGCCACGCTCGAGATATCCTGCATCGGCTACAAGACGCAGACGGTACAGGTCGACGGACAGAACATCACCGTCCAAATGGAAATCGACGCCAATGCCCTCGAAGAGGCGGTCGTCGTGGCCTACGGACAGCAGAAGAAAGTCACCATCACAGGTGCGGTCTCCGCAGTGAGCGGCGAGGGACTTCTGAAGGCTCCGGTCGCTAACGTGGCCAACGCCCTCCAGGGTAACCTCCCCGGCGTTTCCGCAGTCCAGCCTTCGGGTATGCCCGGTGGTGACGAACCTGTCATCCGCATCCGTGGTGTCGGCTCGCTCAACAGTGCCGAACCTCTGGTCCTCGTGGACGGTGTCGAGCGTTCATTCTCCCAGCTCGACCCCAATGAAATCGAAAGCATCTCTGTGCTCAAGGATGCATCGGCCACCGCAGTGTTCGGTGTGCGCGGTGCAAACGGCGTCATACTCGTGACCACCAAGCGCGGTACCACCGGCAAGGCCTCCGTCACCGCCACCGCCAGCGCAGCCCTCCAGACCATTTCAAAATTCATCGATTTCACCGATTCCTACACCTACGGCAAGATGTGGAACTACACCCAGATCACGGATGTGCTTCCCATGAGCCAGTGGCCCGGAACCGTCGACATCTCCGACTACAGCCCCTACACCGACACGGGTATCCGCTTCTCCCAGGATGTCATGGAGCATTTCCGCACAGGCGACATGCCCACGACTTTCCCGAGCATGGACTGGATCAAGTACATCATGAACGATTCAGCATGGCAGGAGCAGGCCAATGTCAATGTCAACGGCGGTACCGAGAAGGTGCGCTATTTCGTTTCCGCTGGTTTCCTGAACCAGGATTCCCTCTTCAAGACCTTCTCTTCCAACAAGAACGAGAACTTCCGTTTCCAGAGGCTCAACTACCGCGCCAACCTCGACATCGACGTGACCGAGCACAGCCAGCTGTCGCTGACCCTCGGCGGACGCATGCAGAGCCGCAACACCATGGGTAGCGACGAAGGTTTCCTGTTCCGCTATCTCCAGGATGCCGTTCCCTATGCAGGAAGCGGCGTGGACGAGCTGGGACGCCACATCGTAGCCGACGTCAACCTGGTAGGCCAGTTCAACCGTGACGCTCTCTCCAACTACTATAACCTCGGTTATTCCAATGAAAGCACCAACGTCCTGAACTTCGACCTCCAGTACAAGCTCGACCTGAGCTTCATCACTCCCGGTCTCGACTTCAAGGTGAAAGGCTCCTACAACTCCCAGTACACCGCCAGGAAGAACCGCCAGCTCGGCTACGGTACCGGCGTCCAGTACGTCGCCACTCTCGTGGACGGCAAGGAAGCCCTGCGCAAAGAGGGCGTGACCTGGCCCCTGCCCTACTCCGAAGGCAAATGGGGCTCCCGCAACTGGTATGCAGAAGCCAGCTTCGACTACGCCCGCAAGTTCGGTCAGCACAACGTGACCGCACTCCTTCTCTACAACCAGAGCAAGACATACTATCCCAGTTCCTACCAGGACATCCCCACCGGTTATGTAGGTCTGGTCGGCCGCGTCACCTATGACTATGCCACCAAGTACCTGCTGGATGTCAATATCGGTTACAACGGTTCCGAGAACTTCGCTCCGGACAAACGCTACGGCCTTTTCCCTTCAGTGTCAGTGGGTTGGATACCTTCCAGCGAGCCCTGGTGGGAGCCCCTCAAGAACGTCATCGGCTACCTGAAGATCCGCGGATCCTACGGTATCGTCGGTAACGACCGTTCCAGCACCGGCCGCTTCCTGTATCTGCCCGGCACCTGGGGATTCTTCTCCGGCGGCATGAAGGTGGATACCCAGACCCGCGGCGCCAACTTCGGTACCAACGGCAACTGGCTGCAGGGCGTCAAGGAGAATTCCTCCGGCAACCCCAACGTGACCTGGGAAACCGCCCGCAAGATCAACGTCGGTGTGGATGCAGCATTCCTGAGGGACCGTCTGCACGCCTATGTCGACTTCTTCTGGGAGGACCGCAACGGCATCCTCGTGAACAACGGAAGCATACTTCCCGCAGTCACCTACCTGCCCGCCAGCTACGTGAACGAAGGCCGCGTCAAGAACCACGGTTATGAGATCACCCTCAGCTGGGAAGACAGGATAGGCGATTTCCGTTACTCCATCTCCCCCAACTTCGCATTCGCAAGGAACGAAGTGGTCGAGATGCTCGAGGTCGAGCCTCTCTATCCGTATCTCAAGAGGACCGGACTCCCTGTAGGACAGCGTTTCGGTTACGACCTCTTCGAGTTTTACCAGCCCGGCACCGAGGAGCGCTATCAGGCAAAGTACAACGCTCCCATGCCTGACCAGAACATCGAGCTCAGATACGGCGACTGCGTCTATGTGGACAAGAACGGTGACGGTGTCATCGACAACTACGACCAGATGCCCCTCGGCTATACCGACAACCCCGAAATCACTTATTCGCTCAACGCATCCATGCATTGGAAGGGCTTCGACTTCTCCATGCTGTGGACCGGAGCAGACCATGTGAGCCGTGTGCTCGGCAGCTACTACCGCGCACAGTTCGGTTCGACCAACACCTCCGCCCTCACCCAGTGGGTAGCTGACAATTCCTGGACCGAAGACCATACGGACGCTATCCTGCCCCGTATCTCCTTCAACCACCAGGCTCACAACAACCGTGATTCACAGGCATGGCTCGTAGATGCCAAATACCTGCGTCTGAAGAACGTCGAACTGGGCTACACCTTCAACAAGCCCAAGAATATGCCTTTCTTCAATTATATAAGGGTATATCTCTCCGGACAGAACCTGCTGACCTTCGCAAGGTTCGACGGCAACGACCCCGAGGCTCCCGGCACGGGACTCGACTACGGTATCCGCTATCCTATGACCCGAGTATTCAACATCGGTGCTCAGTTCAACTTCTAATGCAGTTACGGATATGAAAAAGAAATCTGATATAATATTGGTATTGGGGATTTGCTCCGCCTTCTTCATGTCGGCCTGCGTCGACCGCTTCGCTATCGGTGACGCATTCCTCGAGAAGGCTCCTGGTGTCGACGTCAATATCGACACCGTATTCAACAATGCTGAATACACCCGCAATTTCCTCTGGAGCGCCTATGGGCAGATCTACTGCACCTACACCTCCGGCAATATGATGAACGGCTCTCCCATCGACGCCCTCTCGGACTCCTACCACAACTATTGCGGTTGGGGAGGCCCTCTCAACACCTATTATCCCGGCACGCTGACCGAGGAATCCCAGGACAGCGACAACGGTAACTTCCAGGGTAAGTTCTCTTATTCCACCAACCTCGGCAACCTCAACGAATCCGGCGGCCGCGTGTCCATCTACGAGACCGTGCGCAAATGCTGGCAGATCATCGAGAACATCGACAGGGTGCCCGACATGGCCGAGAATGAAAAGAGCCGTCTGCGCGGCGAGGCCTACACCATCATGGCCAGCCGTTATTACGACGCTTTCCGCAATTTCGGAGGTCTCTGCCTCGTCAAGAAGGCCTACGAAGTGGGTGAGCCCTTCACCGAAGGCCGCGCCACCGCCATGGAGACCGTGGAATTCATTGATTCCCTCATTGTTTGCGCCATCAAGGAGCCCGGTTTCATCTGGAACGTGCCTGACAGCGACATCGGCCAGTGGTCCGGCCGCCTGACCCGCGCTTCCGCCCGCGCCCTCCGCGCAAAGGTTTGGATGTTCGCCGCATCTCCCCTGTTCAACAGCCCGGCTCCCTACATGGAGTACTCCGCCGACAAGGTGACCGAGTTCACCGACATCCACCATGTATGGTTCGGCAAGGAGGATCCTTCCCTCTGGAACCGCTGCCTGCAGTATTGCGACGAATTCTTCGCCGACAATGCCGCCAACGGCAACTACTACCAGCTGGTACAACCTGCCACCAACGACGAGGCAGGATACCGCGCCGCCTACCGCTGGGCCTACCGCTATCGCAATGATGAGAACCATCACGAGAAACTCTTCGACGCCCATCCTACCCAGCTGCTCTCGGATGTGGTCACCAACGGAACCGTCTCCCAGAACAACTGGGGATGGGGCTGGCATGGATTCGCCATCGACACCTACCGTATGGGCGGCGCCGTCCCTACCAACGAGCTGATGGAATGCTTCGGCATGCAGGACGGCCGCAACTTCCCTTATTCGGACATCTATGGCCCCGGCAACAATCCTGAAGGCAAAGACATGTTCGCAGACCGCGATCCCCGTCTCTACGAGACCATGCTGGTGCCCAGGCAGTCCCTGCCTGCAGGCTTCGACTATATCAGCAGGACCTACACCGACTGGTGGATAGGAGGTCTGGCAGATTATGAGAGCAGCATAAACAACGCTGAGGATATCATGTCCGGCTACAGGAAGTTCAAATGGCTCATCGACTACACCAACGAAAAGATGAACGACCGTTTCATCGGCGTTTCCTACATACGTCTGGCTGAGATGTATCTCATCCGTGCGGAAGCCCGCGCCGAGACAGGCGACCTCAAGGGAGCCCTCGACGACCTCCACGTAGTCCGCAGCCGTGTCGGCCTGGGACGCCTGGAGACCATGAACCCTGGCCTCAACCTCACTTCCAACAAGGCCAATCTCATCGAGGAGATCCTCCGCGAGCGCAACTGCGAGATCGGAGCCGAGTGCGGAGACCGTCTGTACGACATGGTCCGCCGCAAACGCCAGGATCTCTTCACCAAACCTCTTCATGAGATCAAGATCTACCGTCTCGACGACAGCGGCAACCGCATGAGCGGCGATACCAAGTGGGTGGAAGGCACCCCTTGGCCCAAGTTCGAGTACGACAAAGTGGAAATCCAGGTCGGTCACCGCAGATGGTGGGATCCCGGCTTCTGGACCAACAAATGGTATCTCGATCCTGTTTCCCGCAATGAGATTCAGAAAGGATATGGACTCACTCAGAATCCCGGTTGGTAATCACTACAATCTTTCGCTATTATGAAATTACGTAATATACTTATATACAGCCTCTTGGGATTCTGTGCGGCGGAATTTACCGCCAACGCCCAGCTCGTCCTCGGTGACAAGAAGTCACAGAAGGTGGATTTGGGTTACGGCGTCGAAAGCTCGGAATTCCTGACCACTGCGGCGTCCTACACCATCACCGCAGAGGAACTGAGCCGTACCTCGGCCATCAGCCTCGCCGACGCCCTGTACGGCAAACTTCCCGGCCTCACCGCTCTCCAGAACACAGGTTTCAAGGGAGAGGAAGGCAGAGGTGCCTCATTCAACATCCGCGGCATACAGACCACGGGTGAGACAGACATACTCATCCTCGTCGACGGACTGGAGCGTCCTATCGACCGCCTCACCGTAGAGGAAGTGGAGAGCGTGACCGTACTCAAGGATGCCGCTGCCGTGGCGCTCTACGGGCACGAAGGTATCAACGGCGTGCTCCTGGTCAAGACCAAGCGCGGAGTTGCCGACAGCGGACTCCATGTCAAGGCGGGTGCTTCCCACAAACTCCAGTTCGACCCTCAGATGGCTGCCATGGTGGATGCCTACGACTACGCTTCCGCCCTCAACATCGCACGCATGAACGACGGCAACCCCGTCGCCTACTCCAATGCCGAACTCCAGAAATTCCAGGACGGCAGCGATCCCTATGTCTATCCCAACGTAAACTGGAAGGACGAAGTTTTCAAGAACGACGCCCACGAGACCAACGCTTTCGTTTCCATGTACGGTGGCTCCGACAAGGTGGAATACTACACCATACTCGACTACACCGACGCCCGCGGTCTTTACAAATATCCCGACCAGGGCGACTGGAATTCGCAGCTCAAGTACTCCAAGGCCAGCATCCGCACCAACGTGGACTTCCAGGTCACCCAGAGTACGAGGGTGAAGACCGATCTCTACGCCATCTTCATGGAGACCAACGGAGTGCCCAATGTCAACTCCAACGACGCCTGGTGGCATCTTTACAAAGTTCCCGCACTGGCATTCCCCATCAAGACCATGGGTCTGACCCCTGCAAATGAGGTATGGGGCGGCAGCCAGGCCTACGGAGACTTCAACCTCGTCGCCAAGGCCCGCGGAACCGGTTTCACCAAGACCCATCAGCGCCAGATCTGGGCTGACATCACCCTCGAGCAGGACCTCGACTTCATCACCGAAGGCCTGAAGTTCTACGTGGGCGGCTCCTACGACAATGCCTCCAACATCATCGAGAACCGCACCAAGGGTTACCAGTACGGCTGGAACTACTACGACGGCGCTGGCACCATGCAGGAAGCCGTCATGGGTACCGTGGAGAAGAAACTCCAGTTCGGTTACTGGGTTGATTCACAGTGGCGTGTAGGTACCGTCAACGCCGGCCTCAGATACGCCGCCGTCCTGCCCAACGGAGACAATTTCTCCGCCAATGCAGGCTACAACATGAAGAGCGAAGTCCGCGACGGCAGGGACAACACCTGGTACCGTGCCAACTGGAACCTCGCCATGCACTACGACCATGCCGACAGATTCGTGGCAGACCTCATCCTCGCGATGAACGGCTCCAACCGCAGCTACCCTGCGAAATGGGCCTTCTCCCCCACCCTCGGCCTCGGCTGGATCTATGCCAACAACCCCACCGGCTTCCTGAGCTACGGTAAGATGCGTTTCTCAGCCGGTGTGCAGCACACTGACTATGTACCCGCTCCCGGCCTCTGGCTCGCCGCCTGGGACCGCTCGCACGGACAGTTCTGGTACGGATCGGACTTCCACAGCTCCGCCGGTGCATTCATCACCCAGTTCCCTACCACAAACTTCCAGCAGGAGACTGCACATAAGTTCAACTTCGGCACCGACATCAGACTCGGTGACTGCCTCGACTTCAGCGCCGATGCCTTCTGGCAGCAGAGGAGCCACATCCTCGTGAGCGCAGGCTCTCTCAACTCCGAAGTGGTAGGTCTCCAGTCCGGTTACGATGACAAGGGCCGCGTGGTCAACTACGGCGTGGAGGCATCCCTCCGCTTCGCCAAGGCCTTCTCCAACGGCTTCAGCCTCAGCTTCGGAGGAAACGCTTCCTTCGTGAAGAGCAAGGTCATCGAGTGGATCGAGAACCCCGCATATCCCAACCTCTCCGTCATCGACACCCCCGCCGACGCAGCCCGCGGACTCGTGGCCCTCGGCTTCTTCCAGAGCCAGGCCGAAATCGAATCCAGCCCTCTGCAGCAGTTCGGACAGGTCAAGGTCGGTGACATCAAGTACAAGGATGTCAACGGTGACAACCTGGTCAACGAAAACGACGTCGTCGCCATGGATTGGGGCAGCGCAGTGCCCGCCCTCAACTACGGATTCAATCTCGGATTGGAATTCAAGGGCTTCGGTATCAACGCCTACTTCCAGGGTGCCGCCCTCCAGACCAAGAACCTGCTCTGGGTGGACGGTGTCTGGGGAGCTCTCTCCGACAACCGCAACCTTTCCCGCGAGTACTATGACAATTGCTACGACATCGCAGGTGCCGCGGCACTCTATCCCCGCCTCTCCACCGAGCGCGTAGCCAACAACAACAGGGAATCCACCATCTGGTTCCGCGAAATCAACTGGCTCAAGCTGCGTGACTGCGAAGTCTACTACAGGCTTCCCGCCAAACTCCTCAGCCATGTGAAGATCGCCGACGCCAAGATTTTCGTCCAGGGTCAGAACCTTCTGTCCATCGGCAACATCGCCGCTCTGGATGCCGAAAATCTCAACACCGGCTACCCTGTGATGAAAGCTGTGAACTTCGGCCTTTCCTTAGTATTCTAAAATTGATTGCGTCATGAAACTCAATAAAATCGGTTTATTCATTCTCGCATGTGTGATCCCGGCCTCCTGCGCCGATCTCGATTACACTGAGCAGAACCCGCGCGACGAGGAGTGGACTTACGAATACTTTGCCGAAGGCATCAAGAACATGGTATTCGACGTCTACGCCCAGATCTACAACGACGAGTTCGGCACCAACAGCGCATACTTCCTCGCCGGAGCCACCGACGAGGCCCAGTACGCCCTCGAGACCGGTGCCATCAACAACTACACCAACGGTGGATGGAGCCCGGCCAACCCCTACTCCAACACCTACACCAAGTGCTACAGGGCCATTTCCGAGATATGCATGTATCTGGAAAAGATAGACAAGGCCGACTTGAGCGAGTGGGAACTCAACGCCAGCTACGACATCTGGTCGCACCAGCTCGAGCTCTTCCCCTACGAACTCCGTTTCCTCAGGGCCTACTTCTATTTCGAGCTCTTCAGGGCCTACGGTGACGTTCCCCTCGTGACCACTACCCTGAGCAACGCCCAGGCCAACAGTATGTCACGTACTCCGGTCGACCAGATCGTGAAGTTCATAGTCGATGAAATCGACGAAGTCGCACCTCACCTCCCGGTCTCCTACGCATCCGAAATGGGCGCCGAGATAGGTCGTGTCACCCGCGTGGCCGCCTACGCCCTCAAGGCCCGCACCCTGCTCTACGCCGCTTCTCCCCTGTTCAACCCCTCGGGCGACCAGTCCAAGTGGGACAAGGCTGCAGTGGCCTGCAAGTACATCATCGACAATGCACAGGTATGGGGCCTGAAACTCAGCTCCTACAGTGCACTCTGGGGCAAAGAGGCATTCTTCAACCCTGAGCTCATCTTCGGCATCGGCCGCGGAGACAGCAACTCCTTCGAGATGGCCAACTACCCCGTCGGAGTCGAGAACGGCTCATCCGGCAACTGCCCTACCCAGAGCTTCGTGGATATGTTCGAGTACCAGGACAACGGCGAGACCTTCGCAAAGCGTCACCCCGCCGGCATCGACCTCTCTTCTGAGAATCCCTACGAGGGACTCGATCCCCGCTTCGCCCTCACAGTCGTGAAGAACGGTGACGAATGGCCTACCAACGGTGCCCAGAAGAAAGTGATCGAAACCTTCGTCGGAGGCTTCAACGGATCGCCCAAATACGGCGCCACCCCGACCGGCTACTACCTCAGGAAATTCGTCGACGGCTCCTGCGTCACCACAGCCGACAACCAGGTGAGCCAGCGCCATACCTGGATCATCTTCAGGCTCGGCGAGTTCTACCTCGATTTCGCTGAAGCAGCTTTCCACGCCACCGGAAGCGCCAATGACAAGACCTACGGCATTTCCGCCAACGACGCCATCAACGTGCTGCGCAACCGCGCCGACATCCAGATGCCCAAGTTCACCGAGGACGGAGACGCCTGGATCGAGCGTTACGAGCGCGAGAGGGCCGTGGAGCTCTCCTTCGAGAACCACCGCTTCTGGGATGTACGCCGCTGGAAGAAGGGACCTCAGTATTTCAAGACTATCCAGGTCGCTTCCATCAGCAGCTCCCTGCAGCTCAGCCGCTCCACCGTCAGCCGCCAGTGGGATGACAAGTATTACTTCTATCCCATTCCGCAGTCTGAACTCAAGAAGAATCCCAACCTTGCTCCCAACAATCCGGGATGGTAGTACTCTAATGCTTAAAAAGGATATCAGATATGAAAAAGATATTTAAATATTTCGGATTATTCCTTGCTACGGTCATGATGGGCACCCTCACGGCGTGCACCCTGGACCTGGACGAAGGAGCTTCGGATTCCGTGCTGGGCATAAAAGTGTTCTTCCCGACCAAGGTGGTCGCAGGCCAGCCTATGACCATCAACGGTTCCGGATTCCTGGGCGCAAAGGAAATAGTATTCCCCGACAACGTGGTGGTGACCGGTTTCGAGATCGTCAGCAATGATATGATCAGGGTCACCGCCCCTTCAGGCATCGCAGCCGCGGGCGGCACCATACTGGTCCGCACCGCCGACGGCCAGGCCGAATCCCCTCTCCCCCTGAGTCTCGGAAAGACCGTGGTTTCCGGTTATTCCAAGATGGATGGCGAAGAGATACAGGGAGGCGAGCAGCTGACCATCTACGGCCAGGACCTCGAGTTCATCAAGAGCATCGAGCTGCTGGACCCCGACGGAGTAGCCTACCTCCTCGACGAGAAGGATTTCTACCGCAAGGGTACGAGCTCCGTCATCGTCAGCATCCCCAGGAAGAACATCCTGGACGGTGCTTTCGCCGGAAAGGTGTTCACCTACGACGGGCTTCAGTTTGCCATGCCCGAGCTCACTTACAAACCTGCAGCCGATGAAGGCCACTGGGAGACCGTGAAGACTCCTATCTGGACCAATGACGGCTCCGCAGGCGCAGTCAGCTGGAACGGCACCTACCGCTTCGCAGTCGAAGGCGCAGGCACCGGTGAGGAAATCGCCACCATCCCCGCAGATGTATGGGAGAAGATGAAGACCACACCGTTCTACGTAACTGTCTCCGGTGCTGATCCTCAGATCCGCGTTGTCACCGGCTGGTGGAACAACCAGTTGCCCGGCGGCGACATCCAGCCCGGCAACGAACTGCTCACCGACAACGGAGACGGCACCTGGACACTGACGGTCGACATGAACGGAACAGACCTGGCAAATGCCATCGATGTGGAGCACCTGCTCTTCACCGGTGACAGGTACACGGTGGAGGATATTTACTTCGCCGAAGAGACCTGGGTCGACGGAGGAGGCCACATGGAGATCGTGAAGACTCCTATCTGGACCGGCGACGGCTCCGCAGGCGCAGTCAGCTGGAACGGCACCTACCGCTTCGCAGTCGAAGGCGCAGGCACCGGTGAGGAAATCGCCACCATCCCCGCAGATGTATGGGAGAAGATGAAGACCACACCGTTCTACGTAACTATTTCCGGTGCTGATCCTCAGATCCGCGTCGTCACCGGCTGGTGGAACAACCAGTGGCCCGACGGCGACATCCAGCCCGGCAACGACCTGCTCACCGACAACGGTGACGGCACCTGGACCCTGAAGGTCGACCTGAACGGAACAGACCTGGCAAATGCTATCGATGTGGAGCACCTGCTCTTCACCGGTGACAGGTACACCCCGACCGAGATCTACTTCTCAGAAGAAGTTTGGGTCGGCGGTGGCGGAGAGCCCAAGGAAGTCGTGATCTGGGAAGGTGATGCCGGCCCTGTCAGCTGGAACGGCACCTACCGCTTCGCAGTCGAAACCGCCTCTACCGGTGAGGAAATCACCACCATCCCTACAGATGTCTGGGAAAAGATGAAGACCACGACATTCTACGTGACCATCGTAGGTGCTGATCCTCAGATCCGCGTCGTCACGGGTTGGTGGAACAACCAGTGGCCCGGCAGCGACATCCAGCCCGGCAGCGAGCTGCTCACCGACAACGGTGACGGCACCTGGACACTGGCGGTCGACCTGGCCGGATCAGACCTCGCAAATGCCATGGATGTGGAGCACCTGCTCTTCACCGGAGACAGGTACACTCCGACCAAGCTGTACTTCCTCGAATAAGGAAGACGTATCCGACATGTAATTTGAGAGAAGGGTGACCGGATGGTCAGAAGACTTGCGGTCACCCTTTTTAAAAAAAATTATCACGTGAAACAGAGCTGTATTTTCAAAAGTATCCTGGTCCTTTTGATGGCGGTCCTCTGTCTCTGCTCATGTCAGAGCCAGAAGCCTTTCTGGGGTGTGGAGGACGGGCGCATCGTCCTGGACGGAGAGCCCCGCTACTTCATCGGCACCAACGTCTGGTACGCCTCCAAGCTCGCCCTGGACGACCCGCACAGATTGATCGCAGAGCTGGACACCCTGCATAAGCTGGGGCTGGACAACCTGCGCATCCTGGCCACCGATGAGAATTTCGAAGGGATGGACATAGTCATCAGGGAGTTGGAAAAACGCGGCATGAGCGCCGTACTCTTCCTCAACAATGCATGGGAATGGAGCCCCGACGGCTACCGTTCCTGGCTGGAGAAAGCCGGTGCCGGCCGTCAGCCGCATCCCGCCGTCGAAGGATACGGGGTCTACATGTCCTCCATGCATGCCTTCGCTTCCAATCCCAGGGCGGTGGAGCTCTTCCAGGAGCATGTGCGCCGCGTGGTGGAGCGATACAAGGACTCCCCTGCCGTATTCTCCTGGCAGATATGCAACGAACCCAGGCCCTTCACCCGCGACGCCGCCAAGATTGAGGATTTCATAGCCTATATCCACGGCACCGCAAAGCTGATCAAATCCATCGACCCCCGTCATATGGTGAGCACCGGCAATGAAGGCTCCATGGGCTCCAACGAAAGTATAGATCTGTTCGCACGTGTGAACGACAGTCCCGACATAGACTATGTCACCCTCCACATCTGGCCCTACAACTGGAGCTGGGTGAGGGAGGGTGCCCTCAGGGGCGATGCCCCCAAGGCAGCTCTGGATGCCGCGCTCAGGCGCACCGCCGCCTACATCGACGAGCATCTGGAGAAAGCCTATGACCTGCGCAAGCCCATGGTCATAGAGGAATTCGGCTTCCCCCGTGACGGCTTCGAGTGGCTCAAGGACAGTTCCACGGAGCTCCGCGACGCCTACTATTCCTACATCTTCAGCCGCGTGCTGGAGTCGGCCCGCAGCGCCGGCCGCCTGGCCGGATGCAACTTCTGGACCTGGAGCGGCTATGCCGCGCAGAATCCGGATCATCAATTCTGGCAGGAAGGCGACGAACTCAGCGGAGACCCGCCCCAGGAGGCCCAGGGCCTCAACGGAGTGTATCTCGACGACAGCAGCACCGTGGGAGTGATACGCAGCTATACCGACAGCCTCGCAAGCGTCCTGACCCTGTGGGCCCCTGACCCTGAGAGCTGGATGTTCTACGGTGAAAAGCCCGTAACCCTGCTCACCCGGGCGGCATCCCGGACGGCAGGAGAGTACCCCGTATCCCTGGCACTGGTGCCCGACACCCTTCTGATGGGCACTCAGGACACATTGGTCTATCGTGAAGCCACGGCCAAGGTCCGTCCGGGCCGTCCCGCGAGCATCCGCTTCGAGCTGGGCTCCCTGGATCCCGGTTTCTACCAGGTCCGCCTGGGCGGCATCAGTTTCAACATCGGCGTCAATCCCGAAGAGATAAGCAGCCCCCAGGACAAGCAGCCCGATTTCGATGCTTTCTGGGAGCGGACCCTCGCCGAACTCGCAGCCGTCCCCATGGATGCCCAGATGGAGCTGGTGCCGGAACACTCCGACAGCCACCGCAGCAGCTACCGCGTCACCTTCAAATCCCTGGGAGGCGCCACCGCCGGAGGCATTCTCTGCATGCCGGTGCGCGAAGGGAAATATCCCGTCTCCCTGGAACTGATGGGCTACGGGGCGGACCCCTATTGGTATGATCCCGCCGCCGATCCCGACAGGATACAGTTCCTTGTGAGCGTACGCGGACAGGGCATATTCAAAGAACCCGAAGGCCGCTGGATAGACCGCGGTCTCGGCAGCAAAGAAGAATTCTACTACAGAGGAGCATTCTGCGACGTCGTGCGGGCCATAGATTTCATCTGCTCGCTCACCCAGGCCGACACTTCGCGCATCTACGCCTGGGGCGACAGCCAGGGAGGGGCGTTCACCTGGATAGCCGCGAGCCTCGACCACCGCGTAAGGGCCATCGCCCCGAGCGTGCCTTTCCTCTGCGATTATCCCGACTACGCCCGCATCGTATGGTGGCCCGTCCATGAGGTGTTCCAGGCGGCCGACGCCGCCCTCATCCCCAGGGACAGCCTGATGCACACACTTTCCTATTTCGACATTAAAAACTTCACAGACAGGGTGCAGTGTCCCGTCTTCATGGCCTTCGGCCTGCAGGATCCGACCTGTCCCCCGCACACCAATTTCGCTGCCTACAACCAAGTCGGCGCCCCGATGCAGTTCCACTGCGAGCCCCTCTGCGGCCACGCCATGTGGAAAGAAAAGCGCTGGCAGCAGCTGAGATCGGCGTTTTTTGAAAGAAACTGATCAGCCATGAAAAGATACTTCCCCCTGATCACCGTCCTGGCCCTGATGCTGGGAGCGTGCAATGAGAAAGACAATCCCGGACCGGAGGAGTCCCCCGCCCCTGCGATTGTCTCCGTATCCCCTGAAGACGGGGTCACCGGTCTTACTGAAAGGAACTTGACCATAGTGTTCACCTTCGACCAGAATGTAAAATGCTCCGACCAGGCCAAGACCCTGGCCAGCGTGGACCAGGGCGCATCTGTCGACGGAGTCAGCGCCTATGCCACCGGATTGACAGTGAACGTCGGAGGCCTCACCCGCGGCAAATCCTACACCCTGACCCTGCCCGAGGGCCTGGTCCAGGGCTACAGGGCCAACCAGAAAGCCACCCCGGCCATACAGTTCCATTTCACGACCAAGGCTCTGCCGACCCCTCCTGTGGATCCCTCCAACCCCCAGGACTGGGAAAAGGCCTCGGTCGCCGTGGTCAACATGGGAGTGGGCTGGAATCTGGGCAACACCCTGGAAGCCAACAGCGGCGACGTGAACAACATGTGGATCGAAGCCTTCACCAGCCGCAACTCCAGCGACTATGAGACTGCCTGGGGACAGCCCGTCGCCACACGCGAACTCATCCATATGTTCAGGGAGGAAGGTTTCGGGGCCATACGAGTACCCGTCACCTGGTACCCTCACATGGGCGACCTTCACACCACTTTAGGCCAGGACAGCCAGGGCTCATGGCGCGGCTTCTGGAACATGTCCGACTGGACAGGCTACGATGTGGATCCCATGTGGATGGCCAGGGTCAAGGAAGTGGTCGGATATGTGATCGACGAGGGTATGTACTGCATACTCAACGTGCATCATGACACAGGTTCCGCCAGCACTGCATGGCTCAGGGCCGACGAGCAGATGTACCAGACCTACAGGGAGAGATACATCGAGCTCTGGAAGCAGATAGCCACAGAATTCGAGCCCTACGGACAGAGGCTGGTCTTCGAATCCTTCAACGAGATGCTCGACAAGAACAGCACATGGAACTACTCCACCGCCGCAGCCCACGAGGTCATAAACAAGTACAATGCCGATTTCGTGGCCACGGTCCGCGCCACCGGCGGCAAGAACACCTACAGGAACCTTATCCTCAACACCTACGCCGCCAGTTCCCAGCCCGAAGCCTTGAAGGATTTCCGCCTCCCCGCGGATGTGGTGGACGGGCATCTCATGGCCGAAGTGCACAGCTACGCCCCTTACAGGTTCGCCTTCGACACCGCCAATCCCCAGGAAGTCTTCGACGATGCCTGTGACAAGGAAGTCCGGGCCATCATCGAGGGCCTGAACACTTATTTCGTGAGCAAGGGCATACCCTGCGTGCTGGGCGAATTCGGTGCGGACACCGGCAAACGCCAGGAAAAAGAGCTGGCCAAGCAGGCCACCTGCTACATCAACGCGGCTACCAAATATCATATTCCATGCTTCTACTGGATGGGGCTCAGCAATGAAGACGACAGGGCCGTCCCGAAATGGACCAAGCCCGTGCTGAAAGACGCCATCCTCAAAGCCTACGAAGAGAGCAAATGATGAAAAAATACCTGTCATTCCTGCCGGCCGTAATGCTGCTGGTCGCCGGCTGCGTACCCGCCCCGAAGGGATCTGAGATAAGCTCCAGGCTCCGGGAAGCCGCCACAGCTTCCACTCCCCTGTACGGACATCAGGACGACCTGATGTACGGACACGAGTGGAATGCCAACCGCGGCGACAGCCCCGACCTCACCCGCTCCGACGTGAAGGAAAGCTGCGGGCATTATCCCGCCATCCTCGGTCTGGACATGGGAGGGATAGAACTCGGCAGCCCCCGCAACCTGGACGGCAACGACTTCGCACTGATGCGCCGTGCGGCCATCGCCCACCATGAGAGAGGAGGCATCGTCAGCCTGAGCTGGCACCTTCGCAATCCCCTCACCGGCGGCGACGCCTGGGACGTCTCTTCCGACCAGGTGGTGGCTTCGATATTGCCCGGAGGGGAGAAACACGAATATTTCCTGGGCTGGCTCGACGCCCTCGCCGACTGGATGCTTTCGCTCAAGGCGGAGGACGGCACCCAGATACCCCTGCTCTGGCGTCCTTGGCACGAGCACAGCGGCAGCTGGTTCTGGTGGGGCCGCAATCTTTGCACCGATGAGCAGTACAACGCCCTCTGGCGCATGACCTACGACCACCTGGTCGGCGTACGCGGTGTGGAGGGCCTGGTCTGGGCCATCTCCCCCAACTACATGGACAGGGATTTCGAGAGCTGGGAGACCCGCTATCCCGGCGACGGATTCGTGGACGTGGTAGGTCTCGACTGCTACGCCTCCCGCGACAGCGAAAGATACATACGGCAGATGCATGCGGGACTGGGGTCTCTGCAGCGCTTCTGCCAGGAACACGGGAAAATACTCGCCGTGACCGAGACCGGTCTGGAGAGCCTTCCCGACCCCCTCTGGTGGACAGGCACCCTGTCCAGGGCCATGGAGGGATTCCCCGTAAGCTACGTACTCACCTGGCGCAACGCCAGCGACAGGCCGACCCATTTCTACGCCCCCTTCCCCGGGCATCCGGGCGCGGAGGATTTCTCCGAATGGATCAGCCGATATCATATAACCATGCTTTAACCAAACGATGGACAGTTTCAAAGAAAGACTGGCGGAACTCCGACGCCTTCATGAAGAATTGCTCTCGCGCCCCAATCGCCCGTTGAGCGGAAACGGAGTCTGTGAACGTTATGCCAATCCCATCCTGACTGCAGCGCACGCCCCCCTGGAGTGGCGCTACGACCTGGATGAAAAGACCAATCCCTATCTGATGGAACGCTTCGGCATCAACGCCGCCTTCAACAGCGGCGCCATCAAATGGAAGGATGGATATGTCCTGATGGTCAGGGTGGAAGCCGCCGACCGCAAATCCTTCTTCGCCGTGGCGGAAAGCCCCAATGGAGTGGACAATTTCCGCTTCTGGCCCAGGCCCGTCACCATGCCCGAATGGGGCGAGCCCGCCACCAATGTCTATGACATGCGCCTGACCCGCCACGAGGACGGTTGGATCTACGGTCTGTTCTGCGTGGAGCGCAAGGACCACGACCATCCCGAAGACCTCTCCGCAGCCGTGGCAGCATGCGGCATCGCCCGCACCAAGGATCTCGTGAACTGGGAGCGCCTGCCCGACCTCAAGTCTGATTCGCAGCAACGCAATGTCGTGCTGCACCCCGAATTCGTGGACGGCAAATATGCCCTCTACACCCGTCCCCAGGACGGATTCATCGACGCCGGAGGCGGCGGTGGCATAGGCTGGGCCCTGGTGGACGACATCACCCATGCAGAAGTACGGGAGCAGAAGATCATCAATTCACGCCACTACCACACCATCACCGAATGCAAGAACGGTGAAGGTCCCCACCCCATAAAGACTCCCCAGGGATGGTTGCACCTCGCCCACGGGGTGAGGGGCTGCGCCAGCGGCCTGCGCTATGTCCTGTACCTGTACATGACCGCACTGGACGACCCGTCCCGCACCATCGCCGAGCCTGCGGGCTACTTCCTGGCCCCCCAGGGAGAGGAATACATAGGCGATGTGATGAACGTGCTGTTCTCCAGCGGCTGGATAGCCGACGATGACGGCAAGGTCTTCATCTATTACGCATCCTCCGACACCCGCATGCACGTGGCCACCAGCACGGCGGACCGCCTGGTGGACTACTGCCTGCACACCGCTCCCGACGGGTACCGCACCGGCGAGACGGTACAGCGCCTCAACGCCCTGATCGACAAGAACCTCAAAATCGGATAGCCATGGCCAAATTGTCAGAAAAGATAGGATACGCCCTGGGAGACGCCGCCGCCGGCGGTATCACCTGGAAAGTGATGTCCATCGCGTTCCCCCTGTTCTTCACCAATATCTTCGGACTCACGGTCGCGGACACGGCGACCCTGATGCTCATCGCACGCCTGTTCGATGTCATCACCGACCCCATGATGGGAGCCCTCGCCGACCGCACCCAGTCCCGCTGGGGCACCTACAGGCCCTGGCTCATCTTCGGCGCCATCCCCCTGGGACTCGTGTTCGCCCTGCTGCTGCACACCCCCGAGCTGGGACCCGTCGGCAAACGCATCTGGGCCTATTCGCTGTACCTGCTCATGATGGCCGTCTATACCGCCGTCAATGTGCCCTACGGCTCGCTGCTGGGCGTGATGACCTCCGATGACAATGAGAAGAACCAGTTCTCCTCCTACCGCATGGTCGGAGCTTATGCGATGGGCTTCATCACCCTGCTTTCATTCCCCTACCTGCAGAAACTTGTGGGAGGCACCGAGGCTCACCAATATTCGGTCCTGGGCGTGATTTTCGGCGCTCTGGCGGCCGTCGGCACCCTGGCCTGCGGTCTGCTCACCAAAGAGAGGCTGAAGCCCGTCAGAGCCGAGAAATTCTCTTTCAAGCCCTTCGCCGACCTCTTCCGCAACAAACCCTGGATCTACCTGACCCTCATAGGCATCTGCACCAATTTCTTCAACGGTTTCCGCTACGCCGTGGCGGGCTACCTGCTGGAGTACTGCCTCCACGGGGACGTCACCGTGTCCGGCCTCATCATCAACTACACCGTCTTCATGACCTTCGGTGAAGTCACCTGCATGATATTCGGAGGCCTCTCCCCTGCCTTCACCAAGAAGGTCGGCTCCAAGCGCAAGGCCTTCACCCTGGCCGCGGTCATCTGCGCCGTGACCTCCGTGGCATTCTTCTTCATCCCCATGGATCCCAAATTCATCTGGGTGATGGTGGGCATGGTCATCCTCACCTCCATAGGCATAGGCCTCTATTCACCTCTGCTGTGGTCCATGTACGCAGACGTCGCCGACTATGCCACCGAGAAGAACGGCACATCCTCCACCGGACTCATATTCTCCTCCGGCACCATGGCGCAGAAATTCGGCTCCGCCATCTCAGGCGCCCTCGTCGCCCTGCTGCTCGGCCTGGCCGGCTTCATCTCCGGCTCGGACCCCGTCACCGGACAGACCGTGGTGACCATCACCAACGAACCCGCGGTGTGCAACATGATCTGGAACCTGTTCTCCATCTTCCCCGCAGCCATCGCTGTACTGATCATATTCCTGCTCCGCCTGTACCCGATCAAAAAGTAAAGTGCTATGAATAAAACCTTTATCCACACCGTCATGGCAGCGCTGGCCGCAGTTTCACTGGTATCGGCCGCCACCGGCTGCAAAGACAAAGCCCCCGAAGTGGCAGCCCTCAAAGTCGAAGGCACCACCCTCACCGCAGGCGGCACTCCCGTCTCCTGGCACGGAGTGAGTTTCGGCTGGCACAATATCTGGCCCCGTTTCTACAACGCCGGGGCCCTGTCCACCCTCCGCAACGACTGGGGCTGCAGCATATTCAGGGCCTCCATCGGCACCGACGGACATGCCAGGATCGACAATCCCGATTGCCATTACGGCTACATCCAGGAACCCGGATTCGCCCTGGAATGCCTCTACGCCCTCATCGACGAGGCCGTACGCACCGGCAGCTACATCATCGTGGACTGGCATTCGCACAACCTCTACACCGATGAGGCAGTAGAGTTCTTCACCCGCGTAGCCCGCCGCTACAAGGGCGTGCCCAACGTCATATACGAGCTCTTCAACGAGCCGGTCTGCGACTCCTTCGAGCGCGAGGCCAGCTATGCCGACCTGGGCAATGAAGAAGCCATGAAAGCCTACTGGAAGCAGCTCAAGGACTACGCCGCCAAGGTGATAGCCGCCATCAGCGCCGAGGACCCTTCGGAGCCCCTCATCCTCATGGGCTGCCCTTCGTGGGACCAGCGCATAGACCTCCCCGCCCAGGACCCCATCGAGGGATATGCCAATCTGATGTACACCGTGCACTTCTACGCCGCCACCCACGGGCAGTGGCTGCGCGACCGCTGCGACTTCGCCCTCGCCAAGGGCCTCCCCCTGTTCATTTCGGAGTGCGCCGCATGCGAAGCCAGCGGCGACGGCCCCATGGATGACGCCGAGTGGCAGGCCTGGACCTCCTGGGCCGACTCCAGAGGAGTCAGCCTGATGGCCTGGAGCATTTCCGACAAGGCCGAGACCTGCTCGATGCTGTTCCCCACATCTACTTCCGAAGGCCCCTGGGATAGCCTCAAGCCCTGGGGTGAGACTGTCAAAGCGTGGATCAAATGAAAGAATACGGACATTTCGACGACCATACCAGGGAATTCGTGATCACGGACCCCGCGACCCCTTTCCCTTGGATCAATTACCTGGGCAACGACGGATTTTTCTCTTTGATTTCGGGCACCGCCGGAGGCTACTGCTTCTACAAGGATGCCAAATTCCGCCGCATCACCCGCTACCGCTACAACGACTCTCCGATGGACAGCGTCGGAAGGTATTTCTATATCAATGACGGAGGCTCTGTCTGGAGCCCGGGCTGGAAGCCGTGCAAGACTCCCCTGGACTTCTGGGAATGCCGCCACGGCATGGGCTACACCCGCATCACCGGCGAAAAGGCCGGGCTCAGGGCCGAAGTCCTCTTCTTCGTCCCCACGGACGGCCGCTGCGAGATCCATTCCGTGACTCTCAGCAACCACTCAGGGCAGCGCAAGGCCTTCTCCCTCTGGTCCTATGCCGAATGGTGCCTGTGGAACGCCCAGACCGACGGAGAGAATTTCCAGCGAAACCTCTCCACCGGCGAAGTCGAGGTCCACGACGGCATACTCGTCCACAAGACTGAATACAAGGAAAGGCGCAACCACTACGCCTTCTACGGAATAAACGACCATCCCGACGGCTTCGACACCGACAGAGAGAGTTTCGTCGGCCTCTACAACGGCCTGGAAGCCCCCTCCATGGTCACTGAAGGCCGTTCCTCGGGCAGCATAGCCCACGGCTGGAGCCCCATCGCCTCCCACCGTTTCGACATCTGCCTGGAGCCCGGCGGAAGCCGCACCCTGGTGTTTGTCCTGGGTTATGTGGAAAACAGCCCGGAGGAGAAATTCGCCGGCGAAGGCGCCACTGTCTGGAGCCCCGCCGTCAATCTCGCCCCCGCCAGGGAGATGCTCGCCCGCTTCGGCAGCCCCGAAGCCGCCGGAAAGGCATTCGCCCAGCTCAATGCCTGCTGGGACCGTCTCCTCGGCCTTTTCCATGTGGAGACCGGAGACCCCCGCATCGACAGGATGGTCAATATATGGAACCCCTACCAGTGCATGGTCACCTTCAACATGAGCCGCAGCGCCAGTTTCTTCGAGAGCGGCATAGGAAGGGGCATGGGCTTCCGCGACTCCAACCAGGACCTCGCGGGATTCGTGCACATGATACCCGACAGGGCCCGCCAGCGCATACTCGACATAGCCTCGACCCAGTTCCCGGACGGTTCCTGCTACCACCAGTACCAGCCCCTCACCAAACGGGGCAACCACGGGATAGGCAGCGGATTCGGAGACGACCCCCTATGGCTCATCTTCGGCACCACGGCCTACCTGCGCGAGACCGGAGACTTCAGCATCCTGGACGAGAGCGTCCCGTTTGACAATGTCCCCGGCAGCGAAAAGAGCCTCCTGGAGCATCTGGTGATATCATTCCGCCATGTCTGCGCCCATCTGGGCCCCCACGGCCTGCCCCTGATAGGCCGCGCCGACTGGAACGACTGCCTCAACCTCAACTGCTTCTCCTACGATCCGGACGAATCCTTCCAGACCACCGGGAACAAGACCGAAGGCAGCCGGGCCGAATCCCTGATGATAGCAGGCCAGTTCGTCTTCACCGGAGAGCAGCTGCTCGACCTGCTGAAGACCCTCGGCGGCCGGGAAGCCCTCTGCGACGAAGTGGAGAAGGCCGTCGCCGCCATGAAGGAAGCCGTCTGCAAGCACGGCTGGGACGGCGGATGGTTCCTCCGCGCCTACGATTACTACGGCGGCAAGGTCGGCAGCCGTGACAATGAAGAAGGCAGCATTTTCATAGAGAGCCAGGGTTGGTGCACGATGGCACGCATCGGCGCCGCCGAAGGCCTCTGCGACAAAGCCCTGGACAGCACCAAGGCACTTTTGGACACCCCCGACGGTATTGTACTGAACCAACCCCCTTTCACCCGCTACTATCCCGAATACGGCGAAATCTCCACCTATCCTGCCGGATACAAGGAGAACGCCGGCATCTTCTGCCACAACAACCCCTGGGTCATCATAGGCGAGGCCCGCGCCGGAAGGGCCGGAGATGCATGGGAGCATTGGCGCAAGATCTGCCCAGCCTTCATCACCGACCAGGAGCGCCACAAGGTGGAGCCTTATGTCTACTGCCAGATGGTGGCCGGCCGCGACGCCGCCACCCCCGGCCAGGGCAAGAACAGCTGGCTCACCGGCACCGCCGCCTGGAACTGGTACACAGTGACCGAGTGGCTGCTCGGTATCAAACCCCTCTACGACGGCCTGCTGATAGAGCCTTGCCTGCCCGGCACCATCAAGAGTTACCGGGTGCGCAGGGTCTTCAGGGACGCCGTTTACGAACTCGACATCAGAAAAGTTGAAAACGGTCCCGGAAAGGTCTTCATCCCCTATTCCCCCGGCACCCACAAAATGCAGATTGAGATATGAACCTGATTTTCGCATTGCTCGGCGTGTTCATCCTGAACACCTCTGGCAGCTCCCTCGTGCTGGACGCCACCGAAGGGAGAGAAGCCAGGATAGTCTGGTACGGAGCCAGGCTACAGTCAGAAGACGCCGCCCAGCTCAGGCAGGCGGGTTTCGCCTCCCAGAGCGCCTATCCGGCCTACGGTCTTAAAGGCACGGCCGCCACAGCCCTCTCGGCCATCCAGGCCGACGGCAACCACACCCTCGACCTCAGGGTCGTCTCGGTGCAGGAGAGCGAATGGGAGCACGGCCGCAGGATAGAGATACTCTCCCGCGACGCCGTCTATCCCTTCACCGTCAAGAATGTCTTCCTGAGCTTCACCGACGAGGACATCATCGAGACCTGGGCTGAGATCAGTAACCTCGGCAAAAAGCCCGTAGAACTCACCAGGTACGACTCCGGCTGCCTCTCCATCCATGTGGGGGAAGTCTGGATGAGCAGCCTGTACGGCACCTGGGCCAATGAGGGCAGGCTCTGCGAGGAGCCGCTCACCCGGGGCTGGAAGGTGATCTCCAACATCGACGGCACCCGCAACTCCCACACCTCGCACGCAGAGGTGATGTTTTCCCTGGACGGGAAGCCGCAGGAGAATGCGGGCAGGGTGATAGGAGCCGCCCTCGAATGGGGCGGGGACTATGAACTCAGGGTCCAGACCGACGACACCGACTACCATAAGTTCCTGGCCGGCATCAATCCCGACAATTCCGAGATCAAGCTCACCCGGGACGAGACCTTCACCACTCCCCGCCTGGCATACAGCTTCTCCGGGGAGGGTCTGAGCGGGGTCTCCCGCAATTTCCACCGCTGGGGACGCAATTACCGCCTCGCCCACGGGGACAAGGAGCGCAAGGTGCTCCTGAACAGCTGGGAAGGAGTCTATTTCGATATCAACGAGCCCGGAATGGAGCAGATGATGAGCGACATAGCCTCCATGGGCGGAGAGCTCTTCGTGATGGATGACGGCTGGTTCGGAGACAAATATCCCCGCAAGAACGATTCCTCATCACTGGGCGACTGGGTCGTGGACAAGTCCAAGCTGCCTGGCGGCATCCCCCATCTGGTGCAGGCCGCCGAGGAAAGGGGCATCAAATTCGGCATCTGGATAGAGCCCGAGATGACCAACTCTGTCAGCGAGCTCTACGAAGCCCATCCCGACTGGATCATCAAGGCCGCCTCGCGCGAGCCCGTGTACGGCCGCGGAGGCACCCAACTGGTGCTGGACCTCTCCAATCCCGCCGTGCAGGACCACGTCTTCGGCATAGTGGACCGTCTGATGAAGGAAAATCCCGGCCTGGACTACATCAAATGGGACTCCAACATGGACATCAACGTCCACGGCAGCCAGTATCTCAAGGAGCAGGGCCGCCTGGACACCGAGTACTGGAAGGGCCTCGCCAAGGTGCTCGACCGCATCCGTGCAGCCTATCCGGACCTCACCATCCAGGCCTGCGCCAGCGGCGGAGGCCGTGCCAACTGGGGCGTGCTGCCCTGGTTCGACGAGTTTTGGACCAGTGACAATACCGACGCCCTCCAGCGCATCTACATGCAGTGGGGCACTTCCTACTTCTTCCCCGCCATCGCCATGGCCTCCCATATCAGCGCCACCCCCAACCACACCGTGTACCGCACCACTTCCATCAAGTTCCGCTGCGATGTGGCCATGAGCGGGCGCCTGGGCATGGAGATACAGCCGGCAGGCATGACGGACAAGGAGAAGGAGATCTGCCGCCAGGCCATCTCCGACTACAAGAAAGTGAGGCCCATCGTCCAGTTCGGAGACATCTACAGGCTGGTTTCCCCGTACGACGGGAAATTCGCATCCCTGATGTACGCCACCCCTGCCAAGGACAAGGCCGTACTGTACTGGTGGAAGATAGCCAACTTCTACGACGAGCACTTCCCCGCGGTCAGGCTCTGCGGCCTGGACCCCGACAGGAAGTATGTGGTGAGGGAGCTGAACCGCGTGGACCTCAGGCCCATGGCCATAGAAGGCAAGGTCTTCACAGGACGTTTCCTCATGGAGAACGGCCTGGTGATGCCCGCCTCCAACGACGTGGAATGGTCGCTCAAGAGCGACTGGTCCAGCCGCGTGCTCTATCTGGAAGCCCTGTAGAACCCTATTCCAGAGCTATTTCGAGAGTCCGCCCGCCTATTTCCAGGTGGGCGGTCCCTTTGCTGCCTTCGACTGAGCGGACCAGCAGCTGCGCCAGGTGGCTGAAGGATTCTATCTCCAGGCTGTTCCTCCCGGCGGGGGTGGCTCCGGTGGGACGCTCCACGGCCTTGAAACCGGGATCTCCGTTGCCCCAGCCCAGCAGCTCGGCGTTCTCTATTCGGACCTGGAGTTTCTCCTCGGGCAGCACCGTGGTGATATCCACTACCACCACATCCTGGCCGTCGGCTGCCATGGCAGCTTTGCTGGCCTTCATGGCAAAGGCGGCGGGGGCGGAATTGTCAGCCCAAAGGGCTTTTCCGCCCTTTCTGGCGCCCTTGGCGCGTATGGCGGTGGCGGAGCCCACTTCCCAGCTGAGATGGCCGCTGCGGGGCATTTTCTTGCGGCCCAGCGAACGGGAGCCGGCCCACAGGGTCACCTCGTCCATATTGGAATACACGGTCACCACCCCGTCCACGGGACCGCAGATGTGCAGCACCGGGTCCCCGGTCCACCAGGACCTGAGGTAGAAGGCTTCGTCCTTGGGGAAGCCGCAGTAGTCGAAGATGCCGAACTGCGAACCCGTAGCGGGCCAGGACATGGGGTTGGGCTCCCCGCGGTAGTCGAATCCCGTCCAATAGAAGAGTCCTGCCGCCCAGGGTCTCTGCTCGAAGAACTGCCAGCCCCTTTCGATAGCGTAGGCGGTGGTGTCCTTGGAGGCGTTCAAGTTCAGCGAGAGCATCCAGCCCTTTTCGCGGACGGTGGCGTATTTGCCCCTGGTGCCGCTGCCGCTGGTCTCCTCGGTACCTACGGCGGCCCTTTCGGGACGGACCCTGTGGTCGCCGTCTATGTCATTCTGCTTTATGTAGTTGTAGCCGGGGACATCCATCACGTCGGCGACCTGGAAACGGGCGTGGTTGCACTGTCCGTAGGTCACCGGGCGGCTGTCCAGGCTGTGGACGAGTTCAGAGGCCACCTGCGCCATCTTGACCCCTTTGGGAGAAGTCTCCACCGCCCATTCCTCATTGCCTATGCTCCAGAGTATGATGCAGGGGTGGTTCCAGTCGCGGCGCACCATGGACTCCAGCTGCCGCAGCTGCTCGGGTCCGGAGCCGAACTGGCGGTTCTCGTCTATCACCAACATCCCCAGGCGGTCGCAGGCGTCGAGCATGGCGGGACTGCCGGGATTGTGCGAAAGGCGTATGGCATTGAAACCGAATTCCTTGAGACGGAGGATGCGGTACTCCCAGAGGGCATCCGGGACTCCGGCGCCCACTCCCGCCGCATCCTGGTGGACATTGGCTCCCTTGAGCTTGACGGGGCTGCCGTTCAGCAGGAACCCCCTCTCGTCGAAGCTGATGTCCCTGAGGCCGTAGCGGCACTCGGTCACACTCTCCACCCTGCCGTCATAGAGCAATTCGAGGCGCACCGTATAGAGATAGGGATCCTCCAGGCTCCACTTGTGCTCCATCGCGGGGACGCTGCGGCCCCCGGCGTCCAGTATGGTCACCCGGTGCGAGACCTTCGAGGGGTCGAGCCCGGGCCTGAGGGTATGGTCGAAGCTGACGCTGCCGTCGGGATGGACCTTCAGGGTATTGTACTTGAGGGCCACCCGGCCCTGCTTGCGCAGATAGACATTGCGGTATATGCCGGCGCCCTCATAGAACCAGCCTTCCTCGAGGGAGGCGTCGCAGCGGACGGTGATCACATTGTCCCTGCCGTAGTCGAGAGCCTCGCTGAGGTCGTAGCTGCTGCCCAGGTAGCCGCTGCGCTCGCCGCCGAGATAGATGCCGTTGCAGAACACCTGGCAGTCCCTGAAGACCCCCTCGAACTCTATGGAAATCTGCTTCCCCTCATCCTCGGCGGGGATGAAAATATGCTTGCGGTACCAGCCTATGCTGTACTGGGGGTACTTCCATCCCAGGCATTTGTAACCATGGGAATGGCTGGCGGAGCCGCTGAAGGGCAGGTCCACGGCCCAGTCGTGGGGGAGGTTCACCTCCTGCCAGAGGGAGTCGTCGAAGCCCGGGGCGGCGGGACCCTTGTTGCCGGAGTTGGAAGCCACCTTGCAGACATAGCTGAAATACTCCGTACCGTGGGTGAAATCGGAGCGCATGGAGGAGGCGTCGCCGAGGGCGAAGCGCCAGCCGTTATTGACAAGAGTCCTGTCGGCACCTGCCGCAGAGCACGCTACAGCCAGGGCTATGATGAGGAAAAGAGCCTTTTTCATACTGCAATATACGTGTTTTCCGCCAATATTGCTATCTTATGCAGAATAACCTTGAAAACATTTGAAATGAAAAAACTAACGACTCTCATCATCCTTCTGGGTATGGCTCTCGGAGCTTCCGCCCAGGAAGAGATCACCAAGACGGGCCTGAATTTCGGTCCACTTCCCGCAGTAGGATATTCCTCCGACCTCGGTTGGCACTACGGCGCCCTTTCTGACATTTACTGGTACGGCGACGGTTCCGTCTATCCCGAGTATGTCTGGAAGGCCAATGTGGAGATTTCCCGCTATTCAAAAGGCAACACCGTCCTCCACTCATTCTTCGACAGCAAGTACCTCATTCCCGGCATCCGCTTTTCCGCAGCCATCTCATGGTTCGGCAACAAGACTACCAATTTCTACGGTTTCAACGGCGCCGCTTCGGAATACCTTCCCCAATTTGACAAGATCACCGAGGACGGTCTCGGACTGTATCTGATGCGCCGCGACATCTTCCGCGTGCAGACCTGCTTCCAGGGCGCTTTCGGAGACAGCAATTGGGGATGGGCCGCAGGGCTCACCTACTGGAACATCAAGACCGGTCACGCAGTCAACAAGGGCCTCAGCACGGATCCTCTCGTCGACTGCTCCCTGTATGACTCCTATGTCGCCTTCGGCGTGATCCCTGAAAAGGAAGCCAACGGCGGACAGCACCTGGAGGGCAAGTTCGGTGTGGTTTACGACACCCGCGACCACGAGAACAACCCTACCCGCGGTACCAACCTCGAGGTTTACATGTTCGGTTCACCCGACATCATCTCCAAGCATGACAACAGCTACCTCAAACTCGCCGTCCACTTCAAGCAGTTCTTCCCCATCGCCGACCGTCTGGTCTTCGGCGCACATCTCGCCTACCAGGGCCTGATCGCAGGTAACGCTCCTTACTACATGCTGCAGACCATCCAGTCCATCAACATGAAGCAGATCAACACCGAAGGTCTCGGCTCCACCTGCACCCTCCGCGGTACCATCAACAACCGTCTGCAGGGTAACGGATACGCCTGGATGAACACCGAGCTCCGCTGGACCTTCGCCAAGTTCCGCTGGATCAACCAGAACTGGGCTCTCGCCCTCAATCCGTTCTTCGACATGGGTATGGTCGTGCAGCCCTACCGCCTGGAGCAGATGAAGAACCTCCCTCTCTTCTACACCGGACAGAAGGAGAAGCTTCACATGAGCGCCGGTGCCGGTCTCCACGTGATCATGAACCAGAATTTCAACATCAACTTCGAGTTCGGCAAGTGCTTCGATCCCAACGACGGCAGAGGACTCGGAATCAATATCGGTCTCAACTACATCTTCTAGAAGACCTCCAAGACACACAGAAGAAGGCGGCCCGTCGGGTCGCCTTCTTTCATTATCCTGTATATCTTATTTCATCTCGCGGACTGTCTTGAGGAAGTCTCTGACATGCTGTTTGTACTCCTCGGGATATTTGGCGAAGGACTCTGCGTGCCTTGCCCCCTTGGTGACCCACATCTCCTTGTAGCCCTTGACCTTGGCGTCATAGTTTTTCTGAAGGTGGGAGAACGGGACGAAGTCGTCGGCGTCACCGTGGATGAAGAGCATGGGACGGTCGCATTTGGCCAGCTGCTTGACTGAAGAAGCCTCCCAGAAGCCCCAGCCGTACCTATTCTTGGTCACGAGACTTGCACTCTGCAGGACATCGGGAGGGATGATGCGGAAGCTCTGCTTGCGGTTGCTGTTGAACTGGGTGACGACGGAAGCGTAACCACAGTCTTCCACGAAACATTTGACATAGTCGGGAAGCGGGTCTCCGCTGGCCATCATGACTGTGGCGGCGCCCATGGACACTCCGTGCAGGACCATGAAATCATCCTTGAAGATATCGTGAGCCACTTCTATCCATTTCTCGATGTCGAGGCGGTCGTACCAACCCATCTGGACGTGGTCGCCCTCGGAATAGCCGTGGTACTGCAGATCGGGGAACAGGACGTTGTAGTTCAGGTCGTCGCGGTACATACGTACCAGGTACAGGAACACGAAATGGTTGTCACCATAGCCATGGACGACGATGGCGGTACCGTTGGCATGGGCGGGATCGGCGGCGGGCACGTAGCATCCGTACACCTTGAAATCCCTGTAACCGGTGATGACGGTGTCCTTGATCACACCTTCAGCATAAAGTTTGTCGAACCATGCGGTGCTGCCGGGAAGCAGCGAATCGGCTTTGTGCCGGGTCCTCGGGATGTCATCGACGCCGTGCCTTTCAGGGACAAGAGCGAAATTGCTCATGTATTTTCCTGCAAGACAGCTCTGAAGGCTCACGGCGACAGCCAGGACAAGCACGAAATTGAAAAGTTTTTTCATTTTTAGAGTTATTAGATTGCAGTTTTTCTCTACAAAGATAGTTAAGTTTTGTAAATTTGCAGTATCACATAAGAGCTTAAGCTAAATGAAGACCAACGAATTCGACGTCATCATCATCGGCGGGGGGATCACCGGCGCAGGCACCCAGAGGGACTGCGCCATGCGCGGCCTGCGTACCCTCCTGATTGAACGCTCCGACATAGCCACCGGTGCCACCGGCCGCAACCACGGCCTCCTGCATTCTGGCGCGCGCTATGCCGTGAACGACCCCGAGTCCGCCGAGGAGTGCATCAAGGAAAACATGATATTGAGGCAGATAGCCTCGCATTGCGTGGAGGAGACCGACGGCCTGTTCATCACCCTCCCCGAAGATGACCTGGGCTACCAGAAGACCTTCGTGGACGCCTGCCGCCGAGCCGGAATCGACGCCGAGATCATCGACCCCGACCTGGCGCGCCGCCTGGAGCCTTCCGTCAACCCCGAGCTCATCGGTGCGGTGAAGGTCCCCGACGGCAGCGTCGACCCCTTCCGCCTCTGCGCCGCCAACATGCTGGACGCCAAGCTCCACGGCGGGCAGGTGCGTCTCCATACCGAGGTCACCGGCTTCATCAAGGAAGGTGACACGATAGTCGGAGTACACACCCGCAACGTCCAGACCGGCGAGGAAGCCGACTATTTCGCCCCTGTCACGGTCAATGCCTGCGGCATCTGGGGCCAGCACATCGCTTCGATGGCGGGAGTCCGCATCGGCATGTTCCCCGCCAAGGGAGCGCTGCTGATATTCGCCCACCGCGTAAACAATATGGTCATCAACCGCTGCCGCAAGCCCTCCAACGCCGACATCCTCGTCCCCGGAGACACGGTCTGCGTCATCGGCACCACCTCCACCCGCATCCCCTTCGAGGAGTGTGACAATGTCAGCGTCCTGCCCGACGAGGTCGACCTCCTGATCACCGAAGGCGCGAAGCTCTCGCCGTCCCTGTCTTCCACCCGCATCCTGCGCGCCTACGCGGGGGTGCGGCCTCTGGTCAGCGCCGACGACGACCCGACGGGACGCAACATCTCCCGCGGCATAGTCTGCCTCGACCATGAGGTCCGCGACGGCCTCAAGGGCCTGGTCACTATCACCGGAGGCAAGCTCATGACCTACCGTCTGATGGCCGAGCAGGCCACGGACCTGGTCTGCCGCAAACTCGACATAGCCAAAGCCTGCGAAACCGCCACCACTCCCCTTCCGGGTTCCGAAGAGAAATCCTACGAATCGGTAGCCCAGAAGATATGGGAGTCTCCCTCCACCGCACAGAAGGCTGCAGCCGCCCGCCTGGGCACCAGCGCCTCCCGCATACGCACCGAAAACCGCTCCGAAGACGCCCTCGTGTGCGAATGCGAGGAAGTCTCCCTGAGCGAGATTGGCAATGCCCTCGCCCGCCTCGAAGTCAGCACCCTGACGGACCTCAGGCGCCGTACCCGCGTGGGCATGGGCACCTGCCAGGGAGGTTTCTGCGCCTGCCGCGCCGCCGGCATCCTGGGCCAGGCCCACGGTTGCATCGAAAGGGCGCGGGAGGACCTCGCTGACTTCATGCAGGAGCGCTGGAAGGGCAATTTCCCCATAGGCTGGGGAGACACCCTCCGCGAAGCCGAATACACTCAGTGGATCTATAAACACGTACTGGGACTATGAGATTCGATACCTTGATAATAGGAGGCGGTCTCGCCGGACTCTTGGCCGGCATCAGCCTGCAGAAGGCGGGCCGCAAGACCGCGATAGTCAGCACAGGGCAGAATTCGCTGTATTTCTTCTCCGGCACCTTCGAATCCGTGGAAGAGCCTTCGGAGCGCCTCCGGGAGCTGCTTTCCGAATGTGGCATACGGGTCCACTACAGCCCGGGAGTGCGCTTCATGCCTCTCGGCACATTCAGGGACTCCGCCCTTTCATTGGAAGACATCAGCCTCTTCCCCACCCCGGAAATCGCCCGCAAGGCTCTCATTGTCAATTTCGCCGGCTACCTGGACTTCTTCTCCTCCTTCATCTCCGAAGGACTCTCCAGGCACGGGGCATCCTGCCGCATGGTTACCCTCGACATGCCGGAGCTGAGCCGTTTCCACCAGAATCCCGACGAGATGCGCTCCGCCCAGATCGCGAGGGCACTCGACTCCAACTGGGAAAAGGTCGTGAAGGAAGTCTGCGTGATGCTGCACGACGAGGATACCGTGATATTGCCCCAGGTGTTCGGCCTGCAGGACGCGGAAATCCCTGAGAAGATACGCCGCGGCATCCCCGCCCGGGTCATTTTCACCGGCACCCTTCCCCCTTCGGTCCCCGGCATACGCACCCAGATGCTGCTCAAGCGCCGTTATGAAGTCTTGGGCGGCACCTACCTCTCAGGTGACGAAGTGGTCGGAGCCCATCTTTACGAAGGCACCGTGCACAGCGTCGTCACCAGGAACCTCGAAGGCCACTACCTGGAGGCCGGACATTTCATCCTGGCCACCGGCGGCTATTTCTCAAAGGGCCTGAAATCCAATCCCTTCCAGGTCTACGAGCCCCTCTTCGGCCTGGACGTGGACTATTCCGAGGACCGCAACGCCTGGTACGCCCCGTCATTCGCCGCCGACCAGCCTTATATGAATTACGGTGTGAAGACCGATGAGCATCTGCACGCCCTCCTGCAGGGCAATCCCGTCAGCAACCTCCTGGTCGCCGGCTCCGTGCTGGGCGCCACGCATCCCGAACTGGGCAGCGGCGCCGGTCTTGCCATACGCAGCGCCTTCGCAGCCGTCGACCAGATTTTGAAAGCCAGCCCGGACCAAGCATGAAACTTCAGGAATTTACCACCAGCTCCCACAATTTCGAGGAGTGCATGAAGTGCACGGTGTGCACCGTTTACTGCCCTGTGCTGCAGGTCAACCCCCTCTACCCCGGTCCCAAACAGGCCGGGCCGGACGGCGAGCGCCTCAGGCTCAAGGACCCCTATTTCTTCAACTACGCCCTCAAGTATTGCATGAACTGCAAACGCTGCGAGGTGTCATGCCCTTCCGGGGTGCATGTGGCCGACCTCATCCAGGCCGCCCGCATCAAATACGACCGCTCCGCCCCCAAGCTCAGGGACAGGATATTGGCATCGACCGACTTCATGGGCAGCCTCGCCCGGCCTGTCGCCCCGGTGGTCAACGCCGTCACGGGGCTCGGCATCACCAGGGCCGTGCTGGATTCCACCCTCAAGATAGACCATCGCAGGGTCTTCCCGAAATACAGCGGGCGCAGTTTCGAACGCTGGCTTCGCCGCCGCGAGAAGCAGCAGGCCGCCTTCGAAGAGCAGGTCGCCTATTTCCACGGCTGCTATGTCAATTACAACTATCCCCGCCTCGGAAAGGATCTCGTGAAGGTGATGAACGCCCTGGGAGTCGGAGTGCAGCTGCTGGAGCGTGAGAAATGCTGCGGCATCGCCCTCATCACCAACGGCATGTCCGCCCAGGCCGCAAAGAACGCCGCCCACAATCTGGACAGCATACGCAAGGCAGTCACCGGCAAGGGGCTGAAAGTCGTCACGACCTCTTCCACCTGCACCCTCACGATAAGGGAGGAGTATCCCAACCTCCTGGGGCAGGACAATGCCGATGTCAAGGCCTCAATCCTGACCGCCGCCCGCTTCATCTGCGAGAAGATAGAGAAGGGCGCCACCCTGCGCTTCCGGCCGGATTTCCACAAGAAAGTGGCATACCACACTCCCTGCCACATGGAAAAGATGGGCTGGGGCATATTCTCCGAAAAGCTGCTGCGCATGATCCCCGGCCTGGAGCTCACGATACTGGACTCCAACTGCTGCGGCATCGCCGGCACCTACGGTTTCAAGAAAGAAAACTACGAGTACTCCCAGGCCATAGGAGAGCCTCTCTTCCGGCAGATCCGGGAAGTGAATCCCGATTCGGTGGCCTGCGACTGCGAGACCTGCAAATGGCAGATCGAGATGTCCACCGGCTACACGGTAGAGAATCCTATTTCCCTGCTGGCACAGGCTCTGGAGGACGATGAAGAGAAATAAATGAAATACAGGATATGAAAAAAGCATTGTACCTGTCCCTGCTGCTGATTGCGGCTGTGGGATGCCAGGAAAAGAAAGTGGAGGGCATAGATGTCCAGGCCCACAGGGGCGGAGCCGGCCTGATGCCGGAAAACACCATCATCGCCATGAAGAAGGCCCTGGACCTCGGGGTCAACACCCTGGAGTTCGACCTCCAGCTCTCGGGCGACGGCCAGGTGGTCGTCTCGCATGACAATTATTTCCATCCCCGCTACGCCACCCGCCCGGACGGTTCCTATGTCAGGGAGGAGGACCCCAAGGAGTACCTCTACACCATGCCTTACGACAGCATAGCCCGCTACGACGTGGGTCTGAAGCCCAATACCGTATGGCCCGGGCAGAAGAACGTGGCGGCCATCAAGCCTCTTGCCAGTGACCTGATCGATTTCACGGAGCTCTATGCCCAGGAGCCGGTGAATTACAATATCGAGATCAAATCCTGGCCCGGTGACGGTGAGGGCACCCTCTGGCCCGACTACAAGACTTTCTGCGACAGCTGCATCCCCCTGCTGCTTTCCAAGAAGCTCGGGGACAGGCTCATCGTGCAGTCTTTCGACACCCGCGCCCTCGAGTACATGCACCGCAAGTGGCCCCGCCTGACCCTTTCCTTCCTCACGGAGGATGACGAGACTGACATCAAGGAAATCCTTTCCAAGCTCAGCTTCAAGCCCGACTGGTGGAGCCCCCACTACAGCGTGGTCACCCCTGAGAACGTCGCCTACTGCCATTCACGCGGCATAGGTGTCGTCCCCTGGACCGTGGACGATCCGGACGAGATCCGCAGGATGGTCGATTGCGGTGTCGAAGCCATCATTTCCAATTATCCCGACAGACTCATTGAAATAGTACGCTGATGCTCAAGTTTCTCCAACAGCCCGCATACAAGCCGGCAGAGACCGGCCCCGAGGCCGATGCCAAGTTCAAACGCCTGCGCTCGCAGGTTTTCGCCGGCGCTTTCATAGGCTACGCCGGATTCTATCTGGTCCGCAAGAACCTTTCCATGGCTATCCCGGCTATGGCTCCGCTGGGTTTCGACAAGACCGAGCTCGGTTTCGTGCTGGGTCTCAACGCGGCGGCCTACGCCCTCTCGAAGTTCCTGATGGGCAGTGTCAGCGACCGTTCCAACGCCAGGGTGTTCCTGCCTCTCGGCCTCATCCTCACTGCCATCTCCATGTGTTTCATGATAGTGCCCATCCAGTTCATCGGAGCTGAGCACAAGACCGCCGCCATAGTCGTCATGGGTGTGCTGAACGCCCTGGTCGGCTGGTTCAACGGCATGGGCTGGCCTCCTTGCGGGAGGGTGATGACGCACTGGTTCTCCGTGAGCGAGCGCGGCACCATGATGAGCATCTGGAATTGCGCGCACAATGTGGGCGGCGCCCTGGTGGGCCCCATGGCCACTTACGGTGCTGCATGGTTCGGAAGCTGGTTCTACGGTGCCCACACCGAGCTTTACTTCCTCATCGGTACCTTCGCCTTCCCCGCCGCAGTGGCGCTGTTCATCGCCCTGCTGGCCTATGTGCTCCTGAGGGACACGCCGCAGTCCTGCGGTCTGACTTCAGTGGAGGCTTGGCGCAACGATTATCCCAAGAATTACTCTGAGAAGCATGAGAAGACTCTTTCTACGAGGGATATCCTGTTCGGGCATGTGCTGAACAACAAGTTCCTGTGGTTCATCGCCCTTTCGAACGCTTTCGTGTACATGGTGCGTTACGGGTGCCTGGACTGGGCTCCTACCATACTCACTGAGCAGGGTATCGATCTGAAGAGTGCGGGATGGGCTTATTTCGCCTATGAGTTCGCGGCCATTCCTGGGACTTTGCTGTGTGGATGGATGTCGGACAAGTTGTTCCACGGCAAGAGGGCGCTGCCCACGATGTTGTTCATGGGTCTGGTGCTGATTTTCATCGCTCTCTACTGGATGTTCATCGACAATCTGACGGTGGTCATCATCTGCCTGATCGGCATCGGGTTCTTCATCTACGGGCCTGTGATGTTGATCGGTGTGCAGGCGCTGGATCTGGTCCCCAAGAATGCCGCCGGCACCGCCGCGGGCCTGACCGGGTTCTTCGGTTATTTCCTCGGGACTTTCATCCTGGCCAATACCGTGATCGGCCTGGTGGCTCAGAGGGCCGGTTGGAACTGGACCTTCCTGATGCTCATCGCCGCCTGCCTCCTCGCCATCCTCTTCATGGCCCTCACCCTCCGCGAAGAACGCCGCCATTAGTTTCGCAGTGCCCGTCCACTGCAGGTCCGCTGGCTGACGTCGGAAAAGGGCGGGTCTTTCCGTCTCAGTTGCTGGACGGCGAACTTCTCCTTTTGGCCACCCCTGACGGGGTGTCCAACGTTCGTCGGACATGCGCCGTCCTGCTGCTGCGCAGCACCGCCGCCTTCGCCGGGCCCCGCTTATCCTTTTCCTCCTAATCGCCATCGGACCTGCAGCAGTCGGTCACTTGACCTATGGCGGCTCCCAGTTGCGGCAGGGATGGTCGCCCCTGAGGACCCATGCCACCCGCGGCATTGTAAGCGGGAGGGGCCCACAAGCGAAGCGCAGTGGGAGGGATGAGCGAAGCGAAGGTCAGCAGGGGCGAGCCAGCCCTGCCGCAACGGTCGGGAACGCGTCAAAGGAGACGGTGAACCGTCAGGGGTGTCAGAAGATGAGGAGGTAGAGGAGGGCGGCGAGGGCGGCACCGGCCATGGGGCCGACGACAGGCACCCAGCTGTACCACCATCCACTCTCACCCTTACCCTCGATCGGCAGCACCGCATGCGCGAGGCGCGGACTCAGATCACGCGCAGGATTCAGCGCATACCCGGTGGTACCACCCAGCGACATACCCAGCGACATGATCACGCAAGTGACAGGGAAAGCGCCGAGAGAACCGGTCCCGGCAGCGACACCGGCCACATTGAAGGCATTGCCCTTAGTGCCGAGGCAGAGGATGAGGAACACCAGCAGGCAGGTCGCGATGACCTCGCTGAGGCAATTGCGCCAGGGATTGCGTATGGCAGGCATGGTGCAGAATGTACCGAGCATGGTAGCGGGCTCGTCCTTGGTAGCCTTGTAATGGTCTTTGTAGAAAATCCACACGAGGCAGGCTCCGACGAAACCTCCCAGCATCTGGGCCACGATGTAGCCGAACACGGACGCCCAGGGGAAAGACCCCGCGACGGCCAATCCGAGAGTGACGGCGGGATTGAGGTGCGCTCCGGAGACAGGCCCGGCGATGAGCACACCGGCCATCACGGCGAAACCCCAGCCGAGAGTGATCACCACCCAGCCGGCTCCTTTGGCCTTGGATTGATTGAGCGAAGTGGCGGCGCACACACCGTCGCCGAGGAGGACGAGCACCAGAGTGCCGATGAATTCAAACAGATATTGTTCCATAGTTGACAGTTATTTCTTGGTTATAGTCCTTTCGATGGCATCAGCCCAGCCGGCCTTGAGAGCGCTGACATCCTGCCCGGAAGGGAGGAAAGTGCGCTCAGCCTTCCACTGGCTGCGGATTTCTTCGAGATCGCTCCAATAACCGACTGCGAGTCCGGCGAGATAGCAGGCACCCATGGCAGTCGTCTCGGTCACCTGCGGACGGATCACCGCCGCACCCAGGATATCCGCCTGGAACTGCATCATGAGATTGTTGCGGGAAGCTCCGCCGTCGACCTTGAGCTCCGCCAGGCGCATGCCGGCGTCTCGCTCCATTGCACCGACTATATCCATGGTCTGGAAAGCGATGCCTTCGAGGGCGGCCCTGGCGATATGGGCGGCAGTGGTGCCGCGGGTGATGCCGCAGAGCAGACCATGGGCGTACTGGTCCCAGTAAGGGGCTCCCATGCCAGTCAATGCGGGCACGAAGTACACTCCCCCATTGTCAGGCACCGTCTCGGCGAGGGCTTCGATCTCCGAAGAGGAACGGATGATACCGAGGCCGTCGCGCAGCCATTGGACCACGGAACCGCCGACGAAAATGGAACCCTCGAGGGCGTAATTGACCTCATCCCCTATCTTCCATGCGACGGTCGTGAGGAGGTTGTTCTTGGAAAGGATGGGCTTGCTGCCCGTGTTCATCAGCAGGAAGCAGCCGGTGCCGTAGGTGTTCTTGACCGAACCCGGGACGGTGCACATCTGGCCGAAAAGGGCGGCCTGCTGGTCACCAGCGATGCCGGCGATGGGCACCTCATGGGCGAATATCGTAGTCTTGGTGTGACCGTACACTTCCGAAGACGAACGCACCGAAGGCATCATCGAAGCGGGGATGCCGAAAAGATCCAGCAACTCGCTGTCCCACTGGAGGGTGTGGATGTTGAAGAGCATGGTACGGGATGCGTTGGACACGTCGGTCACATGCACGTCGCCCCTGGTGAGGTTCCACACGAGCCAGCTGTCCACGGTGCCGAAACGCAGCTTGCCTGCCTCAGCCTTCTCGCGGGCGCCCGGGACATTGTCCAGTATCCATTTGATCTTGGTCCCGGAGAAATAGGCGTCGATGATAAGACCTGTCTTCTCGCGTATCTTGTCGACCAGTCCCCTCTCCTTCAGCGAATCGCAGAACTCGGAAGTGCGGCGGTCCTGCCAGACGATGGCATTGTGCACGGGGATTCCGGTCTCGGCGTCCCAGACTATGGTGGTCTCCCTCTGGTTGGTGATGCCGATGGCGGCTATGTCATGACCGTTGATACCTATCTTGGAGATGGCTTCCGCTATCACTCCTGCCTCGGAGGACCAGATTTCCATGGGATTGTGCTCCACCCAGCCCGGCTGGGGGAAATACTGCGTGAACTCCATCTGGGCGGTGGAGCAGATGTTTCCGTCGTGGTCGAAAACTATGGCGCGGGAGGAACTCGTCCCCTGGTCCAGCGCCAGAATGTACTTGCTCATAGTATGTAGTTATTTATTATGTGTTTCATCATTGTGCTTCCAGGACAAAGACCGCAGAGCTGTACCTCGCGGGAAGCGAAGGTGCGAATGCGCCGCTGGAGAGGAAGGCTCCCGTGAATGAAGCGCCGTCTCCCCACCAGCAGGAACGGTCGACGTTCTGTTCGGTGACTTTGTATTTTCTCCCGGGGTCGAGGCCCTCCAGCCGGAAAGGATGCCCTTCCCCGCCGAGGGTGTCGAATTCGAGGCAATAAGTGAAGACCACCGCCCTGGAGCGGTCGGGGGTGACATACATCATCCCGTAGAAATCGCTGTCAAGGGGGCTGCCGAGGCGGTACAGGTCACCCGTCTCGATGATGTCGCGGTAGGTCTTGTAGGAGCCGACGCAACGCCTCACCAGCGCGAGCTCCTCCTCCGAAAGGAGGCGGGGCTGCAGCTCCAGGCCCAGACGCCCCTGGCAGGCCACGTCGAAACGGAATTTCAGCGGAGTCACTGCATGGGTCTGGTGGTTGGGCACCGTGGAGACATGTGAGCCCATTATGCAGGCAGGGTAGATGAGGGAAGTGGCGTACTGCATGGCAATGCGTTCCATCGCATCCGTGTCGTCGCTGGTCCATATCTCGTCGAACCAGGAAAGCTCCCCGTATTCCACCCTGCCGCCTCCGGAAGAGCAGCACTGTATCATCACATCAGGGTATTTGGCCCGTATGCGGTCCATGACGCTGTAGAGCCCCTGGTAGTATTCCACATAGAAACGGTCCTGCTCATCTCCCAGATAGCTGCTCCAGAAGGAAAGGACCTCGCGGTTGCAGTCCCATTTGACATAGTCGATGTCAGGGGAAAGCTTCATCACGTCGTCGAAGACCCCGAACACGAAATCCTGCACGGCCGGATTGGACAGGTCCAGTATCCACTGGTTGCGGGTCTCGTAGAGCTCCCTGTCGCGGCTGCCCACCACCCATTCAGGATGCTTGCGGGCAAGGTCGGATTTGGGATTGACCATCTCAGGCTCTATCCAGATGCCGAATTTCAGGCCCTTGGAATGGGCGTACGAGGCCAGGTGGCCTATGCCTTTGGGGAGTTTGCGGCGGTTCACCTGCCAGTCGCCGAGGCCGGCGGCATCGCTGTTGCGGGGATGGTTGTTTCCGAACCATCCGTCATCCAGCACGAACATCTCCAGACCCATCGACGCGGCATCGTCTATCATGCGGAGAATGGTGTCGGCGGTGAAATTGAAATATGCCCCTTCCCAGCTGTTCAGGAGGATGGGAGCCATCTGTCCGCCGCTGTGCAATGCGTGGCGGCGTGCCCAGCGGTGCAGGTTGCGGGAGGCCCTTCCGGCGCCTTCCTGCGACCAGGTCCATATCATGCCGGGGGTGCGGAAAGTCTGCCCTGCGGCAAGGGGATATGCCGAAGAGAAGGGATTTATGCCCGCCAGCACGGTGAGACGGCCGTCCACGGTGCGGTCGAAGCGCAATTCGTAATTGCCGCTCCAGGCCAATGCCCCGGCCACCACCTCCCCCGCGTTCTCGCGGAGTTCCCCGGTGCCCAGGCTCAGCAGGAACGAAGGATTGGCACACTGGGTGTTCTGGGCACCCCTGCGGGACTCGATCACCTTGGTCCCGAAGCCGAGTTGCTCGTGCTCCAGCTGCATCTCCTTGGCCCAGCCGCCGTGCACATGGCTCAGCAGATAACTGTCCGCGCGGAAGCTGATGGCAGAAGAAGCATAGTCGAGCATGGTCACAGGGGCGGTGCCTCCATTGACGATTTCGGCATGCTCCACTATCACATCCTCCTCGGGATATGCTTCGTAGATGAGTCTGACGGTGATTTTCCTGATCTCATCCTGCAAGTTGACGGTAGTGGTGAGGACCCCCTGGGTACTGACGGTCCCGTGGGATACATAGCGCAATTCGGTATTGTGTGTCCCGTCAGCGTACTGCAGATGGAGAGCCGGCTGGTCGAGGAAACGCCCCCCGGCAGCGGGATAAGCCAGGGAGCCGGCGCTGTAGCGGCCGTCCCGTATGGGCACGGCGGCAAATTCCGAAGAAGAAACCCTTGCGCCGTAGTGCAATTGATAGACGGAACCGTCTTCGCGCACTGCAAGCACAAGGGAGTTGTTATCAGTTTCGATCGAAATTATCCGGGAATCCCGAGCTGAACCGGGCAGCAGCGACAGCAAGGTCGCCGCGACAATCATGAGGATCTTTCTCATCTGTATCTTGTCACAAGTTTAGTGTTTCTTGTGCAAGATAGTAAAAAAGTCTCAAAGATTGGAATCCAGGTTGTAATCAGTTATCTTCTCGGACAATTCGAAATACAGGTATGCGGCATTGAAAGGAATGTTCTCGGAGAGGGCATACTCCGCGCTCTGGGTGAGGGCGTAGAGCTGCTCCTGGATATCCTGCCTCTGTCTCTGGACGGGAAGGAGCTCAGCGCGGCAGCAGTCCATGGCACCTGCCACGGCATTACGGTAGCTGGGGAGATATTCCTCGTAGAACTTGCTCCTGTACTCAAACCACTGGATACAGGCCGCTTTCACACGTGCCATTGCAGCTTCATGGGCGGCGCCGCCATTCTCAGCAGTATCTTCCTCGGCCAGCACTGCCTGGTGGATCTCCTCCTGCATGGCTTCGTCAGTCTTGCGGTACTTCCTGTCGAACAGAGCGATGCCTTCCTTCTTGGCCGATTCGATCATATTGGTGGCCTTGTTCTGGAGGCGGAGCTCTTCCTGACCCAGCCTGGACATCTCAGTCACCAGCTGATACTGCTTCTGGTTGGAAGCCCTCTGACCTCTTCCGGCGTTCATCTTTGCAGTCATGGAAGCACCCAGGCCGGATTCCTGCATGAACTGGGCACGCTGCTCTTCAGTCATGTTGGACATGGCTTCGATATCCTTGGCGGTGAGCCCGCCGGTCTGGGCAGCCATCACCTTGCTGGCCATGGCTTTCGCTTCTTCTTCGGAAAGTTCGCTGCCCTGAAGCCTGGCGAAGTCGGCCTGGCTCAGGCCCATGCTGCTCAGACGGCTGCTTAAGCCAGCCATGGCCATAGCCTTGGCTTCCGCTTCACTCATCCCGGCCACCTGGCTGACGGTCTTGTTGGTCCCGGCGACTTTTCCCCCCATCGCGGAACGCTGGAGTGAGGGGGCCAGGGTTTTAGCCTGCATATCCTGGATCTGGTCATTGGCTCTGTTCCAAGCCTCCATGAACTTATTGATAACATCGCTGTCCGGAACATCCACATCGCCTGGACTGTTGGCCGCACGCCAGTCACCGAGCAAAGCGGCGGTGGAAGGCAGGTCGGGCGTCATGCCCATCACGGCTTCGGGAGTCATCTGCGCCATCGCGGGAACGGCAAGGGCGGCAGCTACAAGGGTGATCAGTATCTTTTTCATGACCTTTATTTCTTTACGAATTCGACTCTGCGGTTCTTTGCACGGCCTTCGTCGGTGCTGTTGGAGGCAATGGGCTGGTGGGAACCCTTGCCGACGGGGGTGAGGCGGGCGGAGGCTATCCCCTGCTCCACCAAGGCGGCGACTATGGCTTCAGCCCTCTTCTGGCTGAGAGGGTCGTTGACTGCATCGGAACCGGTGGCGTCGCAGTGGCCCTGGACCTCGAATTCCACGCCTGCATTGTCCTTCATCAGCTGGGCGATACGGTTGATCTCGACCATCGACTCGGGCTTGAGGTCGGCCTTGCCGGTCTCGAAAGTGATGGCATAGGTCACGATCTTTCCCTCGCTGGCGAGGCGGTCGTACAGAGGCACTGCACCCTGGGCGAGACGGACATTGCCGACGCCGCTGTAGATATAGTTTCCGGAGTGCTTGAACCAGAAACTTTTGGGAGCGAAGGCAATGGGGATATTGATGATACGCATGCCGTTGATATAGCCCTTGAAGGCCCTTTTATTGAAAGAGATGGCAAAATGATTCCATTCTCCGGGTTTCAGAGGATTGTCCTGTCCGTTGTAATCTGAAAAGCCGTCGTTCAGTCCCAGCTCCTTTTCGCCACGGAGATAATTGGATGCGTCAGGCCTCATGATACTCCACCTGATACTGGAAGAACCGTCTCCACGGTAATAAAATTCAACGGTTCCGCATTCGTTATTACCATTATCTATGGCCCCACCGTTACCGAAAACCAGGGAGAGCGTGTTGCTGCCGCTTTCGCGATCGTCTGTGTAATCTCCCGGGACACCCAGGAACACATCATATTCCAGAGTGAAGACATCCGGAAGGAAAGCATTCTGTTCTTTCATCAGAGGGATTACAGCTCCGCTTCCGTCATCTGTGAAAGCGATGATCTTGCGCCCTTCGATGGATCCCACTTCGGCATAGCCGTCGACAAGGTCCCATCTGGACGGGAATTCTCCCAACTTTTCATCGGCGAAATCGTCCTCAAAGAAAATCTCGTCGCCGGGGACGAAATCACTCTTGGCGTAACCGGTATCCACACTCTTCTTGGCGGCATTGCCGGCTGCGGGCTGGGCAGCCGCAATCTCCTCCTGGGGCTTGGCCTCTTCTTTATTGGCCTGCTTGTCTTTCTTGCCGAGTTTGCCGTCGAGCACGTCGTTCACGGCATTCTCCACCTTTTCTCCGAGTTTATTCTCGACTGCCTGCTTGGCCCTTTCGCCGAGATTCCTCAGCAGGCCCTGGGCGCTGGCCGCGGTACTGGTCAGAGCCAGTGCCAACATTACGATAAAGATTCTTTTCATGGTATCGTGATATTAGTTTGTGTTCAAAGGAAATGCCGTTCCACCGCTTTCATGATCATCTCGGAAGATGTGGCTGCGGAGAATTTCTCGAGAAGCCGTTTCCGGTACCATTTCACGGTCTCCGGAGACAGCTTGATCAAAGCTGCTATCTGAGGGGTAGTCCGGCCTTTCGCCACTTCGGACAAAATCAGTCTCTCTTTTTCCGACAGAGCGATAGGGTTTTCGTATCTTTCAGCCATTTGCGAAGTTTTTGTTCTTTTGCAAATTTCGACTATTTAGGACTATTAAACACCACTCAAAAGGGTGGAAATCACCACCCTAAAGGGTAGAATATTTGTTTTGGAAGTAAAAGACCGTAACTTTGTCATATGCGAAACAGCCTCCTCCGATACTGTCTCTTATTTGCTCTCGCCCTATGCACCACGCTCCGGGCGGGGGCCTACAACGACCACCGCGGGCACAACCTCGACTCCCTCGAGAGGGCCGTCGCCCGGTGGACGCCACAGGCGGTCGACATTGCCAGCGAAAAGGAGCTCCTCCAGCTCAACCGCGACTACCGTGACCTGATGCTGGGGTACAACCAGCTGAACGGGGAAAAGAGCGATTACTACGCCCGCAAGGCGCTGGAAATCAGCCGCCCCAGGGGATGGCACGAAGCTGACGCGGACGCCTTCCGCTACATTGGCATGCATTTCTACGGCAGGGAGCAGTACGACAGCGCCATGGTGTACTACCTCGCCGCCCTGGAGGCCACAGATCTCATGGCCGACGGCACCGCCTCGGATGACACCTACTCCGCCCTGTACGGCACCATAGGCAATCTCTACAATGTGACGGGCGATATCCCGAAGGCTATGGAGTATTATGAAAAGGCAGGCAGGATCTTCGACAAACACGGCTGGAACGAAAGCAATTCCACACTCTACTACAATATAGGCGAAACCTGGGTCGATGAAGGCAATTACAAAGAAGCCCGGAAGGCCTACCAGAAGGCGCTGGACTACGCCAGGGCAGCAGCCGATTCGCTGATGGAGGCCAATGCCCTGAAGGGCCTGGGCCGCATGCACATGGAGCAGGGGCACACCTGGAAGGCGCTGCGCTACCTCCACGAGGCCGACGGATACTATTCCGCGCACGAGAAGGAGGAGCTGGGCTTTGCCAAGGAAAACTACGAGTACATGTCGGCCGCCCTGCTGGCACAGCGCCGTCAATTGATGCTGATGGCGGCCGCTGCGGTGCTGGTGCTGCTCCTGCTGCTGGGCGTCCTGATATTGGCAGGCCGGCTCCGCGTCACCGCCAAAGAGAAAAAGGAGGTTTCCGAAGTGCTCGAGGAGACCATCGGCGACATGCAGCAGCACGCCTCAGCCGGCGGGGACTCCCCCGCCCTTTCCGGCCGCGAAGAAGAGATACTGGATCTGATCGCCAAGGGCTACACCACCGCACAGATAGCCGAGGCCCTGTACCTGAGCCCGGAGACCATCAAATGGTACCGCAAGAAGCTGCTCGTCAAATTCGACGTCGCCAACACCGCTGAACTCATTTCCCGGGCCCTTTCACGCCCAGGACGCACCAACGGATGAAAGGTATCCTGCGGAGCACTTCGTACAGCAGAGGCGAAAGCGTGAACACAGCCACGGTGAGGATGAGATACATGCTCCAGGACGGCAGCTGGGTGTAAGTCTTCATCATATAGCCAAAGCTCGCCACCACCAGATAATGGACTATATAGAGGCCGTAGCTGCTCCGTGTCATATAGGCGGCGAAAGGACTCGTGCGGTCCCATTTCGCTTTGAACCAGGCCATCATCGCAAGGCAGGCCAGCCAGCCGTACAGGCAGTTGAGAGGACTCCCCAGATACTGCGGAGAGGTGTTGTCCTGACCGAAAGTGGTGCCTATCAGGATGCCCCCGGCGACCACGGCACAGGCCAGGAGCGGGACCCAGACCTTGCCCAGAGCCTCCTGCACGCTCTCGTGTGAAAACACGAAATAGCCCAGCAGGAAGGGGATGAGATAAAACAGAGGCTTGTACAGATTTAAAAGGCCGTCCATGGTCTCCGGGCGGGGATTCTGGATGAGCGTGTGCTCACCGACCCAGAACAGCACTCCCAGCAGGATGATGCAGAAGATATTCGCTTTGCCGCACCAGTTCCAGAAACGGTCCTTCTTGTCCAGGGCACGCACTGCCAGCAGGACCAGGCTCAGCAGCCACAGCAGCTGGATGAACCATAGCGGGCCTATGCCGCTGAAGGCCATGATGATGTATTTCACCGGTCCGGGCACCCCCTCGAACACGCCTTCGCGCGCGGCCACGACGGTATTGAAATAACCCACCATCCAGTGGAATACGAAAAGACCTATAGTCCCGGGCACCAGGAGCTTGCGGGTACGGGCGCGCAGCCATTCCCGGGCGCTGTGCCTTTCCAGGGCGTATCGGGCGCTGACGCCCGCCAGGATGAACATCAGGGGCATGAACCAAGGGTATAGGATATACATCACTACATCCTGATACTGAGGATATTCCGGATAGGGGCCAAAGCCTCCTATACCGCCGAAGACACCCTTGTTGTTGTAGAAATATATTACGTGGTACAGCAGCACCAGGAGCACTGTCACCCAGCGCAGATTGTCAAGCCAATGCTTTCTCATTTGGACAGGCCCTCCATCACCTGGTCTATTGCACTCTGGAAGATTTCCGTCTTCAGAAGGGCCATCCCTTTCTGGTCGCCGAGCAGCAGCAGGGCGTCACCGGGTTTGATGTCATAGACTTTCCGGGCGTCGCGGGGGATCACGATCTGTCCCTTGTCCCCCACCTTCACCACGCCGAAGATGTATTTGCCGTCATTTTCTTGCATAACGTTATACTTGTTAGAAATTTCTTACAAATATAACAAATATTATGATATCTCTTAGACGAAAACGGCATTACGCATCTGCGCGGCGCGGTGAGAGAGGGATTAGATATCGGAGCGAAGCGACAGAAGGGGGCGCGCGATAGCGCGGCGGGGTGAGAGAGGGATTAGCCTGCGCTGCGCGCAGCCTTTTCCCTGGTCACCGGGAGCAGAGCGATCAGGGACGGGACTACGTCCCTTTTTTTGTGTGCAGGTGCGTCCTTACAAGAGCAAGCTCTTGACGGGCGCGCCTGCACACAAAAAAGCGCCGCACATTGTGCGGCGCCCTTGATCGCTCTGCGTAGCGCGGTGAGAGAGGGATTCGAACCCCCGATACGTTTCCGTACACCTGTTTTCGAGGCAGGCTCCTTCAGCCACTCGGACATCTCACCGGATGAATTGGGACGACAAATATAATTCTTTTTGCAGATTCGGCAAAATATCAGACTATGCCCAGCTCCCGCGCCTTGCGGAGCATTTCAGAGACATTCTTGACGCCCATCTTGGCATAGATGTGATAACGGTGGGTGTTCACGGTGTGTACGCTGAGGTACAGACGCTCGGCGATGCTGGCCGCGGTGAGGCCCTCGGCACTGAGGCGAATGATCTCGATCTCGCGGGAGGACAGCCCCAGGTCGGCAATCCTGCGGCTGCGCTCGATGAGTATATCTCCCACATAATCAGCCACATCCGAATTGATAGCCCGAGCCTCCCCGGTGAGCTCGGAGCACCTGAGGCGTATCTCGTCGGCACTCAGGGTGGCGGCCGAAGCTGAAAGTTCGGAAAGACCGCTTGCAATGGCATTGGCAGGGTTTTTCAGATCTTTGGACAGCAGGTCTATGATCAGGTCCTTGCTCTCTGACATGTGCTGAAGTTCGGCATTGCGCCTGCGGACTTTACGGATGCGCATCACGGTCAGGAACACTATGGCTCCCAGCAGCAGGACAGCCAGCAGGAGGAGGAAAATCTGGTAACGCCTCAACTCCAGCTCATGCTCTTTTTCACTCAGATCGAAACGGGTCTCCATCTCCTGCAGCGCCTCCTCCGACTTCTGCCGCTGGTACTCCTCCATATTCAGCACATACGCATCATGCGCCGCGAGGGCCTTGGCATTGTCCCCCACCCTGGTGTAAAGATTGACCAGACGGTCTTCCAGCGCAGCGGCGGTGAGATGGTCCGAGCCGTCGAGGGCTTCCAGCGAACGCTCGAAATGGCTGATCGCATCTTCATTGCGCCCGCCCTGCTGGAACCAGCGCGAACGGAAAAGGACGCCGTTGCGGCGGAGCCTGGGGATGGCGCAACTGTCCGCGACGGCCTCGCCCCGGTCCAGGTACTCCCCCGCCTTGCGGTAGAGAGCCATATCGATGGGGTCGTTCCAGCGGTTCTTATTGATATACAGCGATCCCGCCACGAAATATGCCTCCGCCAGTTCCTCCGGGGCACCAGCGCGGGAGGCGAGCGAAATGGCCTCATTGGCATACTCCAGACCCTCGTCGTTGCGGCCTGTGGCAGGTGAAATCTCGGCGTAGGAGCAAAGTTTGGCCTTGGACACAAGGATGGCGGCGAGTTCCCTGTCCATCCCCTTCCCCCTGGCGATGGCTTCCGCCGCCAGAGCCTTTTCCCATGCATCCGCGTCGCGGCTGGTCATGATGTCAATGCCCACGATGCAGGACAATGCGGAAACTTCCCCCGGGGCATCGCCGGTGCGGCGGGCCGTTTCGAGGGCGGCCAGCGCATTTTCCATGGCAGCCTCGAAATGGCGGGATTCGAGTTCCTTGCGCGCCCGGGCGACGAGTGCCTCAGGGTCCGCGGCGGCATTGTCAATGTCAGAGACCTTCCCCGCCGGCGTACAGGAAAGCAGGGACAATGATAGCATCAGCAGCGGCAGGAGCCGTCTATAGAAGCGAAAAACCATATTGCAAAGATAAAAATACTGAAAAATCATTACACCCGGAAAACGGAAAAAAGGCATATTTGGATGCTAAAACATGTTCGCACGATGAAGACAAGCAGATTACCTTACGAAAATCCGGATCTCCGCAGCTTCGAGTTCAGGTACCAGGGAGCCCTGTGCCAGAGCATGAGGATGATGAAGTTCGGTCCCGAGGACACTCCGGGCAACATTGATGACGAAGACATAGTGGATGGAGGGAGTTTCTGATGAAAACTGGTAAATTCATGGCAGCGGTAGTGATCCTCGCCGCCCTGGCAGCTTGCCAGAAAGAAAAAGAAGGAGTCATCGAAACGGAATATGCCGCAGGGCCCCATACCGTCACCATAACAGCCAGCCTGTCAGACCAGACCAAGACTCTGATTTCTCAGGATGGCTCCGGACATTTCAACGCCAGCTGGGAAGCGGGAGATGTGATCTACGTAAAAGAGTGGGTGACCGGAGTCAGCTCCGATCCCAATCTCGGCGAGCTCGAGAGCGGTTCCAGCTTCGTTGCCACCACCCCCCTGGAAGCAGGAGGAGAGACCGCCACATTCACCGCCACCTTCGACGGATATTACTGGGAAGACCCGGCAGTCTGCACACCCGAGGAGCTAGCCACCTATACTTTCACATATAAGTATTTTGCATGCACCTTCAATCCCTACTACACCAGAGGTGACGGGGAAGACATGTACATACCCCTTATGATAGACCCCAACCAGTCAGTCTTCGCCGGAGGATACAACACATCGGGCGACATGCTGGTGTCACGCATGGCCGAGTACGTAGGTACCGGCAGGCCTGCGGAGATAGCATTCAACTTCGCACGCCTCGGCACCATAGTGAAAATGACCCTCTCCGGCCTGCAGGCAGGGGACGAGGTCAAGTCTGGAACCTGGTTCACCGGAGACAAGATGCTGGCGGCTGTCACTCTTGAAGACATTGTGAACTATTACCCCGAACAGGGAAAATACAGCTACGGGATTCCAGATTATATGGGGGAGGACTCGTCGTCCCTGGAATCCTGCCGTCAGGTCAATTTCAGCTGCACCGATGACACCCGTCCCATCATCGCTGATGCGGAAGGGAAGGCAGAGCTGTACCTCAGGGTCCTGCCCGGAGTCTGCGATGACTGGTTCGGCATGGTCTGCACCGTGGACAGGGGCGGCGAGGAGCTTTCTTTCTCCAAACTGGTCGATCTCGCGTCCCTTGGGCGCAGCCTCCAGTTCAAGGACGGCGGCCTGACCAAGTTCGACCTTGCCCTCAAGCCCGCGACGGTACGCAGCCCCGAGCACATAATGTACGCCGTGCCCAAGCCCCGCACCGGCTTCCTGGCCGCATGGGAGGCCGATCCCCATGCCTCAGGCTATGAGTGCTACTACCAGCGCTATGGCGATTATGACAAGATCATCCTCACCCCTGAGGCCGGCACAGGCGAGATGGAAGGTATGTACACTGTCGAGGTCCCCGGAGGACTTGAGCCCGACAGATATTTTCTGTATGTACGTGCAATCCCCGAATCCGACTACGGGCTGTCTGATTTCCATTTCATGGAGAAGGAGATGTTCGTGGGCACGACTGCATACCTGCGCTGGCCCGATGTGGACAGTTACGGCAGCACCACCCACCTCGATGACTTGGGCGGAGGTATCCTGAAAGTATATGAAGACGGCAATGAGTTGACACCCTGGTATTTCGACGCCACCAACCTAAGGACCAACTGGGGCCAGATCTTCTCCAAAGACGACACCAATCCCTGGACACTGGCCACCAGGACCTTACCCAGTTTCCAGCACGACGGAGAAATCCAAGAGATAGACATCGCACTTTCTTCCAGCAAAGAGAACACGCTCACCGTCTACGGCGTCCGTCCCGACGGCACTTCAGTCGAGATCGCCATGCCCGAGCCCAGTTACCTGTCGGAAAGGAATTATTATCACTATGACCTCTCCGGCGGATCCTACAACGGGTTCCGCATCGAAAGCGGCAGCAAGATCTACGTCTACATGCTCCAAATCCAATACTATCCCCCTACCGGCGAGTGATCGACCGCAGCCGGACAGGCCAGTTACCGGAGAGTGATCGACCGCAGACGGGCAGGCCGCTTTCAGGCCAGCGTTCCCATTCGCTTTGCTCCTTATGGAGAATAAAGCCGCAGGAACGCTGGCCTGAAAGCTATTTTAGCTACCCCGGGAGCGGCTTTCGCCTCCCCGAGAGCTACTTTCGCTTCCCAGAGAGCGACTTTCGCCTCCCAGAGAGCGACTTTCGCTTCCCAGAGAGCGACTTTCGCCTCCAAGAGAGCGACTTCGCCTCCCAGGGAGCGGTATCTGCGGATTATGAAATTCGTCAGCCCACCGACCATGGCTCCTACGGCCCTCCAGAGGGGTTCCGGTGGGCTGACGCCCCCAGTTAGGCCTCGTCAGCCCGGCCACCCATGCCTACAGTGCATTCTGTTGGGGGTCCGCCGGACTGACGAATGTCATAATGCACGGCTGAACACCGATAGCCGCATAGGATGTCGAGGCCTAGCGGGGGTTCAGTCGCGAAATCGGGCCTTTTTGCTACCGAAGGGTAGGAGCGCCAGGGGGTTCGGTCGCAAATTCGAGCCTTAGTGCTACCGAAGGGTAGGAGCACCAGGGGGTTCAGTCGCAAATTCGGGCCTTTTTGCTACCGAAGGTCAGGTCAG
>JAFTBU010000043.1 GCA_017455065.1 Bacteroidales bacterium
CACTGGAAAAGTCGCCGTGATTCGCTCCGCAGCGGACAGCAACGGGCGGGCGAGGAGTGCACTCAAACATACCTCACCGCAGCCCGCCCGTAACCGCCGCGCCTCGCCATCGCGCGGCGGTGGTGCCGCAGCCCTCGCCGCCGCAGGGCGTATATTGCGGCGGCGGAGCCGATCAACCCCTGGCGTCTGGTCTGCACCCTACCCTTCGGTAGCAAAAAGGCCAATTTTTGCGACCGAACCCCCTGACAGACCCACCCTTCGGTAGCAAAAAGGCCCGAATTTGCGACCGAACCCCCGGCGACCCCACCCTTCGGTAGCAAAAAGGCCGGTTTTTGCGACCGAACCCCTGGCGCACCTACCCTTCGGTAGCAAAAAGGCCGGTTTTTGCGACTGAACCCCCTGGCTGACCTACCCTTCGGTAGCAAAAAGGCCCGATTTTGCGACTGAACCCCTGGCTGACCTACCCTTCGGTAGCAAAAAGGCCGGTTTTTGCGACTGAACCCCCTGGCTGACCTACCCTTCGGTAGCAAAAAGGTCGGTTTTTGCGACTGAACCCCAGTCGGACTCTGCCTCACCCCTGACGGAAGCCGATACATATTGGGTCAGCGGGGCTTCCGCGATCCGGCGGCGAGTCACGCCAGGGCACCACCGCCGCGCGATGGCTAGGCGCGGCGGAGGGTATTTGAAGGAAAATGTCTATATTCGGGGTATGAAAAAGATTTTGACGTTTTTGATGGTCCTCGGGCTCGCCGCAGCCACCCAAGCCCAGCCCGCCTCCGCAGCAAAGCAAGCGCTGCCCGCGACCCAGCCCGTCCCCGCTGCCAGGCAAGCTCAGCAGGCCCAGCCCGCCCCCGCAGCGAAGCAAGCCAAGCCCGCAGCCAAGCAAGCCACGCAAACCCAGCCCGCGCCCGAACCCCAGCCCGCCCCCGCAGCCCAGCAGCTCCAGCCGGGCACGAAGGTGGTGATCTTCGGGGATTCGTACAGTACTTTCGAGGGTTTCATCCCGGAGGGGTATGCATGCTGGTATCCCGAGTATGCGGATCGCAACGATGTGCATGATGTGGATTCGACATGGTGGCGCATACTCTGCGTCGAGAGGGGCTGGGACGTCATTTTCAATTCCAGCTACAGCGGAGCCACCATCTGCAACCACGGCTACGGCGGTGAGGACTACGCCGACCGCTCCTTCGTCACCAGGATGGTCACGGACATCGTGACCCCGGACGGGCGCCCCGCCGCCTGCGGGCAGCTCCCGGAGCTGCTCCTCGTCCTCGCCGGCACGAATGACAGCTGGGCCGGAGCCGAGGCGGGAGAAGTCATCCCTCCCGAGCACATGGAAGGCGCCGACCTGTACAAATGCCTCCCCGCCACATCCTACATGTTCTACTACCTCAAGCGCCGCCTCCCCGACACCCGCATTGTCATGATACTCAACACCGACATGCGCCCTGAGATCACCGACGGTCTGGAAGCGGTCTGCGCCATGTACGGAGTGGAATGCATGCGCCTGCACGACATCCACAAGCAGATGGGGCACCCCTCCAACGCCGGCATGCGTGCCATCGCCGAGCAGGTAGGGGCATTCGTCAAATAATCATCTTAACAAGACTAAAGGACAATGGAAAAATTCTTCATCACAGGCATCCAGCAGGTAGGAGTCGGCACCGTCGACTTCAGGAAATCCTGGGACTGGTTCATAGACAAATTCGGCATTGACGTCAAGATACTCGAGGACGATACCGTGGCGGAGCGCATGCTTCCCTACACCGGCGGCGTCCCCCAGAAGCGCCACGCCTGCATCGCCGTGAGCCTCCAGGGCGGCGGCGGTTTCGAGATTTGGCAATACTCCGAGCGCACCCCCGTCCCCGCGGGCTTCGACGTATCGGTCGGCGACCTCGGCTTCTTCGCCGCCAGGCTCAAATGCCGCGACGTCGCCGCCTTCCACGAGCAGCTCTCCGCCAAATGGCACGGCTGCGGCGAGGTCGGCGCCCTCCCGGACGGCACCCCCTGCTTCTATGTCAAGGACCTGTATGGCAATTTCTTCCAGGTCGTGCAGCAGGACGACATCTTCATCGATGAGCACCGTCTGTGTGGCGGCATCGTCGGTGCGGTGGCGGGAGTGACCGACATCGAGGTGTCAATGAAATTCTACGGCGAGATCCTCGGTTACGACAAAGTCGTCTATGACGAGACCGGAGTCTTCACGGACTGGGCGGTGATGCCCGGGGCGAGGGAGAAATACCGCAGGGTCCTGCTCGAATCCACCGCTCCCCGCAAGGGAGCCTTCAGCGGACTGCTGCCGATGGGCCGCATCGAGCTCGTGCAGGCATTGGACCGCACCCCCCGCAAGATCTACGAAGGCCGCTACTGGGGCGACCCCGGCTTCATACAGCTATGCTTCGACGTGACCGGCATGAAAGAACTCGGCAGATTCTGCGCGATCAAGGGACACCCTTTCACCGTGGACAGCTGCCCCGGAGACATCCGCTTCGACATGGGTGACGCCTCCGGCCACTTCACCTACATCGAAGACCCCGACGGCACCCTCATCGAATTCGTCGAGACCCACCGCATCCCCATTGCCAAGAAACTCGGCTGGTTCCTCGACATGAAAAAGAGGGACCCCGAAAAAATGCTTCCGAAGTTCCTCTTCAGGGTCATTGGACTCGTGTCCAGGGAAAAGCTAAAGTAGCGCGGACAGCTGGTCGTAATACTGCTTGCTCACAGGAATACGCCTCGGCTCACTGGTATCCAGCAGAGCCGAGATGGTGCCGTCCTTCTCGCGGCTAAGCACCTTCACGTGCTTGGGATTGACGAAATATGAGCGGTGGCAGCGCACCAGGCCGAACTCCGCCGCATTGGCCTCCTGGCTCTTCATCGAATTGCGCAGCAGGAACTCCTTGACACCCTGGCCCTCCAGATACGAGACCTTGATGTAATTGAACTCCGCGCCGATGCTCAGCACAGACTCGGGCTCCACGGTGAGCTTGAGCCGCTTGTGTTCATCCATGAACTTCATCAAACCCTCTGACGGTCCGGCCTCCTTGCGCTCGATCTCCCTGTCCCTGTCCTTCAGCAGCTGCCGCATGAACAGGAAAATGTAGGGATACACCAGAGCGAAGCCCGCGAATCTGCCGCAGTCTCCCAGGGTCTGGAAATACATCTGGCTCCCGCCCTGGAAAAGATTGGTGTAAAGAGCCATGAAAGCCGACGCCACGGCCACCTCGATGACGCAGAAGACCCCGTAAGACCAGGCCTTCATGTCATAATGCTTCAGCACCGGCAGCAATATGCTCCGGGTGATCAGCACCGAGACCAGCAGGATGCAAGTCAGGATCACCAGGTGGAAACCGTAGCCCTTCCCCCCGAGCATGTAGTACTCCTTGATGCCGAAGGGGTTGTACACGAGGGAGAAAAGCATGAAAAACACCGGCAGCACGACGATGTAGACGAGCTGCGCAGAAAATCTTGCCGGTATCTTGAACATAGTTTCAGCCTTTTTTCGTCCCACAAATATAGCGTTTTTTCCGCTATATCCGTTTTATGACGACATCGCCGACCCTGCGGATGAAGACAAAGTTGAGTTTCCCCTCCTCAGCCTTCTTGTCCTGGCGTATGGCCGGCAGCAGCTCCTCTTCGGGGCAGGGGATCTCGGTCGGGAGCCCGCAGAGCGCGAAGTCCGCCCTGAATTTCGCGGCCAATCCCGCCGGGCAGATGCCCCTCTTCTCCGACTCCTCGGCTGCTTTGACAATGCCAATGGCGACCGCCTCCCCGTGGGTGCAGGGGTCGGCGACTCCGTGGCTGTGCTCCCACCATTCGATGGCGTGGGCGTAGGTATGCCCGAGGTTGAGCAGGCGCCGCTTCCCCGTCTCGAACTCGTCCCTCCGGACAATCGCCGCCTTCACCTCCGCTGCAGCCTTCACCAGGGGGGCCAGTGCCGTGAGGTCGGGGGTGCCGGAAAGCGCCTCCACGGCCTTCTGGTAATTGCCGTCATCCTTGATGATGAAGGTCTTCAGCAGCTCGGCGGCACCGGAGCGCAGCTCCCGCGCGGGCAGCGACGAAAGCGTCTCCGGGCAGATGTAGGTCAATTCCGGCTGGCGTATGATGCCGACCATATTCTTGTAAGAATCCACATTGACCCCGGTTTTCCCGCCGATGCCGGCATCCACCATCGAAAGCAGGGTGGTGGGGATGTTGACATAGCGTATGCCCCGTTTGTAGATGCAGGCCGCGAAACCCGCGAGGTCGGTGGTGACACCGCCTCCCATGGCCACCAGCAGTGAATCCCGTCCGGCCCCCATGGACATCAGCCAACGGCAGATGGCCATCACGGTGTCCATGGTCTTGTGCTCCTCGTCGGCGTCGATAGCCATGGCGGGAGACTTGCCGAAAGCCTTGGCCTCGTGCAGGACCACGTTCCTGTCATAGACGATGAACATGTCCCTGTGGCGGGGCAGGGCCCTTTTCGCGCCGGAAAGGCTGCCGGATTTTATCTTGATCCTTGTCATACCCAGAGTTCTGCCAGATCGTAAATCAGTTTCTCGGATTTCTCCCAACCCAGGCAGGGATCAGTGATGGACTTGCCGTAAACATGGCCGCTGGCCTTCTGGCAGCCATCCTCGAGGTAGGACTCGATCATCATACCCTTCACCATGCGGTGGATATCGGCATTGTGACGGGCGCTGTGCAGCACCTCCTTGGCGATGCGTACCTGCTCCAGATGATTCTTGCCGGAATTGGAATGGTTGGTGTCCACCACCACGGCGGGGAAACTCAGGCCGCTCTGGGCGTACAACTCCGCCAGATGGGCCAGATCCTCATAGTGGTAATTGGGATGGTTGATGCCGTCGGCATCCACGTAACCGCGCAGGATAGCGTGCGCCAGAGGATTGCCCTTGCTCTCCACCTCCCAGTTGCGGTAGATGAAAGTATGCTGAGACTGAGCCGCCTTGATGGCATTCATCATCACGGAGAGATTGCCGCTGGTGGGGTTTTTCATGCCCACAGGGATCTCCAGGCCGCTCGAAGTCATGCGGTGCTGCTGGTTCTCCACCGAACGGGCGCCCACCGCCACATACGACAGCAGGTCGGAGAGATACTTGTGGTTTTCCGGGTACAGCATCTCGTCGGCGCAGGAAAAGCCAGTGGTCTCGATGGCGTCCATGTGCAGTTTCCTTATGGCAATGAGGCCCTTCAGCAGGTCGGAACCGGCGGAGGGGTCCGGCTGGTGCAGCATGCCCTTGTAGCCGATGCAGGTGGTCCTGGGCTTGTTGGTATAGATGCGCGGGACGATCACGATCCTGTCCTTGACCTTCTCCTGCACTTCCCTGAGCCTGCTGATGTAATCTATCACCGCATCCTCCCTGTCAGCCGAGCAGGGACCTATCACGAGCAGGAGCTTGTCGCTCTCGCCGGTGAAGATGCTGCAGATCTCACGGTCGTTGGCTTCCTTGGCGCGAACTCCCTCCGGAGACAGGGGGTACATCTCCTTGATCTCCTTGGGTATCAGCAGCTTGCGCTTGAATATGAGGTTTTGCATGTCTGTCATTTCTTGTCAAAATAAGATCTCCTGTGAGTGGAGAGTTTCATCATTTCCTTCATGGTCCCGGTGTCCTCCCGGGCGAGGGCGTCGCGCAGCTGGGTGAATTTCCCCAGGAACAGGTCCATCTGCGAGAGGAGCTCGTCCTTGTTGTCCAGGAACAGCTCGGTCCACATATTTTCATTGATACGGGCGATGCGGGTGAGGTCCCGGAACGAATCTCCCGTGTATTCTGCCAGGTGGCTGGACTCCTTGCAGGTCATCAGCGCCACCGCGATGCAGTGGGTGAGCTGCGAGAGGAAGCCTATCATCTCGTCGTGCGCCTCCGGGGTGAGGGTGGCAATATGGCCGAAGCCCAGCAGGACGGCGATGTCGTGCATCAGGTCAATGGCTTCGGGGGTGTTGCGCTCCGTCGGGGTGATGATGAAATTGGCCCCGCGGAACACTCCGCAGTCGCTGTTCTCCACTCCGCTGACCTCGCGTCCCGCCATGGGGTGCGCGGGGATGAACTCCAGGTCTTCGCGGAGCATGCCCTGGATCTTTCCCACGATGGCCCGCTTGACACCGGTCATGTCGGAAATCACCGCGCCCTCCTTCAGGAAGCCCTGGTATTTCTCTATCCACTCCACGAAGGCGCCGGGATAAAGGCCGGAGATCACCAGGTCGAACTGCCTGACGTATTCTTCACGCACCTGCGCCTCGCCGTGGGCGATGAAGCCATGGGACAGGGCGTAGTCTATGCTTTCCTGCCTGCGGGCCAGTGCGCCCACCTCGAAGCCTATCCGGCTGAGCCCCTGGGCGAAAGAGCCGCCCATCATACCCAGTCCGATGATAAGTATCTTTTTGTCTTTGATCAGTATCTGCATTTTTCTTAGCTCTGTTTCTTAGCCCTGTTTCTTAGCTCTGTTTCTTAGCCCGGGGCCGCATCCGTCAGCGCGCGGCCAGCCAGTCGGTGCCGTAGCGGAGGGCCAGCGCGTCGCAGAGCACCACGGCCGTGAGGCTGCTCACCACGGGGCAGATCCTCCGGATGATGGCCGGGTCGTGCCTGCCCTTGAGGTTCAGCTCCACCTCCTTGCCCTGCAGGAAATCTACGCTCTGCTGCGTCCTGGCGATGGAAGGGGTCGGCTTCACCGCCATATTGAAGACAATGGGCATGCCGTTGGAGATGCCTCCGTTGATGCCGCCGTTGTTGTTGGTCGCGGTCACGACCTTGCCGTCGCGGATGCGCAGGCTGTCATTGACCTGCGAGCCCCTGAGGCCGTCCATCGCGAAACCCTTGCCGAACTCGACACCCTTGATGCCGCCGATGGCGAAGACCGCGTGGGCGATCATCCCTTCGAGCGAATCGAACCAGGGCTCCCCGACGCCCGCGGGTACGCCGCAGACGGCTGTCTGGATGGTGCCTCCGATCGAGTCCTGCTGCTCCCTTGCCTTCAGTATCCCGGCGCTGACTTCGGCTTCGATGTCGAGTATCACGGGGAAGCTTTTTGCATTGACCGTGCTTATTTTTCCGCCCAGCTCATCGGGGTCGCAGCCGGCGAGGTCCTCGTCCCGGACGCCGGCGCAGCTGAGGATATGCGTCGCGAGGCTTATCCCCTTGGCCTCCAGGGCCTGCCGGCAGATGGCACCGGCGGCGACTATGGCTGCCGTCACCCTGCCGGAAAAATGCCCGCCGCCCCGGGGATCCTCGAAGCCGTGGAACTTGGCATGGGCGGTGAAATCCGCATGGGAGGGCCGTGCAATGCCTTTTTCGTAGTCGGTGCTCCGCACATTCTCATTGGGAATTACGATCGCGAGCGGCTGCCCGGTGGTGAAGCCTTCGTACACACCGCTCAGGATGCTGAATTCATCCTTTTCCACGCGGGGGGTGTCGGTGGGGCTGCAGGGGCGCCTGCGTGCAAGCTGCGCCGCGATGAAGCCCTCGTCCACCTTGATGCCCGGGGCGATGCCGTCCAGGACCGCGCCTATGGCCGGTCCGTGGCTTTCTCCGAACAGAGTCAGTGTCACGCTGTTTCCAATGGTGTTTTTCATGCCGGTCTATCTTTTGAAGAACGAGCCGACCAGCTTGAGCCGGTCGCACACGCTCCCGAGTTCGCGGAGCATCATATCCCCCTCAGCGGTCGCGATGTCGCCGTCGAGTTCTATGAAGAAATAGTAGCTCCACATCAAGGTCTTCATGGGCCTGCTGTGGAGGTTGCACATGTTGTAGTTGTGGGTTCCGATGATGTTGAGGGTCTTCGCCAGCGCTCCCGCCTCGTTCTTTACCGTGAACATCAGGATGAAATGCTTGCCCATCTTGCGGTTGTCCCGCACGAGGTTGAGGGTGCGGTTGAACGCCGCGAAGCGGGTGGTGTTGCTCCGGCTGGTGTTGATCCTCGCCTCGACCACCTTCAGACCGTAAATCTCCGCAGCTTCCCGGCTGCAGATCGCCGCCACCGTGGGATCCCCCTTGGCAGCGACAGCCTTGGCGGCGTCGGCGGTGTTGGAGAATTCCTCCTCCCGCAGCCCCTTCGCCTTGATGTATTCCTCGCATTGGGACAAAGCCTGCGGGTGGCTCACTACGAGCTGTATCCCTGCGGGATCGGCGTCAGGCAGCGCTGCGAGGCAATGTTCCACCTCGACTTCGATGACCTGATTGACATACAGGTCCCCGGAGAACATCAGGTCGGTGACCGTGGAGACATCCCCCGCGAAACTGTTCTCGAAAGGCAATACCACAGCGTCGCATTCCCCATCGGCGCAGGCCTTGTAGGCCTTGGTGAAGTCGGGGTAAGGGACGGGCAGCGCGTTGGGGAAGAGACGGGTCGCGGCGATGTAGGCGAATGCCCCCGGCTTGCCGCTGTAGGCCACCTTCATGCCGTCCATCAGAGCGCGCTGGTACTGCTTGGAGATTTCGATCACATCCTTCTCGAAGTTGATGTAATGGTCACGGATCTGCCGGTCGGAGACCAGCGAGGCATTCCTCTTGATCACCTCGGCCTCCCTCCCGGAATCGGTCACAGCCAAGCCGCGGGCCATCTTGTACTCGGCCACCTTGCGGCTCTGCTCCATCCTCCTCTCGAAAAGCCCTGCCATCTGCTCATCGATGGCATCTATCTCTCTGCGTATTTCTTCCAGATTCTCCATTTATTTCAGGAGCGCGGCGACTTTGTTGTAGAGGGCGTCACCGCGGAGGTTGCGCTCTATGATGGTGCCGTCGGGGCCGATGAGGACGGTAGCGGGGATGGAGCTGACGCCGTAGAGAGCTGCGCCTTCGCAGTCCCAGTACTTGATGTCGGACATCTGGGGCCAGGTCATGCCGAGGCGGGCGATGCCGTCTTTCCAGGCCTGCTCGTCACGGTCGAGGGACACGCCGACGATCTCGAAACCTTTCTTGTGGAAAGCCTCGTAGGTCTTCTTGACATTGGGCATCTCACGCACGCAGGGGCCGCACCAGCTTGCCCAGAAGTCCACCAGGACGAGCTTGCCCTTGCCGGCGTAGTCGGAGAGGCTGATGTCCTTGCCCTCGGGGGTCTTCATGGTGAAGTCGGTGAATTTCTTGCCGGGAGCGGTCTCGAGCTGCTTCTTGACGGACTCCTCGATGCGGTCCAGGCGCTCATTGTCCTCGCGGAGACCTGCGGGGATCTTTCCGATCAGGTCGAGCACCTTCTCGGGCTCCATCGAATAGTAGTTGGAAGAGAGCAGCTCCACTCCGGCGGCACTGCCGATGAGCTTGTCGATGGCGTTCTCGATATTGGCATAATACTGCTTCTCGATCTCTTCGCTTTCCTTGTCGATGGCGGCCTTCTCCTCGTCGGAAGCGGCGTCGTATTTTTCGCTGAGGCTGTTCAGTTTGTTCTCGAACTCGGCCTGCTTGGCGGCGTACTCGCTGACAGCGTCATTGACGGGGGTGCCCTTCACGATGCTGGGGACACCGTCGGCGTTCTTCTTCAGCTCGGCGGTCATCTTGCCCTCCTCCTGATAGAACTTGGCATATGCCAATGTCGCGGGGTCTTCCATGTTGTAGACGAGGTAGCGGGCGGAGCCGTCGGTCTCGCTGCCTTTGATGCGGAACGCGCCGCCCTTGACCACTGCCGAGTCGGTAGGGGCGAGATTGGGGTTCTCCATCAGATATACTATGTCTCCGTCAGCGGCGTGAGCCACGGTGCCGTCGATCACATAACCTTTGCCGGAGCATGCCACGAGGGCGCCGGCTGCCATGATAAGCGCAATAATTTTTTTCATTGTATTGAGATTAATTGATTAACCAACAAGGCTTCAAAGATAAAAATTTTTTTTATCGGGCCATGAATTCCTCCAGAAGATTCTTCCAATGCCCGGGGAGGATGATGTGGTGGTTGCCGATGGGATCCTTCAGGAAATACCCGGCATCCTCCGGGGGGAGCCGCAGCACCACCTGGGTGCGGCAGAGGTTGTCTTCGTACTGGTTGGCGGTCAGCTCCCCTTCGGAGACGAAATGCCTCCCGAGGTCGCCGGAGACCTTGAACACCGTCACCGGTCCTTCGGGGAAATGTCCGTGTATGCCCACGCCTATGCCCGATTCGAAGTGGGTGTCGTATTGCCAATCCGAGACCATCCCGAAGGGTATGGTGCAATGCGCAAACAGCATCTCGCCGGTCTGTATGTCAATGCGGGCGGGGTTGGCCTGGAAGCCGGTGACTCCGGTCAGGGCGTGCGCGATCATCATCGAGAGGAGGGCGGGGACGTCCCCTTCGCAGCTGGCGGGGATGCCGCTGCTGTTGAGTGCGGCCAGGGCGAGGCAGCCGGTGTTGCCGACGCTGCCCAGCAGGTCGAAGCATCTGAGTGTCAATGCGTCCAGGCGATACCGGGAGACCAGCGAGCGGAGGGCGTCGTGGATGCGCACGGCGCCGGGGAAGGCGTCCCGGACTTTCTGCGCCGTGCCTGGCGCCGGCGCCGGTATCTCCCCGCCGGAAGGGGCGGACGGGATCCCGCCGTCACCGGCCGGAGGAGCGGTAGCTGCAGAAGGTGCACCGGGGGCAGCAGGGGCCCCGTCGGAGATGGCGGCGAGCAGTTCCTCCATCGGGATGTCCTCGATGGCCACGCCGAGGCGGGTGCGGACGGCGCGGGGGTCGGCATCCGATGAGATGAGCCAGTCGGAGGGTTTGCCGACGACGCCGATGCGCTGGCCGGAAAGCCTGCGGCGGGCCTCACCGACCTTGGCCAGGATACCGATACGCTCCTGCAGATACTCTGCGGAGCCGTGCAGCACCTCGCCCGGATAGCCCTGCTGGCGTAGCCATGAGAGGATTTCCAGCGAAGCGGCCAGCGAATTGCTCTTGCCCGAAGTGAGCAGGTGGAAGCGCCCTGCGCCGCTTTTCAGCAGGGTCGGGAAAAGGGACCGGAAGATCCCTTCAGCGCCTCCGGTGCGCACATAAATGAGGTCGAGCGGGTGGCTTCCGAAATCGGAAAAATCTGCCCCCTTGAAATCGAAATCCCCCTCCGGGAAGATCCCGGCGAGGAACTCATCCGAAAGCTTTGAGACCGAGGCTTCGTCGTGAAGTCCGGAAGTGATGGTGTAAACTGCTGTCTTTTTCATTTCTATAAGCAAAGATACTGGAATTATTGCTATTTTAGCATAATAATCTCCAGACCCATGATCATCGTACTCTCAGGATATATGGCCAGCGGCAAAAGCAGCACCGGACGCGTGCTCTCGCAGCGTCTGGGCTGCCCGTTCATCGACCTCGACGCGGCCATCGAGGAGCGCGAAGGACGCCGGATAAAGGAGATTTTCGCCGCCGACGGCGAGGAGCGCTTCCGAGAGCTGGAGGCCGAGGCCCTCGCCGAAATCCTCGCCGGCGCCGCCCGGCCTGAAACGGCCGCCCCCGCGACACCCGCCCCCGCCGACCTCGTCCTCGCCCTCGGCGGCGGCACCCTGATGAAACCGGCAGCCCGCGCCGTCCTGGAAGCCGCCCGCGCCGCCGGCGCCACCGCGCCGGAAGCCTCCCCGGCCCCCGCCCCGCGCCTGAGCGTCGTGTACCTCCGCACGGCCCCCGCCACCATCCGCCGCCGCCTCGCCGGCGCGGGCGACGACCGCCCCATGCTCCACACCCACGACCTGGAAACCCTCCTCCTCCAACGCATCCCCACCTACGAAGCCACCGCCGACACTATCATCGACACAGACGGGCTCACCCCCGAGGCTATCGCGGAGAAAATCAGTATATTTGCATACAATAACCGTACAACATGAATATTAAAGAATTGACCCTATTGTCAGAGCGCTCCAGACTCCGCCTCCTGGAAGTCATCTACCGCTCCGGCGCCGGCCACACGGGAGGGGACCTCTCGTCCCTCAATGTCATGACCGCCCTCTACCACAGGGTGCTCCGCATCTCCCCCGCCACACTCGACGACCCTGACCGCGACCGCTTCGTCCTCAGCAAAGGACACTGCGCGGAAGCCCTCTATGTCACCCTCGAATCCGCCGGCATCCTCGAAAAATCCGTCCTGGACAGCTACGGACAGTTCGGCTGCCCCCTGGGCGGACACCCGACCAACGACCTCCCAGGAGTGGAAGTCAACACCGGAGCCCTCGGCCACGGCCTCTCCATCGGCATAGGCATGGCCCTCGCAGCCAAGATGGACGGCAAATCCTACCGCACCTTCGTCCTCATGGGCGACGGCGAGCAAGGGGAAGGATCCATCTATGAAGCCGCCATGGCAGGCTCCCATTACCATCTGGACAACCTCCTGGCCATCATCGACCGCAACGGCCTCCAGATCAGCGGCAGCACCGAAGACGTCATGGCCCTCGAAGACATCAAGGCCAGGTGGACCGCATTCGGCTGGGACGTCCGCGACATGGACGGAGACGACATGGCCGATGTCGTGAAGACCATCGAAGCCACCGACTGGAAAGGCGGCAGACCCCACCTCATCATCTCCCACACCACCAAGGGAAAAGGCGTCTCCTACATGGAGAACGTCGCCAAATGGCACCACGGCGTGCCTGATGAGGCCCAGTACGCCCAGGCCGTCGGAGAAATCAGCGCAAGGATCAAAAAGCTCGAGGAGGAAAAGGCATGAAAGACTGCAGAAAAGCATTTACCCAGGAACTCCTGGCCATCGCCAGGAAAGACCGTGACATAGTAGCCGTCACCACCGACGCCCGCGGCTCGGTGACCCTCAGCGACTTCGCCAGCGAGCTCCCCGCCCAGTTCGTGGAGTGCGGCATCGCGGAGCAGAACGCCGTCGGCATCTCCGCCGGCCTCGCCCACAGCGGCAAGAAAGTGTACTGCTGCGGCCCCGCCTGCTTCTACGTGGCCCGCAGCCTCGAGCAGGTCAAGGTCGACCTCGCCTACAGCAACATCCCCGTCACCATCGTTGGAGTGAGCGGCGGCTTCGCCTACGGAGCCCTCGGCGCCACCCACCACAGCATGCATGACATCGCTGTGCTCAGGTGCTTCCCCGGCATGTCCATTTTCCTGCCGAGCGACGCAGCGGTGACAGCCAGGCTCACTGACCTCCTCGCCGACTATCCCCACCCCGCCTACGTCAGGGTCGGAAGGGGAGCGGTGCCCGAGATATATGACCCCGCGAAACTCGACTTCAGTATAGGCAAGGCTATAGTCGCCCGGGAGGGCACTGACGTCACCATCGCCGCTACCGGCGAATCCGTCGCCCCCGCCCTCGAGGCAGCCAAGCTCCTCGAAACCAAGGGGATAGCTGCGGCGGTTCTGGACTATTCCTGCATTGTCCCGTTCGACAGCGAGACTCTCCGCAAATACGCAGCGCGCAGCGGCAGGGTGGTGACAGTCGAGCAGCACAGCCGCTGGGGCGGCCTCGGCTCCATCATCGCCGGCGAACTCTCCGAGACCGATGCCAAGGTGCGCATCCTCGGCGTCCCCGACGAGAACGCCCCCCACGGCAGCTCAGCCGAGATTTCCCATTATTTCGGTCTCGACGCCGAAGGCATCGCGGCCTCCACAAGTGAATTTTTAAATTTAAATAAATAATAGAGATGAAAGAAAAAGCCATCAACACCAAGCTTATCGTGCGTCCCATCATCGGATGCCTCACCCATTCCCATTTCTGGGAGGGACCTTGCCGCGCCGGCCACAAGGAGGACATGACCCCCGAGGCCGAGGCTGCAGCAGCTGATGCTGCATTCGCGGCGGCGGTGGAGGAGCTCAAAGGCGCCAACCCCGAAATCGAGTTCCTGCCCGCAGTGGACGCCCGCTATGATGAAAAATTCGTCGTCCCCAAGGAAGTCTGGGCCCAGATCGAGGACCGTATCGACGAGGTGGACTTCTTCCTCTGCATGAACTGGCGCATCCCCAAGCTCGAGCGCTACCGCAAGACCGTGGTCATCATGCAGAACGGCAACGAAGGCATAGACTTCGCCGCCTACTGCCGCTCCATCGGCCTGGAGGCCTATGTCTGCATGGATCTCAAGGACCTCAATGAGATCTCCCACTCCCTCTGGGTGCGCAAGGCCGTGGCCAACACCCGCGCCCTCGTGCTCACTGCCGGCGCCCTGCCGACCTTCGGCATGCAGAGCCTCATCCGCGACCCCGAGCTCATACGCCAGAGGTACGGGATGGAAGTGATCAAGCTGCCTTTCTACGAGATTTTCAAATACATGGACCAGATCACCGACGAGGAAGCCGCACCCATACGCGACCGCATCGCCTGCAAGGCCCTCGAGATCAAGGTCAACAAAGACTGGTTCATCAATGACATCAAATACTACCTCGCGGCCAAGAAGATGATGGACGTGTACGACTGCAACGCCTTCTCCACGGCCTGCCACGAGCTCTGCACCTCCGAGATACCCCAGAACCGCAAGTTCACCCCCTGCATGTGCCATTCGCTCATGAAAGACGACGGCATCCCCAGCGCCTGCGAAGAGGACCTGAACGCCCTGCTCGCGATGACCATCATGCAGTATGCCGCACACCGTCCCGCCTTCATGGGCAACCCCAACATGGAGTCCGAGGAGCTCATCCGCATCCACCACGCCGTCCCCGCCCTCTGCATGAACGGCTACGGCACCAAGCCCCTCGACTACAAGCTCTGGGCATTCACAGGCCAGGGCTTCGGAGCCAAGCTCCAGGTGGACTTCTGCCAGAATGAGACCAACGAGGTCACCCTCTGCCGCTTCAACCCCAAGGCCGACACCATGAGCCTCAAGGTCGGCAACGTGATCCGCTCCGAGTACGACGATGTCTATTGCAGCCCCTACTACTACATCCAGATGGATGACGCCCGCGCCTTCATGCACCAGCTTGCAGGCTTCGGCCATCACCAGGTGCTGATTTTCGGCGACTGGACCAAGGTCCTCCGCGGAGTGGCCGAAGTGATGAAATTCAGGCTGTTGGTAGGATGATCTATCTCAACAACGCTGCCAGCTCCTTCCCCAAGCCTTCCGAAGTGCTTGAGGCGCAGGCTGCGGCGTTGGCTGCCGCTCCCGAGAGCCAGCATCGCTCCAATGCCGCAGACGGCGGCACTGACGCGACCGCCCTCTGCCGGGAGCGGCTGGCCTTTCTGCTGGGCACCTCCCGGCCGGAAAGGATATTCTTCTGCTCCGGTGCGACCCATGCGCTGAACCTCCTGCTCGGCGGCCTGCCGCAGCAGTACAGCTGCGCCGTCGTCACCGCCACCGAGCACAACAGCGTCCTCCGTCCCCTGTCCAACAGCCCCGTCTTCGCAGGGCGCATCGCCATTGTCCCCTGTGACAATGCCGGCAGAGTCCACCCTGCCGCATTCGAGGAGGCCCTCCGTGCAGCCGCGGAGCGCTGGGGACCGGGAGTCGCCGTGGTGAACCATTGTTCCAATGTCACCGGCGCCATTCAGGATGCGGCAGCCCTCGCACAGGCCGCCCGCAGCCACGGTTTCCTCTTCCTGCTGGACGCCGCGCAGAGCGCAGGCAGCGTGCCGTTGAGGCTGGACGGATGGGGAGTGGACATGCTGGCATTCACCGGGCACAAAGCCCTGCTGGGCCCCGCCGGGACCGGCGGTTTCTTCGTGAGGGATGGCCTGCGGCTGCGTCCCCTGATCTACGGCGGGACGGGCACGGACTCGGACAAATTGACCTACGGCCCCGACGAGCAGGCGCCCCTCGAAGCCGGCACCCAGAACACCCCGGGCATAGCCGGGCTCCTCGCAGGCGTGGAATACGCCCTGGCCCATCCGGACGCGGGAAAGAGCCTTCGGGACGAGCTGAAAAAAGAGCTGGACTCCATCCCCGGAGTCCGCACCTACGGACCAGAAACGGGCGCCGGAGCGGTGCTGAGCTTCAATATCGACGGCCTCAGCCCCTCGGACGCCGGCTACATACTCAGGAACGAATTCGACATTGTCGTGAGGACGGGACTGCATTGCTCCCCCCTCATCCACGACGCCATCGGGGCGGGACCCCGGGGGACGGTGCGGGCCAGCTTCTCCGGCCTGAACACCCCCGCCGACGTCCGGGCCCTCGTGCAGGCCGTGCGGCAGATGTCCAAAAGCCCCGCCCTATGAAGATACTCGACAGGATAAAATCCCGCGAACCCTGCGTGGAATCCGGCTGGGACGCCTTCGACTTCCTGGTGGACGCCCCCATAGACGAGGCCTTCATACTCAGCCTGCGCCCCCTCGGGTCATTCTCCTACATGAAGGCTCTCAAGCGGCCCTTCTTCAAGATAGAGTCCCACCACTACATCATCAAAGGCCTGCAGGGAGACAGCTTTTTCCGCGTCGCCGTGCACCGGGACCACATGGACGAACTACAAATGATAACAGGATACATAACCGGTCAAACATGAAAGCTACCAACTACCAACTGTTCGACTTCCTGGATTTCGACCCCGCGATGACGGGCCGCGAGACGCTCTGGCGCGCCTGCAAGCCCACCGCCATCAGGGAAGAGGCGGGCGAGGTGGTCATCACCGTCCCCTTCCAGAAGCAGAACAATTCCAACGAAATCACCCCCGACACCTCGGTCCCTCCGGTGGACAGGGAAATACGCATCCAGGCCGTCTCAGACCACATTTTGCGGGTCATGCTCGAGGCCGGAGCCAGTATAGACAGGACCTCCCCGATGCTGGAGATTTCGCCTGAGCTCAAGGCCCTCGCCCTCCATGTGGAGGAAGCCGACGGGCAGTGGATTATCAAAGACTCCGCGGGCGCAAAACGCGCGGCAGTGGACCTTCGCGACCCCGAGATCGAGTGGTGGAGCGACCTGCAGCCCGGCCCCAGGCCCACCATACGCCTCACCCTCTGGCCGGACGGACGCCACGAAGTGCCCTTCCAGGCCCTCGACTCCTTCTCCCCGGCCCGGCACGACGCCTTCGCATTTGCCTACGCCGAGACAGACGGAGAGGTGGACCGCATGACATGCTCCTTCCCCGCCGCCCACGACGAGTGCTTCGCCGGCACCGGCGAGAGATTCACCAAGATGGACCTCAGCGGCCAGACCCTGCAGATGCGCAACCAGGACGGACAGGGCGTCAACAACCGCCGCACCTACAAATGCATCCCCTTCTACCTTTCGTCCCGGGGTTACGGAGTCTTCCTGCACACTACCGACTTCGCCAAATTCTCCCTCGCCGACCATTCCAGGCGCTCCGCCCAGGTCTTCGTCGAGGACGCCCGGCTCGACCTTTTCGTGATGGCCGACGACAGCCCCGAGCGCATACTCTACCACTACCGCAGCCTCACCGGCTTCCCCGCCGTCCCGCCCCGCTGGAGCTACGGCATCTGGATGAGCCGCATGACCTATTTCTCCGCCGACGAGGTGGACGCCATCTGCCGCCGTCTCCGCGAAGAGCACTGGCCCTGCGACGTGATACACCTCGACACCGGCTGGTTCCGCACCGATTGGCTCTGCGAGTGGAAGTTCAATGACGAGAGATTCCCTGAGCCGGAGAAGTTCGTGCGCAAACTCCTCGCCGACGGCTTCAAGATCAGCCTCTGGCAGCTGCCGTACATCTCCTTCGGCGCCGCCCAGTACCGCGAGGCGATAGAAAACAATTATATCGGAAAATCCGAGCGCAAGATCAGCGGAGCGTCCAACTTCAGCTCCGAAGACTACGCCGGCACCATAGATTTCACCAGCCCCGAAGCCACCGCCTGGTACCAGGGACTGCTCCGCAACCTGCTGCAGATGGGTGTCAAATGCATCAAGACCGACTTCGGCGAGGACATCCACATGGATGCCGAGTACCGGGGCATGAGCGCCAAGCAGCTGCACAACCTCTACCCCCTGCTCTACCAGAAAGCCGCCTTCGACGTGACCCGGGAGGTCACCGGCGACGGCATCATCTGGGCACGTTCCTCCTGGGCGGGCAGCCAGAGGTACCCCGTGCACTGGGGAGGGGACTCCGCGGGCAATTGGGAAGGCCTTGCCGGTTCGCTCAAGGGCGGCCTGCACTTGGGCCTCAGCGGCTTCGCGTTCTGGAGCCACGACATCCCCGGCTTCCACTCCCTGCCGGACTTCATGAATTCCCCCATTCCCGACGACATCTATGTCCGCTGGACGCAGTTCGGAGTGTTCACCTCGCACATGCGCTACCACGGCTCGCACGCCAGGGAGCCCTGGCTCTTCCCCCGGGTCGCAGACATTGTCAAAGACTGGTGGAACCTGCGCTACCGCCTGATCCCATACATCGAGGAGCAGGGCCGCAAATGCGCCGCGAGCGGCTACCCCATGACCCGGGCCCTGCTCTTCCACCACCCCGACGACAGCATCTGCTGGCACATCGACGACGAATACTACTTCGGCGACGACTTCCTCGTGGCGCCGGTGATGAACGCCGAGGGTGTCCGCGACATCTATCTGCCCGAGGGCAGTTGGGTGGACTTTTTCACCAAGGAGCGCTACCAGGGTCCCCGCATGCTCAAGGGCTTCCGGGTGTCTCTCGAGAGGATGCCCGTCTTCGTGCGCGAAGGCGCCCGCATCCCCGTGTACCCCGATCCGGTGGGCAGCACCGATGACATGAAAGACGACCGTACCACATATCTCCAATACTGATGAAAAACGAAATAATCAATCTTTCCGGCCTCGATATCGGGATCATAGTCCTGTATATAGTAGCCCTGTTCGCCATAGCCCTCTGGGCCAGCTACGGCAAGAAAAACAAGACCGACAGCCTCTTCCTCGCCGGCAAGTCGCTGGGCTGGATGGCCATAGGCCTCACCATGTGGGGCACCAATGTCGGCCCCTCGATGCTCATAGCCAACGCCAGCAGCGGATACGAGAGCGGCATGGTGGCGGGAAACTTCTCCTGGATGGCCTTCCCCTTCATCATGCTCCTCGCCTTCGTCTTCGCTCCCAAATACATGGGCGCAGGCGTGTCCACCCTGCCTGAGTACATAGGCAAACGCTTCGGGGCCCGCACCCGCGGCTACATCGCCTGGTACACCATAGCCACGACCCTCATCTCCTGGCTGGGCCTGACCCTCTTCTCCGGAGGCGTGTTCATGGCCCAGATCCTGGGCATGAAACTCTGGGTCTGCATCACCATCCTGGTCGTCGTCTCGGCCCTCTTCGCGATGGCCGGCGGCCTCAAAGCCATTGCCTACACCAATGTCTTCCAGATGCTGCTGCTCATCGCCGTGGCCATCATCCTGGTGGTGCTCTCCTTGGTCAAGGCCGGAGGCATGGGGACCGTGGTGGAGACCGTACCCCCTGACTATTGGAACATGTTCAAGCCCCTGAGCGACCCTGACTTCCCCTGGCTCGCTCTGGTCATCGGCTACCCCGTGATGGGTATATGGTTCTGGTGCACCGACCAGTCCATGGTGCAGTCCGTGCTCGGAGCCAAAAACATGGACCAGGGACGCCTGGGTGCCAATTTCTGCGCCTGGCTCAAGGTCCTCGACATTCCTCTGTTCATACTCCCCGGCATACTCTGCCTCGTGCTCCTGCCGGACCTCAAGAACTCCACCGACGCCTACCTCCAGCTCGCCCAGACCGTGCTGCCTTCGGGTCTGCTGGGACTCGTGGTGGTGGTGATGCTGGCCGCCCTGATCAGCACCATCGGCTCGGCGCTCAACTCGCTCAGCACCATATTCACCCTGGACATCATGCTCCGCGGCAAGCCCGAGGGCAGCGTGACCCCCGCCCAGACCAAGCGCATAGGCCGCATCATCGTGCTCGCCGGCGCCGTGATCTCGGTCTTCCTCGCCGTCGCCATCTCCTTCATCCAGGGCCTCAATTTCTTCAATATCTTCCAGTCCGTGCTGAGTTTCATCGCACCGCCCATGGCCGTGACCTTCCTCGCCGCGGCCCTGTGGAAGAAGACCTCGCGCCGCGCCATCGACTTGGTGCTCTCAGCGGGCACCATCCTCTCGATAGGCGTGGGCATCCTGTACTACTGCGGTCTGATATTCCAGGGAGTGCACTACATGTACATTTCGGTGGGCCTCTTCATCTTCCTCATCCTCTTCGTGCTGATCTTCTCAGCCCTGGACACCAAGAACGTCCCGGCCCCCATGGAGATCCAGGATGCGGACATAAAAGTAAAGCCCACGGTCATGATCGCGTGGGCTCTGCTGGTGGTAGTAATGATAGCTCTCTACATCATATTCAACGGCCATTGACGCCGCTGAACACGATCTTTACGACATCGTCGGCACTGCCTCTCCGCTCTGCGGGGAGGCTTATTTTCAGCACTCCGCCCTCATAGCTGAAGGGGACTTCGCCGCCGTCCGCGAGCAGGGTGACTTTCTGGGGCCTCTTGGCTATGGTCAGCTCCAGAGGACCCTCGAGACCCTTGAGGAAGTGGGCGTAGGTCACATCGCCCAGATTCTTGGCGCCTATGGTGAGAGGCAGGTTGGAAATCTTCTGCCAGTCCTCGTAGTCGGTGGTGCCGATGACGGATTCTTTGTTGACGTCCATCCAGGCCTTGATCTTGGCGCACTCCTCATAGAAACCGGGCCTCATGCCGCCGTCGGGCTGTGGACCGATGTCAGGCAGGTAGTTGCCGCCGAAGCTGCGGGCGTACACGAGAGCCGCTATCACGACGTCGAAGTCACGGAAGCGGGCGCCCGGCGAATAGCCCCAGTGGCCGCTCCAGGTCTCGTTGAACTCCCACCATTCGCCGTGGGGATAAGGCCTGCCTTCGGTCATGCGCTTGCGCCATGAGATCTCCTCGGTGCGGAAATCGCCGAAGGGGGACTCTGCTCCGAACTCGGTGGTCTGGCCGAAATTGACCTGATGGCCCTGGACTTCCCAGCGGGGATTGATGATCATGCCGGGCTGGACGGCGCGCAGCCAAGAGTGCAGGATGTCGTCGTGGGTGTTGACTCCACCCCAGCCTATGCCGTCAAACCAGATCACGTCGATGGCTCCGTAGCGGGTGAGTATCTCGCTCATCTGGCCCACGGTGTAGCGGAAGAACTCGTCGTATTTCTCCTGGCTCTCTTCGGGTGTGTAAGGGAAGGGCTTGCGCTTGCCGTAGGTCCACTCATCGAAGGAGACGGGGTATTCGGGGTAGCTCCAGTCCCTGGGGGAGAAGTAGAGGCCTATCTTGAGGCCGTACTTGCGGCAGGCGGCCACCAGGGGCCCGATCAGGTCGCGTCCGCCCATGTAGGTGCGGGTGTTGTACTCGCCGTATTCCGTCGGCCAGAGGCAATATCCGTCGTGGTGCTTGGCGGTGATGACCATGTAGGTGAAACCGGTCTCCTTCGCCGTGCGGGCCCACTCTTCGGGGTCGTAGGCGCTGGGATTGAACTCCTTGGCCAGGCGGTAATACTTGTCGTGGGGGATATAGACGTCGTTGGTGAGCCAGGGGATGCCGGCGAGCATGCTCCAGGAAGGGTCGCCTCCCGCCACGCTGTGTATGCCCCAATGGATGAAGAGTCCGAATCCGGCCTGGGGGTACCATGCCGCGTCGGGGCTCTGGGTGTGCCGGAACGGTTCGCCCTTGATGGTGTCGAGCAGCTGCATCGCCGTCCTCTCGTTGTAGCCGCCGGGGCTGGTGGCGCCGCCGACGCAGAGGAGTTTGTCAATATCGACAGGCTCGTACATCATCCACGGTGCGTCCCCGGGGTGGTCGATGTTCTCCTGGTACCCGGCCATGAGGCCGTTCCAGACGTCCACGCGGGGGTTGTCCTTCGTGGTGAGGGGGTCCAGCTCGGAGAGGCTGCTGCCCTTGGGGTAGCTGATGACGAGCATCAGGCGCCGTCCGGCGTCCTTGTACACCCGCACCTGCTCATATCCGGCCCGTGCGAAGCCCTCAGCCACCTCGGGGAAGAGTTCGCCCTGCCGCTTGTGATAGTCCAGGTATTCGGCCTGTTTTGCCCCGTCCTCGACCATGTTGCAGGTCATCACGGCGTAGTCCAGGCTCTTCACCGGAGCCTTGCCGGTGTGCTTCTCACGGTTGAAATCGTAGAAAGGCTGGTCGAAGCAGCTGATCTGAGGCTTGCCGGAGGCCTTCAGGGCGGCGACCATTGCCTGGGCGTCCTTTGCGGGCACCAGGAACACGTACCTGTCTCCCGCGGCCTTCTGGAAGGTGCCGGGGCCGGCGCCTTTGATCAGGGCCACAGCCTCGTCGGAGGGCTGTCCTCCGATGTGATAGTCAGCTTCGATGACGACCAGGTCGTCTATCCTGCCGGCACCGGTGCTGCATGCCGTCAGAGCCAGCGCCGCCAGCGCTGCGATTGCAAATGCTTTGGTTGTTTTCATATTGCAATATAGACAAAAAAAATGAGAAGGGAGCCTCTAGAGGTTCCCTTCTCAAAATCAAGCTATAGACTACTTGTACTTGGGTGCGCGAAGAGGTGCGTTGTCCGGAGTCTGCTCCAGGGCGCCATGAGCGCCGTCGAGGTCAGTCTGAGGGATCTTCCAGAGGAAGCTCTTCTTGGGGATGAACTGCATCTCATACTCGAAACGGAGCTGGCGGCGGGAGTTGGCCACGCCGGGGATCACGAGCTCGTTCTTCGCATAGTCCTGATGATACTGGTGTACGTAAGGCTCGACCCTGTCACCGATGATGCCCTTGCGGAGCTCGGTGAAGTAGTTCTTGGCCTCACCGCCCTGCTCCCAGAGTTTCTCCTGGATGATGGCGTCGTCCATTGCGTCCTGTCCCATGGCACCGAGAGCGGGAAGACCTGCACGGGTGTGGACCTTGTTCAGCTCGGCCAGACCGTCACCTGCGGTGAGGAGGTTGGCGGCTTCTGCATAGTTCAGCAGCACGTCGGCGTAGCGGATAAGGGTGTAGTTGCATCCGGGCTGGGTGTTGCGGATGGCAGCCATGGTGGTCTCGTTGTCGATGGTCTTGGCATTCAGCAGAGTGTGATATGCGTAGGACTCAGGTGACCAGTAAGGATAGTTGGCGTTGGTGTTCTTGGAAGCGTCGAAGTCTCCGAAGGTCTCGTCCACGACGAAGAGCTCGAGATCGTGATCGTACACATAGTGACGGAGATTTCCGCTGACCTTGCAGTAGAAATCGGTCAGGATGGCGTCCAGACGCTTGTCAGAAGGATCGAAAGTCTTGTAGTAGTACTCGGTGAAACCGCAGCGGTTGTAGTAGGTGCCGCAGTAACGGTCGCCGTTGGCGTCGGTCATGGAGGTGTTGCCGCCGATACCGCAGTCCACGCCTGCACCGAAGCCCTGGCTGTCGAAGTTCATGAACTGAAGGTCGAACACGGACTCGATACCGTTCTTGTTCTTGTTGAAGTAGTAGAAGTTGTCGGTGAAGTTGGAATACAGATCGTAGATGCCACTGTCGATGACCTTCTTGCTGTACTCCTTGGACTTCTGGAGCTCTGCGGTGTTGCCGCCGCGCTGGCCGTCGGGGCTCTGTACGGTAGCCTTGTAGAGGTAGGCATCGCCGAGGGCAGCCCAGCAGGCACCCTGGCTCACGCGCCATACGTCATATCCTGCGGTTCCCTTGGGAGGAAGCAGGGTGGAAGCCTCTTCGAGATCTTTGAAGATCTGCTCCCAGACCTTGTCCACGCTCTCCCTGGGCTTCTCGATACCCTCGATACTCTGGGTATAAGTGGTAGGGATGGGGCAGGCACCGTAGATACGGACGAGCATGTAGTAGCTGTAACCACGGATGAAGAGAGCCTGGCCACGGAGACGCTTCTTGGCGGTGTCGGAGATGTTGCCTCCGTTCTCCTCCAGACGTCCGAGGACGATGTTGGCGTCGTTGATGGCGATGTAGCTGCGGCTCCAGGTGTTGGCCATGGTGCGGGCTACATTGTTGATCTCCTCTTCCCAGAGGTTTGTCACATCGAGGAGGGGCTGCTCCTTACGATAGTTCGGAGCCATCTCCTCGGTGAGGAGGTTCAGACGGAAGAAAGTACCTCTCTGATCCGAGAACACGCGTGAGAAATAGTGGTAAGCGTTGTTCAGGGCTGCGTCGAAGTCCTCTTCAGTGGTGTAGAAGGTATTCGGATCGATGAAGGTGTAGGCCTTCTCGTCGAGGTTGGTGCAATTGGTAAAAGTCAGGCCGGACACTGCTACGGCAGCGATGGCGACGGTTTTAGCAATCTTTGAAAATATAGTCTTCATAATATGCTCTCCTCTTTTTTAGAATTTAGCGCTGACACCGATAAGGACAGTCTTGGCCCAAGGGTTGGAGACGTCACCGTTCTCAGGGTTGTAACCGCGGTTCTTGGGAGTAGTGAATGAGAAGAAGTTCTGGAGGTTCACATTCAGTGCGAGACCCTTGATTCCCTTGACATGCATGATGTTGGAGAAGTCATAGCCGAGCTGGATATTGCGAACCACGAAATACCACCAGTTGCCGTTGGTGCGGTCGCTCAGATAGCCGTTGAATCCGCGGCGGGGTGAGGTACCGTTCACATTGGTAGTGCTCCACATGGCGTGGTAACCCTGGGTGGTGGGGATGTAGTTGTTACCTGCGATCACGTTGTCTGCATTGAACACGTAGTTGCCGGTGTTGGCGTAGGAACCGAGACCGATGGAAGCGGAAGCACGGTCCTCGTCACCGATGATGGAAGCGTAGTTCCATGCGCCCTGGCCGTACACGCTGAAGGTGAGACCCTTCCAAGCGAGGTTGAAGTTGAGACCGTAGTAGTACTTGGGCTCGGTGGAACCGATGCAGATGTAGTCGTTGGTGTTGATGGAACCGTCGCCGTTGACGTCCTCGAAGACCTCGTCACCGAGCTGGGTGGCGGTCACGAATGCGGGAACGGGGTTGGATCCGGTGTACTTGCCCTGGGCCTTCATCTCTGCATAGTATGCAGTCTGGTCGGCGAGGTACTTGTCGAGCTCAGCCTGGTTGTGGATGATGCCGAGAGAGTGGCGGGTCCACACACCGTTGACGGGCTTGCCTACCTCGAGGATGTTGGCGATACCGGTGTTGCCGGAGGTCACCTGCTGGCGGGTGACGGTGTAGTCGCCGGAGCCGTACAGGGCCTTGATCTGGTTGGTGTTGGTCGTGAAGTTGACGGAAGCGTCGATCAGGAGGTCGCGGGTGCGGACGATGTCACCGCTGATGGTGAGCTCGATACCGCGGTTGCCTACGACACCGACGTTGCTGAGCAGGGTGCTGAAACCTGAAGTTGAAGGGATAGGCACGTTGTAAAGCAGGTCGGAGGTGGTCCTGTCATACCAGTCGAACACGACGTTCATCCTGTTCCAGAGCTGGACGTCGAAACCGAGGTTGATCTGAGTGGTCTTCTCCCAGCGGAGGTCACCGTTGCCGATGCCCTCGCCGTAGCCGGTCAGATAGTTGTCACCATCGTTGTAGCTGTTGCCGGCACCGGTGGAGAGCCTGGAGAGAGACATGTAGTTACCGATTTCCTGGTTACCGGTGATACCCCAGCTGGCGCGGAGTTTCATATCGGTGATCACCTCATTGTCCTTGAGGAAGTCCTCCTGGGTGGGACGCCATGCGAGACCCACTGAAGGGAAGAGACCCCACTTGCTGTTCTTACCGAAACGGGAAGAACCATCGTAACGGGCGGTAGCGGTGAGGATGTACTTGTCAGCGTAGGAGTAGTTGATACGGCCGGTGAAGGAGATGATCTTGTTGCCGTAGCGGTTGCTGTCGTGGCTGTAGACGGTAGGATCCTTTCCGCCGATGCTCCAGACCTCGAGCTTGTCGTTGTCGCCCTTGGCGCCTACGGAAGTGCTCTGGTAGTCATAGTCCTGATAAGAATAGACTCCGGTAGCGGTGAAGCGGTGCTGACCCCACTGGTTCTGATAGGTGAGGATGTTATCGAGCACGCGGCTTACGCCCCTGCCCCAAGAGTGGGAACCGGAACCCTCGGAGTTGTTGAGGATGTTGCCCGGGGCCTGTGAAGAAGTCCAGGAGTAACCACGGGTGTTCCTCATGTCATAACCGAAGGAGAGCTTGTAGGTGAGGTGCTTGAGTATCTTGGCCTCAGCGTAGAAGCTGCCGAGGAACCTTGCGGAGTTGGACCAAGCATTGGTGGCGGCGATCTGTGCGACAGGGTTGAACACTGCAGCACCGGTCAGGATGTTCCAACTGCCGTCAGCATTGCGGACAGGCTGGTTGGGGAAACCCATACGGCCGATTTCACCCACTGCGTTATCCACACCCCTGTCCTGGATACCGTTGGTGAACTGGATGCTGGAACCTACGGTGAGCCAGTCGTTGAACTTGTGGGTGAGGTTGGAGTGGACGGAAGCCCTTCTGTAACCCTGGTCGAGGATGAGACCCTTCTGGTTGTAGTAGCCTCCGGAGATCATGTAGTTGGTAGAGCCGCTGTGGCCGTCGAATGAGATGTTGTAGTCCTGGGTGAGAGCGTGGTGGGAGATGATCTCTCTCTGCCAGTCTGTCCAGACACCGTTCTTGGGAGCAGTCTCACCGAAGTAATCAAGATACTCCTGGCCGGTGAGCATATCCATCAGACGATCGCGGAACTGGATACCGTTGTTGATGTTGACGGTGAGGTTCTTGGTGTCCTTTGCGCCCTGCTTGGTGGTGATGAGGACGACACCGTTTGCACCACGGGAACCGTAGATAGCTGTGGAGGAAGCGTCCTTGAGGATTTCCATGGACTGGATGTCGGAAGCCAGGATGTCGTTCAGGTTGCCGTCAGTCAGAGGGAATCCGTCGACCACATACAGAGGAGCGGAGCTCGACGTGATGGTACCGGTACCACGGATACGGATACCAGGGGCGGAACCGGGCTTGTTGTTGGTGAAGACGGCGACACCGGCGGACTTACCCTGGAGGGCTGTGATCGGGTTGGCGACCACGGCTGCGGTGAGGTCTTCAGTCTTCAGAGAGGTGGACGAACCGGTGAGGTCGGTCCTTCTCATGGTACCATAACCCACGACCACGACGTCCTCGAGCATTTCGGAGTCGACGGCGAGGGTGATGTTGATGACATTGCGGCCGGCGACCTGGATGGTCTGGCCGACATAGCCGAGCAGGGAAACGGAAATGGTTCCGTTTGCAGGCACATTGATGGAGTAATTACCATCAAGATCAGAAGTAGCATAGACAGTGTTGCTGCCCTGCAACTGGACGATCGCGCCGGAGACTGCTTCTCCGTTGCTGGCATCCCTGATGACGCCCTTGACGGCGATGGTCTGAGCGGACATGGCGATGCCAGCACACATCAGAACCGCGACAAGGACGGCTTTGAGTGAATAGCTTAAGATGCTTCTCATAAAATAAAGAGAATTTTGGTTAAATATAGTAATGTGTGTACTAATCTTGGTTATGTGTTCGTGCCAAACGGACCCGCAAATATGACAATAATAATCCGAAATACCAAATTTTAGTTATATTTGGAAAGCAAACAAAACGACACTCAAATGAAAGCCAAACTCCTGCTGCCACTATTTTTGGCCATAGGCCCTCTGGCCTCCGCCCAGGCCCTTCCCGACTCGTTTGTCTATCCCACACGCGAAGTCGAGACCCAGTACGATGTCACCATGCAGCCCTATGACAAGATCTCCTGGATGGTCCAGGACAAGATCGGACTCTTCGTGCACTGGGGCCTCTACGCCGGCCCTGCCAAGGGAGAGTGGTACCAGGAAAACAACGGCATCCCCCCGGAGCAATATGCCATCCTCGCCACTCCTGAGGCGGGGGACGAATATTTCGATGCCAGCGCCTTCGACGCCCACGCCATCACGGCCCTCGCCAAGCGCCTCGGTGCCCGCTACATCACCTTCACCAGCCAGCACCACGACGGCTACGCCCTCTTCGACGAGTCGTACAATGATTTCAATTCAGTCCGCACGCACGGGCGCGACTTCTTGCGCGAATTCACCGACGCCTGCCGCGAGGACGGCCTCCATGTGGGCATCTACAAGACCCTGATCAACTGGCGCTACCCCGGCTACTACGACGTGACAGGAGAGGACTGCGCCCCCAACCGCTTCGGCTACGTCACAGACCCCGCCCATAAAGCCAACGCCCGCCTGCTGAAGGAAGAGCTCTACAGCCTCACCCGCGACATTGTCACCAAATACGGCAAGATCGACCTCATCTTCTGGGACGGCGGCTGGCTGGGACAGCGCAACCATGACCCCGATGCAGCCTTCTTCTGGGAGCCCTCCCTCCACCTCGACCCCGCCAACGAATGGCCCGTGGGCGAGCAGTACATCGAGCGCGACGAGGAAGGAAAGCCCCTCGGCCTGATGGGCATGGTCCGCAAATACCAGCCCGACGTGGTCACCAACAGCCGCTGCGGCTGGCTCGGAGACTTCAAAAATGAAGAAGGCATACGCCCCGTCACCGGCCCCATACGCGAAGGCATCGTGGAGAAATGCTTCGCCATCGCCCCCTCCTACGGCAAGACCGACATCCTCTCCAGCCCGGCCTGGGGTTACGCCGAATCCATGGAGGACCCCGACCTTCTCCTGCCCCTCGAGGACATGAAGCGGATCCTCGCCGACTGCATGGCCCGCAACATGAACTTCTGCATCAACCTCGGCCCCGACCGCTTCGGCCGCATCCCCGGTCCTGTCAATGAGAGGCTCACCGCCCTCGGCGAATGGATCGCCCGCTATAGCGATGCCATCTACGGCACCATCGGAGGCCCCTGGCAGCCCGAAGACGGCAAATGGGGATATTGCCATAAGGGCAACAAAATCTATGTCTGGCTCCACGCCGGCACCCCCTACGCTGAGTTCCACCTGCCCGCCCTCGACGGCGGCCTCCGCGTGATGGACGCCCGCGTGATCGGCGGCGGCAGGGTCGGCTTCACCCAGGACGGCAGCGACGTGTGGCTGACCCGCCTCGGCATCGACGGCAGCGACATCTCCGTCATCGAAGTCACCCTCGACCGCAGCATCGACCGCACCCCCGCCATCGCTGAAAGGATAAACTACTTCCAGATTGCCAATTACGACGAAAGCAAGATACCCGAGTACCACCTTCCCGACCCTCTGGTGATGGAAGACGGCACCCCCGTGCGCCGCGCTGCCCAGTGGAAGGCCCGCCGCGCTGAGATCTACGAGCTCGCCCAGCAGGAGATGTACGGCCACATGCCGCCCCGCCCTGCCACCGAGCACTTCCAGGTCTATGCCGAAAACCCCGATGCCTTCGGCGGCCTCGCCACCATGAAGAAAGTGCACATCTGCCTCGACGCCGAGGAAAAGATCACCTACGATTTGACATTGTACATCCCCAACGGAGCCCGCCGCCCCGTGCCCGCCTTCCTCGGCCTCACCTTCGGAGCCAATGACAGGTGGCCCTGGGAACAGGTACTCCGCGCCGGGTACGCCGTCGGCGCCGTCGCCTACCAGGACATCACCCTCGACCGCTCCAAGGGTCCCGTCAACGGAGTGCTGCCCTATGGCCTCCATGTCGATCCCACCCACGCAGTGGAGGGAGAATGGGGCACCGTCGCCGCATGGGCCTGGGGCCTGAGCCGTGCACTCGACTACCTCGAGGTGGAAAAGGCCGTGGACGCCAAGAAAGTCATTTCCATCGGTCACTCCCGCAACGGCAAAGTCTCCCTCTGGGCAGCCGCCGCCGACACCCGCTTCGCGATGGCCGTGGCCAATGACTCCGGCTGCTGCGGTGCGGCCCTTTCCCGCCGCCGCATCGGCGAGACCTTCGCCGCCGTCTGCCAATACAGCCCCCAGTGGTTCAGCCCCTCATTCCATAAGTACCGCTACGACGAAGACAGCCTCCCCATCGACCAGCATGAAATCATAGCCCTGATGGCGCCCAGGCCGATTTACATCGCCTCCGCGACCGAGGACGAATGGGCAGACCCCCACGGCGAATTCCTTTCCGCCTGCGAGGCCACACCTGTATATGAGTTATTGGGAGTGCCCGGCCTCATCCAGGACGGCTATCCCGCCCCCGACAGCCCCCTGCAGCAGGGCCGCATCGCCTACCACGTCCGCACCGGCCCCCACGGCATGACCGCCTGGGACTGGGAGCAATACATCAAGTTCGCGGATAGGTGGGTGAAATAGGGGCTGGCTGCCCCGGCCAGGAGGCGCTGAGCCCCGCCGGGAGCCATTGCGCCCTCACCGGGGCCCTTAATGAACGAGGCGGGAGCAAGACCCCCCTCTGGAGTGCACTCTGGAGGGGGTCTCTGCGCCAGGTGTCGGGTCGGAGCCGACACCTGGAGCGCCACCCCCTCCTGCAGGCCCTTCTGTGGCCACCCCGTGCTCCCGTGATGTTCATTAACGGCAGCCGGGAGCCTCAAATCAAACCTTTGACCTCTTCGTAGTTAAGGCCGCAGAGGCGGGCGATCTGCTGAGGGGAGCTGTTGTACCGGGCCCTGAGGGTACGGGCGAGGCGAAGCCGGGAGTTGGTGTCGAGGGACCGGCTGGAAGTGGTGCCGAACATAGCTAAACAAAGGTCGGCCTTGTTCTGCCGCATCTCCTGCAGGGAAATCGTCAGTTGCGAAATCTCGCCGCCGCGGGCTTCGACATCTTCATCCTTGGTTTTGCAGACGAAATAATGAAAACTGCGGTCCGTCTTGAAAAGGCGTTCCACGAGCTCGTAGGCGACATACTCGCCGGGGAAGATGATATTGCCAATGATGCGAGGGTCCCCGAGGCCCTCGTCGTGAGTGTGCAGCAGGTCCCGCCTCTCCCGGAAGGTAAGCGTCGAAAGCTTGGGCAGACGGTCAGGATCGGTCCAGACCGGAGAAGTCCAAAGGCCGGACCTGCTGAAATAGAGGGAACCGCTTGACCAAGGGTAATTGTGACTTTGCCAAGCCAGGCCGGCGGCCGGGGCGTTATTGATAGTGTAGCAGATGGCAGCCTTCAGGTAAATGTCGTCAGTGATTTCCTGGTAGCTGACTGGAAGACTTTCTAACTTGCGGCTGTCTCCGCGCCGGGCCTGGATGTACATCGAAGTCCGCCGGAGATATTCGCGGACGAAGTTCAGACAGTCATCGAAATTTCCGTACAAAATGAAATGTACGTGGGTGTCCATCAGGGCGAAGGCCAATATGATGACCCTGTGCCGCCTCGCGACGACATAGATCCTGTTCATGCCTGCGACGAAATCCCTCTCGCCGAAAAACATGGCATCAACGCGTTTGCCGTCTGTGCTGAAATGCCAGCAATGCTTGATGGATATTTTCTGTCCCCTTATGAACGGGGCATTCAGCCCGAGGTCAGATTCGACCTGTCGGAGCAGCTCGTTTGAAATCTTCATCACAAAATTCCAGCGCCTCTAGTGGCTGCTTGTTTCAAAGATAGTGATTTTTCTTTATCATCTCACCCCCGGCGGCCACTTTTTCTTTGGCCCCTCGCCGGGAGGCCCTGCTAGGTGACGTGGTGCCCCCGCCCAGAGGAGTTGTGTTGCCGCCGGGAGTCATTACGCCCACCCCGGGGCCATTGCGCCCTTGCCGAAGCTCTTAATGAACGGGCTGGGAGCAAGACCCCCCTCTGGAGTGCACTCTGGAGGGGGGTCTTGCTCCAGGTGTCGGCTCCGACCCGACACCTGGAGCGCCACCCCCTCCTGCAGGCCCTTCTGTGGCCACCCCGTGCTCCCGTGATGTTCATTAAGCCATTCGCCGCGAGGAATGAAAATTAATTTAACTATCTTTGGGCTGTTGCTGAATTCATAAAAAAGAAGTAACAGCTTTCCGACGAGCAAATGATAAGCGCGCATCACCTGTTTTTGTTAGAGACGCCTGTGGAGCAGAGCGATAAAAGGAGGGTGGTGTATCTCCTTCTGGCAGCGCTGTGTGCGGGGCTTTTATGCGCATCACATCAATGACTGGCATCTGGCGGATGTGATCGGAAATGTCGTGGCGGTGCCGGCGGCGACGTTCTTCTTTTATGCGCTGAACAAGACAGTGAAGTACACTAAGTTTGCTGTCTTGCTGATTGTTTTCTTCACCTGGTGCTTTTATGAGGTGTTCCTGTCCAATACTTTTGATTGGTGGGATATCCTGGCGACACTGGTAATGATCTTTGTGATGTACCCGATCCTCAATGCACCTGCTTGAACTGCTTGTGGCCTTTGCAGATAGGGCAGCCCTTGCATGATCGTGTGGTTATTATTCGTTAGTGAATCTACTTCTCAATACGCAGACTGCCGTCATCATCCAAGACAATGGTGTCACCCTCATTTACGGACTCAAACCCCTCACCCGTGTCCACCGACAACATCGAAAACCCCATGCAGAAATACGGCGCCAGGACTTTGTCCCCGCAGAGACGCTTGACCTCGTCGTAGTTTGTGCCGGTGAATGTGATGCGCTGCATGGGGCAAAGGTAAGGATAATTGAATTATAAAAGCATAAAGAGATACCATTCAAGGTGACGCGCTCTTTTGTTTCGAGAGTATTCGATTTTTAAACTTAAACAATTAACACATCCAATTATGATTATTTCTATCAAGCAGGACAATCTCACCGTTGCCGCAAAATTAGAGGAGGACGTTTTCGAGAAAAGCGTCTCATGTGAAGAGTTGATGCTGGCCGCCTTTGACCTCATCGGCCAAGTGTTTTCCCAGAAGAGCGTTGTCAAGGCCTATTATAGGCTCGACCCAGACACAATGGCCTTCAGATCAAATGAAGATCCCATAATGCAGATGATTCCTCAGTGTTTAAAAGAATAGCCGCCCAGTTAGCAATAACGAAACGCTGGAGGACCGCACCTGGTATAGAAGTATCTTTTGTCTATCGGAATTTTTTCGGTATCTTTACATCAAACAGGCGCCTATTTACAACTATTCATACATTTATTTCCTTGTTTTATGAGAATTAACAACCCCGATGGCTCCGTGATTTTTTCTATGGATCTTACTGATAAAGTTAATGATCTCACTAAGAAGATTGTATTTGACCAGTATGCGCAAAGAGTCGCTTACTATCAGCGTATAGTCAAACCGTCACTATCTGAGAATATGGCCAAAGGCATACTTGAACTATGTGCGGCACAGATTTATAACCCAGATGCGACAAATGACGAAATGGATGAATTTGCGGTGAAAACTGCAGATAAATGGGGTGTTGATGCTGACGAATTGGTTTCTGAATATTTTGATTTTTTTGAATACTCTCATGAAGAATTGTAAACAGGTTTATATCAATAATTTATATCGAACAAAATAGCCTGATACTAATATCAATCTGCAGTGACGAGGGTTACCAGACCGCGATGGCTATCAGCGAAGTGCTCCAACAGCACATGCTGCGTGTCATCAAAGAACTTCCCTCCTCAACCTCGAAGGTCGCAACTGGCCAGGCCAAGGAGCTACTGCTGTTGAAGGCATCCTGGGACGCTCTCCCCGAAGAATTCGAAGCGAAGGACTTCAAGGCCATAGCCCAGGAGGTTGGCCTGTCTATTCCAACTGCCGAGCGTTATATCCGGCAGTGGGTAGACACCCGGCTTGACAAAGTCTCTCGAGGTCAATACCGAATGCGGTAGTTTCAATACTCTGTCATTACGCCCTGATCCCTCGATGAGTCAGGGCGTTTTGTCTATTGCTCTACCTTTAGAGTGTAGAATACTAAAGGTAGAGTTCGTAAATTTGCATATCCAATGAAAAGCAAAATAGACATTCAATTCGGGGCACGAATTGCGGAGTTGCGCAAGCAACTTAATATATCGCAGGAAGAACTCGCTGAGCGCTGCGGTGTACATAGAACGTATATTGGATCAATTGAACGTGGTGAGAAATCTCCTACTCTAAATACGATTGAAAAGTTTGCACGGGGATTAAATGTAAGCCTGCTTGAATTATTTAGCTTCACATTATCGGAATCAAATAGCAACTCTATAGATGAAAGAGAATGATATTCTTTCAGAAGCGACTCGCTCAATTGAACAACTGAAAGATCAAATAGTTGATGTCATAGAAGTAAAGCAACCTACTTCTCTGCTGTATGCTCTTCAACTCACCAAGATTGTATCAAAACTTTCACCTCTTCTTGGTAATCTGTTTGAGTTCCGGATTGTTGATACGTTGAATAACAATCTGCACGAGTCCACAGGACAATGGGTTCGTCAAGACCCAGGTTTCCCTGACGCTCGTTTTTTCAGTGAAGATATATCGGCCAATGTTGGCGTTGAGATAAAAGCCTGGTTTCCTTTCGCGACAGAAATCACAGGTCGATTTCGTGATAGTGAGGATATATTTACTGGTAATTATATTAACGTGGCGATTGTTGCTTGGCTGCCGGAATTTGTATTCTGGGGTAAACCAGTGATAATCAAGACACTTATTGTATCTGGAAGTAGTGTCGCCAAGGCCAGGGATTCGCATTATCATAATCCTCCTCATTATATCGTTATAGAGCCAGAGGACACAACAGATCGGTCCGCGAATCTACAACAGACAAATACTGGAGGCTATGTCTTTCAAGACCAAGATACGGTTAATAAACATCTCTATGAACAAGCACTTGCAGACGTAGATGCTTTGGGATGTAAATTGCCACCGAAAAGTGAACAGTTTTGCCAACGAAAGTTGAACAGTTAGAGATCGTCTGCAAAGGTATTCATTTTTCTGGTTTTTGCTTCATTTTTCGTTCATTCATCCATTTTTCCGTGGCCTTGATTCTGTAA
>JAFTBU010000044.1 GCA_017455065.1 Bacteroidales bacterium
ATGACATCAAGCGACCGATTGAAGAATCGTACCAGAAGAGACTTGCCAGGCAGGTCGTCTTCGCTCCGGAACTCGGCAAGTGGAACTACCTCGTCAAACCGGCCAACTGATGCAACTTATTTTTTACACATTACTTAAACAACTTATCCTCAGAACTTTAGTCAAGGAGAATGGCGTTGGAGCCGTCGATGCTGTTGATAGCGTCGATGGTGATGCCGGAGATATCCTCGTTGGTCCAACCAAGAACGGTAGGAGCGAACATGATTTCGTTGTTGGCACCGTCAAGAGAGATTCCGAGGTGGAATACATACCTCTTGCCATTCTGGAAGGTGTTTCCGCTGACCCTGTTGTACAGAGGGATGGAAACGGTCTTGGCGGGAGTAGCAGGATAATCGAAGCCGTTGATGGTGTAAGCAGCGATAGCATAGGTCACCTCGATGGTCTGGACACCGTTGCTGATGCCACCAGGGATCACGACGAATGCTGCGCTGTTGTCGATAGCAGCTGCGAAGGAACCAGCGGAGAGATAGTTCTCAGTGGTGTCGAGAACCTCGCTGCCCTGGAAGATGGTGAAGTCGTTGAGGCCGTTGACATTGGTCCACTCACCTGCGCCGGTGGTAGTACCCTCGGTGTAGTCACCGGTGGTGTTGAGGCTCTTGAAGACAACCTTCTTGATGGAGATCTTGCCCTGGAGGGAAGAGGTCTCGGTAGCGTCATAAGCGCAAGCAGCGATCTGGCTGGTGATGTGCTTGAACACCATGGGAACGGTCTTCTTCAGGCTGGACTGCTGGGCGAGGGTGCCGGCGGTCAGAGGATCGATCTGGCTACCGACAATGGTGCCGAGGCTGACTCCGGTGAGGGTGATACCCTTGGGAGAGCTGATGCTGTCGTAGGCAGCGGTCAGGGTGCCGGGATAGTAAGCGAAGAAGTCCACGGTACCGGTGGCAGGCCACAGATAGGTGCCGGTGGTAGCTTTCCAGTCACCGCCGGTAGTGGTGCTGTGGAAAGAAATCTCCACGTCATTCATAAGGGGAGTGCCGTAGTGGACTCCGTCGCCGTCAGCGAGGTCAGCGAAAGCGAACACGTTGAAGGCTTCGCCGGTAGGGAATGCAAGCTCCTCAGGAGAGTTGCCGTCAGGCAGGATGAGTGCCTTGGTGTTGAGAGCGTTGGGTGCGAAGCTCAGCTCCTGTGAGAAGTTGGCGGAATCGATCTCGCTCTTGGTGCAGGCTGCGAATGCTACAAGCGCGGCGGCTGCGATGAGAAGTGTTTTTTTCATGTTATAGAAAGTGTTTGTTTGTTACTGAATTGAATTAAGCGTTAGGAACATTGATCACCTGAGAAGCACCAGTCTCCCAGTCAGTAATGGAAGGATTGAAGTAAATCTTCTTCAGATCGATGACGATGTTGTAGTTGTAGATGGTGTTGGGAGCCCAAGCTGTAATCTGAGCGCCGAGGAGATCCATCGTAACAGTCTTCTGACCGAGATTGACACCGCTCTTTTCAAGAGAGTAGGTGATGGTGAAAGTCTGAGTGGCAGCTGCAAGAGTCTGGGGAACAGGCATGTTGGCCACACCGAACGCAGCGAATTCAGCGCTGTTGTTGGGAGCGACAACGTCAGTTCCGTTGGTGTTGTAAACAAAGGCATCTTGTTTAGCCTGTGCGCTCCATGCGGGAGAGTCATTGGTCACAGTGAGGGTGCCCTTGCTGTAAGCATCGAAGGTGATGCTGTTGACAGTGATGGTATAATCATCAAGACCAGCAGCTTTCTTGACATTGAACTTGACCTGTGAAAGAGCGTGGTGGAAAATCATGTTCACGCCCTTATAGGTACTTTGGGTATCATCAGAGGCGGAAAGATAATTGCCTTTATCAGCGACGGTTTCATCGGTGCAGTCAGCCTGGGTGGTTGCCCACATGAGATCCTGCTGTGAAGCAGCGGTGGCGTTGACAGTGAAATCTGTAACGGTCAGAGCCTTGGTGGCAGGAGCATAAGCTACAGTACCTGTAGTGGCCTTAGGGGAGTAGCCGATGAAGGTCAGGCTACCGGAAAGAGGCCAGTAGTAAGTAGTAGAAGGAGCATAAATGCCATTGGCATCCTCTGTGGTGCTGTAAGAAATGGTCTCATTGTTCATGTAAAGCTGACCGGAAGCGCTGTTTGCAGCCCAGGTCTGGCCTTGAGTAAGGGCATAAGCGAATACTCCGAAGGGGATGTCAGTGGGGTAGTACTGAGACTCGAGGGGAGCCTTTGTGTTCTTGCCGTTGACGGCAGTGAAGCTGATTTCCTTCGACTTCTGATAATCAGCGTCGTTGATCTCGGCTTTGGTGCAGGCTGCGAGTGCTACAAGCGCAGCGGCTGCGATTACGAAAAACTTTTTCATGATGGTTTATTATATTATTGTTTTCTTTCTTCTTATCAATTCAATTAGTCGAAGATGTTGATAGTCGTCACGTTGACGTCAACCCAGTTGGTAACTGAAGGATTGAAGATGATTTCCTTGAGCTTGAAGTTGATGGTGTAGTTGTACTTCTTGCCTGCCTGCCACTCCTGAGGGGCTGCGACGGTGACAGTGCCGGTGATCTTGGCGTTGCTGCCCTGCTGCATGGAGTAACCGATGGTAAGGGTAGTGGGAACGTCATCTGCATCGTAGTTGGCATCACTGGGATCAAGCTTGGAGAGATCTTCGTTTGCAGGCTGAGGGATCATCACATTGGCTGCGCCGTAAACCTGATACTCATCATTGATGTTTGCAAGTACGGTGCTGTAGTAGGGCCAGTTTTCAGTCTGGGTGGTGTTGTCGTTCCAGGTGAAGGCATTGTTGGCATAAGCAAGATCTCCGGAGAGATCGATGTTGTTGAATGCTACGCTTTCGACATCGAATACGATGTTGTCAGCGCTGTAGTCCTCATCAGTCTTGACTTTTACCTCGATCTGAGAGAGTGCGTGGTTGAATACCATTGCAACTCCGGTGCCGGGAACGGACTCCCTGGTCTCAGCGCGATTTGCAAGCATCAGGTCGACGGTCTTGTTGGCGTCGGAGATGGTGTAGTCTGCAAATGTTGCCTTAGGCAGATCATTGGTAGCGTCCCAACCGGTGGTAGAAGGAGCGACGGTGGAAGGATGGACGGCGAGGAAGCTGATCTTGCCGGTGAAAGGCCAATAGTAATAGTTGGCTGCATTTCTCCATGCCTCAGCTTTCGAGTCATCACGACCCTTTGTCCATGAGATTTCGAGGTTGCTCATGAAGTTGGAAGCAGCGTCATCTGCGAACTCTGAGAAGTCAGCTGCAGGAGACTGCCATCCCCATACTTTGAATGTGTTGTCGGTATCGTAAGTGGTACCGGTGATGATAGCGTCATTGGCTTTGGTGGCTTTCTGGGCAATAGCCTGGAAGCCAATCTCGGCCTGGTCAGTGTTGAACTCGGGCTGGTTACCGAGGGTCTCCTTGGTGCAAGCGGTCAGTGCTGTGACTGCTGCAGCGATGAGAATAAGTTGATTTGTTTTCATTTTGTAAAGTTGTTTAAAAAATGTTTATAAATTTTCGTTAATCTATTAATTTCTAAATGTTTATCGGTATGTTCTCTTCGTCCCAATCATCGACCTGCGGCTGGAATCCACCACCACCGCCGGTCTGTGAAGGAGCGGGTATGTCTATGACGTCTTCGAGTTCGATGACCTGGGTCTCACGGGCCTGTTCGGTGAAGAACTCGCCGGTGATGTCGCGGTGCCATTCGATGGTCTCACCGGACTGGGTCTTGATGATGATGGTGAGCAGGAGGCTCTCCCTGTGAGGGTTCTTTCCGAAGGTGTTGAAGGTACCGACTATCCATTCGCCTTCCTCGGTGAATTCGGAACCCATGTCGAACATCAGGATGACATCGGTGTCGGTCTTGCCTTCTTCCTTGGGATAACCTATCCTGTTGGAAGCGATCTGGCCGGTCAGCAGGGACTTGGCGCTGGCGAAGTAGCGGGCGTTGCTCATCTTGATGCGTATCTGCCAGGTCTCGATGATGCTCTCAGCGGTGGCCTCGATGACCTGCTCGCCGGTGATGTTGAGCACCTCCACGTCCTCGCGGCTCACGAACAGGTGGTCGGGCTCGTAGATGATGCGGTTTTCGGAGATCTCCTGGAGAGCGCGGGTCCAGTCGTTGTTCTCGGTGGTCTCTGACTCGTCGCTGGATGCGGAGTCTTCGGCGCCTGCCTTGGTGTTGCTGCTGCCGCCGGCGTGGGAGACTGCGTTGCGGATGGAGTTGAGGATGCTGGACCTCTGTGCCTACGTAACGTCATTGGTATAAGCCTCGATGGCGAGGTAGTCGCGGTCGTGCTTGATAAGGGTCGCCTCGGTGTCGAAGTTGTAGGCGATGAACTTGTACTTTCCGGGAGGGACTGCGATGGTACCGCCCTCGGGAGGAAGGTAGCTCTCGGTGATGAGCTGACAGGTCTCAGGGTCGTAGAACATGACCCTCATCATCTCAGGCTTGGGGAGCTCCTCGAACTTGCCGTTGACCTTGACCTTCAGGTGGAGGTTGAGTCTCAGGGTGAGGTTGGCCGTTGCCAGCTCAAGGGGACGCCTCTGGCAGCCTGTGGTAAGGGCCACAAGCAGCATCATCAGTATGAAGAGGCGACGTTTCATTTATCTGGCGTTGGCTTTATTTGCTTTCTTGGCAGCCTTGTCGGCGGCTTTGGCTGCTTTTTCTGCAGCTTTGACAGCCTTCTTGGCCTCACGTGCGTTGTCTTTGGCAGCTTTCACGACCGCTCCGTCGGCACCCTTGCCGAAATACTCACCCTCGAGGTCGAGGTAGCGTCCGTACTGGTCGAGCTCAGGAGCTGCCTTCCTGGATTTGAATCCGAATGTGTATGTCAAACCTACCTTGGCTACGGTCGGTCCGAAGTAGAACCATCTTCCGTCGTACTGGTAGATAAGTTTCGTGTTGTTGTTGCGGCCCTGGTAATGGCGGTAGCGGGTGGCGATGGGACCGAAACCGATGCCGAGGTCGAGGCTCCAGTTCTTGCCGAGGAGCACTGAGTAACCTCCGCCGATGGCTCCGATGATCTCCTCACCCTGGATACCGGTATCCTTGGGCTCGAAGTCGTAGTAACCAACACCTGCGCCGGCGCTCAGGTACCATCCGGTCATCACGCGCTTGAGCGTCCTCTCTCCGAGATACACACGTGCGCTGAGATCGAGGTGCAGGATCTGGAAAGCACGGCTGTTCTGGTCCCAGACCCACCAGGGGAACATATAATCCGCGCGCAGGGACCAACGGTGTCCGAGAGGAACCTCGATGCCGAAGTTGACTGCGGTGACTGCATCGTATAACAGGTTGGTAGAGATGGCGAAAGCAGGGATTTTGAGATCGGATGAACCGGGGGTTGAAGGGTATTTCTCTACAATTTCCTCTACTTTCTGCGCAGCCTCTTCTGCGGCCCTGCGGGCTGCCTCGACAGCGGCCATTTCGGCGGCTTCGCGGGCTGCCTTGTCGGCTGCTTCTTGAGCTGCTCTGCGAGCTGCATCCTCAGCTGCCCTGCGGGCGGCCTCTTCTGCTGCGAGGCGGGAGGCACTTTCGCCGGCGAGTCTCTCGAGCTCCATCCTGGCGGCCTCTTCCTCTGCGGCAATCCTCAGAGCCTCAGCCTCTTCGGCAGCTTTTCTCAGAGCCTCAGCCTCGGCAGCAGCCCTTTCGGCTTCTGCACGTGCCTTTTCAGCTGCGATCCTTGCGGCCTCGGCCTTGGCGGCGGCTTCTGCCCGCGCGGCGGCTTGTGCCCTGTCGGCGGCTGTGGTCTCGTCGACGAGCCAGATGGCAATCACGGTAGTGTTCTTGTCACTGAACTCGCGGGAAACTATATTCTGCCTGATGAGGGGGATGAACTCGGGATGGTCTTCGATGACGAGCCACTTGGAATCGACTGTACGTTTCCATGCGAGCTCGCGGTTGGATGCGGAAGCGAGGCGGTGGGCGTAGGCGTCGATGTCGATATGGTCGATCTGGGTGGAGTCGAGTCCGGCGAGGATCTCACGAAGTTCACTCCTGACCTGGGCGTTGGCGACGTAGGTGGGGTCGAAGTCGTAGAGACCGCCGGGATAATCAACCACGGTCACATAGTATGCGCCGGCATATGCGCTCATATACTCGGGCGCACCTGCGCGTACAAAAAAACGAGTGCCGGCGCTGTGATCCTGAAGGAACAGACTACCGGCATTTGCGAAGGAATATGACTCAGCAACAGTGTTGGCTGCTGCGGCTGAAATCAGGAATGCGGTGCTGGTAGTGATAAACAGCGCAAGAGTCCAGATCAAATTCTTGATCCAGATCTTGAAAGTGCCCTTATTTCCGAGTCCGAAAGTCATATTGATTCTTCGTTTAATCGCTGTGAAAAATCTCGTTTGCAAAATTTCACGCTGCAAAGATATTCATTATATATATAAATACTAAATCTTTTCTAACTTTTTTTTGCAAAGTTCTGGGGGGGGGCAAATGTCTGGATATCAATTACTTAGCCTGTTTTGTAATAAAAATTCTGTTAAAATTTCGCCACTTTTTAAAGATTTTTATGAAATATCCTCGCTGTTTGAAAGAATTTTTAAATGAATTACTCTACAAAAACCGCTTCTACGGCGTTCTGTGCGTGATTACTACTTGATTTCTTCAAATTTTTATTTGCGTTTTTTTTGACATTTTCCGGAATTTCGCCCCTCAGAGTTAACTGAGGCCGTTTTTTAACTTTTCCGGAGCATTTTTCCGGGGTTTTCGGAGCTGTTTTTCGGGGCTCCGGAATCCTTTTCTGAGAGACTGACTACAATCGCCGTGCCAATAATTCGCCCCCGTTTTCGTGTGGCGAAATCCGTTTTTTGGACTCCAGGGCTCATTTTCTGTTTCAAAAATGGCAAAATTTGTATCCTCTGTAGAGGGTAAATGTGCCTTCTGAATGCGTCCTACGCGTGTTTTGTTCGGTTCTCCGTTGTAAAAATACTTTTTTTCCTGGCTCAATTTTTTCCGAAATCAAAATTATTTTATATTTTTGTACACCTATATATATTATATATAATATGCGATTGATCGAATGTGTCCCAAATTTCAGTGAAGGTCGTGACCAAAATGTCATCGACAGTATAGTAGCTGCCATTTCATCCGTAGATGCCGTGAAAGTCCTGGATGTCGATACGGTGCGTGACGCCGGCCGGACGGTGGTGACTTTCATCGGAGAACCTTCCGCTGTGTGTGAAGCAGCCTTCGCAGCGGTCCGTACTTCGGCGGAGTTGATCGACATGCGTATGCATCACGGCACCCATCCCAGGCTCGGAGCGACTGATGTATTGCCCCTCATCCCCCTGTCGGGTACCACCATTGAAGAGTGCGTGACTCTGGCGCGGGGGCTGGCGCAGCGCATCTGGGAGGAGTTGGGGATACCCTGCTATTGCTATGAAGCTGCCGCCTTTGTGCCTGACCGTGCCAATCTTGCGGTCTGCCGCTCCGGCGAGTACGAAGCACTCCCCGCCAAGATTGCCGATCCTTCCCGCCGTCCCGACTTCGGACCCTCCGTCCCCGGCGCCGCTGCTCTCACCTGGGAATCCCTTCCGGAACGCATCGCCCGCAGCGGCGCCTGCAACGTCGGTGCCCGGAAATTCCTTATTGCCGTAAATTTCAATCTCGACACTACTTCCGTCCCCGCTGCCACCGCCATCGCCCGGGAGGTGCGCGAGAGCGGATATCACGGTGTTCCCGGCACGTTGAAGGGCTGCAAGGCCCTTGGCTGGTACATTGAGGAGTATGGTCTGGCTCAGGTCACCATGAATGTCACCGATATTGACGCCACTCCACTGCATGTCGCATATGAGGAGGTCTGCCGTGTCGCCGCCCTTCATGGCCTGCACGTCACCGGCACAGAGATCATAGGCATGCTCCCCGCGCGGGCCCTTCTGGAAGCAGGCGCCCATTTCGCCTCTGCCTCTTCTTCCTCCGCCGTTGCCTCTCCAGCGGATCCCCGGTCAGCGGAAGCGCGCGCTCTGATGGAGCTGGCGGTCCGCGAAATGCACCTCGACTGGCATACACAGTTCGAGCTCGATAAACGTGTCATCGAGCTCGCTGCAGGGGATATTCTATAATTATTTCTTATCTAAAGCGAACTGTAGTCGGGGGAGAAAGTGTCGCCCTGGTTGATGTCGCCTGAGCGGAAACCTTTGAGCAGCCAGCGTTCGCGCTGCTTGGAGGTGCCGTGGTTGAAGGTCTCCGGAGTGGCGTAGCCGCGCGCTTTCTTCTGGAGGTAGTCGTCGCCTATCTTCGCGGCCAGAGTGATGCCTTCCTCGAGGTCTCCGTCCTCCAGCGAGCCGAACATCCGGTTTTCATAATGGGCCCAGATTCCGGCCAGGAAATCGGCCTGGAGCTCGATGCGGACACTCATGCGGTTGCTCTCCGTCTGGCTCATGCGGGCCATCTGCTGGTGTGCCTGACCGAGGGTTCCGAGCAGGTACTGCACGTGGTGTCCGATCTCGTGGGCGATCACGTAGGCGTAGGCGAAGTCGCCGTCCGCCCCTATCTCTTTCTTCATAGTAGAGAAGAACGACAGGTCGATGTAGACGCACTGGTCGGCGCTGTTGTAGAACGGTCCCATCTGGGCTGAAGCGGTACCGGTCGCGGTCTGTACGTAGTCATTGTAAAGCACCAGCTGGGGAGCGGTGTACTTGCGTCCGTACTGGGCGAAAACCTTGGTCCAGACGTCCTCGGTGCTGGCCAGGATCTGCTTGGTGAACACTGCGAGTTCCTCTTCCTCCGCCGTGGGGGTGCGGCCGCTCTGGCTCACGATCTCCGTGCCGCCCATCGAGCCGACCTGCTGCAGCACATCCATCGGATTGCCGCCCATCAGCAGGGTGATGAGTCCTATTATGACAATGCCGCCGAGTCCTATCCCTCCGGCGACTTTTCCTGCGGATGCGCCGCGGCGGTCATCCACATTGGTGCTCTGTCTTCTTCCGTCAAGTTGCATAGTATATAATTTTTATTTATCGATTACAGCCAGAGAGGGGTTGTTGCAATTAATATAGGGGAGACTTACTATGAGGGTGCCGTTTTTCCAAACACTTACAACAGAGCAATCCGTACCTATAGTATAGATATCCCCTGAAGGAGTGATGCACATATCGATTCCTGAGAACTCGCCTGCAATGCCTTTGCATATGGCATTGGATTGGATGAGTTTGCCGTTGCGATAGACCGTGAGGGCGTAATCCTTGGCGGTCCAGTCCTCGTCTTCCTTGATTATTTCACTCTGTGCGAACCATAAGTCATCGCCCCTGAACATCATCCTGAATTTCTTGCCCCAATTGGTGATTTCGGCCTTGTTGGGGAGCTTGTACTTGATCTCCGAGCCCTTCCAGATATTGTATCCGAAAATATCGGTGACCAGGTAGCGGTTGTCCTCCGCATCCAGTTCTCCGTACTCTCCGCTGGGCATATTGTCATCGTGTTCGAAGCTAATGTTGTCGTCTTTGTCCACGACCCAGACATGAGGATAAGCCAGGAATCCGTTCCTCATATTGCCCCAGATGACTATATTGCCGGCGCTGTCCTCGTTTGCCGAATGGATGATGCCTTGTCCGGTCATCCACTTGTTTTGCCCCGGGTGGACGTCTATTGCGCGCCATTTGCCGTCGGTCCCCATCACATAGCAATAGGATTCGGTCATATCCTGACTGTTGGTGAGGACGTAAGCCTTGCCATCCTTGACGTACAGTTTAGGATTCCGGCCTTTCAGCGGCATTCCGTCTGCGACCTTCGTTCCGTTCCGGTACAGCGTGAGTCCGTTGCCTTTGGCGGTGCCGCAGTAGAGATTGCCCTGGGTATCGGAGGTCAGGAGTTCGAAATGATCAGGCTGCAGTTTCTGGTTGACATAATAGTAGAAAGATTCATCATATTCGAAGTTCAAGTATATGTCTCCGTGCTCTATAGAATTGACTGTCAGCAGGATGGAAAACTCTTTATCGTCTTTGGACGCTTTCAGCGTGGCCTTTCCGCCGCTGACGGCATGGACGTTTGCGTACTCGTGGAAAAGGGCTACGGATTCATCGCTCGAAGTCCAGGTATAATCGGAGAAATTCTCGATATCGTCCCTGAAAGAATAGGTTTCTCCGACCTCGAGGGCCATTTCTATGGTGCCTCCAGGTTCCACGGTTTTGCCGCCGATCTCTACCGGCTCCTCTTTATCGCAAGACATGATGCAGATAAGTGCGGCTAATGCACTGATATACAATCTTTTCATAATATCGAGATTAATAACATTGCCAGGTGGGCGAAAATGCCGGCGCAGAGTCCGCCGATGGTGTGGGCGAAGATGGCCTTTGAGGTGAGTTCGCGGTAGCCCAGGGAGTCGAGCATGGCGGTGTGGGTGCTCAGGTAGCCGCTCCAGCACATGCCGATGGCGGTGAAGACTGCGATGGCGTTGCCGTCTATCCAGCCCTGGGTGATGAAGTTCTGCACCAGTCCGAGTGCGGCTCCCACGGCTCCGAGGGCCGTGATGGGGAAGGCGACGAGGTGCGGGTCCTGGAAACCGAAGAGCCAGTCGAATATGAAATTGACCTTGCCGGCCAGCAGCGGCAGGAGTTCGGTGCCCTCATAGGCAGCACCGGTGTAGGCGCCGCCGGCGCCGGGCCCGAAGGTGAGTATCATCACCATCGAAGAGATCACCAGTACCCCCGGGATGATGGCGAGACCGACGTCGACGCCGTTCTTGCCTCCGTCCAGGATGGCATTGAGGATACGGATGAAAGTGGATTTGGTGACAGGTCCCTCTTCCTGCTCAGGGTGCTCCAGGGGCAGCTCCGCGGCCCATTCGTCACGGTATTTGGGGTAGGCTTTGATGACCGACCTCTGCATCAGGCGGGTGGACACTATGCAGCCGACTACGGCTCCCAGGAAGCCTACGAAGGGCTCCCAGTAGTATCCCTGGCCTATCATGAAGATGATGACCAGCAGGCCCATGCCGAAGGATGTGCCGAAATTGGTCAGGGAGATGAACTGATATTTGCGGAAATATGAGGCGAAGCGTTTGTCGCGGGCAAGGGTGATGATGGCGGGATTGTCTGAGAGGAAGGTCATGGCGGCGCCGAGGGAGGCCACGCCGGGGAGGTTGAAAAGGGGCCTCATGAGCGGGCGCAGGAGTTTCTCCATGAGCTTGACGACCTTGAATTCGATCAGGATCTGGCCCAGGGCTCCGGTGAGCACGCAGATGGCCATGAGGTAGAATACCGTGTTGAGCAGGAGGTCGTGGGCTGTGTGCATGATGGTGTTGATCATGTTGGCCGCACCCATCACGACGCCCAGATAGATGAAGATGCCGGCAACGATGAGCAGACACCAGAGCCCGCTGGCGTTTTCTCGGAACTTGCGACTGAAATTTTTCATCCGGTCCAGAATCAGAAAATCATGCAAATATAAAAATAATTCGTACGATTTTGTTAAATTTGAGGGTGAACCCTTAATCGAGGCACTATGCAGAAATATGACATCACTGTAAAACTTCCGGAAGGATGGCAGAGCGAGTCCGAGACTTATCTTGACGAATCCGGAGTGGAAATCACCCACTTTGAAGCACATCTTTATGATTCCGTGGGCTCCAAGGACAGGGGAATGATAGAAATCTACGCAGGAGACATGCCGGACGGCACCACCGCCGAAGACCAGGCCTTCTCCAACTACGCCGACATCGTCGGCTTCGACGATGATGATCCGGAGGACTTCAACCCCATTGTCAAATGGAAATTCAACAACCGCAACGCCTACGGTTTCGATGCCCTTTGCGAGGATGACAGTCCGCTGAGATTTTTCACCCAGGAGCCTTCCAAGGGCGTGCTGGTGATCTATTGCATCGCCGGCGCGGACGAGAAACAGCTCGCCGCAGTCCTGGAGCTCGTGGAGAGAAATGCCCGTGTGACACTGAAAAAATAACCAATTATCTTTATAATGACCAAGCTTATCAAATTGATTGTCACAGCCTTTGCGCTGTGCCTGGGTTCCGCGCTCTCAGCCCAGCAGTACACTTCTCTCGATCCTTCGGATCCCATCGAATTCGGCGGCAGCTGGATCGTGTACCAGGGACAGAAGATCGAGCTGGGGGAGAAGGCTTTCTTCATCGACGGCCGTTTCTCCGATGCCGAGGCGGCGCAGTATCCCTTCGTTTTCAATTCGATCAATGAAGCCGCGGAGCACCTGACTCCCGGCAGTTTCGAAGAGCCGATGGTGCTCTATATCGCCCCCTGGGTGTATTGGATCGACGATCCTGACGATCCCGCGGTGCGCGAAGGCGCCGGCGTCAACGCCCTGGTGATCAATTGCCCCGGCCTGCGTTTCTTCGGCCTCAGCCGTGACCCGTACAATGTGGTGATGTGCTGCAACCGCGGCCAGACCCTCGGCTCCCGCGGCAACTACACCCTCTTCCGCCTGCTCGGCGACGGCATCACCGCGGAGAACGTCACCTTTGCAAATTATTGCAATATCGACCTGGTATATCCGCTGAACCCCTCGCTCAACCGTCCCAAGAGGGCTTCTGCCATCGTGCAGGCGCAGCTGATCTATTCGCCCGGCGACAAGATCTTCGCCCGCAACTGCAACTTCCTCAGCCGTCTCAACCTGATGCCGTTCCTCGGTGCCAAGAGGCTCGTCTTCGACCATTGCCACTTCGAGTCCACCGATGACGCCCTTTCCACCGGCATCTACCACGACTGCACCTTCGAGTTCCACAACAAGAAGCCTTTCGGCGGCACCAGCGGCACCGGAGCGGTGTTCCTTGGCAATTATGTCAAGTCCTTCTCTCCCGGCGACCAGTACTTCACCAAGATGGGCGGTCCCCTGGTGGTCATCGACACCCGCATGGAGGGAGACGCCGCCGACTATGTGGGCTGGAGGGATTTCCCGACCATCGAGACCCGCAACTACGAGTACAACTTCAGCTTCAACGGCGAGCCCTACAAGATAGGGCAGAGGAACGCCTGCTCCACCGTAGAATTGGCCGGCAAACCCGCCCTGGACGCATTCCGCTACGATTATTTCGGACAGACATATTATAATATCTACAACCTCACCGCCGGCACCGACGGCTGGGATCCCATGTGCCTGCGCGAGCGCACCGAGGCCCATCAGAAGGCACTCGGCCGCAAGCTCATCGGCATACCCACCCAGATCACCGTCGCTCCGACCCGCAGGGTCCTCGAGACAGGTGTGGACGCCGTAACCCTCAAGGCCACAGTCAATTACTACGGCGGCGGCCAGAGCACTACGGAGCAATTGACCTGGAGCGTCGCCGACGGAAACGACGCCTATGTCACCCTCAAGCCCGCCGGATACAGCTGCGAGGTGATCCCTGCCAATGAGACCGACGATCCCCGCGATGTCACCGTGGAGGTGCGCAACGCCGCCGGCATCGAAGGCGCCGCTGTATTCACCATAATGCCTTCCAAGCTGCCCGCCCCCGGCTTCTCTTCGAAGCCCCGCATCAGCATCAAGGGCGGCAGCGCCACCGTGGACTACAAGCTTGCCTCCAAGCTCACCGACCAGTCCGTGATCAACTGGTACACCTGCTCCGACAGGGGAGGGGCCGATGCTTCGCTCGTGGCTGTGACCCGTCTGGACAATCCTCTGCGCAGCTATTCCCTGAGACCTTCCGATGTGGGTTCCTACATCATGTGCACCGTGAGCCCCAAGCATCAGAGGTGCGATGTCGGCGAGCCCGTCAAGGTGGTCTCCACCAGGCCTGTACGCCGCTCCGACGTGAGCGTGGACATCTGGCATTACAGCACTGATTTCCAGAATATCCCCGTGGACAACCAGCCCGAGACCCGTCCCGGCGCCTGGACCTTCACCAACGTGGCCGCCCGCATGGACAGCACCTGCGTGATGTACAACGGTGAGCGCAACGCCCACAATTTCGCCGCCGGAGAGGATGGTGCCGCCGGCTACTGGGGACTCCTCCAGACCGGCCAGAGCATGATGTACTACACTCCTTACGACGGAGTCTCCTCCGACGTGGACTTCCACATGCTCATGCGTCCCTTCAAGTTCGAGGGACAGGGCTTCAGCGTGGCCTGGATGTGGGCTGACTTCCTCGTGGACTTCGATCCCGACACCTTCACCGGCTACGGCGTGCGCCTTATCCGCACCACCAAGTACCACGATGCCATCGACTGCATCTTCATCCGCTACGAAAACGGTCTGGTGAAAGAGATCTCCGACCCCGTCTCCACGACCTGCTTCCGTCCCGACTGCGACGCACACCTGATCATCGATGGCAATGTCCTGAAGTTCAAGATGTCGTCCACCGCCCAGTACGCCATCGTGCCGGGCCGTCCGGAGGTCAAGACTTCCGTGGACATGCAGACCCGTATCACTCCGTCCGGCTCCGGCATAGTCGGCGTCCTCTATGCAGGCGGCGCCTACACCATGATCAGCGAGGTGGACATCGATTGGAAACAACAGTAAACCATTATCAATATGAAAAAACATTTCCTGACAGTTTTTGCCGCCATACTGCTCCTGGCAGTGCCCGCGTTCGCCCAGCAGCAGCGCCAGCAGCCCGACGTGTCCAAGTACGTCAATACTTTCAGCCGCCCGCTTCGTGACGTCCTCGCCGATGTGGCGGAGCAGTTCGGCGTCCGTATCAATGCCGGCAGCGTCCCTGCCGACCTGATGGTGGATTTCGCAGACTTCCGCATCCGTCCCTGGGACCTGGAGCAGACCCTCGAGGCTCTGCTGTGGCCCTTCGGTTTCAATGCCGAGTGGAACAATGGCAACGGCAACCCCTACTACAGCGTCTCCCGTTTCAGGCATTCGCGCCGCAATCCCTACGAGGGACAGGAGCTGCTGGATTATCTTTCCTCCAAATATGACGACCAGGCTTCCTGGGAGGCCCGCAAGGCTGTCCTGAGGGCAGATATCCGCCACAGCGTGGGCCTGGACAAGGTTCCCGCCCAGTTCGACGGCAAGGTCTTCCTTTCCAAGAAGCGCAACTACGGCAAATATTATGTGCAGGACCTCGCCCTGGAGATACTCCCCGGCCTCTATAGCTTCGGCGCCATCTATTGGCCCAAGAAGACCTCCAAGGGTGCCCATCCTCTGGTGATCAATCCTCACGGCCACAACAACGCCGGCCACGGTGCCGAGGTGGTGCAGCGCCGCTGCGCCATGCAGGCCAGCATGGGTTGCATCGCTATTTCCTTCAGCATGTTCTGCAACGGTCCCAGCCCCCAGTTCCCGGCTGCATACCACAAGACCGGCCTCGCCCAGCCCTACAACATCCTCTGCGCCGAGAGGCTCCTGGATTATGCTCTGAAGTTCAAGGAGGTCGATCCCACCAGGGTCGGTATCACCGGATGCTCAGGCGGCGGCAGCCAGAGTATGTTCGTCACCGCTATCGACGACCGCATCACCCTTTCCATCCCCGTGGTGATGATGTCTTCGTATTTTGCCGGTGGATGCGAGTGTGAGAGCGGCACCATGCTGCCTCTGAGCGGCGGCGGCACCTCCAACCCCGAAATCGCATCCATGTGCGCACCCCGTCCCATGCTGCTCGTCTCCGACGGCGGCGACTGGACCGCTATGAATCCCGAGATCGAGATCCCCTATGTCAAGAGGATCTATGGCTTCTACGGTGTTTCCGACAATATCGAGAATGTCCATTTCCCTCTGGGACAGCACAATTATGATGCCGACAAGCGTCAGGCCGCCTATGAGTTCCTCGCCCGCAAGTGGAATCTCAACACCAACGGCCTGATAGGCGCCGACGGCAGGTTCGATGAGAGCGGCACTGTGGTTGAGGCCCTCGCCGACATGAACATCTGGAACGCCAAGGGTGTCACCAAGCCCGCCGACATGATCGAGGATATCGACGGTGTCGTCGCTGTCATGCATTGGGAAAAAGACGCCAAATAGTCTCCGACTATCCCTTCACCTGGACCCCCGGCTTTCCCGGGGGTCTTTTTTTCTGTTTATGCTGTCGGTCCGGTGGTGGTCGGTGCCGGATGCCGTCTCGCTGCGCTCGACCCCACCGTTCGCTTCGCTCACGGTCCCCCCTCTTACGATGCCGAGGGTGGCACGGGCCCCGGCACCGACCACC
>JAFTBU010000045.1 GCA_017455065.1 Bacteroidales bacterium
GAGGCAGGATGATAGTGCAGGAACTGGAGTATTTCGTTTTCTCTGGTCATGGTTCTTTCGATTTACGGCTCAAATATAAGAAAATACGGCTCATTTTTCAAATATTTGAGCCGAAAAAATGCAATATTGGCGAAGTGTTGAACCGAAAACGGTATAATAATGCGCTTCTATGCAATTAGATGCAATGTGCTAAATGGCTATTATGCAACTACCCATTAGAATGCACTCTAATGGGGTTTTTTTCAATCATTCTCTTCCAATTGAAAGATTGAGTCTGTAGACTTTTCGAAATATCGGGCAATTTTCAGTGCCAGCACCGTGGAAGGGACATACTTTCCGGACTCAATGGAATTGATGGTGTTTCGGCTCACGCCAATAGCATCGGCCAGCTGCTGCTGGGTGATGTCTTTGATGGCTCTCTCTACTCTGACTGTGTTTTTCATAGAGCCTACTGTTTTTTGGATTTCCAGAGCATCCACTTGAACAGCCCGTAGTACAGGATAAAGAGGAGAAGCGGAAGGAAAATCAGGATGGCTTCGCTCAGGTAGAGTTCGAGATCTTCCGGGAAACTCGGAAAGAGGGTTGCGAATCTCAGTTCCAGGAACAGGCTCAGGATCAGGAGAAGAATGAAGAACACATAGGCGGTAATTCCTATTGACTTAAGACGAAAGTCGGAAATCATTTCATCTTCCACCTTCTCCTTCGACAGGCAGATGAGGAAGATCGACACGATAATGATAAAGTGAGATGCCTTTGCAAAATACCAGGCTACATCAATGTTGTGAACGAAAAGAGCTTTTGCGAGCTCCACGATAACGAAGAGAATCAAAAGGCACCAGCCAATCTTCTGGCAGGTATGCGGCATAAGGATACTTTTGTGATTCATGTTAAACGCTTGTTAAGTTTTCTTGTTGCAAAGATAAGTATATTTTTCATAATGACAAATATACTTTGCAAATCATAAGAAGTTGTGAACAATTAAATCACTGCTTTATTGTGCTGCCAATATAGCAAAAGCGATGATTCCAGCCAAAATCAGAGGTGCAACATAGAGGGTCAGAAGAGACGATTACTGCGTTTTGAGCGGATTATAATGGTAAAATAGCGCGTTTTAAAGTATTATTCGTACCTTCGAATCACCCTGGTGCGACACAGTGGCACTCTCCCCCGAAAGCGGCATGCTGCAGGAGTTTATGACAGTTTCCGGTATTTGACCCTCTTCGGCTCCACCTGTCCGAGGCGGGCCAATTTGTTCTCTTCATACTCGGAATACGAACCCTCGAAGAAACGCACCTGCGAATCCCCTTCGAAGGCAAGGATGTGGGTGCATATGCGGTCGAGGAACCAGCGGTCATGGCTGATGATCACCGCGCAGCCCGCGAAATCGTCCAGGGCCTCCTCCAGGGCGCGCAGGGTGTTCACATCGATGTCGTTGGTGGGCTCGTCGAGCAGCAGCACATTGCCCTCTTCCTTCAGTGCCAATGCCAGCTGAAGGCGGTTCCTTTCGCCGCCGGAGAGCGCCGAGCAGAGCTTCTGCTGGTCCGCACCGGCGAAATTGAAGCGGGCGAGGTACGCCCTGGCATTGATGTCGCGGCCGCCCATGCGTATGGTCTCATTGCCCCCTGAAATCACCTCGTAGATGCTCTTTTCGGGGTCGATGCTGGTGTGCTGCTGGTCCACATAGGCCAATTTGACGGTATCCCCCACCTCGAAGGTGCCTGAGTCGGGCTGCTCGAGTCCCATGATGAGGCGGAAAAGAGTCGTCTTGCCGGCGCCGTTGGGGCCTATCACTCCGACTATGCCGTTGGGAGGCAGCACGAAGTTCAGGTCATCATAGAGCAGCTTGTCGCCGTAGGCCTTGCTCACATGGCTGGCCTCGATGACCTTGTTCCCCAGACGGGGACCGTTGGGGATGAATATCTCGAGCTTCTCCTCCTTTTCTTTCACGCCCTCTTCGAGGAGTTTGTTGTAACTGTTCAGACGGGCCTTGCCCTTGGCCTGACGGGCCTTGGGGGCCATATGTATCCATTCGAGCTCGCGCTGCAGGGTCTTGCGGCGCTTGCTTTCGGTCTTTTCTTCCATGGCGAGACGCTGGGTCTTCTGGTCCAGCCAGCTGGAATAATTGCCCTGCCAGGGGATGCCTTCTCCCCTGTCCAGCTCCAGTATCCATCCGGCCACATGGTCCAGGAAGTAACGGTCGTGGGTGACGGCGATCACGGTGCCCTCGTACTGCTGCAGATGCTGCTCCAGCCAGTCTATGGACTCGGCGTCCAGGTGGTTGGTGGGCTCGTCGAGCAGGAGCACGTCGGGCTTGCTGAGCAGCAGGCGGCAGAGCGCGACACGGCGCCTCTCGCCTCCGCTCAGGCTAGATGCCAGCTGGTCGTCCGGCGGACAGCGCAGGGCGTCCATGGCCCTCTCCAGCCTCGAATCCAGGCTCCAGGCATCGCAGGCGTCGATCTTGGTCTGCACCTCCGCCTGGCGGTCCATCAGAGTCTGCATCTTGTCCGGATCCTCATAGTACTCGGGCAGGCCGAAGAGATTGTTGATCTCCTCGTACTCGGCCAGCAGGTCCACGACTTCCTGCACGCCCTCCTGCACTATCTCCTTGACCGTCTTGGTCGGATCCAGGTACGGATCCTGCTCCAGATAGCCCACGGAGTAGCCGGGAGCGAAGACCACCTCGCCGCGGGTAGGCTTGTCTATGCCCGCGATGATCTTCATCAGGGTGGACTTGCCCGCTCCGTTCAGACCTATGATGCCTATCTTGGCTCCATAGAAGAAGGAGAGGTAGATGTCTTTCAGGAGGGTCTTGTTGCTCGAGGGGAGGATCTTGCTCACTCCCACCATCGAGAATATGATCTTGTGGTCGTCTCTTTCCATAGTACTGGTGTTATACCGCAAAATATTCATTTTTTGGCGCTTTTCCAAAGAAATGGTTATCTTTAAACATGAGAAAGAGCATCCTGACCCTGACCGCGATCCTCACCATCCTGACCATGGCATCCTCGGCCCTCCGGGCGCAGAGCGTCCCCCGGGAAGTCATGGAAGAGGTGTATTCCCGCGCCCGCACCCCGTACAAATACGGCCTTGTGGTGGCTCCCGAGGACAATTTCCACAAGACCGACTGCCCCACAGTGTTCCGCTACGGCGGCAGATGGTACATGACCTACCTGCTCTACTCAGACCAGGGCAATCCCGAAAAGAACGGCTACCAGACCTGCCTGGCCGTATCCGACGACCTGCTGCACTGGGAGAAGCTGGGGATACTGCTGCCCTTCATGGAAAAGGGTTGGGACAGCAGCCAGAGGGCCGGCTACATGGCCCTGCTGGACTACAACTGGGGCGGCAGCTACGAGCTCTCAAAATACAAGGGACAATACTGGATGAGCGGCTTCGGCGGGCACAACGAGGGCTATGAAAAGATGCCTCTCAGCATTGGCATAGCATCCACGCGCAAGAGTCCGGACCGATGGATCAGCGGCGGCAGGAGCAGCTGGAAAGGCTCCCGCGCCCCGGCTCTCTCCTCCTCCGACCCCGACGTCCAATGGTGGGACAGCCTGGTCCAGTACAAGACCAATGTCTTCGAGGACCCGGACCGCCGCTTCGGCAGCCGCTTCCTGATGTTCTACAACGCCGGCGGCATCAACCCCGCCAACGGCCTCAAGGCCGAGCGCATCGGCCTGGCCCTGTCGGACGACATGAGGCACTGGCGGCGCTACGGGGACAATCCCGTATTCGCCCACGAGCAGCAGGGCATCATCACCGGCGACGCCCACATACAGAAGATGGGGGACCTCTGGGTGATGTTCTATTTCGGGGCCTTCCGAAAAGACCGCCCCTACCAGGCCTTCAACACCTTCGCCGCCTCGTACGACCTGCTGCATTGGACCGACTGGGACGGGCAGGACCTCATATACCCCACGGAGGACTACGACGCGATGTTCGCCCACAAGAGCTGCATCATCGTGCACGAGGGGGTGGTGTACCATTTCTACTGCGCCGTCGATGACGACAGCCAGAGGGGCATCGCCGTGGCCACCAGCCGCGATATGGGCCGCTCCGAAGTGCACTTCCCCGCCGGCACCGGCTGGATAGGGGCCACCACGACGGCATCCCGGGAGGACAGCCTGTCGCGCCGCAGCATAATGCTCCGGCATGAGCTTTCGCTGCACTCTGACATAGAATCCGCCACGGTGCAGATAAGCGGCCTGGGATTCTATGAGCTGTATGTCAACGGCGCCAAGGTCAACACCCACATGCTCGACCCTTATTGGAGCGAATACGACAAGACCGTCTATTACAATACCTTCGACCTGAAGCCCTTCCTCAGGGAGGGGCGCAACGCATTCGGCGTGATGCTGGGCAACGGCTTCTGGAACGTCCAGGGCGGCCGTTACACCAAATACAAGGGGACCTACGGCCCTCCCACCCTGTGGGCCAAACTCAAAGTGCGCTACAAGGACGGCGGCAGCGCCACCTTCACCACGGGCGGCGACTGGAAATGGAGTCCCAGCCCCGTCACCTTCAACTGCATCTACGGAGGAGAGGACTATGACGCCCGCCTGGAGCAGCCCGGCTGGGCTGAGCCCGGATTCGACGACAGCGCCTGGCTGCCGGTGGTGAAACAGACCCCGCCCAAGGGCACCCTGCGGGAGCAGAAATCCCCTTCCGACACAGTGATAGCCGTCTACTCCCCCGCCAAGGCCGGAATGACCGCCAAGGGCCTGGTGCTCGACATGCAGCAGAACCTCTCCGGCATCCCTTCCATACGCGTCAGCGGCAAGGCCGGGCAGACCCTCCGCATCTATCCCGCCGAGAAACTCGACGCCGAGGGCATCCCCGACCAGAAACCCACGGGCTCGCCCCATTACTATCAGTACACCCTCAAGGGCGAAGGGACGGAGGAATGGACCCCGAGATTTTCCTACTACGGATTCCGCTGGCTGCGCATCGAAGGCGCGGTGATGGAGGGCATGGCCAATCCTGACGGACTCCCCGTGCTGCATTCAGTGCAGTCCCTGTTCACCTCCAACGCCATGGCGGAGACGGGCTCCTTCAGCTGCTCGAACGAGATATTCAACGGGGCCCACCGCCTCATCCGCAACGCCATCCGCTCCAACGCGCACGCTGTCTTCACCGATTGCCCCCACCGCGAGAAGCTCGGCTGGCTCGACCAGGTCCAGTTCAACGGCCCGGGACTCTTTTACGGCTACGACCTGCACGACTTCGCCCGCAAGGTGATGCAGGACATGGCGGACGCCCAGCACCCCGACGGCATGGTGCCCACCACTGCTCCCGAATACACCACCTTCACAGGGCAGTGGGAGGCCTTTTCCATCTCCCCCGAATGGGGCAGCGCCTTCATTGTCTGGCCCCTCATCTACAACCGCTTCTACGATGACGATTCCCTCGTCAGGGAATACTACGACCGCATGCACGCCTACCTCGACTGGCTCGGGTCCAAGGCGGTGGACGGGATACTCGATTTCGGCCTCGGCGACTGGTACGACTACGCCGGCGGCGCCTCGGGCTTCGCCCAGAACACTCCGGTCAATGTAGTCGCTTCCGCGCAGTACTACCTGGATATATTGGCAATGAAGGAAGCGTCGCTGCTGACCGGCCGCAGCGACGAAGCCGCGAGGCTGGATTCCCTCGCCGCGCTGACCCGCAGGCAGTACAATGACGCCTTCTTCCACAGCGAGGGCGGCAGGGCCTGGTATGGCAACGGAAGCCAGGCCTGCAACGCCGTAGCCCTGCATCTGGGGCTGGTGCCCGAAGGCTGGCACGACGCCGTGCTGGAAAGCCTGCTGGAGGACATCCGCGCCCACGGGAACCGGCTCACCACCGGGGAAATCACCAGCCGCGCACTCTATGAGGTGCTCTACCGGGAAGGGCTGGACGATGTGATGTTCGCCATCCACAACCACTACGACGCCCCCGGATACGGAAGGCAGCTCGCCGTGGGCGCCACCACCCTCACCGAGCAGTGGGACCCCGTACAGGGCAATTCGCAGAACCACTTCATGCTCGGACATCTGGAAGAATGGCTGTACTACGCCCTCGCCGGCATTCATCACGAAGCGCACGGGGCGGTCACTGTGGCCCCCCGGGTGATAGGCGACGTGAGCTGGGTGAAGGCGTCCACCCTGGTCAAGGGCGGGTTGCTCGAAGTCAGCTGGAAGCTCTCCCCCGACGGCAATTTCGTGCTGGAGGTCAATGTCCCCGATGGAGCCGAGGTGAGAGTGACAATGCCTGACGGCAGCGCCCGCGGGCTCTGCCACAGCGGCCTGAACCGCTTCGAGTCCGGCCCGCGGGCCAGCGACCCCAGGCCCTGGGCCATCTGGTACTGGATGTACGGCACAGGGACCCCTGAGGCCGTGACCGCAGACCTGGAGGCCATGAAAAAGGCCGGCATAGCCGGAGCCTACCTGATGCCCATCAAGGCCCCCGACCCCAAATACACCCCCAGCCATCCCCAGCTAAGTCCCGAATGGGACGCCCTGGTCGCACACGCCATACGCGAGGCGGCCAGGACCGGCATACAGCTGGGCATACACATCTGCGACGGCTTCGCCCTGGCGGGAGGTCCCTGGATCACCCCGGAGCAGTCGATGCAGAAGATAGTAAGCAGCTCCATCGACGTCGCGGGAGGGCATGTCGACGCTGTCCTGCCCCGGCCCGAAACCATAGAAGGCTGGTACAAGGACCTGAAGGTCTTTGCCTACCGTGCGGATGCACCTGCCAGGACTGGACATTTCACCACGAACCCGCCTCTGAGGGGGTTCAAGAGCAGCCAGCCTTGCAGCATAGCAATCGATTTCGACGAGCCTTTCACGGCCCGCTCGATGTACATAAAACCGCGCGGGAACAGCGTCCAGGCCTACAGGGTACTGGTCGAGGCCGCTGACGGACAGGGCGTGTTCCATCCTGTCAGGCAGCTCGAACCGCCGCGTCTGGGCTGGCAGAGTCTCGGCATTGGGCTGACCTACAGGCTGCCCGAGACCACGGCCCGGCATTGGAGGCTCAGCTGGACCCCTTCCGGCTCCGAGCCCGGCAGCGAGGACCTCGACGCCGCCAAATGGCTGCCCTCGCTCGCCATTGACGAGCTGGCATTCTCCTCCGAGCGCAAACTCGACCTCTGGGAAGGCAAGGCCGCCCTCACCTGGGCTGTCGGACCGGAGGACTCTTTCGAGGACGGCGCCGTGGCAGCAGCTTCGCTCATTGACCTTACATCCTCCCTCGACGGGGACAGGATCACCGCCACATTGCCCTCGGACGGCAATTGGCGCATACTCCGCATAGGGCACACCAGCACCGGACAGATCAACACCACCGGCGGCGCCGGACGAGGACTGGAGTGCGACAAATTCTCCCGCGATGCCGTCCGGCGCCAGCTCGACGGCTGGTTCGGGCACATCTGGAACCTCGTTGACCCCGAGACCGCCCGCAAAGCCATCTCCCGCATGCACGTGGACAGCTGGGAATGCGCCAGCCAGAACTGGTCTGAAGACTTCGCAGCCGAGTTCAAGGCACGCCGGGGCTACGACCTCATGCCCTGGCTCCCGGTGATGACAGGTATGGTCCTGGACAGCCCGGCCGCCACAGAAAAAGTCCTCAGAGACGTGCGTGAGACCATTGCGGAGCTTATCCATGACGTATTCTACACCGAGCTTCACGACAGAGCCGCATCGCTCGGACTCCAGCTCAGCGCCGAATGCACCGCCCCCACCATGCCCGGAGACGGACTCCTGCATTACGACCTCACGGAGCTTCCCATGGGAGAATTCTGGCTCCGGAGCCCCACCCACGACAAGCCCAACGACATGTTCGACGCCATCAGCGGAGGACACATCTACGGGCACAATCTCATCCAGGCCGAGGGTCTGACAGAGCTCAGGACCCTTTTCGACGAGGATCCCGCCCTGGTCAAACCCTTACTCGACCGCAACTGGGCCAGCGGATTCAACGCCCTCGCCTTCCATGTGTGGGTGCTCAATCCCTGGATGGACCGCCGCCCCGGCATGAGCCTCGACGGCATTGGCTTCGCCATGCAGAGGGACCAGGCTTGGATGCCCCTGGCCGGCGCCCTCACGGGCTATGTCACCCGTTGCCAGAACCTCCTCCAGGCCGGCCGCCCGGCCATCGACATCGCCGTGTTCACCGGGGAAGAAGTCCCCCGCCGTTCCGTCCTTCCTGACAAGCTGGTCGCCTCCCTGCCCGGCCCCATGGGCGCCGCCAGGGTCGCATCCGAAAAGGAACGCCTCTCAGACAAGGGCCTCGGCCGCACCACCCTGCCCCAGGGGGTCAACTGGACCTCCGGCACCTACCTCGGTGAAGATTGGGTCAATCCCCTCGACGGCTACCAGTACGATTCTTTCAATCCCGACGTGCTCCGCGGAGCCACGGCCCGGGACGGCAAAATGGTACTCCCCTCCGGAGCGTCATATTCCCTCGTCATATTCCCCCTCCCCCACAAGATGAGCCCCGGTGCCGACCGTCTCAGCCCGTGGATATTGTACAAGATCGCCGAGCTGCGCAAGGGCGGCTGCACCGTGCTCACGCCTTCGGAGCTGCCCTATACCCAGCCCGACTTCTCCGCCCTCGGCCTGGAGCCCGACCTGAAAGTCATCAGCCGAGTCCTTGACGGCGGGGTGGCTGTTTCTGGCGCGGCGGGCGCTGCTGGCGCGGCATTTGGCGCAGGTGCGGCGGGTGTTTCCGGCGGCGAGGGTGCGGGCACTGCTGGCGATGCGGCTGTTTCTGGCGCGTCGGGCGAGGACCTTCGCGGCGAGATCGCCTGGACCCACCGGACCGACGGAGACCGAGAAATCTACTTCATCGCCACCCAAGGCGGCAGGAAGGCCACCTGGACCCTGTCGCTGCGAGGTGCTGACGACTCCCCTGAAGTTTACGACCCCGCTCGCGACGCGATGAAAGCCATTGTCAATGCCGCGGTCGTTCCCTCCGGAAGCGGCACTGACGCTGCTGTAGGGGCGGGCCGCACCATTGTCACCATTGAACTGGACGCCGACGAAACCTGTTTCGTCATCCTCGGCCCCGGCGGGACCTTCCGCACCCGGGGAAGCGTGGATGAATTGCCCTTGCAGACAGGACAATGGGAAATCGCCTTCCGGGAGACCGGGGTGTCGCTCACCGAAGAGGCGCTGCACGACTGGACTCTCGCCGCGGACCCGCGGGTCAAATACTACAGCGGCCTTGCCACCTACAGCACCAGTTTCGACTGGAGCGGGGATGACTGGAGCGGCTCTGAACGGACTGGATCTGACCGGAGCGGATCTGAACGGAGCGGCTCTGACAAGAGCGGCTCTGACAAGAGCGAGGACGCCGGCCGCATCTACCTGCGCCTCAATATTCCTTCCGGACTCGCTGGAGTGCGCGTGAACGGAAAGGACTGCGGCTACGCCTGGACCGAGCCTTGGACCGTGGACGTCACCGACGCCTTGGTGAACGGGCTGAACCAGCTCGAAATCGACTACGCCAATACCTGGTACAATGCCATCCTGGGCACCTCGGAAGGGAATGCGCCCTTCGACGGAGTCTGGACCTCCGGCCGTTACTGGGAACTTCGTCCCAAGGAACTCATCCCCTCCGGCATCCTCGGCGTAAGTCTGATCCGCGAGAAGCCTTAGCGTCAGCCCCAGTGTCGGTTCAAGCGTCAGGCACAGCATTAACTCTAGCGTTGGCCCCGTCAACGAGAACCGACAGCACCGTCAACGAGAACCGACAGCCCCGTCAACGAGAACCGACAGCCCCGTCAACGAAAACCGACAGCCCCGGACTTTGATCCGGGGCTGTTTCGATTTACCCGCGCGGGGCCGCGGGAGGGTTCACGAACAAAAAAGCCCGTTTTCGTACGCGAACCCGGTGTCGCGGAGGGGGTTCACGAACAAATAAGGCGGTTTTCGTACGCGAACCCGGTGTCGCAGTGGGGGTTCACGAACAAAAAAGGCGGTTTTCGTACGCGAACCCAGGGTCGCGGAGGGGGTTCGGTCGCGAAATCAGGCCTTTTTGCTACCGAAGGTCAGGTCGACAGGGGGTTCGGTCGCAAAATCAGGCCTTTTTGCTACCGAAGGGTAGGGTCGGCGGGGGGTCCGGTCGCGAAATCGGGCCTTTTTGCTACCGAAGGGTAGGGTCGGCGGGGGGTCCGGTCGCGAAATCGGGCTTTTTTGCTACCGAAGGTCAGGTCGCCAGGGGGTTCAGTCGCAAAAACCGGCATTTTTGCTACCGAAGGGTGGGGTCGCCGGGTGGTTCGGTCGCAAAAACCGGCCTTTTTGCTACCGAAGGTCAGGTCAACCAGGGGTTGATCGGCTCCGCCGCCGCAATATACGCCCTGCGGCGGCGGGCGGATGCGGCACCACCGCCGCGCGATGGCGAGGCGCGGCGGTTACGGGCGGGCTGTGGGGAGCTCTGGGGTGATATGCACCCTAAAAGTTAGACAAAAAACTTTTGGATATGCATACAAAACATGGAATGAAAGAAAAGCTTATGTATGTCAACATGCTTAAAGAAGGATACACTGTTGACTACATTAAAAAGCACTTCGGC
>JAFTBU010000046.1 GCA_017455065.1 Bacteroidales bacterium
AAAAGGTCAATGTAGACCGCCTTGGGGAAGCGCTCTTTAAGAAGGGTTGATTTCCCTGTCTGACGGCCGCCAAAGAGGAACATTGCCTCATCCAGCCGGTTCTCTATGTCGAATATCCTATGGTACATAATAGCTCTAAATTTCCTCAAACTGATTGCGGATTTTCTGGAAATATCCGCAACGGCAATGCGAATTTAACAAAGTTTATCTGAACACCAAAATCTTTGCAAGATTTACCATTATTTCTTCAATTCTTCATCGAATAGTTTCATGGCGTCGGCCTTGGTTTTCTCGGCGATGGCAATGTAGGATTTCATGGCCTGGTAGTCGGAATGGCCGGCATCCTCGACAGTCTGATTCAGCCTTTCCGTATCGAACGGAGCAGGTAGAGGACAGGGAAAATCTCCAACCTTCCGATCAGCATCTCAATCATGCCCGTGGCCTTGAGCACGGACGGGAAAGCCGCATAGTTGGACATCGACCCCACGTCGCCGAATCCCGGACCGACATTGCCTATGCAGGCGATCGAGGCGGTGACTCCCGTGGTGAAATCCAGTCCGCAGCCAATGTTGACGGCGGCGAACAGCACCATGATCAGCAGATAGCAGAAAATGTAGCAATAGGCGTCGCTGACCTGTTCGCCGGTCCTGGTCTTGCCGTCCACGCGGACGAAATACACGGAGTTGGGGGCGACGGTGAGCTCGACCTTTCGGATGATGCCGTTCGCCGCCAGGATGGCCCTGTCGATCTTGATGCCTCCGGATGTGGAACCCGAGCAGCCGCAGATGAGCGAACATATGATGAGCACCGCCATACTGAGCGGGGGCCAGGCAGTCGTGTCTTTCGTGGCGAAGCCCGTGGTCGTCGAAATGGATGCCACCTGGAAGGAAGCGTCCCTCAGGGCGGCGCCGAAACCATAGTGCCCTTTGACCATCAGGTCCACCGTGACAATGACTATGGCTATCCCCACCAGGGCCAGGAACACCTTGATGGTCTCGGATTTCCTGATATATGCCGGCCGGCCTTTCACGAAGGCCAGGAACAGGATCCCGAAGTGCAGGCCGGCCGCAAGCATCGTGACGGTGAGGACGATTTCGGCGGCAGGATTGTCATAGAAGGCGATGCTGGTGTTGCGGGTGCAGAATCCGCAGGTGCTGCACGCCGACATGGCGTTGGTCGCGGCGTCGAACCACTCCATGCCGGTGAGCTTCAGGGAGAAAAAGCTGACGATGGTCAGTCCTATGTAAGTCAGGAGCATCCTGTTGGCAAAGCTGCTGTTCCTCTCGTCAGTGAGCGCTTCCCTGGCCATGCTGGAGATCTCCGCCTTGGAGAGGGCGGATTTGTCCTGACCGGAGGTGATCATGGAAAAGAGGGTGACAATGCCGACTCCTCCCACCCATGCAGTGGAGATGCGCCAGAACTGCAGTCCCCGAGGGAGCCCTTCTATGTCGTTCAATATGGACGCGCCCGTAGTGGTGAAACCTGAGACGCTCTCGAACAGGGCGTTGACGGAGGAAAATTCGCGGCCGTAGAAAAGGAAGGGCAGCATCCCGAAGAGACAGGCCAGCAACCATGCTCCCACGACTATGCTGTTGCCCTCACGGAAACTCAGCCTGTGCTTGCCCTTCCTGACGAAAATCAACGGATAGACTCCGGTGATACAAGTCAGGAAAGCGGAAAACAGCAGCGGCATCCTGCTCTCGTCGCCGGGGGTGACTAGGGCGATGATTCCCGACACCAGCATCAGTGCCGAGACGAAGACGAGGGAAATGCCGATAAACCAGCTGATCACTTTCCAATTCATGCTGCAAAGATATTTTCCCGAAACCCATTTATCAATATAATAATTTCTATCTTTACATTGAAAAAATCAATCGAAACTGCAATGACCCTCAATCAGCTGCGCTACATCATCGAAATCAGCGAATACCGGAGCTTCGGCAAGGCGGCAGAAGCTTGCGGCCTGACCCAGTCCACCCTCAGTCTCATGGTCAAGAAACTGGAAGAAGAGCTGGACGTGTCCCTTTTCGACCGGACCGCCCATCCTGTCACCCCTACAGAAATAGGCCTCAAAGTCATAGACAAGGCCAAACTGGTACTCTATCATGCAGAACAGATCAAGGAGCTGACCAGCTCGGAAAAAGATATCCTCAGCAGTCCCTTGAGCATAGCCCTCATCTCCACCGTAGCCCCTGTACTTGTCCCCGGACTTTTCAAATATCTGGCGGAGAGCGCCCCCGGCATCCGGCTCAAGACCGAAGAAATGCTGACGGACACCATAATGGACAGACTCCGCAAGGCGGAAGTGGACATGGGTATCATAGCCGGGCCGGTGAAAGATGAAGAATTCCTGGAAATCCCCCTGTACCGGGAGCGTTTCCTGGCCTATGTCTCCCCGAAGAACCCCGCCTTCACCCAGGACAGCATGCAGGTGAAGCAGCTCCTGGGGCAGTCCGTCTGGATCATCCGCGACGGCCTGAGGAGGCTGGACCCGGAGGACCTGGAGGAAGGGACCTTCACCTACGAGCGCTTCTTTGAAGGAGGCCGTGTGGGCACCTTGATCCAGGTGGTCAACGACAACGGCGGCATCACCATAGTCCCTGAGACGCACAGAGGCCTGATCATGTACAGCCAGCAGGAGTGCCTGCGTCCCATAGTGGACCCCGTTCCGGGCAGGACCATCTCCCTGATCATACGCCGGGACTACATCCATGAAGCCATACTGAACGCCGTGGCCGCCGCCGTCCGGCGCATCATCCCCGGGACACTGCTCGAGCCGGCCGTGAGACAGGGGCATATCAGATTGTAACTGGTTATTTCGGGGGAAAACACTATCTTTGCGCCCGCAAATTATGAACTCAGAAAACCTCATGAAGGTTCTGTTTGTCTGCAACAATGCTTTTGTCGCAGGGAACGGCCTTTCCACTTCGGTACGCAACACCGTCAGATACCTCAGGGAATCAGGTGTCGACGCCCGCATCTTGTCGGGAGAAAACCCGGATACGAACGGTCCCAAGCCCGATTTTACCCTGAAAAGATTCCATTTCCCCTTGTTCCAGCCCATCATCGATGCCAACGGTTATTGCTTCGCCACGATGGACAGGAAAGTGATAAACGAAGCCGTGGCCTGGGCCGATGTGGTGCATATCGCCGAGCCTTTTCCCATCGAGAGGGCCGTCATCCGTGTGGCTGAGAAAATGGGCAAACCCGTAGTGGGTACCTTCCACCTGTATACCGAGAATATCATGACGGAGCTCCCGCCGGTGAACTGGCGCTGGACCAACCGTCTGCTCATGAATATCTGGATGAAAGGCTATTTCAACCATTGCTCGGACATCCAGTGCCCCTCCCGGACCGTGAAAGAGCTGATGGAAAGATGCGGCTCCACATCCAGGCTCCATGTCATCTCCAACGGCATCCCCCCTTCGACGACTCCCGGACTCGGAAGCCATACCCAGGAAGACCCCATACTGATACTCAATGTGGGCCGTCTCGCGGCAGCCAAGGACCAGATCACCCTGCTCCGCGCCATGGAATACTCCCGCCATGCCTCCCGCATACAGCTGTATTTCGCCGGCCAGGGACAATTGCTGAAGAAATACTGCGCCGTCGCCGCCGGCCTGGTGAAGCGCGGAGTGCTCACGCACACCCCCGTATTCGCCTTCCATACCCCGGCGCAGCTGCACGAGCTCGCCTCCAGGGCCTACCTCTGTGTGCATTGTGCCAATATCGAAGTGGAGGGACTGGGCTGCCTCGAATCCATACGCGAGGGCTGCGTGCCCCTGATCGCCGAAGGACCGCTCATCGCCACCAGCGAATTTGCCCTGGTGCCTGAAAGCACCTTCCCGGCTTCCGATCCCAAGGCCCTGGCGGAGAAGATAGACTGGTGGATAGAACATCCCGAGAAACGCGCGGAAATGAGCCCCCGCTATGCTGAAAGCGTCAAGGATTATTCCATCGAAAGCTCCATGGAGAAGCTCATGCAGATGTACACTCTCGCATTGTCATGAAAATAAGGATCTTAAGACTTGCAGCCATATTCCTGCTGGCCCTCTGCTGCTCTTCCTGCGGACTTTTCCTCCAGCGGAACGCCCCGTACTACCATGCCGGCACCCCCTGGAAGCAGCTGCCCCACATGGGCATAGTCGAAGAGGTGGAGCATGCCACCTCCGTCAAGGGACCCTCCCACCGCAGGATGCTGGTGTACCTCCCCGCCGACTATTATGACAATGACAGGCGCTACCCTGTGTATTACCTCCTGCACGGGGCCAGGGGCCACGAAACCGCCTGGATATCCCGCGGTGACGTCCTCCGTCTCACAGACAGCCTGTTCACCTACGACCTGGCGGAAAAATATATCCTGGTGCTCCCCAATGTCAACCAGTACAACGACGACAAGGATTTCGACGACTCCCGTTACAAGGATGCCTTCGAGTCCCTGTTCGAAGTCAACGGAGCCGTCGAGACCGGCTTCGTGGAGGATGTGGTGAAGACTGTGGACAGCCTGTACCGGACCATCCCCGACAAACGCCACAGGGCCATCGCCGGGCTTTCGATAGGCGGCCTGCAGTCCATTTGGATTTCGGCGCGCAATCCCGACACTTTCGGCTACATAGGCGCCTTCTCCGCGATGCTGCATCCTTTCCAGAAACCCAGCCCCTACAATAAATTCTACAGCCAGCTCAAGCCGGCCCTGGACATCCAGTTCAGGGAGGCTCCGGACGCATATATACTCTTCGTAGGGGATACGGATTTCTATTACGGCACGGCGCGCCGCTTCGACAGATATCTGACCAGGAAAGGCTATCCGCACGACCTGGTGATCACCAAGGGCGGACATGAGTGGTACAACTGGACTGCTTATTACTGCATGCTGGCCCGCAAGGCCTTCAGGGACTAGGCGGGCAGGGGAGCTCCGCCGGACAGGTCGGTCACATGCTCCACGCTCACGCTTCCGTTGAGGAATATCAGCGAACCGTCCCCGTCTTCGCGCAGGGATACGTTGCGTATGCGGGTGCCGTCTTCCGAGAGCTCTCCGTAGATCACGACCAGACTGCCGTTCTCGCTGACTTCCATAATGGGCTCCTCATCTGAGAATATATCGTCCAGCTCTTTACGGAACTGTTCCTTCACCTCGGGAGGACAGTCCGAATAATCGGCTATGACCAGTTTCTTTATGTCCCTGAACAGGTCGGCTGCAGCCCGGTTTTCAGGGGATTCGGCGCTTTTGTCATAGGCCATCAGCAGGAGTTTGATGACAGGGGTGCCCAGAGTGACCAGGTCGAAGCCTTCTTCTTTGCGGAAAGAATTGACGACGCTCTGGAGCCTGGCGTTGCGGTCCCTGGCCTGCAGGGCGCAGGAGCACAGGAAAGTCAAGAATATTAATACCAGAAGCCTTTTCATCGATTGCAAAGATAAAAAAAGTGCGTATCTTTTGGAAGAATTTAGTTCAGCATATGACCAAAGACCCTTTTTCCCCTTCCGCCGACAGGTACGCGGGCGGCATGAAATACCGCAGATGCGGCCGAAGCGGGATACTCATCCCCGAGATCTCCCTCGGCCTGTGGCACAATTTCGGAGGGATCTCCCCCTTTGAAAGGAGCCGGGACATGATACTCCACTGTTTCGACACGGGCATCTGCCATTTCGACCTGGCCAATAACTACGGCCCCCCGTACGGCTCCGCCGAAGAGACTTTCGGACAAATCTACCGCAGGGACCTCAGGCCTTTCAGGCAGGAGCTTTTCATCTCCACCAAGGCGGGTTACGACATGTATCCCGGGCTCTATGGCAACTGGGGCTCCCGCAAATATCTTTTCGAAAGCCTCGAAAGGAGCCTCGCCCGCATGAATCTCGACTATGTGGACATTTTCTATTCGCACCGCTACGATCCCGAGACTCCGCTGGAAGAGACCATGCAGGCCCTCGTGGACATAGTCCGGAGCGGGAAGGCCCTCTATGCGGGCATATCCAATTATCCCGCGGAGGCTGCCCGGAAAGCCTACGCCTACCTGGAGGAGCGCGACGTACACTGCCTGCTCTACCAGGGTAAATACAGCATGCTCGTCAGGGATCCCGAAGGCCCCATACTCGACGGTGCCGCCGCGCACGGGGTGGGATTCATAGCATTCTCCCCGCTGGCCCAGGGCCTGCTGACGGACCGTTATTTCAAGGGCATACCCTCGGATTCGAGGGCCGGCAGGGAAGAGTACCTCAAATCGGCGCAGATCACCCCCGAGGTGGTGGAACGCTCCCGCAAACTCGCAGCCATCGCCGCGGAGCGCGGGCAGAGCCTTGCCCAGATGGCCCTGGCCTGGGACCTCAAGGACCCCCGGGTCACCTCGGTCATCATCGGAGCCAGCTCCGTCGCCCAGATAGACGACAATGTGGCCGCCATCCGCGGTCCTGAATTCACCAAAGACGAACTCGAAGCTATAAATGGAATCATCGGACAATAATTTCTGCAGGGCTATCCCTCTCTGGAAATGGATACTGCTGTTTATCGGCGGCATCATTTGTTTCACCCTTATTTACGGCCTGACCACCATGGCTGCGACCCTCGTGGTCGAGGGCCCCTGGGTCAAGACAGCGGTCAGCCTGGGCTGCGCCGCGGTGAGCATCTGGCTCTACCGGGTCATCATCGGCAAAGTGGAGAACCGCAAGGTCTCTGAAATCGATTCCCCTGCTTCCATGCCCCTGCTGGGCAAGGGCCTCCTCGTCGGAGTCGCACTTTTCGTGACCGTGGCGGGGCTGCTCGCCATCCCCGGCCTTTACAAGGTCACGGGCATCAGCTTCGATGCGCTGAAGCTGCTCGAGAGTTTCTGCTTCTTCTCCCTGGTAGCAGTGGGGGAGGAGTTGATCTTCCGGGGTATCATTTTCCGTATGATCGAGCGCCGCTGGAACGTCGCCGCCGCCCTGGTGGTGTCGTCGCTGCTCTTCGGCTTCATGCATCTGCCCAATCCCGGGGCGACCGTATGGTCCTCCATTGCCATTGCCATAGAAGCGGGGCTCCTGCTCGGCGCCGCCTATGCCTGCTCCGACAATCTCTGGCTCCCCATAGGCATCCATTGGGCCTGGAATTTCATGGAAGGGCCGGTGCTGGGCTGCGAAGTTTCCGGCCAGGAATACGGATATACCCTCCTCCAGTCGCAGATGTCGGGTGCGCCCTGGCTTTCCGGCGGGGTGTTCGGCCCTGAGGCTTCCGTGATCACCGTGGCCCTGGGGCTCGCCCTGTCCCTTTATTTTATCAGGATCTACATCAAAAAGAACAATAAAAGCCAAGCTGTATGAAAAAGCATCTCTCCTTTTGCCTGACCATAGTCCTGTCTTCACTTCTGCTGCTTTCCTGCGGCGCCGCGAAAGCCGTCCCCCAGACCGGGGACGCCGCTCCCCAGGCCGGGAACGCTGCTCCCCAGGCCGGGACCAGCGAGAACGCCGCCAAGGCCGCCCAGTGGGCAGCCTCGCTAAATCTCGGAGATGCTGCCAAGGAAGCCCGGGTGGCCAAGCTTATCCAGACTCATCTGGATGCCGTCAAGGACTACCATGACACCCATATCAACGACCTGCCCGCGACAGTCTACGACCCCAGGACAGGCCGCAAATATTCCGAAGTCGAGCGCCAGGTGCTCATAGATTCAGGCATGCCCGCCACGGTGCACGAGGCCCTGATGGACGGGCTCAACGCCGAGCTGACTCCCGCCCAGGTGGAGGCCATACTCGACGAGTACACCATAGGCAAGGTGGAGTTTACGATGAACGGCTACCGCTCCATCGTCCCCAATATCACTCCCGAGGATGAGGCTGTCCTGTACAAAAACCTCAAGCTCGCCCGCGAGAGGGCCATCGACTACAAGAACATGAAGGAGATCTCGCAGATTTTCGAGATCTACAAAACCATCAACGAAAACTATTTCACAGACAGCGGCCGCGACTGGCACACTATGTACAAAGCCTACGTGGACAAGGTGAATGCGGAGAAGAAAGCCGCTGCCGCCAAGGCGGGGGATTAGACTCGCTGCGCGAGTCTTTTCCCTGGTCTCCGGGAGCAATCAGCACACAGGTGCGCAGCTGCGCTGCTGTTTTTGCCGTCCAGGGCGCCCTTGTGCGAGCGAGCTCGCAAGGGCGCCCTGGACGCAAAAACGCCGCACTTCCGTGCGGCGCGTGTGTGCTGATTGCATTGCGCGGAGAGTGAGGGATTCGAACCCCCGGAGCCTTTCAGCTCAACAGTTTTCAAGACTGCCGCCATCGACCACTCGGCCAACTCTCCATGTATGTTACGGTCCGGGACTGGGAGTGCAAATTTAGACAAATTCTGACTTAATACAAATATTTTCAGTATCTTTGAGTTTGTAACACTAATCCTAACTATCATGGCGGACAACAATAAAAACTACCCCTGGACTTTCTGTTCCCTGGGCGGGGTACCGAGAGTCAACATCAAGAGCGGAGAGGACATCGCCCACCTGGGTGAGCTGGACCAGAAGCTCTGGACCGTGCTGAGCTGCCCCACGACCGGGCTGGAGTTCGACTCTGACACGCTCAATTTCATAGACACTGACCACGACGGAAAGATCCGCGTGCAGGAAGTCGTCGCCGCCGCCGAGTGGCTCACTTCCATTGTCAAAGACAAAGACTTGATACTCAAGGGCGACAGCGAGCTTCCCCTGGACCAGTTCAACCCCGACTCCGAGGCCGGTGCGCGCCTGAAGAAGTCCGCACAGCAGATACTGAGCAACCTCGGGCTCGAGAAAGACAGCATCAGCGTCGCGGAAGCAAGCGACTCGATCGCCATATTTGCCAAGACCCTGTTCAACGGCGACGGCATCGTCACTCCCGCCGTTTCGGAGGATGAGGATATCAAGGCTGCCCTGACGGCCTGCATCGAAAAGATCGGTTCCGTCCAGGACCGCTGCGGCGAGCCCGGTGTCAATGAAGAATTGCTCGAGAAATTCTACGCCGCCTGCGCCGACTATTCCGCATGGCAGGCGGACTCCAAGGCAGATGCTGCCATATTCCCCTTCGGTGCCGACACCGCAGCGGCCCTTGCCGCCACCGATGCCGTCAAGGACAAGGTCGAAGATTTCTTCGTCCGCTGCAAGCTTGTCAAATTCGACGATGCCACAGCTCCCGCCCTCGACGTTTCCGTGGACAAGGTGGGCGCCATAGGCGGCAGCAACCTGACTGCCTGCACCGAGGAGATCGCCAGCTACCCCCTGGCCCGTCCCACTCCGGATGCCGTCCTGCCTCTCGACGCCATCAACCCCGCATGGCAGGGCCCCATCGATGCTTTCAAAGCCCTCGTAGGCCTCAAAGGCAAGACCCTCGACGAAGCCGGCTGGAAGGCCATCCTGGATAAATTCACAGCCTACAGGGCCTGGCTCGCAGCCGCCAAGGGTACTGAGGTCGAGAGCCTCGGGCTCGAAGCCGTCGACGCCATCCTGAAGGCCGACAAGAAAGCCGCCATCCTGGAGCTCATCGCCAAGGACAGCGCCCTCAAGGCCGAGTCCGAGTCCATCGACGAGGTGAGCAAACTCCTGCACCTGTACAGGGATTTCTACAAGTTCCTCAAGAACTATGTGGTATTCCTGGATTTCTATTCCCCCGAAAAGGGCACCGAGGCCATATTCCAGGCCGGTCAGCTCTATGTGGACCAGAGACGCTGCGACCTCTGCGTCAAGATTTCCGACATGGGCGGACATGCGCAGATGGCAGGACTGAGCGGCATGTTCCTGCTCTACTGCCATTGCGTCTCCAAGACCAAGGCTGCCGAGATGGACATAGTCGCAGTGATGACCGACGGCGATATCAAGAATCTGCGCCCCGGCAAGAACGCCATCTTCTATGACCGCGCCGGAGGAGACTGGGACGCCACCATCACCAAGGTCGTCGAGAACCCCATCAGCATCAAGGCTGCCTTCTGGTCACCGTACCGCCGTCTGGCCAATACCATCACCGACCGCATCAACAAGAACGCCGCCGAGAAGGAAAGCAAGGTCAATGCCGGCATGACTAATACTGCCAATACCGCGTCGCTGCCCGCCGACGGCGCCAAACCCGCAGTCCCTCAGCCGAGCTTCGACATTGCCAAATTCGCCGGAATCTTCGCCGCCATCGGCATGGGCCTGGGCCTTCTGGGCACTGCCCTCGCGAGGATCATCAGCCCCTGGTACATGCCTCTGATCATACTCGGTGTGCTGATCATCTGCATCTCCGGACCTTCGATGTTCATAGCATGGCAGAAGCTCCGCAGACGCAATCTCGGCCCCGTGCTCAATGCCAACGGCTGGGCCATCAACTCCGCAGTCATCGTGAACACCCTCTTCGGTGCCACCCTGACCAGCGTGGCCAAGTACCCTGCCGTCAAGGGCGACGATCCCTACAAGATGCACACCCCGCTCTGGAAGAAGATCCTCAGATGGCTTATCTTCCTTCTGGCGGTAGCATTCGCGGCGGGTTATTTCACCGACCACCTCGGCTTCATGGGCATACACCGCAAAGCCAAGGAAGCCCCGGCGACCGAGCAGGTCACCGAGGCTCCCGAAACGCCTGAAGTTACTGAATCTCCCGAGGCTGAATAGCTACCACTTTTCGTAGTGGATCTTCTCGGGCTTCGATATGAATCATTGGATTGACCCTGAATTATGAGAAGAGTTTTTGCGTTTATCTCCGCTATTTTTTTGTTTTTGCCGATTGGATTTATTTCCTGCGACAGAGTAAAATCATCTGTCGATGGCAGAGTTGTTTCTTTGATGGATGCCACGACTGAAGTGAATGATCTTGGTTCTCACATCCGGGACATTGAGGTAGTGCATCTTGCCGCTGATTCCGTCTTGCTGGGCATCCCTAAGAAAATGTTGAAGTACCCCGGAGGCTTTATCTTGATGTTTGGGGGTGAAGCCTTTGGATTCGACGATAACGGACAGTTTTTGCACAAGTACGGCCGAATCGGGCGCGGCCCCGGTGAGTATATGGGCTTGACTGATATCTGTCTTGACAATTCTGAAAAAAGTCTTCTCTGCCTTACTACTCAGAATGAAATTATGCAGTACTCGATTGCAGGAGGTGACTTTGAGAGAAAGATAGACATTGATATTGATGGTATCACTGCTGATGCTGTCTTTCCGATGGATGGCAACCATCTTGCTATATATGTAGCTAACCCTTCGTCAAATGATATAGGTAATCTTTCCAAGGACTTTTATTGCGTTAAGGTGATAGACAAGAAAGGAAAGGTGAGAGAAGAAATGAATCTTCGGACGGATTTCAATGTTTCGATGGCGTTCCTGTCTCCTTCTATGCAGAATGGGAAGAATACATATACTTTATCATATTCAATAAGTTCCGGTCCATGCTATTTGTTTGACTCTGAGGGGATGTCAGAAATATGTTTTCTGGATCTGGGGCAGGATGCTCTGCCCGATCGTTTTGCATTCACGGATTATGATAATCCATGGAGAAGTATAGGGGATGTCTTCGACAAACCTTATTACAAATGCCCCTCAAATGTAGGGGTTTTCGAGGATTTCATTTACTGTTCCCTGTTTTATGAGCATAGCAGTGTCTGGAATTTCATCACTGATGGCGACAAAGGAATACGTTGGCTTTCGGTCCCGGAGCAGGGACAACCAATCTGGCCTATTGCAGCAGACGGGCAGTATCTATATTATGTCTATTCAGATTACGAAAGAACTGAAAGTTCAGATCCTCTTAAGAAGTATCTGATATACAACAAGGGACTCGTATTGCATTCGGCTGATAATCCTGCAATTTTGAAAGTTAGATTCATGCTCTGAGCCGCTCACCACTTCTCGTAGTGGATCTTCTCGGGCTTCCACTTATCCTTGGGCTTCTCCTCTCTCGAGGGGAAGCCTATTGCTATCACGCAGAGGGTGCCCATATTGTCAGGGACCCCGAGCACATCCCTTACTACTGAAGAACGGACGGGGTCGTCGGCGGCGGTCCAGACGGCGCCGAGTCCCAGGGCTTCCGCGGCGAGCAGCAGGTTCTCGGTGGCTGCGGATGCGTCGTGCACCCACCTTTCGAAGGCCAGGTCGCCGCAAACCGCTACTGCCAGAGTGGCCTGCTTGAGCATCTTGGCATAGGTAAGGCCCTCTCCCAATGCATCCAGTGTGGCCCTGTCGCGGACCACGACGAACTCCCAGGGCTGGGTGTTCTTGGCGGAGGGAGCCGCCATCGCGGCTCTCAGGAGTTTCTCCACCATTTCATCCGGAACGGGCTCTGAAGTGTACGAACGGACGCTTTTGCGGGAGGCGATGTTGTCCAGCACCACCTGGGCTGGGTCGGTAGTTTTCTGCTGCGCGGTGCAGCTGTTTGTCGCAATCATCGTAGTAACAGATAATAATATTATTAATTTTTTCATCATGGGGTAAAAATAATAAAAAATCACTATCTTTGCACCCGTTTTCGACCACGGTGGCCGGAACAGTGTAATTAATTAATTTTTTGCAAGATGGCTGAATACTTAATGCCTGAAAAGAAGCAAGAGATTTTCGAGAAGTACGGGAAGTCCAATAAAGACACCGGCTCAGCAGAGAGTCAAGTTGCGTTATTCTCCTACCGTATCGCTCATCTTACCGAGCATGTAAAGAAGAACAAGAAGGACGTCGTCACACGTCGCAGTCTTCTCCGCCTCGTCGGTAAGCGCCGTCAGCTGCTGGATTACCTCCAGGCTGTCGATATCGAGAGGTACAGAAAAATCGTCAAGGAGCTCGGTCTCCGTCGATAATACGATAGGAAAATGTTGGGGGTGGTTCCCGGGTGGGACCGCCCCTTTTTTTGAAGCAAAGACGTAAAGGAAAACAATAATGAACGTAATCAACAAGAAGATTGAACTCGCAGACGGGCGGGTTATTGAAATCGAGACCGGCAAACTGGCCAAGCAGGCCGACGGTTCGGCTGTCGTCAAGATGGGTGGCACCATGCTTCTGGCCACCGTGTGCGCAGCCAAGGAAGTCAAGGAGGGCACTGATTTCATGCCCCTTACAGTAGACTATAAGGAAAAGTATTATTCAGCAGGACGCTTCCCCGGAGGATTCATGAAGAGGGAAGGCAAGTCGAGCGACTACGAGATCCTGATCTCACGTCTGATCGACCGTCCCATCAGGCCTCTGTGGCCCGATGATTTCCATCTTGAGGTATTTGTAAACGTGACCCTCATCTCCGCGGAGCAGGACATCCAGCCCGACGCACTCGCAGGCCTCGCAGCCTCCTGCGCACTGGCTACTTCCGACCTTCCGTTCGGAGGCCCCATATCCGAAGTGCGCGTTTCCCGCGTGAACGGACAGTTCGTCATCAATCCTACATTCTCCCAGATGAAGGACAGCGACCTCGAGCTGATGGTCGCCGCCACCGAGGAGAACATCATGATGGTCGAGGGCGAGATGAACGAGGTCAGCGAGCACGACATGCTCGAGGCCATCAAGTTCGCCCACGAGGAGATCAAGCGTCACTGCCGTCTCCAGAAGGAGCTCATGCACGAGCTCGGAACCGATGTCAGCAAGAGGGATTACCCCCACGACATCGAGGACGAGGAGCTCAAGAAGGCCGTCCACGATTTCTGCTATGACAAGTGCTACGCACTCGCCAAGGCTGCCAAGCCCAAGCAGGAGAGGGAGGAAGGCTTCACCGCCATCAAGGACGAGTTCATCGCCACCCTTCCCGAGCCTCAGACCGAGCTCGAGAAAGAGGAATATGCAGTCAAGGTCGCTCTCGTGGAGCGTTACTACCACAACGAAGAGAAGGAAGCCATGCGCAACATGATCCTCGACGAGGGTGTGCGTCTGGACGGCCGTGTCTGCAACCAGGTCAGGCCTATCTGGTGCGAGGTGGATTATCTCCCCTGCGCACACGGCAGCGCTATCTTCACCCGCGGTGAGACCCAGTCCCTCGCGACTGTCACCCTCGGCACCAAGATGGATATGAAGGAGATGGACGAGGTCCTCATCCAGGAAGACCAGCAGTTCGTCCTCCATTACAATTTCCCTCCTTTCGCCACTGGCGAAGCCAAGCCCCAGAGGGGTGTAGGCCGTCGTGAGATAGGTCACGGAAATCTGGCTATGAGGGCTCTCAAGCCTGTCGTTCCCCTCGCTCCCGAGAATCCCTACGCAGTGCGCGTAGTTTCCGATATCCTCGAGTCCAATGGTTCTTCTTCCATGGCCTCCGTCTGCGGCGGCTGCCTCGCCCTCATGGACGCAGGTGTGAAGATCAAGAAGCCGGTAGCCGGTGTGGCCATGGGCCTCATCACCGACGCCGAGCGTCCCAATGACCGTTACGCCATCCTGACCGACATCCTCGGAGACGAGGACCATCTCGGCGACATGGACTTCAAGGTCACCGGTACCGCCGACGGTATCACTGCCACCCAGATGGACATCAAGGTGGACGGACTTTCATACGACGTCCTCGAGAAGGCTCTCGAGCAGGCACGCCAGGGCCGTATGCACATCATGGGCGAGATGCTCAAGACCATCTCCGAGCCCCGTGAGGACTACAAGCCCTTCGTTCCCAGGGTCACCGAGCTCCGCATCGCAAGTGAGTTCATCGGTGCAGTCATCGGCAAGGGCGGCGAGGTCATCCAGAAAATCCAGAAGGAGACCGGCACCACCATCACCATCGATGAGAAACCCAAGGAGAACGGCGCCCCCGGCGAGACCGAAGGCATCGTCGATATCTTCAGTACCGACAAGGATTCCATGGAGAAGGCTCTCGAGTGGATCAAGGGTATCTGCGCCGTGCCTGAGGCGGGCAAGACCTACCACGGAAAGGTCGTCAGCATCCTCGAATTCGGTGCTTTCGTCGAGATCCTCCCCGGCAAGGAAGGCCTCCTGCATGTGTCCGAGATCGCTTGGACCAAGACCGACAAGGTCGAGGATGTCCTCAAGGTCGGTGACGAGATCGATGTCAAGCTCCTCGAGATCGATGCCAAGACCGGCAAGATGCGTCTTTCTATGCGCGCCCTGACCGAAAAGCCCGAAGGCTATGTCGAGCCCAAGCAGCGCGAGAGAGGACCTCGCCGCGAGGGAGACCGCAGGGAAGGCGACCGCCGTGGTGACCGCGGTGGCGACCGCGGACCCCGCCGTGACGGTGACCGCAGGGAAGGCCGTGGAGAGCGTCGCAATGACGACCGCCGTCCCACACGCGACGACCGTCCCCGCCGCAGCTCCGGACCTCGCCACGATGCACCCGCACCTCAGGCAGAGGACTATCGCGAGCCTGCAGAGGAAATCTTCTAGATAATGTCCACGTAATTGTGGATGCTCCCGCAGACGACGGCGGAAAACCGCATAGCTGTGGGAACCAATAAATCCCAATCGGCGCGTGTCAGCTGTTGCAGCTGGGATGCGCCGAATTTGTTTTGTACCAGGGCGTGGATGATGCCGGCGTTGAAGTTGTCTCCGGCCCCGACGGTGGAGACCAGCTTTTCCACAGGAGCTGTGGGATAGACGGCATGGACGCCGGGCGAGAAGACTTCCGCCGGGTCGGCGCCCCTGGTGCAGATGAAACGGGGGCAGAGGGCCGAGATGTGCTCCCTGTATATCCTGGATGCATCATCGCTGCCATAAAGCCCTTCGATGTCCTCGGAGGAGCCGCGTACGATGTCGCTAAGGCTCATGTTCTCTTCGATTTCCCGCGGGGCGGCAGGATGGTTCTTCCGGAAATTGATGTCGTAATAGACTATGGCACCGGCCTTGCGTGCTGCGCGTACCAGCTCCCGTGTCTGGGGCCCTGTGGCCTCGCTGACGGCGAAATATGAGCCGAACAGCAGGATGTCCCCTGACCGGAAGTCCACTTCAGGAGTACGGAAACGGGGCAGGCCGGGATCCCGGAAAAATTCGTAGCTGGCGTTGTTGCGCTCGTCCAGCATGGCCATCGAGACAGTGCTCTGCCCATGGTCCTGCTGCATGCCTGAAGTGTCCAGGCCGTTCTCCTTCATGAAACTGGTGATCATCCCGGCGACGGCGTCATCGCCTGTCTGCGAAAGCATCAGGAGCCGGGTGCCGGGACGGGACCTGCCTATGGTGCGTCCCAGGGAGACCATGGCGTTGAATACAGATCCGCCAGGCACTGCAGCCTGGGGCTGGCCGTTCCTGAACAAAATGTCCAGCACGGTCTCGCCTATGCCGGCGATCATCCTGCCTTCCCGGTCAAACATGATGTTTGCAGCCCAGCTCGAAAGCTTTTATGTTGCTCTCCACGATGGCCTCTCCCTTGGAGGAAAACACTGTCTTTATGGCGTCCAGGAGGGCCTGGGGGTCGATTATCCCGAGGCGGGATGCCGCTGCTCCGAGCAGGGCCATGTTGGAGCTGCGGGGAGCGCCGGCTTCGCGGGCGAGGGCGTCGATGTCCACAAGCGTGGCGCAGCCGAGCCCTTCCAGTTCTCCCTTGATAGCGTCTATGTCAGGATAGTCAGGGATGTTGACCAGCGGTGCGCTGGCGGTGACGATACGGCCTGAGGGGGAAAGCCAGGGGAGGTAACGGAGGGCTTCCATGGGCTCCATCGAGATGATGAGGTCGGCTCCGCCGGAGGGGATCAGGTCACTCCAAATCGTGTCCGTGGATAGTCTGAGATGGCTCTGCACGTCTCCGCCTCTCTGGCTCATGCCGTGCACTTCCGCCTGTTTGAGCTGGAGGCCGGCCTTCGTGGCGGCTTCTCCGATGACGGTGGCTATGGACAGGATGCCCTGTCCGCCTACTCCGCACAGTATGATGTCGGTTTTCATTTCTTCGAATGTCTTTTGAGGGTCTGCATGCATTCACGGCGCGGGATGATGACCGAGACGCCTTTGTATTCTATCTCTTCGCGTATGATGCGGGTGATTTCAGCCATGTTGGCCGGAAGGGGGACGACTACGTGGAGATGCTCAGGCTCGACTCCGAGTCCCAGGCAGATAGCTTCAAACTTGGAGGTGCCTGCGCTGTCCTGTCCGCCTGTCATCGCGGTGGTGAGGTTGTCGGAGATGACGATGGTGATGTTGGCGTGGTCGTTAACTGCGTCCAGCAGGCCTGTCATGCCGGAGTGGGTGAAGGTGGAGTCGCCTATCACGGCAATGGCGGGGAATACGCCTGCGTCTGCGGCGCCTTTGGCCATGGTGATGGAGGCGCCCATGTCCACGCAGCTGGCGAGGGCGCTGAAGGGAGGAAGGGCTCCGAGGGTGTAGCAGCCGATGTCGCCGAAGATACGGGCGTCAGGGTACCCGGCGGCCACTTCTCCGAGGGCTTTGTAGACGTCGCGGTGGCCGCAGCCGGGGCAGAGCTGGGGAGGGCGCGCTGCGAGATGCCGGGCGGGGGGCAATGTGGCCGGGGCGGCAGCTCCGAGCGCGAGCGCGACGCAGTCCGGCGAAAGCTCGCCGGTACGCGGCAGCGCGCCCGTCAGGCGGCCTTCCACTTTGATGGCGGTCATGGCGGGGAGTGTGCGTTCCACTACGGGCTGTCCGTCCTCCACGACCAGGATGCGGCTGCACTTTTGCGAAAGCTCCTTCACAGCCTCCACGCTCACGGGATAGCGGTTGACTTTCAGGATGCCCCTGACAGCTGCTGCGGAGGTCTGCAGGGCCTCCTTGACATAATTGTATCCTATGCCGCAGGCGACGATGCCCAGTTCACCCTCACCCGTCCACTCGATGCCGGTGCTTCCGGACACGGCGGCGCGTATATCTTCCTGTTTCTGTATGAGAGAGGCGTACTGCCTGCGGGCGATGCCCGGGAGCAGTACCCAGTTTTTGCCGGAGGCGGGGGACAATGCGTTCTGGGTGCGGGGAGCGCCGGTCTGAACGGCAGCCCTGGAGTGTGCCATCCTGGTCACCACCCTCATCAGCACGGGCAGGCGGAACCTCTCCGACCATTCGAAAGCCTCGGAGACCATCTCATAGGCTTCCTGCTGGTTGGACGGCTCGAAGGCCGGCACCATCGCGAACTCCGCATAGAAGCGGCTGTCCTGCTCGTTCTGGGAGGAATGCATGGACGGATCGTCCGCTGCGAGCACCACCAGTCCGCCCTGTACGCCGGTTATGGCGCTGTTTATGAAAGCGTCGGCGCAGACATTCATGCCCACGTGCTTCATGCACACCAGCGCCCGCTTCCCGGCATAGGACATGCCGAGGGCGGCCTCCATGGCCGTCTTTTCATTGGTGCACCAGCGGCTGCGTATCTGCGGCGCGTGCTTCTGGATATATTCCGTGATTTCAGTGGACGGAGTCCCGGGGTACGAATACACCCCTGACAGCCCTGCGTCTATGGCGCCTTGGGCGATCGCCTCGTCTCCCAACAATAATTTCTTCATACTAAACTATAAAAAAGTCCACCCGGCAAACTGCCGGATGGACAAATATAGTCAAAATTCCTCGCCAATCTATTTTTCGAAGACGAATATGCTGAAGCAAAGCGGAGCGATGCTGCCGTGGATGCTGCTGCCTTCGCCTGTGAACGCAGCTTCTGAAGGGACTATGTTCTCAGGCTGGGCGATGGAATTGTCCTCACGCAGTTTGTCGGTGGTGAAATCCACCCTGCGCAGGGCCTTCACGGTCTCCTTGCGCTTGAGTCCGGTGAAATTGAAATCCAGCTCGCGCGGCTCGGTGGAGGTGTTTATCACCTTGACATAAACTTTGTCCCCGTCCTGCACGGCGCTGGAGAACAGGCCGTCCTGGCCTTCGGCTCCGGTCACGTTGCGGCCGTCCATGGTGAGGGTCAGGGCATTCTTGCCCTTGTACTCGCTGTACAGATGCTGGACATGCCAGCTGCAGGTGCGGAAAGACTCGAGATTGTCATACCAGATGAGGTCGGGTCTCCACTGCCAGCCTTCCACATGGGCGAACAGAGGGGCGTAGGTGGCCATATGCACGATGTCGGCATTGCGCTCGATGGTGGTCATGAACGCCGCCTCCAGCAGAGATGCGTAGAAATGGTTGACTTTGTAGCCGCTGGCGTGGCAGGCGTATTCGCCGGCGAACACCTTGGGACCCTTGCGGTCGTAGCCATCGTAGCGGGCTCCCTGAGAGAGGAACCAGTCGTAAGGACGGTAGAAATGCTCGTCCACCAGGTCGGCGCCGATCTGGCGCATCTGGGGCCAGAGGTAGTCGAACTGGTCGCCTTCGGAGTTGGGGCCGGAGGTGCCGACTATCTTGATGTCGGGGTAGGCCTTGCGTATCGCCTTGACGAAGGGTATCAGGTGCTCGGGGTACTCGGGGCCCCACTGCTCGTTGCCCACGCCTATGTATTTGAGGTTGAAGGGAGCGGGATGCCCCATCTCGGCGCGGAGGGCGCCCCAGGTGGTGGTCACGTCCCCATTGGCAAATTCGATGAGGTCCAGGGCATCCTGGATGTAGCTGTCGAGCTCTTCCACGGGCACATGGGCGTCGGGGCTGTCGTTCTGGAACTGGCAGGCGAGGCCGCAGCTCACTATGGGCAGGGGCTCGCTGCCGAGCTCTTCGCTGAGCTGGAAGAATTCGAAGAATCCCAGTCCGTAGCTCTGGAAATAGTCGGGGAAGAAACGGTGGGCGAAGGTGTACTCCCAGCGGTTCTCGTTCAGGGGCCTGTTTTCCACGGGGCCTACCGAGTTCTTCCAATTGTAGCGGGTCTCGAGGTCGGCACCTTCCACGATGCAACCTCCGGGGAAGCGGAAGATGCCAGGGTGAAGGTCGTAGAGGGCCTGGGCGAGGTCTTTGCGGAGGCCGTTCTCATGTCCCATCCAGGTGTCCACCGGGAACAGGGATACATGCTCCAGGTCCACGCAGGCGCCCCTTGACTCCAGGAAGATGCGCAGGGTGGCCTTGGGGTCGGTGCGGGGAGAGTTGATGATCACTTCGTACTTCTTCCATTCGCGGCTGTCCACCTTGATGCGGCTGCGGGTGAAGAACTGGTTCTCCTCCATCGAGGCGGTGTTGACCAGTTCGATGCGCAGGGTCTGTGCAGCTGCGCCTTCGGGCAGCCTGGCCCAGACGCTGAAACGGTACTGGGCGTTCTCTTTCACGCCTATTCCGAAGAATCCTGCATTGTCCAGACCGGTGTGCTTGTGCGCATGGCCGGGATCGTGCAGCCTGACGTAGTGGGGGTTCTTGTCGAATGGACCGTCATCCCTGACTTCCACCCGGCCGAAAGCCGTCCATCCCTGCAGGGGATCCTGCGGGAACTCGAACGAACGGTTCTTCACCAGTTCTGCGTAGAGACCGCCGTCGGCGGCGAAATTGATGTCCTCGAAGAAGATGCCGTACATCGTCTTCTGTATGGGTGCTCCGGTCTTGCGGACATTGATGTCCAGGGTATGAGACTGAGCAGCCGCGCTCAGGGTGAGTGCGGCTGCAGTCATACATATGAGTATGCGTTTCATTAGATCTCGATGGGTTTGTACTTGGGTACAAGTGCCTTCATGAGGCTCCAGCCGATGAGGTATGCCACACCGCAGAAGCAGAACATGATGAAGTAGCCTGCAGGCTTGCCTTCGAATCCGAGGAAGTGGAAGGCGGAACCGAGCTCTTCAGCGTGGGTGAAGAGGTTGCCGGCGACCTTCTGGATGATCATCGAGCCGATACCGCCGGCCATTGCACCGATACCGGTGACGGTGGCGATGGTGCTCTTCGGGAACATGTCACCGATGGTGGAGAACAGGTTGGCGCTCCAAGCCTGGTGTCCTGCACCGGCAAGACCGATGAGGATGGCGGGCCACCAGGGGGAATTGGCTCCCAGAGGCTGTGCGAAGAGGGCTGCGATAGGGAAGAAGGCGAAGATGAGCATGGCGAGCATACGTCCTGCGTAAGGGTTCATGCCTTTCTTCTCGACGAAGAGCTTGGGCAGGTATCCACCGAAGATGGAGATCACGGTCACGATGGCGTAGAGGGTGAAGATGAGACCCTGTCCGAGAGGATCGGTAGCCTTGATGCCGAACTGGTTCTGGAAATATGAAGGAGCCCAGAACAGGAAGAACCACCACACACCGTCGGTGAAGAACTTACCGGTGATGAATGCCCAGGTCTGCCTGTACTTGAAGCACTGGATCATAGGGATGGACTTCTCGTTTGCGGCAGCGGCTGCAGCCTTCTCGGCGGCCTCTGCGGCGTCGTCCTGGTGGATGTATTCGAGCTCAGCCTCGTTTACATGCTTGCTCTTTTCGGGTTTGTCATACATGAATGCCCAGAAGAACATCCAGAGGAAGCCCAGACCACCGATGATGATGAACGCCCACTCCCAGCCGAACTTGAGTGCGAGGGGAGGTATCACGAGGGGAGCTGCGAGAGCACCGATGGATGCACCTGCATTGAAGATGGAGGTGGCGAAAGCGCGGTCTTTCTTGGGGAAGTACTCTGCGGTGACCTTGATGGCTGCAGGGAAGTTTCCGGCCTCACCGAGTGCGAGAATGCCGCGGCAGAGCAGGAAGAGATAAACCGATGTGGTGGAGACGGCGAGTGCAACTTCGCTGCCGGCCTCTACGGCACGCATGGCGGCGACGCTGTCCAGACCTACGATATGGGCGGTGGCCCAGCCACAGGCGGCGTGGAGGCAGGCGCCTCCCGACCACACTCCGATGGCGATGAGGTAACCCTTCTTGGTGCCCATCCAGTCCACGAACTTACCTGCGAAGAGGCAGCAGATGGCGTAGAAGATGGAGAAGAAAGAAGTGATGGTACCGTAGTCGGCGTCAGTCCAGCCGAACTCGGGCTTGATGAACTGCTCGTAGGTGAGGGAAAGGACCTGGCGGTCGAGGTAGTTGACAGTGGTCGCCACGAAAAGCAGCGAGCAGAGCCACCAGCGCCAGTTGGTCATGAGTTTCTTTTGTGTTGACATGATGTGTTATTATTGGATTATTTTACTTCCTTGACAATGGCGAGGGCGTTCTTGCAGAGCTCGGTGATCTTGGACCACTCTCCTGCAGCGATGACCTCCTTGGGGAACAGGTTGCTTCCCATTCCGACGCTGAGGACACCGGCCTTGAACCAGCCTTCCAGATTTTCCTTGGTGGGTTTCACGCCGCCGGTGACCATAAGCTGGCTCCAGGGCATGGGAGCGCGGAGGCCCTTGACGAAAGCGGGACCGAGCACATCACCGGGGAACACCTTGCACACGTCGCATCCGGCTTCCTGGGCTGCTCCGACCTCGGAGACGCTGCCGCATCCGGGGCAATAGGGGATGAGCCTGCGGTTGCAGATGGGGGCGATGGCGGGGTTGAACAGGGGACCGACGACGAAATTGGCACCGAGCTGGATGTACAGGGAAGCGGTGCCGGGGTCCACGATGGAACCGATACCCATGATCATTCCGGGCAGTTCGGCATTGGCATATTTCACCAGGGGCTTGAAGACTTCCTGTGCGAAGTCGCCGCGGTTGGTGAATTCGAAGAGGCGGATGCCGCCGTCATAGCAGGCTTTCAGCACATTCTTGCTGATCTCGATGTCTGCGTTGTAGAAAACCGGTACTATACCGGTCTCTTTCATGGTCTGGAGGACCTGGAGTTTGGAGTATTTTGCCATAATCTTATCTTTGGACACGTCCGTTGGCGTTGCCGCCTGCGAGGCTCAGCACCTCGGCTTCGCTTACGAGGTTGAAGTCACCGTTGATGGTATGCTTGAGAGCGGATGCCGCCACTGCGAATTCGAGAGCGGAAGCCTGGTCTCCGGGATATTTGAGCATGCCGTGGATGAGGCCGCCGGAGAAAGAGTCACCGCCGCCCACGCGGTCGATGATGGGATTGATCTCGTATCTCTTGGACTGGTAGAATTCCTTGCCGTCGTAGATGAGGGCCTTCCAGCCGTTGAAAGTGGCAGAGTAGGACTCGCGCAGGGTGGAGACCACATACTTGAAACCGAACTCCTTCATCATCTGCTTGAAGATGCCTTCGTAGCCGGCTGCATCGGTGTTTCCGCCTTCGACGTCAGCGTCGGGCTTGAATCCCAGGCAGAGCTCTGCATCCTCTTCGTTGCCTATGCACACGTCCACATATTTCATGAGGGGCCTCATGATGGAGATGGCTTTCTCCGAGGTCCAGAGTTTCTTGCGGAAGTTCAGGTCCACTGACACGGTCACACCGTGGCGCTTGGCAGCCTCGCATGCGAGTTTGGTGAGCTCGGCGGCCTTGTCGGAGATGGCAGGGGAAATGCCTGACCAGTGGAACCAGGCGGCTCCTTCCATGATCTTGTCAAAATCGAAGTCGGCGGGATCTGCCTCTGCGATGGCTGAATGGGCGCGGTCGTAGATCACCTTGGAGGGACGCATCGAAGCACCGGTCTCAGCATAGTAAAGACCTACGCGGTCGCCGCCGCGGGCGATGTAATCAGTTTTGACGCCATAACGGCGGAGGGCGTTGACGGCAATCTGTCCGATTTCGTGCTTGGGCAGTTTGCTTACATAATAGGCGTCATGGCCATAATTTGCGAGACTTACGGCGACATTGGCTTCACCGCCGCCGGGGATGATGCGGAATGAGTCAGCCTGTATGAAACGGTCGTTGCCTGCGGGGCTCAGGCGAAGCATGATCTCTCCGAAAGTGATAACTTTTGACATAAGCGGTATGGGGTATGTTATAGTATAGTTCTGACAAATTTATAAAAAATCCTTGGTATTAGAGCAAGCGATTGTTAAATTTGTAGGGTGTTAAGTTAATGGATTGTTTTTGTGAGTTGAAAATGCCTCTTCGAGGCCAGCTCCGAGGAGCATGAAACCAATGCTGTTTTTGACCATAAAATTTGTGTTAAATTATTGAATATTAATTGATTAACTATT
>JAFTBU010000047.1 GCA_017455065.1 Bacteroidales bacterium
CTGAAACATAGTGAATCATGTGTTTTGCGAGTCAACTTTTTTCAGGGAAAGACACTACCATCACCTTTCCCCAGCCAGTTCCGCGGCGCAAACGAAATGGCCGCCCCGTTGGTCGGGGAAGGGTCGCGGAGGGGCGAGGGTGGGGTGCGGAGGGAGGGGGTGTGGAGGGAGGGGGTGCGGAGGGAGGGGGTGCGGAGTGACCCGCAGGTGACAGCAACGGGCGGGCGAGGAGAGCACTCAAACATAGCTCGCCGCAGCCCGCCCGTAACCGCCGCGCCTCGCGGTCGCGCGGCGGTGGTGCCGCGACCGCCCGCCGCCGCAGGGCGTATATTGCGGCGGCGGAGCCCCTCAGCTGCGCGCGCAAAGAAATTCGATGGCGGAGCACACCCCCAACAGAGGGCACTGTAGGCAGGGGTGGCTCTGCCATCGAGGCCAAAATGGGGTCGCTGGCGGAACGGACCCCCTCTGGAGGGCCGTAGGAAGCAGGGTCGGTCGGCCAGCGATTTTCATGGCGCCCGCCGCGACCCGGTGCCCTCCCGGCGCCTTCAGCACACGGAAAAGCCCGGCGCCGGGGAAAACCGGGACCGGGCTTTAAACGCTGCAGGGAGGCGCCGGGGCCGTGTGGGACAGCCGGACAGGCGAACCAGCCGGGCAGGCGAACCAGCAAGAGGCAGCCGGGCAGGTCGCGCCGCTACTCGTCCTTCTGGATGAGACCTTTGTCGAAGGTGTAGGTGGCGGTGACGTTGCCTTTCTGGTCGTAGTGGATGGCGTCGCCCTGGGCTACGTAGCCGAAGAAGTGGCGGTCAAGGTCACGCGGGACGGGGTTGATGTCCCAGTGGGAGACGATCTTTTTCTTGCCGTTGAGCCAATACTGGGTCCAGACGCCGGTATTGGTCTCGAGGTCGCGCTCCCAGGTCCACCTCTTGGAGCCGTCGGGGTTCCAGAAGGTTTCGGTGCCGGTCTTGCGTCCGTTGATGTAGGTGGCGACGTGCTGCCGGCGGCCGCTGGGATAGTAGTCCGTGAGCTTGCCGTCGAGCAGATAGCGGCCGCCGGGGCAGATACGGGCGCTCCAGCGGGACTTCACCCTGCCATTGTCATACTTCTCGGAGAATCTCTTGATCTCGCCGCCGGTGGTCTCGGGGGCGATGTCGCCTTCGTCGGAGAGCACCCAGGCCTCATTGAACTCGTAGTGGAGGCCGGGGAAGTTGGCGGAGGTCAGCACTTCGATGACTCCGTTGGGAGCCTGGCGGACGGTGCTGTAGCCTAGCGAGGTGTTGCCCTTGCGGGTGGGGTTGTTGTGCGGCAGACCGACGGGAAGGGGTTTCACACGCCAGGTCTTGCCATTGTCATCGGAGATGCAGACGACTGCGTCGAAGCCGTATTTCCAATCCTCGGGAGGATAGACTTTGTATTTCAGCAGATAGCCGTCGGTGACGAGCAGGAGCTTGCCGGACTGGAGGCGTATCATCGAAGGACGCTGCGCGGAGCCGAGCTGGGGGAAGTAGGCGGGCTCGCTGGGGGTCCAGGTGGCGCCCCAGTCGGAAGAATAGTTCTTCGGGGTCCAGCCGTCCACGCTGGCGTTCTTGCCGCCGATCGAGAGGAGGTTGCCCTTGTCGTCGAGAGGCACTACGGTCGAATGCCTGCCGCCGGTGCGGCCGCCCATGTCGGTCCAGGTCACGCCGTCGTCGGAGGACTTCCAGGCGAATGACTCGGAGCCGTCGGCATCCATGTAGAAGTAGAGGTTGCCGGCGGGGTCGCGGAAGGCGCTGGAGATGGGCTGCGCGGTGTAGTCCTGTGCGGGGGCGGTGAGCTTGGGGATGCTGAAGGTCCAAGTCTCGCCATTGTCATCGGAATAGGCTTGGCGGAACGGGACCCAGTCGGAGATGTAGCGGCCGCCGCCGAAGAACCAGATGCGTCCGTCCTCGGTGGGATCTTTCCACAGGAGGGCCGACTGGTCATTGTACCCTTCGGTGTAGAAGAACAACTCAGGCATGTCCCAATCCTCGGAGCCGTAGCGCAGGCGGGCCTGGTAGAAGGCCGTCGAGGTGTCGCTCTCGGACTTGCCTATCTTGGAAGAGAAATACACGGCGTACGCGTCGCCATTGTCCATCACCTCGAAACCCGGGGAATGGGCGTGGTAGAACACACCGTCGTCCAGACCCACCAACTGGCCATTGTCTCCATTGGAATAGGCCGCGGGGATGGGAACCGCGAAGCGGACGGTGAAATAGGGCTTGGAGGGGTCGGGGCCGTACTGTGCGGGCTCGGTGCTCTGATGGACCGCACTTTGGGCGAAGGGGACATGGTCCCTTTCCTTCAGCACGAAGTGCAGCGGGGTGCCGTCGTCGGCGGGGGCGTCCATATTGGCTCCGACAATGAAGTTGGAGGCGCGGATGCCGATGACCTGAGTCCCTGCGGGGACGGCGGGTTCCTGCTCTGCGGCAGGCTGCCCCTGTTGTCCGCATGCCGCCAGGGCAATGAGGGCAGCGATAGCTGTCAGGATACTGTAATTGACTTTCATATCTATTTAAGTTGGTCAGAAACTCGTGAAGAATCCGGGGAAGAATACGTTGGTGATGAGGTAGCCCATGATGGTGGAGACTGTCACGCAGATCAGTCCGGGCATCATGAAGCTGTGGTTCAGCAGGTACTTTCCGATCCTCGTGGTACCGGAGCGGTCGAAGTTGACCGTGGCGATGTCGGAGGGATAATTGGGAATGAAGAAGTAGCCGTAGACGCTGGGGAGCACGCCGAGGAGTACCACTCCGGGGATGCCGAGCGAATATGCCAGGGGCAGCATGGCGACGACCACGGCGCCCTGGGAGTTGATGAGGACGGATACCATGAAGAAGACGAAGGCAATGGCCCAGGGGTAGGTGGCCACGAGGTTGCCGAGCATCTCTTTCATGACGTCCATGTAGTTGGCGAAGTAGGTGTCGGCGAGCCATGCGATGCCGTAGATGGAGACTACGGCAATCATGCCGGACTGCCAGACGGCGCCTGCGACGGCCTTGCGGGGAGGAGCGTTGCAGAACATGATGTTGAGTGCCGCGGCGGTGAGCATGATGATCTGGATGGCTATGTTCATCTTGGGAAGTCCGAGGTGGACGGCGAGGCTCTCCCCTCCCTCGACGTGGATCATCTGGAAGAATGCGAAGACGACGATAGTCAGCAGGGCGAAGAGGAATACGTACACGGATGCCTTGGCGTGAGGGGTGATCTTGTTGTCAAGGGTGGTGGAGGTATTGCCGTACATGTAGCGGTTGACGTCGGGATTGGCCTTCCTTTCGAGGAACTTGGGGTCCTTGTCGAGGTCCTTGCCGCGGCGGTAGGAGGCTGCTGCGGCGCAGAGGAGGCCGCACATGCAGGCGGGGATGGTGACCATCAGCACGTGCGGGATGGTGACCATGTAGCCATTGGCATTGGAAATGGTGACGAAGGAGACGACCGCCGCGGCGATCGGGGAGCAGGTGATACCCACCTGGGATGCGATGGAGGCCACTGCGCAGGGTCTTTCGGGACGTATGTTCTTCTTCAGGGCAATGTCGCAGATGATAGGCATGATTGTGTAGACGACGTGGCCGGTGCCCACTAGGACGGTGAGGAAGAAGGTCACGAAGGGTGCCAGGAAGGTGATGTGCTCGGGGTGCTTGCGGAGCAGTTTCTCGGCGATCTGTATCATCCAGTCCATACCGCCGGAGGCCTGGAGGGTGCCGGCGCAGGTGACTGCGGCAATGATGATGTAGATGACGTCCGTAGGGGGCGTGCCGGGTTTGAGGCCGAAGCCGAACACGAGTATGGCAAGACCGATTCCGGAGATGGCGCCGAGGGCGAGGCTACCGTATCTCGATCCTACATAGAGCGCTGCCAGGACGATCAGCAGCTCAATGATCATGACAAAGGACATAGCTGTTAATTTAGTTTTCCGTTAAATATAGCAAAAAATCCCGAGTATGTCCTTTTCCGGGGGTGGAAATTGCCCCGGCGTGGCGAACGGCGGGGCTTCTGGCTGCGGCGGGGCGGGCCGGAGGCTTTGGCTGCGGCGGGGCTTTTGGCCGCGGCAGGGGTGCTTTGGCGGCGGGTGCTTTTGGCTTTGGCTGCGGCGGGGCGCTCAGCGGAGCATTGCCTCGCAGGCGGTCAGTATGTCCTGGAAGGTGGTTTCGAAGTCCCCGGTGTACCAGGGGTCGGCCACGTCGCGCCCGGATCCGGTGTAGGACATCATCAGGTGGATCTTTTTCTGGGGGTCGTCCGGGATGATGCGGCGTATCCAGCGCAGGTTCATCGAGTCCATGCAGATGATGCGGTCGAAGCGCTCGTAGTCGGAGGGTCTCACCTGCCTGGCGGTCTTGGCGGGGTCGAACCAGACTCCGTGCTGCGTGAGTGAGCGCTTGGCGGGGGGATAGATTGGATTGCCGATCTCTTCAGTGGAGACCGCGGCGGATTCTATGTAAAAGGCATCCTCCAGCCCTCGGGCTTTCACCATTGCCTTCAATATGAACTCTGCCATCGGGCTCCGGCAGATGTTGCCGTGGCAGACAAACAGGACTCGCATCGTCGTGTGTATTAAACGGGTTGACGTCTCACAAAGATACTATTTTTCCGTGAGTCTGGAGTCTTCACCTGGGGCCGGGGCGTCAGGGGGTTCGGTCGCAAAATCGGGCCTTTTTGCTACCGAAGGGTAGGTCCGCCTGGGGGTTCGGTCGCAAAATCGGGCCTTTTTGCTACCGAAGGGTGGGGCGCCAGGGGGTTCAGTCGCAAAATCGGGCATTTTTGCTACCGAAGGGTAGGGCAGCCAGGGGGTTCGGTCGCAAAAACCGGCCTTTTTGCTACCGAAGGGTAGGGCAGTCAGGGGGTTCAGTCGCAAAATCGGGCCTTTTTGCTACCGAAGGGTAGGTCAGCCAGGGGTTTCAGTCGCAAAATCGGGCATTTTTGCTACCGAAGGGTAGGGCAGCCAGGGGGTTCGGTCGCAAAAAC
>JAFTBU010000048.1 GCA_017455065.1 Bacteroidales bacterium
AGCTCCCGGTCGCATGCCACCATGCACACACGGAAGATGTCGTCGCGGTCTTCCTTATTGAGGATGTCATGCAGGGCAAGCTCCCTGATCCTCTCCAGGAGATCCCGCTTCTCCGCCATCGTCATCTGCATAGGACATAGCCTCCTTCCTCCAGTATCGGCGCTCCCTCCGTTTTGCCAGCCGCCTGTTGTATTTCTTCATCTTCGACCAGCCCCGGTGGTTGCACGCCCAGCAGGCGAAGCGATGGTCGAACTCCGACTGCCAAGGAAGAAAGGCTTTCAGGTAATTCGCTCGCTTCATGGGGCTGTCACCTTTACCTTTCATGTGAAAGACCTTTACTTTCTCGCTCTGAATCCAGTGAAAACAGAGCATAAAAGTAAAGGTCAGAAAACAATCAGATCGTGGTCGGGGTCATCGTACACACTGCCGACGATATCGCCCTCATGCCGGATACAGCGGTCCAACGCCATGATCGCTGCCACAATGCCGTCGATCTTTTCAGGGGATCGCGCCTTGGTGCATTTGATGTTGCCCGCCGGGTCTGTATCCACCACGACATTACCAGCCATCCAGCGCATCACGGGATTTCCGCCATGCTGAATGCGTCCTTCCATCAGGAGCTTGTAGAACTCCTTGGTCGGCGGCGACATGCTGGCATAGCCCTGTCCGAAGGGAACCACGGTAAAGCCCATGCCCTCCAAGTCCTGGGTCATCTGCGTCGCTCCCCAGCGGTCGAAGGCGATCTCCAGGATATGGTACTTCTCACCCAGGTTATGGATGAACTGTTCGATGAAGCCGTAGTGGATGACGTTACCCTCAGTCGCCAGAAGGTAGCCCTGCTGATGCCAGACATCATAGGGGACAGACGCTCTGCGGACACGGATTGGAATGGTATCTTCCGGGACCCAGAAGAACGGGAGCATGATGTATTTCTCTGTCTCGTCCCTCGGTGGGAACATGAGCACGAAGGCTGTGATATCGCCCGTGCTGGAAAGGTCCAGGCCGCCATAGCAGTCCCGGCCTTCCAGGGAGCGGAGGTCGATAGGGTCTTTGCCCAGATCGTAGATGTATTCGGGAATGAAGCGCGTCAGGCTGGACACCCACATATTCAAACGGAGCTGCTTGAACACGTTCTCCTCGGCGGGATTGTCCAGGGCTTCCCGGTACATGTCCCTCACTCGCTCGATGGTGATGGTCTGTCCGAGGCTGGGATTAGCTTTGTACCAGTTCTTCTCGTCATTCCAGTCATCATCGTCATCCAGACCGTAGACCACAGGATAGAATGTCGGGTCGATCTTGCGCCCGGCAAGGATGTCCTTTGCCTTCTGGTGCAGCTCGTAGCAGATGCTCTCCCTGTCCGTTCCGGCTGTGGTGATCAGGAAATACAGCGGCTGTTCGCGGGCGTCGCCGGAGCCCTTGGTCAGCACGTCATAGAGCTTTCGGTTGGGCTGAGCATGGACTTCATCCAGCACAAGGCCGCTCACGTTCAATCCATGCTTTGTTCCGACCTCTGCCGAAAGCACCTGGTAGA